>JAHCJI010000005.1 GCA_026126305.1 Phycisphaeraceae bacterium
ACGACGGAAATGCATCGGCATGTGTGCTCTCCTCTGTATTTGGGTTCTCTCGGATCTCTCGGTACCGTTCCGTGTATGCAGTGTACCCACAAACTCCCACAATGGGAGTAAAAAATTGGGTTTTCAGCGTTCAGTGTAGTTTTAGGACCTAAACGACATGGCCCTGGACGACACTCATGGGCATATAGAAGAGGACTCGTCATCGTTACTGAATTCGGGTTGTCCCGCATGCCCCTTGAGAATCTAGGAGACTAGTAGAATAAACCTGTACGGGACACTGGTTACTCATTCGCACACGCTGTGTCCATTCGACTTTCACACCATCGAATACTTCTTGTCCGTAGTGGATTCCGAGCATCTCAAGTATGCGGATGAATTCTGAACACAACACAAAGGCTACCGATCACGGCATGTTATCGGCCATTCAGGCCCTAACTGCTGATACCCGTTGTGCCATTTACTGCTTCCGCACAGAGTTCGAACACAGGCGACTTGTCCTCGTTTGGAAGAACGACTGTGCGATTAGTGGCAGCAACAGCGATGTTATAGGACTATGTCTTGAGGATGTCTGCTCGTACTTGGGTCTCCCCGGCGTGGACATTGCCGCTATTGCGACAGCATTTGATCAAACCCAGCCCACTCGACTGAAATGTGAGATGGTCCAAACAGACTGGGTTGACGTGATCCCCTTCGGAACGACTGGATATGTGTGCCTTCGAGTGCCTGTCCGTCAAGAACCGGATCTCGAGGGCATGCCGCTGGGCGGAGGGCCGGGACTGGACGCGACGATGGCTCTGCTTGTCCGAGCTTTGGATGCATTGTCCGCTGAAGTAGCCATTCTGGATCAGGATGGCCGCATCGTGGCAGTGAACCGCGCCTGGCGAGAATTCGCTCGCTCGAACGGCTACGCGGATGAGAGTGCAGGCGTGGGCTCAAACTATTTGAGTATCTGCGACTCTTCCGAGGGCATATCGGAAGCAGGATTGGTTGGGTCTGGGCTCCGCGCGGTCCTTGCTGGGCAACAGTCCGCGACATACGTGGAGTATCCGTGCGACAGCCCGGATGAAAGCCGTTGGTTCCAAGTTCGCGCTTCCGGCTTCGAGCACGGGGGTCGACGGTATGCGGTTGTGTCGCACGAGTCGCTGACCGAATCCAAGCGTGCCGAGCAGCGGCACCGCGAGCAACTGGATGAGATGGTGCATCACTGGCGTTTGAGCTCATTGGGTGAACTGGCCAGCGGGATTGCGCACGAGTTGAATCAACCGCTCGGCGCGATCTCGAACTACATGCATGGTTGCCTCCGACGGCTCGAAGCCGGCACGATCGATCGTGAGCAATTGATCCGAACGGCTCGCGAGTGCGCCGAACTCGCTGAGTTTTCCGGTGGCATAATCAAACGGATGCGTGGCTTCGCGTCGCGTACATCGTGCCAATATTGTCCGATTTCTCTGAACGACGCGGCCCACAAGGCGATGCAGTTCTTTCGCGCGAGCCCCGAGGCCAGCAAGGTCCGCGTGAAGGCCGAGTATGCCCAGGATCTTCCGCTGGTGCGAGCCGACGAGGTGCAGATCCAGCAGGTGTTACTGAATCTGCTGCGGAACGCGGGCGACTCGGTGATCGCCAGTGGCTGGAGGCCCGGGCAGGTCATCTTGCGGACATATACCGACGGGGATGGGGACGTGTGCGTCTCGGTAATCGACAACGGGAAAGGGATTCCCGAGGGTGCCGAGAGTCGTTTGTTCAACCCGTTTTTTTCAACCAAGAGTCATGGGATGGGCCTTGGCCTTTCCATCAGTAAAACCATCGCGGAGGTGCATGGCGGGCGATTGACCGCCCGCAATGCGCCCGGGGGCGGGGCCGTTTTCGAGTTTCGATTGCCGGCGCTCAAGCGTCCAGCATTACCCCTTCTGGAATCGAGCGCCTTGCCCCATTCCCCACCATGCCAACCCCAACCCCAGAGCCAAGGAGGCTCCTTATGACGCAGGTCCAAGCCGACAACGGAACGATGCCCAAGACCGTGACTGTCCACGTGGTGGACGATGATCCTTCGATGCGCGATTCGCTCCGCTGGCTGATCGAATCCGTTGGCATGCACGTGGATACCTACAACAACGCGGACGCATTCCTCGAACAGTTCGAGCCCGACATGCCGGGATGCCTGGTGCTCGACGTACGCATGCCGGGCACGAGCGGGATGGAACTGCTCGACACCCTCAAGAACCGTGGCGTGCAGATGCCCATCATCATCATCAGCGGCCATGGTGATGTCCCCATGGCCGTGCAGGCGCTCAAACGCGGTGCGATGGACTTCCTTGAGAAGCCCTTCCGCGATCAGGAACTGCTCGAGCAGGTGTCGCGGGCCATCGAGATGGACTCAGCCCGTCGCAAGCGGACGGCCAGTGTCGCGGGGATCCGAGCGAAACTCGAGAAGCTGACCCCCCGCGAGCGAGAGGTGATGATCATGGTCGTCGGCGGGTATGCCAACAAGCAGGTCGCAAGCCGGCTGGGCCTGAGCGAGAAGACCATCGAGGTGCATCGCTCCCGGGTGATGAGCAAGATGCAGGCCAAGACCCTGCCTTGCCTGGTGAAGATGGCCATCGTGGCGGGCATCTGCGATCCGTCCGATTGCTGCAACGCGGACCTGGACCGGGACTGAACCCAAGGCCAAGCCGGGTACCATTGCCGCCTATGGGAGAAACGCCTTTCCACGCGGTGGTTGTGATCGGCGGCGGGCACGCCGGCGTGGAGGCCGCATGGGCCGCGGCCAACATGCTGGGTGGCGAGGGCACGGTCGGGCTCGTGACGCTCCGGGCCGACACGGTCGGCACGATGAGTTGCAACCCGGCCATCGGAGGACTTGCCAAGGGGCAGTTGGTCAACGAGATCGACGCTCTGGGCGGGCTCATGGCGTTGGCAGCGGATGCCACGGGCATCAACTTCGCCCTGCTCAACCGCAGCCGAGGGCCCGCCGTTCGTGGCCCCAGGACGCAGAGCGATAAGCACGCTTACGCGCGAGCGATTCGCGGCATGATCGCAGCTCGGCCTGAGATCGTGTCCTACGAAGCCGCCGTCGAGTCGTTCCTGCTCGAAGGCGATCGCGTGGTAGGCGTTCGCCTGGGACCGGGCACGGGCGAGGTTCAACTGTTTCCTGAAACGATCCGCGCTGGTGCGGTCGTGCTCACGACTGGCACCTTCATGCGCGGGCTCATGCACACCGGCGAGCAGAAGACCAGCGGCGGTCGATTTGGCGAGGGCCCTTCGGTAGGCATCTCCGCCGAATTGCAACGCCTGGGTTTCGAGCTCGGCCGGCTCCGTACCGGCACGCCTCCGAGGCTCAAGAAGTCCACCATCGCATGGGATCGGCTCGACGTGCAGCCTCCCGACGAAATGCCCGAGCCATTCAGCACGCTGACGCCACTTCCCGGCTCGGTTGGAACGGGCTGGTCGGTGGGGCCGGTTCGTGCCAACCGC
Organism: Phycisphaeraceae bacterium; assembly: GCA_026126305.1. Classification (GTDB taxonomy): domain Bacteria; phylum Planctomycetota; class Phycisphaerae; order Phycisphaerales; family UBA1924; genus JAHCJI01. The sequence goes on from JAHCJI010000005.1 coordinate 3,472, forward strand.
TTCCCGGTCTTGCCGCCAACGGCCTGCCGCAAGACGAGCACGGCCCCAGATGCGCATGAATTCGTGCGTGCAAACCTGCACCGGGCACCGATGTTCCGTGGCGACCTGGCACCGGGACCGCGCTATTGCCCGAGCATCGAAGACAAGGTACATCGCTTTGCCGAGCGGACCTCACACACGGTCTTCCTTGAGCCCGAGAGTCTGGAAAGCGATTGGGTGTATTGCAACGGCATCGCCACCAGCCTGCCAGCCGATGTCCAGGAAGTGGTGGTGCGTACGATGCCAGGCTGCGAGAACGCGCACGTGTATCGCTGGGGCTACGCGGTGGAATACGACATGGTGCGTCCGCACCAGATCGAGGCCACTGGTCGCACGAAGCGATACGCGGGGCTGTACCTTGCGGGCCAGATCAATGGCACGAGCGGCTATGAAGAGGCCGCCGCGCAGGGCTTGGTCGCGGGCGTGAACGCGGCCCTCGACGCCATGGGCCGCGAGCCCAACTTTGTGCTGGGGCGCGACGAGGCGTACATCGGTGTGCTGATGGACGACCTGGTGACGCGAACCCCCGTGGAGCCATACCGCATGTTTACCAGCCGTGCGGAACACCGGCTGCAACTGCGCAGCGATAATGCGCCGGACCGACTGACACCCCACGCGATGGCCCTTGGCTTGCTGAACACGACCGACCTGGGTCGACAACGGGCCGAGGCGTTCGCGAGCAGGCAGCAGGATATCGAGTCGTTGCGATCCATCATCGCACAGACCCGTGTCGACGGGCAACCCATGGCCCAGGCACTCCGGCGTCCTGATTATGACGATGCCCGCTTCGGACAAGACGTGGCGATGGCGGCGGGGAAGCCGTTCGACCCGCGTGTTCTTCGAGCGGTGTCGGCCGAGGTGCGGTACGAACCATACATCCAGCGACAGGCGGGAGAGGTGCGACGGCAACGGGAGATGGAGCGGCGGCGCATTCCAACACACGTGGACTATCGCGCCATGACGAGCCTGCGCACCGAGGCACGGCAGGCGCTCGACAGATTCCGACCGACCACCTTCGGACAGGCATCACGGCTCGAGGGCGTGACACCTGCCGACCTCACGTTGCTGTCGGTCCTGGTTGCGCGGCTGCGATGAGAATCAACGCTGACGGCCTTCGATGGCGGCCGCGAGGACGCCCGTGGCGATGAGCATCAGATCATCAAGGACTTCATCGTCTTTCAGGACGGCGATGCCGATGCGCAGCACGAAAGGGTTGAAGTGCTGGCGGAAGATGGCTACTTCTTGCCCTGCGGTATCGCGCAGGATGAACTTCTGGGGCATGAGCATCGCGGCATAGTCGATGCCACGCCGCAGGAGCGCTCGCCAGGTGCTGTCCTCCTGGAGGGTGGCCACCTGGTTGCTGGCGGCGTCGAAGACCAGGTACTCGTCGCGCATGAACGTGCTCTTGAGGCCCTTGCGTCGCAGCGAGCCTATGGCCGAGCCGTCGGGCAACTTCACGTCGTACGTGGCCGCGAAGTCGATGATGTTGCGAGCCTTGATCCGAAGCAGTTCCTTCTCTTTCGAGCGATCCGTGTAGACGATCAGCTCTTCCTTGAATTTGAAGAGCTTCTGTCGGCAATAGCCGATGGTCTGGCCCTGCTCGTCGAGAATAAAGAACTGCGGGACAATGTCAAAGACCTTGGCCCGTATGGTGTATTGCTCTGTTGGTTTGTTCGCCATGGTGGCGATGGTAGCTAAGCGGCCGCGAGCGATCTCTTGGATTGTTCAGGCGCTGGTCTCGCCCACGACCCATCGCTCGAAGTGGACGAGTTTGCCCTTGGAACCGACCAGATCGCTGATCTTCACGCCCGGGTCCTTGACGAAGGGTTGTTCGACCAGCGCGAGGGTTTCGTAAAACTTGCGCATGCCTCCCTCGACCATCTTCTCGGCGATCTCCTGAGGCTTGCCGCTCTCCAAGGCCTGTTCGAGGCGGAACTTGCGTTCCTTCTCGACCAGATCCGCGGGGATGTCTTCGATGTTGACACCTTGGGGCACGGGTACGGCGGCCACGATGTGCATGCAGATGTCCTTGAGAACGGCCGGGTCGATGGTGCCCTCGGCCTGAAGCAGGACGCCCGTTTTGCCATCATGATGCACGTAGGAGGCGAAAATCCCGCCCTGGAGCGCTTTGCCGCGTGCGTAACTGATGTTCTCGCCGGTGGTGATGCGGATCTCGTCGATCGCTGCGCTCATCGATGCGGGCAAGGGCACGTCGCCGGCGGGCGCGTCTTTGGCGGCGCTGGCGACGTCGTTGGTCATGGAGACAAACTTCTCGTTCTTAGCGGTGAAGTCGGTCTCGGCCCGGATCTCGACGATGGCGGCCTTGTCGCCCGCGATGGCCACGCCGATGCGCCCCTCGCCCGCGGCTCGATCGGTGCGGGTTTCCATCTTGCCCTTGAGCTTCTTACGCAGCAGGTCCTCGGCGGCCTGCTGGTCGCCGCCGGCTTCGGCGAGGGCCTTCTTGCACTCCATCATGGACAGCCCAGTCTTCTGGCGCAGTTTCATGACGTCCTTGGCGCTGACTTCGACTTGTGACATGCTCGGTCTTCTCCGGCTCAATCGGACCCAATCGGGCCCGTCAGGGTGTGTACGTGCGACGCAGTGGGGCGGGGATCAGTTCTCGGTGGCGGCGGCGGCGGGTTCGTCGGCCTGGCCATCCCGGACAGGGTTCGTCGCATCGGCCGAGTACTGGGCACGCCGGCTGCGGCGGCGAGGCTGGCCCGCCTCCTCACCATCGGACGATTGGCTGGCGGCCACGTTGAGCGAGCGTCCTTGCTTGCCATCTGCGATGGCCTTGCACAACTCGCGGATTACCACGTCGATGGAACGCATCGAGTCGTCGTTGCCGGGGATGGGAATATCCACCACGTCCGGATCGCCATCGGTGTCGATGAGGGCGATCGTGGGGATGCCCAGCTTGCGAGCCTCACGGATGGCGGTCATCTCACGCTTCACATCGATGACCACGAGCGCGCCGGGCAGTTTGTCCATGGCGCGCACGCCATCGAGATTCCGGCGTATCTTGGTCATCTCACGGCGGAGTTGGCTCTCCATCTTCTTGGAGTAACTGGCAAAGTTGTCGTCCTGCTCGATGGCTTCGAGTTCCTCGAGCCTCTTGAGGCGGGTGCGAATCGTGCGGAAGTTGGTCAGCATGCCGCCCAGCCAGCGTTCGGTCACGCGGTGCATGCCCACGTCCTTGGCACGCTCCTCAAGGATGTCCTTGGCCTGGCGCTTGGTGCCAACGAAGCACACGTCCTTCCCATCGGCCACCACCTTGGTGAGGAAACGCTTGGCCAGAAGCAGGCCCTTGACGGTCTCCTTGATGTCGATGATGTGGATGCCGTTGCGGCGGTCGTAGATGTAGCGATTCATCTTCGGGTTCCAAGCACTGGAACGCTGCCCGAAGTGGATGCCCGCTTCGATAAGATCCTTGACGAGCGTGTTGTCGGTGTCGGCCATGATCTGATCCTTCCTTGCAGCGTCACCGGCGGTATATGGTCCGAGGCCCGCCCAGGGCGCTTCCTTGTGTGGTGGCCGTTGGAGCGGCTCCCACGGTCTTGTCTGTCGCTGTGAACCCGCAAACCAACACAACCGGCGGGCCAACCGTATGCCCGACAAAGATTGGGGTTTTCCAGCGTCGGAACGCTCGGACCGGCGTTCCGAGCGAAACTATAGGCAGAGTTGGCACGAGTGTGTTGGCTTTGGACGACGCTGAGGTTCTATGCTGGTTCGTTTCGAGAGGCCTTCGGAAAGGTACTCAGAACCCAAACATTTCCTTATCCGGAGTCAACTCCATGCCACCGGTCGAATCCACGATGTTGCCCTTGGGCACGAGTGCGCCAGACTTCTCGCTACCCGACTATTCGGGCCGGACCGAGCCCGGAACGCTGGTCAGCCTGGAGAGTTTCCGGGGTTGTAAGGTGCTTGTCGTGGCGTTCATCTGCAATCACTGCCCGTTCGTGAAGCACATTGTGGACGAGTTGTCCCGTCTGGGCCGCGATTGTACGCATAAGGGGTTCGGATTCGTCGCCATCATGCCCAACGACGTGAGCACGCATCCCGGAGATGCTCCGGAGAAGATGCTCGAGGTGGCCAAGGCCAATGGTTTTGAGTTCCCTTATCTGTATGATGAGGACCAGTCGGTGGCCAAGGCGTACATGGCCTCATGCACGCCCGACTTCTACGTCTTTGATGCGAATTTCCATCTGGTCTACCGAGGGCAGTTGGACAGCAGCCGACCCGGTAGCGATGAGCCCGTGACCGGTCGCGACCTGCGGCTTGCCATCGATGCGGTGATGAGTGGGCAGGAAATCGAATGGCCCCAGAAGCCCAGCATCGGGTGCTCGATCAAGTGGAAGCCCGGCAACGAACCGGAATACGCCTGAAGGAACGGATGTTCCTGTATGCTCCGTGTTGTTCGGTAGATAACCAAAAGGATTGCGAACATGAAGATCGTGAAGGTTCTGTCCATGGTCGGGCTGGTGGGAATCGGTGGAGTTGGGGCTGTCGGGGTCATGTCCTTGTCTTCGCACCAGGGCAGCGGCCCGGGCATCGAGGCGTTGCCTGTGGCGTATGCCTCGGCCGCCAAGAACTACGACGTCGACGCGGTGCATTCGGGAGCGGTCTTCAAGATCACCCACGCCGGCGCTTCACCCTTCTATGGCCTGTTCACGGGCATCGGTGGGACAATGACCATCGATACACAGAACCCCGGGGCATCGTCGCTTGAGGTCACCATCGACACGACCAAGATTGTCACGGGCAACAACAACCGAGACGACCACCTGCGCAGCGGCGATTTCTTCAACGTACGGCAGTTTCCCACGAGCACGTTCAAGTCCACCAGCGTCAAGGCTGGCCAGGGCGGTGCCATGCAAGTCACAGGCGACCTGACGCTGCTGGGCAAGACGCTCCCCGTGACAGCCACGCTGACGCCCACGGGGCAGGGAGCGTTTCGCAACACGCAGCGGGCGGGCTTTGAGGCCTCCTTCAGTTTCAATCGCAGCGACTTCGGCATGACGATGTATGTGCAGGAGGGCGTGCTGAGCGATCGGGTGGACATGACGGTGTTCATCCAGGCAATCGAGAAGTAACCCGTGGATCCAGTCCGCGATGCCCTGATCGCCGGCGTGCTTCCAGGGGCGATCGCCGCGTTCGCGCTCGTTGTCGCGGGCGTGGCGCTCGCCCTTGTGCACGGGCCACTGCTGCCGACGGATCGCAATCCAAGCCCGAATACAGCCTTCGAGCGTGTACTGATCGCCATCGCCACGCTGGCCGTCGGCGGAGGCGTGCTGCTCTCGATGCGCTGGCTCGAACCCTATCCGGGCTGGTGGCCCTTGAACATCCCAGGGCGTGTGCCGGCACTGGTTGGTATCGGCGTGATTGTCTCGTCAGTTGTCGCGGCTGGTCCGGGACGCTGGTGGTTCGCAATGCCCGTGTGCGTGCTGGGCGCTGGTGTGATCAGCCACGGCGTTCGCGGTCCTCTCGCGGGAGATGCATCGCCCTGGCTGGCGGTTGCTCTCGACGCGCTGATAATCGGCGTGCCGGCGTTCTTGGTGCAGTACTTGGTGAATCGGGTGGCCGCTGGCGATCGCTCGTTGCTGGTTCGCCCGTTGCCGTTGCTTGCCTTGGCTTTGGCGATCCTGCCGATCCCCGCACTCATCTTTGTTTCAGGCCAGAGCGTGAGCGCGAGGCAATTCGGCACTTTGGTAGCGGTGCTGACGGCCTCGGCCATCGCGCTGGCGTTGCTTGGCGGCAGTCGCGGGCGGCTTGCACTCCGGGGCATCGGCGTGCTGGTGGTGATGACCATCGGCGTGTGGATGCTGATCGTCTCAACACTGGCCATCCACCTGTTATCGCCAGTGGCGGCCGTGTTGCTCATCGCCTCATGCGTTGGGGCTGGTTTTGTTGGATGGATCCTGCCTCGATTGAAGCGGTGGTGGACACCCGTGCTGCTGACATTGCTGCTCGTTGGCGGACCGATCGTTGCGGCGACTGTCGTGCAGTATCAGGGGATCGAACGCGACGAAGCGGGCGGCAGCCCGGCGGACTACGGTTACTGAAGTTCAGCAAGGAGATTCGATCATGCCCACCGCCACCAAGGCATTTGCAGCGCACGCGGCCACCACACCATTGGGGCCGTTGGACATCCAACGTCGCGACCCCAAGCCCGGCGATGTGGAGATCGAGATCCTGTTCTGTGGCGTGTGCCACAGCGACCTGCACATTGCCCGCAACGAATGGGGCGGTACCACCTACCCCGTCGTCCCCGGGCACGAGATCCTTGGACGAGTGACGCGCGTCGGCGATGCGGTGTCTCGCTTCAAGCCGGGGGACCTTGCCGCCGTTGGATGTATGGTCGATTCCTGCCGGACATGCGACAGCTGCAAACGCGACATGGAGCAATTCTGTCTCAATGGCGCGACGTACACGTACAACTCTCCCGACGCCCACAGCGGCGGCATGACCTATGGCGGCTACTCGCAGCGAGTGGTGTGCGACGAAGCCTTCACACTGCGTGTGCCGACGAACCTTGATCCGGCGGCCGCCGCCCCCTTGCTGTGCGCTGGCATCACGACATACTCCCCACTCAAACGCTGGGGAGCTGGCCCGGGCAAGAGGGTGGGCATCGTGGGCCTGGGCGGGCTTGGACACATGGGCGTCAAGTTCTCGCGGGCGCTTGGGGCCCACACCGTGCTGTTCACGACCAGCGCGGGCAAGGTCGAGGACGGCAAGCGGCTTGGTGCCCATGAGGTGGTCATCTCCAAGGATGCCAAGGCCATGGCCGAGCACGCCAAGTCCTTTGATCTCATCATCGACACCGTGAGCGCCGACCACGACCTGAACGCCTACCTCAACATGCTGAAACTCGACGGCTCGCTGGTCCTTGTCGGCGTGCCGCCCAGTCCCCAGCCTGTTCACGCCTTCGGCCTGATCGCCCCACGCCGAACACTGACAGGCTCGCTCATCGGCGGCATCGCCGAAACGCAGGAGATGCTGGATTTTTGCGGCGAGCACGGCATCCAATGCGAGATCGAACGCATCCGCATGGACCAGATCAACGAGGCCTACGAACGGATGCTTCGCAGCGATGTGAAGTACCGGTTTGTCATCGACATGGCCTCGCTGCGATAGCGAGAGCGTTCCATCGATCAGCGGTCATCGAGCCAGCGAACCTTCACGGACGATTCGTCGAGCGTGGCGCTGGAAGCCGGCCACGACACCAGCGCGCCGCGTTCGCCACGAATCGCGAGATGGACGCGACCATCGGCCACACCAAACCGGCCGGGCAACCATGCGATGAACTCTTCGCCTTGGGCCAAAGCGCGGTCGATGGCGTCCACGCCGATATCGCGCCAGGGGCCGCTGATGGCGGGCGCGCTCAGCACCACCGTCTGGGCATCGGGGCCATAACCAGCCAGCACCCAACGAGCCCCGGTGTAGGCCAACGCCTCGACCCGTGCGACACCTTGCGGCAGGGGCGACCTCGAAACAACCCTGTAACTGCGATCGGGGTAGTAGAGTTCCAGCAGTTCGCGGTCTGTAGCCATCCCCACGATCTCGGGCCCCACGTCCAGTGCCCTGGGTTCATCGTGTCCGCCCTGATCGTTGCGGATGAAATCGAGGTACCGTGTGTGGTCGACAAAGGCGTAGTCGGCAACATCGTGGACCTCGCGTGTCTGATCGGAATGCGCACGGATTCCGAAGATCTCGGCACTCCCCGCAGAGAGCAGCATCGCACGCCCGGCCTCTTCGGAGACAATGATGGCGCGGACGTCCCGGCCCAGGCCATCGACCCTCTGGACAAGCCTCGGGGGTGATTCGCTGTCCATGGCAGGCGGCAGATAGACAAGAACGACCCCATCGGCCAACGCCACCAAGAGACGGCCTTCGAGTACGGCCGCATCAACCACGCCTGCGGCGTCCTCCAACGTGTGCCCGTTCAGGGTTGCCGTACGCCGTACGGCGTCGATGATGATCTCGCCCGCATCCGTGAAGATCACCCGCCCGGGCTTGCCTGCATGAGTCTGGGTTTCCGCAAATCCGATGAAGGCAAATACCAGGATTACGATGGGCATCAATTGAACCAATGGCCGCATGGGAACGCCTCCTATGTTCATTGCCGCATGTCCGGGCACGGCTCTGCGGCTAGGCTCGCCGATGGACGCACAAGGATTCTACGACGAGCCAAGACTGTACGACGTGCTGCACAGCCGCGGCACGGCGTCCGAGGTGCGCGGGTTCCAACGGTTATCGGCGCGTCTGGGGCTCGACACACGGGGCCCATGGCTCGAACCGGCGTGTGGCAGTGGGCGTTACCTGCGTGCCGCCATCGCGCGAGGTGTGCGCGTGGCAGGGTTCGATATGCAACCACATATGCTCGCGTACGCACGACGCCGGTTGGCTCGATACGACGCTTCGCACTGGGTCTTGGCAAAAGCGGACATGCGAACATTCGACATCCAGGCATTCGCCCCAGGCTGGGTCTTCGAATTGGCGTTCAATCCGATCAACACCATCCGCCACCTCCACAGCGATGAAGCCATCTTGGCGCACTTCGAGTGCATTCACAGGGCCTTGCGTCCGGGAGGCGTCTACGTCGTGGGCCTGAGCCTGAGCATGTACGGCTTCGAGCAGCCCAGTGAGGACATCTGGCACGGCGCGAGGGGCACGCTTCGGGTGCAGCAGGTCGTGCAGTACACGCCCGCGGCGGGCGGGCCAGATCGGGCCGAACGAGTCCACAATGTGCTGGCTGTCGACACGCCCGGGGGAACACGAATCGTGCCTTCTTCGTACACGCTCCGCAGTTACGATCGTGAGCAGTGGGAAGCGATCATCGACCAGTCGCCCTTTGAGATGATCGGTTGCGTGGACGAGGCAGGGCGATCGATGACGCCAAGCGCCATCGGCTATGCGCTGTGGGTCTTGCGTCGAGGTCGCTGAAGTTGCTCAGGGCAGATCGACCTGATAATTCAGCCGAGCGCCGATGCTGACGTCTTCAACGGCCAGGATGACGCGCTGGGCGTCGGCCATGCTGGCACCCGAAAGGACCAGTTCCCGGCGCGCGGTCGAGCCCGGGGCGAGTTGGGCGATGACGGCGCGTTGCCTGGCCACGCCAGGGGCGATGGCCGTCGCTTCGAGCGTCACCGGGCGATCGCCCAGGTTGCGCACCTCGGCCATGATCACCAAACCGCCCCCCGAGCGCCGTGCGGTGGCCGTCACGTCCAGGTAATCGAGCCCGATGCGAAACGGCACATCAACTCGAACACGCCGTGCCGAATTCTCACCTCGGATGTCCAGTTCGAGCCCCAGGTGCTTGTGGCCGGCTGGCTCTGATCTGCGGAATCGGATGCCCAGCGGCGTGCTGCGTTCCTGACCGCCCTCCAGCAACAGATCGGTGAGCCTTGGGGTGATCTCCCAGGCACGTTCGCTCACGGGCGTGCCAGCAACACCACCGGGCCAGACCACGCGGGCGCGCACCGATGTCACGCCGGGCCATGGATTGCGCATCGTCAGCGCCGTGTTATGTTCGACATCGATGGCCGCCAGCAAATCGGGCTCCAGTCGGATGGAGGCCAGGAACATCAGTAAATCGGTATCGACGCCATGGACAAACACCGGCATGTCGCTGACGCGGACGCGGTGGACGACCCTGGGTGTCGGGCTTGCCAACTCGGGAATTTCGGTCGGCATGATCGGCATGGCATTGCCGAATGGGTCGAACGCACGGACCGCACCCTCGCCCAGATACAACTCGAAGTCCCGATCGATGCCATCCGGCGACGGATGGAGTACAAGTAGCCCCCCACCGCCGTCCAGCCGGGCAACGATTGGCACGTAGACGCTGGCACGAACACCCGCGATGTTCTGGAAGTCATAGACGTGCCGCAACCCGGCCAGTCGATCGCTTATGCCTCGCAAGGCCGCATAGGCCGCCGTTGGCTCGGGCGTGCCATCTTGTGCCCAATGCCAGGGCTCGATCAGCCCGATGCGAATATCAGGTTCTAAGGTCGGCGTACTCAGTCCGCCTTCGGGCTGCTCAAGGGTCTCCCAGAAAGCCAGAAGCATTTCGGCCAGCCGCCGGACTCCGGCTCGCCTGCCGAAAACACGCTCGTCGAGCGTGTTCAAGAGGATGACTCCCTCCGCGACACCGCCTTCAACAGCAAGCGATCGGATCATTTGCACGATATCACGCATGTATGCCGCGTCGGCGTGCTCCGGCGCCAGAACGGTCATCGACCATGGGAACCCCCCGGGCTGGCGTTCCCATCCCACAGGGTCGAAGGCACCGTCCCAGGCCACGCCAACGATCGGCCCGGGTGCCAGCCGATTCAACCGCTGCGCGATCTCGAGCAGGTGTCGTGCGTTCGTGGGCGTCGCGGCGATGGCATCGTTTCCCAAGGGGCCGATGTGCCAGTGTTTCACGGCCTCTGCCAGGCGATCGATGAGCCCGATGAGGACTTCGTCCCAAATGTCGGGCATTGCCAGGTCGGCCAGGATCCGTTCACCCTCATTGCCCGGGCCTGTCGGTGCGTCATCCTGAGCCATCTTCAGCACGATCGTGGCTTGTGCCCCAAGCCGCGACTGGGTCGTGGCGATGGACTGAGCCAGAGTCGACCATGCCTCTGCACCGGCTCGATTCTTCGGCAGGACCACGGGTGCCAGGAAGGACCTGGCTCCACCACGTTCGATCAACTCCAGAGTCGCATCGAACTGCTCAGAACCATCGAAGGGCGACGTCGCTACCTGTGTCAACATCTGCCGATCGGACAAGGCGTGATGCGATACGCGATCTCCTGTCTGGCCACTTCGTGAGACGGATGCCGAGAGAGAGGCATCCAGGGACGGGACCCAGACAAAACGTTCCGAGAGCCTGAGCAGTGGAGTTTGCCCGACACGAACGACCATCTCGGCTTCGTACCAGCCTAGACGTGGAAGATTGGGAACCCATTGGTACTCGCGCATCCCCATGCCAAAGCTCTCGATCCGATGGTCGACAACCTGATTGTCCATGTCCCGGACGATCAGATCGATCTCGATGGGGTCGCCCGAGAGATCTCGAATGATGGCCCGCAACTCGGGCCGCTCGTGTTGCAGGAAGACATTGCTCTTGCGCACACAGCGGAGCGATGCGTTGGGCAACTGCACCACCACCACGTCGTCGAACCACGCCGTCCCGCTGTAGTCCTGGGCCCAGATGGCATACGCATCGCCTCCCTTGGCTGCGCGTTCTTGAGGCTGCACAAGCTCCAAGTCGATCTGGACCGAAACCGACGAGTCTGGCGCGCCGGGCAGCATCACGAGCATGGCTTGATAACCGGTGCCCCAGCCATCTCCCCCAGGCTCTGCCAGCACGCTTGCCTGGTAACCCTCGATGGCCACTCCCGATTCGTCCATGAGTCGGGCAGTCAGGCGAGGCCTGGCATGGACAAGGCCCTGCACACGGACCATCGCCCCCACGGCGTATCGGACCGATGGGAACACCGGCACCACGCCGGGGTCCAGCCGAAGGCTGGCGCTCCCACCACTGGTATCCAGCCGGACCGAGCCAAAGCCGCTGGAGGCGGGCGAGGCATAGTCGAGCTTGGCCAAGTTCGTGATGGGAAATCCCGGACGCTGGCGCACCTGGGGGTCATGCTGGGCACGCACCCAGTGGATCGGCACGTCAAAGGCGTTGACGCCCCGCTCTTCGAAATCGAAATGCCGAACGATGCGTCCCACCGAGGTCGGCCTGTTGATCTCGATAGCGTCGTAGCCGTGCTCTTCTGGGATCTGCGCCTGAACGCTACTGGCGATGCCAACGGCGAACAAGCCGACCCAAACATGGAACCACCGGTACATGATGCACATGCCTGTACTATCGGTCCTGGAACCAACTCGGCTTCAGCCCGGAATCGGGCTGACAACTTGACTGACTGAAGATTGCTTCCGGGGCTCATCCGGGCGGATTGAGGCGTTGCCGGAGGGCTTGGACGGCCTGGAGCGTCATGGCTTCATTCCGGCGATACTGATCAAACCCCGACAGGACGAGAGCAGCACTCTGACCAAACTCTCCAGATCGAACCCGAAGGATCGTGTCCTCGATCTGGCGATGGCTCGCTTCGGTACGCCATTGCTTGGCGAGCGTCTCATAAGCGGTCAGAGCCCGTGATATGTCCGCGCCCAACGCCATGGCATCCATGGCCCGAAGTGGCTCGGCCCTGATGGGTTCCACGCGCACGCCCATGGCCTGGAGTGCTTCGACAAACGCGTGCCCCGCATCATCGCCCCCGAAGCGGCTTGAAAGTAAAACCAACGCGTTTGCTTCGAGCGCGATTGCCGCCACGAATCCAAATGGATCTGGTTGCTGGTACCTCGTCAGTATGCTCATGATTTCGGATGGGCTTGCGAGTTTCTCACGGTCCAACAGCAGGTGCGTTTGCTCGATCGCGTGCCGCAGCGTGCTCATGGCTAACTGCGCGCTGATGGCGGCCCCATCATGGGTAAGGTGGCCAGCCATCCGGAAAGCCCCAGCCATCCGGGAGAAACCTTCTTCCACTCGACCTGCTTCGACCAATCGCCTGGCATCGACCATGAGCACCCGAGCGTAATCGCGCATGGGTTGCACATGGGCCAGCGTCATCTCATAGCCGTGCTCATGGCGATTCTCGAAGTCGCAATACGGCCACGCACTGATCTCCTGCAATTCGTCGAGCAGTGGCTTGGCCGTTTCCAAGGCGACATCCAAGGGCCCCCCGGGTCGCAGCGGATCGGCCCCAGGGGGATGCATCGCCTCGTGGCCTTCCATGCGCAGCGATTCGAAGGCATCGAGTGCGAGGTCAAGCAAACCGTCGGTCTTGTCGCCGACCCGGAAAATCCGCCAATATGCCAACGCCGCATTGCGCTCGAACTGGACCTGTGCCACGTTGTCCATATCGATGCCATTGGCATTGTCCCCGGGTGTCTCTGTAATGGAATTGCCTGTCGCCATCAACAGAAGAGTGACTGCGTATGCCAACATCGGTTTGGTTTCCTTTAGGTTTCCGTCAAGAAGCCCTGTAAATGAACCACAATCTTGCCCTGAAGTTGCACCAGTCAGACGCCTAGGCTCGCGGCTGATGGCAAAGAAAAAAACCACCAAGGCCCTGCGCGATGCCGGTGATGCCCCCCTCATGCTCGGCATCAGCGGCATGCGCGGCATCATGGGACAGAGCCTGACGCCCGAGATCGCGTTGCGTTACGCTGCGGCTTTTGGCACCTATCTCAATGCTCGCCAGGATGGTGTTCGCGTACTGATCGGGCGCGATGGGCGCCGTGGGGGCGAGGCGTATTACGAGGCCGCCGTCGCCGGTCTGCTTGGCTCTGGTTGCAGCGTCCGCCGGCTGGGTATCGCCAGCACACCCACCATTGGCCATGCCGCGATGGAGGGTTACGACGGCGCGGTCATCATCACCGCCAGCCACAACCCCCAGGAATGGAACGGGCTGAAATTCCTTGTTGCGGGCACCGCGGGTCATGGGAAGAACGAGTTCGGTTTTGCCAGCGCCCCGCCGATCGACAAAGCCCAGCAGATCATCGAGCAATACCAACGCGGGCCCGAGTGGCTTCCGCCAAGTACGCTGCGGCCCGCCCAGGAGGACCATGACGCTTCGTACCATCACTGGTTGGACGTTTCGGGATTGATGATCGAACTGCTTGGCGATCGCGGCATCGCTCAACTTATGGAGCACGGGCACACGGGCTTGCGATGCGTGCTCGACGCGGTCAACAGCGCTGGGGCCACGGTCGGCGTTCCCTTCCTGAACAACCTTGCGCAGGTTGTCCAGCTCCATTGCTCGCCCGGTGGCATCTTCCCGCACACGCCCGAGCCCACGAAGGAAAACCTGTCGGGCAAGGGCGAGCTTTGCTCCGTGGTACCGGGGGTGGGTGCCGACGTGGGCTTTGCGCAGGATCCCGATGCCGATCGGCTGGCCATCGTCGACGAGAAGGGACGCTACATCGGCGAGGAGTACACCCTGGTGCTCAGCGCCCTGTGTCTCCTCGAAATGCTCGAGGACCCGAGCCAGGCCGTGCTGGTGGCCAACCTGTCCACCAGCCGCATGATCGATGACCTCGCCCAGCGATATGGCGCTCGCGTCGAGCGAACGCCGGTGGGCGAAGCGCATGTTGCCTCGCGCATGATCCAACTCTTGGCCAAGGGACAGCACGTCGTCCTGGGCGGCGAGGGCAATGGCGGGGTCATTTGGCCGGCGGTTTCCTATGTCCGAGATTCCATCGTGGGCATGGGGCTGACGCTGGCCCTGATGGCCCGGCATGGCAAGCCATTGAGCGCCATCGTCGACAATCTGCCCAGCTATGCCATTATCAAGAGCAAGCAGGACATCCCCAGCAAGGAAGCGGCCCAACCCGCCATCGAACTGGTGTCGAAAGCCTTCGAGGGCCGTGGTCGCATCGACCTCCAGGACGGCGTACGGATCGACCTGGATGAACAAAAGGCATGGCTGAGCGTTCGCGCCAGCAACACCGAGCCCATTGTCCGGATCATCGCCGAGGCCCCCAACGACAAGGCGGCCAAAGCGCTCATCGACGAAGCGCGTGCGTTGCTCGCGAAAGTATGCTGAGCCGCTCGATGGCCGCCTCGATGGTCCCTCGCTTCTTACAGAAGGCAAAACGGACAAAACGAGCGCCCCGGGATCGATCGACGTAGAAACTCCCCGGCGGGATCGCCGCCACGCCCACGGCTTCGACAAGGTGCTTGCTGAAGGTCACGTCGCCATCCAGCCCCAGCCCGGTCGAGACCGCCGAGTGATCACACATCACGAAGTATCCCGCCTCCGGTCGGTAGACCTCCAGCCCCGCGCGCTCGAGGGCGTCGCAAAGCAGGTCGCGGTTGGTTCGCAGGTTCTCCCGCAGGAATTCGGTCGAGTCCATGTGTTCGAGCAACGCATGGGCCGCCGCGGCCTGGGCCGGTGTGTTGGCACAGAAAGTCAGGAACTGGTGCGCGCTCCGTACGCACATGGTAAGCGTGGGCGGAGCCACCGCCCAGCCCACCTTCCAGCCCGTAGCGCTGAAGAGCTTTCCGATGCTGCCCAGGGTGATCGTGCGTTCGGCCATGCCCGGATAGCCCGCCAGCCGGCGATGCTCGCCCCGGTAGACCAAGTGGTCGTAGACCTCGTCGGTTATGGCGATCACGTTGTGCTCGACGCAGAGCCGGGCGATTTCGGTCAACTCCTCGTGCGAGAACACCTTCCCAGTCGGGTTGTGCGGCGTGTTGAGCAGGATGGCCTTTGGCGAAGCGGCAAACGCCGCTTGCAGGTCAGCAGGCTCGTACGTCCAGCGTCCGTCTTCGCCCGGCGAGAGGGTGACAGGCAAGAGCCGAGCACCAGCCATGGACGCAGTGGCCTGGTAGCTGTCGTAGCAAGGCTCAAAGACCACCAGCCCGTCGCCGGGGTTCAACAGCCCGAGCATGGTGGCGGCGATGGCTTCGGTGCAGCCGCACGTCACGGTGACCCAGGCGTCGGGGTCGACCTCGAACCCACCCATGCGGGCAAACCAAAGCGCGACGCCTCGCCGCAGATCAGGCAGGCCGGTCATAGGAGCGTACTGGTTGGCACCCATCGCAGCGGCCCGGCCCATCGCTTCGAGCATGGCCGCGGGGCCGTCAAAATCCGGGAAACCCTGGGAGAGGTTTACCGCGCCGTGCTTGTTGGCCAGCGCCGTCATCTCTGCGAAGATGGTCGAGCCAAAGGGACGCAAGCGATCCGACACGAGGCTGGTTATAGGCATGCCCCGAGGATACCGCGCTACCCTGCACCATGCACGCCGTTGGCTCGACCCTGCCGGCTATCACCATCCCCCCCACGCCGGGCCTGTGCGATACACCAACGCCACTGGCCAACCTGCTCGCCATGGGGCCGATGGTCCTGTATTCCTATCCGGCTGACAATACCCCGCTCTGTACCCGGCAGGCGTGCATCGTGCGCGACACCATGCGCGAACTGGCCAGCGAGTTGCACCAATCGGGCCTACGGGTCGTGGCTATCAGCCCTCAGGGGCGTACCAGCCACGATCGCTTCGCACAGCGTCACGAGCTGGGATTCCCCATCATCGCTGACGAGAATAAGCACATCCTTCGAGCACTCGATGCCTTGGGCCCATTGGGTATTCCGCGACGCGTGACCTACTTGATCGATCGCGATGGCCGTGTGCTCGACGCGATCGCGGCCGACGTGCGCCTGTCGCGGCACCGACATTTTCTGGAGCGGGCCTCGAGCTACGTGCGCGATCATGGTTCGCCATCGAACTGATCCGAGTCCACAGAAGAATGCTGTTCGTACATCGTTGGCATTTGGAATGGGGATTCCCCTACATTGCTCGTAAAAGGCTTGCATCGGACTTGTTTTTTGGTAATCTGAACCAGGATCGCCGATGGAAGTCTCGCAAGCAGGGGGACCATCATGATCAAAGACCTCGCATCGCATCGGGCATGGCTGAGCGCCATGGGTATGACGGTCTTGGGCTGTGGCATGTCGGCCCAAGCCCAGAGCGAGTTCCACCCATTGGGCTTTCTGCCCGGCGGCGGCACAAACACCACGGCTTCGAGCATCAGCAACCTTGCCCTGGCCGGTGGAAGAGTCGATCAAGTCGTCATCGCTGGCAACGGCGATGGCCCACGCGGTCGTGAAGCCTTCCGATGGACTCTGGCCGATGGCATGATCGGACTGGGCAATCTGGGTGGTGGCTTCGCATTCAGCAACGCAACCGGCGTCAGCAGCGACGGCACGTACATCATCGGCGGCGCTGCGGCCTTGCTGGGCATCGAGGCGTTCCGTTGGAGCATCGATTCCGGCATGATCGGCCTGGGCGACCTGCCAGGCGGACCCTTCCGCAGCGAAGCGAACGGGATCAATGGCGATGGAACCATCGTCGTGGGCGCGAGCAGATCCGTCTTTGGTCCCTTTGGCGATGAAGCGTTTCTCTGGACCGAAGCGGGCGGCATGATCGGCTTGGGCACTCTGGTGGGCTTCGATGGTTTCTCCAGTGCGGAAGCCATCAGCGATGATGGACTGGTCGTCGTCGGATCATCGGGCTTCGACGTGGAATCGGCACTCCCCTTCCGCTGGACACCAACCACGGGCATGGTCGAAATGCCCACGCTGCCATCGCAGGGCCCCAACGGCAACGCCCTGGGCCTGAGCGCCGACGGCCAGGTCGCCGTCGGCTGGTCCACCGATTCCCGCGGCCAGATGGCCGTGCGTTGGACTGCCGCCGGCATCGAAGAACTGGGCCGCCTTGCCTCCTTCGAAGGCTACAAACTTTCGGCCAGCGCCATCACCGACGACCACGCCATGATCGTGGGCTGGGCCGAACGGGGGACCGACCTGATCGCGTGGACGTGGACCGAATCCACCGGCATGCAGACACTGCACGACACGCTGACCCAGGCGGGCCTGGACCTCGCCGGCTGGCGGCTGGGCCTGGCGCTCGACGTTTCCTTCGACCCACAAAGCGGCAAGACGGCCATCGTCGGCTCGGGCACCAACCCGATGGGACAGAGCGAGGCCTTCCTGGCCATCATCGACCCCAGCCCGCCCTGCCGCGTCGACCTGGACGGCGATGGTGAGGCGACCATCTTCGACTTCCTGCTGTTCCAGACGCTCTTTGACGCGATGGATCCGCGAGCTGACTTCGACGGCGACGGCCTGTTCACCGTGTTCGACTTCCTGTTCTTCACCACCGCCTTCGCCGACGGCTGTCCTTAAAAGTAACCGTGCAAGCCGCACAGGGCTTGCACGCGTCATCAAGCCGTGTTTCCAGGAAACCGCCGGCGTCGCCTGTTGAGCGACACCGGCGGGTCCGAGGGCAAGCGGGGCGCTTGACCCTCCTCCTGTGGAGGGAATGAGAGAGGGCATTGGACATTCGCGGACCGGGCCACGAATCGGCTTAGCAACCCGCAGCAAACTCGTTCTGGAAGGCCAGGAAGTCGAAGATCGTGAGTTGGCCATCGCCGTCAAAGTCGGCCCGGCGATCGCCCGCGGCAAAGGCGTTCTGGAACGCCAGGAAGTCGAAGATCGTCAAGCGGCCATCGCCGTCGAAGTCGGCCCGGCAAGGCACGCCACCATCGATCGGCCCGCCACGCACGGTGTCCACTTCGGTGATGTTCTCGAGCCCGTTGGTACCAAACTCGCTGCGACCGTCGGGCCCGGGGTTGGGCGAGCCGGCCTCTTCTTTGCTGTACTTGTCGTTCCAGCGGTAGTTCTGCGGGTCCTTGGGGCCTCCCTTGTTCGCCTCGATGTCGAACGAGCCGAGCGTACGCAGGTCCTGCTGGGTAAATCCCAAAGCGCCGTAGTCGACGGCGAACTCCACGACGGTGTTGTCGGTGGGGCTCAGACGCACGAAGAGCACACGTTGGCCGGTGGCGTGCAGCACGCCGTCGCCGATGATGTCCGAATCGTACCCGTTCAACCCGCTTTCCTCGTCGGGGTTATCGCTCTTGGTCACGGCGCGACCGGTCCGGCCCCTTCGATCGGCACCGCCCACGTCGCCGTTGGTGTCGCGGTAGCCGAACGTACCCAGCGTTCCGAAACGTGTCACGGGGTCGATCTTCAGTTCGGGCTGGTCGGCAACCAGCAGCACACCGAATCTCCCATCGGGATCGGTGCTGATCGAGAAGCCGTAGCGTTCGATCAGGCCCATCTCGTTGCGGTCACCGCCGGAAGTGAGGTGGTCGCGACCGGCGAGTTTGATGGCCACGTACAAGTACCTCTCGTCGAAGCCGGCACGCACCTGGGCGATGTCGATGTACTCGAGGTACTCCTTGGCCCCAAAGCGGCCGTGGAAGAAATCGAAGGCCGAGGTCATCGGCCTCTCGTACACGTCCTGCTGGTAGATGTCGCAACCCGCGTCGACGTCCCAGCGCAGTTCGCCATCGGGACCGACGTACCGATTATCACTGGTGACGCAGTCGATGAACGTCGTGGTGTACACGGGCTCGCCCGGCGTGGCCAACGCTTGCCCGACCAACGCGGCCAGGGCTCCGGCAACCGGGATGATGCTCTTGCTCTGCATGTTTCGTCTCCTGATAGAGTGCCTTTGAGCCGCCGTCGTCGCACGCGCGAATGGTTTGGCGGTCATCTATCCGGAGGGAGCTTCCAGGCCCGTGATACGTGAAGTTGAACATTTCTTCAAGGCTGGCTGCGTTGGAACGTCACGCCGCGAACGACCAGCAACGCATCGAGCCTGCCGGTGCCCAGTTCGCGTTCATAGCCCGGGTTCAGCGCATCGATGTTGATGCTCTGTTGCAGCAGCCGATTGCGGACGGTGCTGGCTGGCTGCGCTGGATCGGCCGACCAGTACAGCGCGGCGACCCCGGTCACCAGCGGCGCAGCAAAGGACGTCCCGTCGGCGCGGCCGTACCCGCCGTCGGGCGTGGTGCTCGTGATGGCAACGCCCGGGGCCGACAAGGCAACATGCTCTCCGTAGTTGCTGAACCAGGCCCGGCGGTCCGTGTCATCGGTCGCGGCCACGCCCACCACACCCAGCTCGGGCCTGGCGCTGGGGAAGCGCACCGGGCTTGAAGTGTCCTCGTTGCCCGCGCTCGAGACGATCAGCACGCCCTCGGCCCGGGCGTCCATCAGGGCGAAGTCCACGAGCATGGTTTCCTGGGTCGTTCCCATCGAGATGTTCATGAGACGTACCCCACGATCCATCGCGTAGTACATCGCCTGCACCATGCGGAACGTACTGGTCATGCCATCGGCGTCGAGCGCTTTGAGCGGCAGGATGCGAACCTCGGGCGCGACGCGCACGATCAAGCCGGCCACAAGCGTGCCGTGGCCCACGGCTTCGTCGATCAAGCCATTGCCATTCGTATCCAGACCATCCCCGATGTCCCGAAAGTCGTCGGTGCCGATCAGAAAGTTCCAGCCTCCAGGCTCGATCCTTCCTAGAAACACCGGATGGGTCGCGTCGAGCCCCGAATCGATGACGGCCACGACCACGCCATGCCCGGTCGCCGAGCTCCGGGCCGGATCGGCGTGGATGATCGACAAGGCAATCTGCCGCTGGTACGCACCCGAAGTGCTCGCCACGAAGATGCTCTGCGTGCCGGGGTCGGGGTTGGTGTCGCGTCCGGTATAGTTCGGCTCGGCCCACTCGACGGCCGGATCGAACTCGATGTCATCGACGAACTCTTCCTCGTCGCCCTCGAAGACCCGGATGAGGTAGATCGGCCTGGATGGGATGCGATCGAGGATCTCGGTGCCGTACTCGACGCGCCAACGCGCGATGAAGGCCGCCACGTCGGCATCGGCCACGAAACGCACCACAACCTCGCCCGGCACGACCTTGTCGTCGTCGTCGGCCCGTGCTGCAAGCACGGCCCAGAACAGGAACACACAGAGAACGCAGATCTTCCGGGTCACTGGATCCCTCCCGTCATTTGCAAAGATGCCCATTGCCACGCCGGGACGCCTTCTTGGATCGCGTCGCGCTGGGCGCGGGCGAGTCCCGAGGCGATCGACGAAGATGAAACCACGCCAGAGCCGTACAGGCTCTCGAACAGCCGAGATGAGGCCCGATCGTGCAAGGGCCATCGCGACGATACCACGGCGCTGGCGCCGTGCGTCAGCAACGACCAGACCAGGCCCGTGCGGTCCTCGGTCGATGGTCCACCCGATCGCCCCGACTCGCAGCCGGCAAGCACCAACAGCGCCCCGGGCCGGACCGACTGTGCCAGCTCAGTGCCCGAGATCCACCGATCGTGCAGTCGCAGCCGAGACGCCAGCGGGTGGCGAGGCGAGTAGACGCAATGGGTTGCAAGGTGCGCCACGTCGGCCCGCTCCATCGCTTTGAGCACAACATCGGCCGTCGCGTGCTCGCCCGCAAAGACCTCGCCCAGGCCCCAGGCTCGGACGGCCTGCGTGGCCTCGACTTCCATCCACGGTGCCAGTCCATCGCGCACGCCGACGGCCATCGCGCTTCCGGTCTTTACCTCGCCCATGCCGCCCAGCAGCAATCCCGCGCTGACGCCGGGCACCATGATCGGATCCATGCGCTCGATCAGCGGCCGCCCGCCGATGGGCATCGCTGGCCAGGGTGCTTCGCCCAGCACGCCCGGAATGCTCAGGCCCACGGTTCGCGCGCCGTCGAGATCGTCCGCCAATGGTTCGAGCAGGCTGGCAGCCAGATCCGCCACGGTCGCTCGCCAGGGGGCATCGATGTCCACCGGGTCGGCGAGCAGCAGCCCGAGCCTCCCGATCGCACGCGAGACTCCGCTCACCGATGCGAGCGCGCGATGCACGCGTACCCGCCCGTGACGCAGCACCAGCACGCCCACCGATGGCCCCTCGAGAAAATACAGCAGCATGGCGCTGCCATCGGCAAGGCGCGACTGGCACGCCTCCAGGCACAACGGTTGACCAACCAGACGGCGATGTGGCAGCAGCGCATCGGCGCGATCGCTCCAGCGGGCCAGTTCATCCTCGAGTCGAGCGATGCGAGAACGGATCGTGCCATCGGTATCCGGATTCCCTTCGAGCATCGCGTAGTACACGTTCAGCGCATCGCGAGCGGCCCGCCATTGGTCCCCCGGCCCGTCGGGACGGTCACGTGGAGACCCCATGGCGTCCAGCAGCGATCGCCCACGCAGCCGCTCGATAGCCTCGAAGGCAAGGGTCAGGTCTCCCGTGTCCAGCGCCCCGGACATCGTGTCCACGTAAACGTCGCGCCAGCTCTGCCCGCAGGCGATCCGCCAACGATCGGCCCGCAGCGTGCCGCGGATGGTCTCGGCCTCGCGCATCGCCCGTAGCAACGATTCGACCGACGCCACCACGTCGCCATCGTCACGGCACAGACGCCCACGCAGGTGGGCCGTGAGCGCGCGCGTGGCGGTCAGACTCCGGGCGGTCGGATCGGCTTCGAGCACGTCCAGGTGCATCCGCGCGTGCTCCGGGTGGCCGGCGTCCAACCAGGCGCTGGCGAGCCACCCGTGGGCCCAAGCCAGCCGTGCCGGGCGGTCGGACAGAGCCGCGCGTGCCCATGCCCAACGCGTCTGGGCCATCGCGTGCTCGCCCGCCTCGATGTCCAGCGCGGCCAGGGCAACCCGGCACTGGGCCGCCAGCACCGGGTCATCTTCCCCCAGTGCATCGAGCAGACCTTCGAGCACCACCGCCGCCACCTTGGCGTGCTCTCGGCCCGCCATCAGGCACGAGGCCAGCCCCAGCCGGGCGCGGAGCCCCTCGCGCCGCAGGCCGGCGGACTCAAGCTTCGGCAGGCACTGGCCCAGCGCCAGGATCGCCTCGCGGCGCGCACCCAACAACGCGAGCGCTTCGGCGCACTCGGCCTCCAGCCGGGCCGCATCCGCCCCGGCCCCGTGCGATTCGAACCGCTGGCGTGCCCACTCGAAGCGCTCCAGGGCCGCGTCCAGACGGCCCTCGCGGCTGTATAGGTCGGCCAGGTTGCCCCCAACGATCGCCGCCCCGTGCCCGTTTCCAGCCCGCTCGAAGGCATCCAACGCGTGCAGGAAGGCCGACTCGGCCTGGGCGAAACGGTCCAGGTCCAGCAACGCCTCGGCCCGGTTGCTCGAGAGCGCTCCCAGGAGCATCGGCTGGTCGGCCAGCAGGCCCAACGCCCGGTCGAAGGTCGAGATGGCCGCCTCCGGGCGGGCACGCATCCGCTGTACGATACCCAGGTTCAGCAGCGCCTTGCCATGGCCCAGCGTGTCGCCCTGTCGAGCGAACGCGTCGCGGGCCGACTCGGCGCTCGCCTGCGCCTCGCCCAGCCGACCGGAGCGTGCCAGCGGTTGTACCGCCGTCAGCCGTACCTGTCCCAACGCCGTGTCGTCCCCGGCCTCGATGGCCGCCCGGCCCGCCTCCTCCAGCAGCGCCCCGGCCTCCTCGAATCGGTTGGCATAGCACAGCACGTGGGCCCTAGCCGACAGCAACTCCACGCGCAGCCGCGGATCCTCGCAACGCGCCATCGCGAGACGATCGGCGACATCGACGGCGCGACGCAGGTCGCCCAACACCAGGGCTTTCAACTCGCCCGCCAGCGCGCGCACGTCCGCGCGGTCGTCCAGCGAGCGCGCATCGGCGAGGAATCCGTCGAGCTGTTCGAGCAGGGCCGTCATGGCTCAAGGGCCCGAGCCGGGCCCGACCTCCAACGCGGGCACCACCATCAGCAGGGCGCCCACCCGAACCTCCAAACGAACGTGATCCACCCCGGGGCCCAACGGCACGCGGACCTCGAAGAAGCCCAGGTTGTCCACGGGCGCTTCGGCCACGACGCCCACGGCCTCGCACCGCACCCTTGCGCCGGGGTCGATGTCCACGCCAGACACGCGGCCGGTGATGCCATACTCGGCCGCAAGCGCCGCAGGGCCCACGTCGAGACCGGCCGGCAGTTCGGTGGACACCGGCTCGCTGGCGATCGAAAGCCGCACCGTGTGGGCACCGTCCACCATCTCGTCCACCACCTCGTACACCACATGGCGGGTGCCGGGTATCGCCGGCGAGCCGGATCGGAAGGCCGGACGCATGCCCGCCGAGAGGTCCGCAACCAGCGTGGCAATGGCCTCGATCAGGCCCGGGCGGCGCTCACCCATGGGGCCCCGGGCTGTGGCCCGGGCAATCCTCGTGAGCACCGCAGCGTCGACGTGGAACAACGCCTCGAGCCTGCCGGCCCGGCCCAACGCGGCATCCAGGTTATCACTGCCCGAGGGTTCCATCATCTCATCCAGAGCACGTCCTACCCGTCCTGATACCAAGGATGCCCCAACAGGTGGAAAATGCCAGCCAAGAGGGAAGCAGTCAGGGTTTCTCCCGATCCATGCCCCCGTACAGCTCCGCCAGCTTTGCAAGGCAACGCTGCCGCGTGGGCCCAATACTGCCCATGGGCATCCCCAGCCGGTCGGCGATCCCTCGATAATCGGGTGTCGACGCCTCAAAATACAGTGCCCGCAGTAGTTTACGGCACCTGTCACCGAGCCGTTCCAAGGCCGATCGAAGCCTCTGATGGTCTTCCAGATCTTCGATGGAGGGTGGGCGATCGTCCGAGGCCGGCTCGATCGTGATGAGCGACCCTTGTCGGGGGCCGTCGGCCTTGCTCCGCCGGATGGCCTCGCGCCGGGCCGTGGTCGCCAGCCAGCCGGGCAGAGCCGCCGGCTCGCGCAGGCTCCCCAGGTTGCTCGCCAGGGAGGCGAAGGTGGTCTGGGCCACGTCCTCGCACGCGTCCTCGGCCAGCCCGCACCGCCGGGCGACGGCGAAGACCAGCCCGCCGTACTCGCGCACGAGGACGCCCCAAGCGGCCTGATCGCCACCCCGGCAACGCTCCAGCAATAACCCCGGCCCCTCGTCCATCCGCAAGGGTACGACACCCACAACATGACTGCCCCACACCCGCTGCGTGGATGCGGATACGGCGGGTGTCGGGGCCGCAAACTTGCGGGCCGCCCATGCCACGAACACGCCCCGGACCTTCGGCCGCGCGGGCGCGATTTTCTAATGAAGTTCGTACGCTGTCCGGAGCCCGAGAACAATTTTCCTTGACACAGCCCACTTTTTCGCGCATACTGGTCTTGCTGGCTGGAATCGGCGGCGGGTGTGTTCCCGGTGTCTTGGCCCATGGCCGTCCAACGCGATGGGGACATTGACCGGAGGGGTTGGTATGCGGGTTTGGCAACGCCCAGTGAAGAAATCTGGAGCTGTGCCCTCGCCGACAAGTTGCCGCATCGACCTGTTCGATCGGCTGGCCGCCCTGGAGCTTGGCGCGCGTTGCTGGTGATCCGGCGTCCGCTGCAAAGGAGGTACGCGATGCGTGCGATCTGCGTTTTCTGCTGTGCGATGGTCTGCTTCGCCCTGACGCCCGTGGCGTTCTCGCAGGAGTTTGCCGGCGGCTGGGAGCTTCGTGTGAAGCAGCACCCAAGCGATGCCGACCCACATGGCATCCTTGAATTGTGGGCTTGGTCGGACAGGACATGTGATGTGGGCGAGATGGTCATCGCGACGGGCGCTCTCGGACTGGACCTGAGCGCGCCGGTCGTGAGCGAGGCATACGGCGCAGTCTGGACCCGGTGCAAGATCTTTCACTTTACGCAACCTTACTGTCAGTTTGGAATTGCTGCTAATCCACCGATGGCATATGGAACCCGCGTGACCGATTTTAACTTCATGCAGACCTTCGGTGGAGATGTGCGCGAGCAGACTCTCTATTATGACAATCCAATTTATGTGATGGATATTGTCATGAGATTTTCCGATTTGACTCCACAGGATGTCGTGATCACTACAAGAACTTATGCGATGTCAACGACTTGCGTCCACGAGGGCATGGCTCCGTTTCCGATCCTTGCGAATCCGTACGTTGAGCATGAAGTCATCGTTCATGTCAACGGCACCCCCTGCCGCGCCGACATTGATGGCGATGGCGAGCTGACCATCTTCGACTTCCTGGCCTTCCAGAACCTCTTTGCCCAGGGCGACCCGGCCGCCGATTTCGACGGCGACGGCGAGCTGACGATCTTCGACTTCCTGGCCTTCCAGAACGAGTTCGCGCTGGGCTGCGACTGATTCGGGCCACTCAGCGGGCCAATCAGCGGGCCATTGGCCCGGCGATCGGGGCCGGCAACTACTCTCTGCGTGCGCCAGGCACACGACCCGCGATCCGGCGGGTCTCTTTTTCATGCCGCCACCACGCTACCGCTACGACAATCCACGACTCCCCCGCGGCACCCCCACGACTCCCAAGCCCCGCCCTACCAGCCCAGCGATTCCAGGTCCACATTCCCCCCGCTGAGCACGACGCCCACGCGCCGCCCCGCCACCAATCCCGGCTCCTCGTGCGCCAGGCGGAACAGGCCGGCCAGGCCCAAGACGCCCGAGGGCTCGACCACCAGCTTCAGCCGGTCCATCGCCAGCCGCATGGCCGAGACGATCTCGTCCTCCTCGACCGTCACGAAGCGGTCCACGTGCTCGAGCACCAGAGGGAAGGTGTGCTGTCCAAGGCTGGGCGTGCGCGTGCCGTCGGCGATGGTTTGCGGGTTGCGCACCGTGTGCAAGACGCCGCTGCGGAAGCTGCGGGCCGCGTCGTCGGCCGCCGCGGGCTCGACCCCCACCACCACGCAGCCCGGGCACAGGGCCTTGGCGGCGATGGCCGAGCCGCTGAGCAGCCCGCCGCCGCCGCAGGGGACAAACAAGAGGTCGAGTTCGCCCGGGCCATCGGGGCCATCGGGCAGGTCCTCGAACAGCTCCATCACGGCGGTGCCCTGGCCGGCGATGACGTGCGGGTGGTCGTAGGGCGGGACGATCGTGAGCCCCTCGTCGCGGGCGATGGCCCCGCCCACGTCCTCGCGCACCTGCGTGGCCGGGTCGTAGAGCACGATGCGCGAGCGTTCGTGCCCACGGGCGATCTCGCGCCTTGTTGCCTCGAGCTTCACCCGCGGCGCGTCGGCGGGCATGACGATCACCGTGGGCAGGCCAAGATCGGCCCCGGCGCGAGCGATGGCCTGGGCGTGGTTGCCGCTGCTGTAGGTCAGCACGCCCCCCACATCACCCCCCACATCGCCCCCCCCGCCCCCTTCCAGTTGCAAGAGCGCGTTGAAAGCCCCGCGCAGCTTGAACGCGCCCGTGTGCTGGAGGTTCTCGCACTTGAAGTAGACCCGCGGCCCCAGGCCGGCCAACTGGCCCGCGAGCATCGCGTCGATGGGCGTCTGCGAAAGCACCGGCGTGCGGCGCACGCGGCCGGCGATGCGGGCGGCGGCGGCACGCACGCTGGCGTGCGTCACGCTGGCGGCCAGCGAACTGTCGGGGACCATGGGCACCAGCACGATCCGAGTGTACGCCACACCCCCCGCGCCGTGGAAAATAGAAAGAGGCCGGCGCTTCCCCTCGGAAGGCCGGCCGCGAACCGAGCGTCCCGCATCCATGCGGGGCGCTTTGCCGTGCGAAGGTCAGGCCACCTGCTTGGCCGGCGTGCCAGACTCCTCGGGCGTCAACATTACAAGCGTCGACTGGTTGCCCGAGCCGAACTGGATGGCGAACTGGGCCACGCCCCCGTCCTTGGTGCTGGTCTGGGGCGTGACGCGATAGGCCACCTCGGCGGTGCCAAGGGGGATGGTCGCGTCGGTAAACTTCCGTTCCTTGAGGGTCATGAAGGGCACAAAGGGCTGGCCCGTGCCGCCCACGCGCCGCTCGAGCCGGTAGGTCACCGGCCCGGTGCGCCCGGGGTTGGGGCAGCGGAAGGCCACCGACAACTCGCCGTTGATGGCAAGCTGGTGCTTGAAGGTCGTGGGCGTGCCCGGGGCCGGCGCGGGCGAGGGGGCCGAAGGCGCGGGAATAATCGCCGCGGTGTAGATGGCCTGGGGATTCGCGGCGTTCTTGGCCGTCGAGCGGATGATGCTCAACTGGCCGCCGGCCAGCGTGCGCATCGCCTTCACGGCGTTGTTGTAGGCCGTCACCGAATCCTCATAAATGCCCTGGGCGGTCACCTTGGCCTGCTGGGCGTCGGCCGCCGCGCTGGCCAGGGCGCCAAGCTGGGCCACGGTCTGGGCGTCGAGCTTGAGCAGCTGGGCGTGGGTCACCCACGGCGCGATGCGGGTCTGGACCCAGGTGATGGCCTCGTCGGGCCGGGTTGGGATGGTGCTCATGAGTGGGCTCCTGTGTTCGATGGTGCGTGGTTGGCGGGCAGTACGTGCCGAGCCGCCGACGGCCGAGTGTTCGCGCTGTCCATGACAAACGCTCCACGGGGGGCCACGCGCCCAAAAAACGTCCACGAGCGGGCGACCCGGATGAAAGATCCCGCCCGACCACAACGGCCGGGCCTGCCCTGTCATCGTGCGTTCCCGGACGCGACTTTCGTTGGGTCCAGGAATTTTTTCAACATTTTTGTACCGAACAGAATATCAACCGCCCGGATGGACGCAAAACCCGCCATTTGATCGCCCGATGTTCGGAAAAACCCCTCTGGCGCCCGCGCCAGAGGGGTCGATGGTCCGAAAAGTAGCGCGAAAAATCCCAGAATGCGCGCGCATACTGGCGTTTTGCGCGCGCAAACTGAGAGTTTTCGCGCGCATCCTGGCGTTTTGCGCGCGCATTCTGAGAGTTTTCGCGCGCATACTGGCGTTTTGCGCGCGCATTCTGAGAGTTTTCGCGCGCATCCTGGCGTTTTGCGCAGGTATTCCAGCGTTTTGCGCAGGGGTTCTGGCGTTTTGCGCAGGGGTCCTGACGGCGGGCGCGGGCACGCCCGGGGCCATGGGCGATCGTTCCCGAACCCCGATGCCCAATGCCCCCGCCTACTCCAGCGCCTCGAACGCCCCCTTGGCCGCCTCCTCGTCGAGATACTTCTGGAAGTCGGCGGTCTTGTAACTGACGAAGCAGAAGACGTGGTGCAGCGTGACCCACTCGATATCGGCCGGGTCCTTGTCCAGGTCCTGACGCAGGCGGTTGAGTTCGGCCAGCAGCTTCTCGGCTCGGATGGTGTTTGGCAAGGCGTGGCTCCCGTGTTCTGGAGGATTCGACGTGGACGCTACGATGCTGGCACCATGACCGCCACCGAGCCTTCCGCTTCCCCTGCCAGTTCCCCCACCGCTTCCCGGACCCTCGACGTTCAGAGCGCCCGGCTGCGAACGCTGCCCACGTACCTGTTCCACCGGCTGGACCAGGCCAAGGCCCAGTACCGCGGCCGCGGGCCCAAGGCGCCCCTGATCGACCTGGGCGTGGGCGACCCGGACCGGCCCACGCCCGACTACATCGTCAGCGCCCTCCAGCAGGCCGTGCGAGACCCGGCCACCCACCGCTACCCGGCCAGCAAGGGCTCGGCCAAGTTTCGCCGGGCGGCGGCGCGGTTCATGGAGCGCCGCTTCGGCGTGTCGTGCGACCCCGACCGGCACGTGCTGGCGTGCATCGGCAGCAAGGAGGGCATCGCGCACCTGCCGCTGGCGGTGGTCGACCCCGGTCGAGTCGTCTTGTGCCCCAGCCTGGGCTACCCGGTGTACCACGCCGGGGCGGTCCTGGCCGACGCCCGGCCCGTGGGCATGCCCATGCGCGAGGCCAGCGGCTGGACGCCCCTGTGGGAAGAGGTCGATCCCGCCGACGTGCGCGACGCGGCCCTGATGTGGGTGAACTACCCCAATAACCCCACGGGCGCGTCGGTGCCGCTGGACTTTTACGCGCAGGCGGCGCGCTTCGCCCGCACGAACGGCATCATCCTGGCCAGCGACCAGGCGTACAGCGAGCTGTACTACACGAGCGACAAGCCAGAGAGCCTGTGGAAGGCGCCCGGCGTGGGCCTGGAGGAGGCGCCCTTCATCGAGTTCCACAGTTTGAGCAAGGGCTTCTGCATGACCGGCTGGCGCATCGGCTTTGCCGTGGGGCACCAGTCGGTCATCGACGCCCTGGCCAAGGCCAAGGGGCCCATCGACAGCGGCGCGTTCTCGGCCGTGCAGGAAGCGGGCGTGGTGGCGCTGGAAAACTACGACCACGACGACATCGCCGCCCTGCGCTCGATGTACGCCGATCGACTCGACGCGACGATGGAGGGGGTCAAGAAGATCGGCTCCAGGGCGCAGCGGCCCATCGCCGGGCTCTTTGTCTGGGCCCAGTGCCCAAATGGCCCCGACGGCAAGCCGATGGACTCGTGGGCCTTCGCCCTGCGGTGCATCGACGAGGCGGGCGTGAGCCTGGTGCCCGGGGCGGGCTTTGGCGAGGACGGCAGGCACTGGTTCCGCGTGGCCATGACCGTGGAAGCGCCAGCGATCGCCGAGGCCTTCGAGCGCGTGGCCCGCATCGATTGGAGCAAGTAGGGCCGGCCCATGCTGACCATCATCCTGATCGCCGTATCGCTGGGGCTCTTGACCCTGGGCGCCGAGGTGCTGGTGCGGTCGTCGGCGGGATTGGCGCGGCGGCTGGGCGTCTCGCCCTTTGTCATCGGCGCCATCATCGTGGGCTTTGGCACGTCCACGCCCGAGCTGAGCGCCTCGACGCTCGCCTCGTGGCGCGGGGCCGTGGACATCGCCGTGGGCAACGTCGTGGGCTCGAACATCTTCAACATCGCCGTGGTGCTGGGCGTGGCGGCGCTCGTCCGGCCCGTCTTGACCGACCCCAGGGCGCTGCGCTTCGACCTTACCGTTGCCTCGGTGGTGTCGCTGATCCCCTGGCTGGCGCTGGCAACCGGCGGCGTGCTGCCCCGCTGGTCGGGCGGGCTGATGCTGCTGGGCCTGGCCGCCTTCGTCGTGCGCTCGTGGCGGCACGGCGCCGTCGACGATCCCGAGACACACCTGGGCGAGGCGATGGCCGAGATCGTCAAGCCCGGCAAGGGCCTTGCGATGGGCGTCCTGGGCTCGATCGTCGGCCTGGCGATGCTGGTGCTTGGCGCGAAGCTGCTGGTGGATTCGGCCGTCGAGATCGCGCGGGCGGCGGGCTTGAGCGAGTTGGTCATCGGGCTGACCATCGTGGCGGTGGGCACGAGCCTGCCCGAACTGGTCACCAGCGTGGTGGCGGCGCTCAAGGGCCACGCCGAGCTGGCCCTGGGCAACGTGCTGGGCTCGAACATCTTCAACCTGCTGGGCATCCTGGGCGTGAGCGCCGTCATCACGCCCCAGCGCATCGCGCCGCAGACGTTGTGGCTCGACGCGCCGCTCATGCTGGGGCTGGTGCTGGCGCTGGCGGTCATCGCGACCACGGGCAAGCGCATCAGCCGCGCCGAGGGCGCGCTGCTGGTGGCCACGTGGGTCGGCTACGTCGTCGTGCTCCTGGCCATCGCGTAACGGCGCGGGTCAGCACCCCGCGGCGAAGGCGTTCTGGAAGCACAGGAAGTCGAAGATGTCCAGCGTGCCCGAGCCGTCGCAGTCGGCGCGGAGGTCTCCGGCGGCGAAGGCGTTCTGGAACGCCAGGAAGTCGAAGATCGTCAGCTCGCCGTCGCCATCGAAGTCGGCAAAACAGCCCGTCGTCACCTCCAGGACTGGAGATGGCATGAGTGTCACCGGGCGCAGGCCAGGCTCTGCGATCGTGATACGCACCTGGGCAAACCCCGCCGGGCTCCCAGCGTTCGCCGTCAACTCGATGGCCCACACCCCCGAGCCCAATCGTGTGAATTCGCCGACGTCGATGCGTGGACCACCCACACTCTCGATCGTTGGGGGGGCCAGCACGAGCGAGGCGGGATCGCCGGTCCAGTCCAGAAAGTCCACCCTCAACGTGGTCGTTTCTCCCGGGGCGATGGAAGCCCGGTCGAGTATGGCCCGGCTGCGAACAGCATCGGGGCGAAGGACGAGGCTGTTCCGCCATGCTTCAAACAGATCGCGGAGCTGGAAGACCGGATCGGGATCGCTGCGCGACTGGAAGGCGACGTTGAAGTTCATGAAGTAATCGCCCGCGCCACAGCCCGGGCCGGCCATGAACGCGCCGCCCGCGTTGCCGACGACCACCAGGTTACCCCCGCTGATGCCCACCAGTTCGTCGAGCCCATCGCCGGTCATGTCGACCAGTTGGTACTCGCGCGGCAGCAGGCCCGTGCCGGCGACCGCGACCTGCTCGAGCGCGCCGCCGACCATGCGATAGGTCAGCACGTCGGCCGCGGTGTCGCTCACGCCGACGACGATCTCGCGCGCGTCGGGGCTCGTGACGCTGCCCACGGCGGCCCAGTTGGGCGTGCGCGGCAGCGTGGTGAAGACCTGCTCGAACACGCCCGCCTCCAGGCCCACCACCACCAGTTCGCGGCGTGTGCGATGCACGCCCACCAGTTCTTCGCGGCCGTCGCCGTCCACGTCGGCGGCTTGCAGCACGGTGGCGTCCAGGTTGCTCAGGCCGATGGGCCCCAGCGCCAGGCCGCCCGCGCCGTCGTTGAGCAAGACGCCCACGATGCCCGTGGGCGTTGTGAAGCCCACGTCGTCGAGCCCGTCGCCGTTCAGGTCTCCCACGACCCACTGCCGCAGGTCGCCGCCGGGCGAGAGCGTCTCGACGGCAAAGCCGCCCGCGCCGTCGTTGCGCAGGAGCGCCGCCTGCCCGCCCGAGGCCGAGCCGATGAACAGGTCGCTCGCGCCGCCCGTGCCGTCAAGGTCGATCGCCAGCATCGCCCCGGGCGCGATGGGCACGCTGGTGCGCACCGGGTCGCCGAAGCCGCCCACCCCATCGCCCGCGCCAACGGCGACCGCGCCCGCCAGCGAGTCGTAGGCCACCAGGTCATCCACGCCGTCGCCGGTCACGTCGGCCAGCAGCACACGCTCGACGCGGCCGAAACGCGTGTCGAAGGCGGCGTCGCCGAGCACGGCCATCGAGCCCAGGACCGCATCGCCGGCGTTCAGTCGCGTGGCCACGCGGTTGCCGCTGGTGTCGGCCGCGACCACGTCGGGCGCACCATCGCCGTTGATGTCGGCGATGGCGACGGAGCGAACCGGCGCGGCGATGGGGTAGAGCCCGTTGCAGGCGTCGGTGTCGCCCGCCCTTGCGATCATCATGTACCCGATGTCGGCGCTCTTGAGGAAGCCAACAGGCGGCGTGCCGCAGGGGATGGGCAGGGGTGTACACGAGCACCGCGCGTCGCCGCCGCGGGCCTGGGCCGCCTCCATGCTCGCCATGAGCTTCTCGGCCAGGTCGCCCGGCGTGGCGATGATGGCCGCCACGGCGTCGTCGACCACCGCCGGCCCGGTCAGCAGGTTGCCCTGGACGGCGTAGAAGATGCCCGCATCCGCGCCGCCCAACTCGCCCGTCACGCCCCCCGCCCACGCGCCCGCGCCCGTGCCGCTGAAGGTGCCCGCCCGGCCGGTGGCGTCGATGATCCCGTACTGCCGCGTCTGGTGCCCGCCGTCGAAGGTGGCCAGGTCGGCCAGAATCTCCGCGGGCGACAGCCCCCGCGCCAGGCCGTCGCGCACGCGAACGCGGTTGCGGCCCGACGAATCCACGAAGCTCTGGGCCGTGGCCGCCCCCACGCCGGTGATGATGACCGGGGTGTTGGCCCGCAGGTCGAAACCGGTCAGGCACGTGGCCGATCCCAGGGCGATCTCGCCCGTGCGGGTATCCACTAAGAGGATCGACCAGGTGGCGTTGGCGGTGCCCGCGGCGGCCAGCAGGGCGAGGGCGGACGCGATGGCCTTGGGGCGACTGGTGGGGCGACTGGTGGGCATGGGCAAACCTCCCGGAACGGCGCGTGGCACGTGGTTGCCCCGCTCTTGGACAGATTACCACACTTCCGCGGGCAAACCAAGGCCGTTTTCCCCCGCCGCCGTCGCGGCCCATAGAATCGAGTTTGGGCCCGCCACACCGCCTCGGGAGCCGACATGGACCTGGAAACCCGCATCGCCCAGTTCGAGAACATGTGCCGGGAAGATCCGGACAACGACATGGCCCACTTCTCGCTGGGTGGGGCCTACGCCCAAGCCGGCCGGCACGCCGACGCGGCGGCCAGCTACATCCGCTGCATCGAGCTGAACCCGGCCATGAGCAAGGCCTACCAGCTCGCCGGCCGGGCCCTCATCGACGCGGGCCGGGGCGAGGACGCCGCCGAGCTGCTCACCACCGGCTACCGGAGCGCGGCCGAGCGGGGTGACCGCATGCCCATGCTGGCCATGGGCGAGATGCTCGAGACCCTGGGCGCCCCCGTGCCCGAGGTGGCCGCCAAGCAGCCCACCGCCGCCGAGGAGGCCCAGGGCGACTTCGTCTGCCAGCGCACGGGCAAGCGCGGCCACCAGCTGCCCCGCCCGCCCTTCAAGGGCGCAATAGGCCAGTGGATCTACGAGAACATCAGCCAAGAGACCTGGAACGCCTGGATCGGCCAGGGCACCAAGGTCATCAACGAACTGCGGCTGGACCTGAGCCAGGACAAGGACGCCGAGCTCTACGACCAGCACATGCACGAGTATCTGGGGCTGGACACGGCGATGCTCGAGTCCATGCGGCGGTAGGCGGCCGGGGTTCGTGGGTGTCGGGGCTTGTGCAGATTGCCAACCGGAGCTTCCGTACATAGACCAAAAGTCTAATGCTCTGGGTGTGCCCGCGGACACCGCCAGAACCCCTGCGCATCCGGACAAGACCCATGCGCAAAACGCCAGTACCCCTGCGCAAAACGCCAGAATACCTGCGCATAACGCCAGAACCCCTGCGCAAAACGCCAGAATACCTGCGCATAACGCCAGAACCCCTGCGCAAAACGCCAGAACCCCTGCGCATAACGCCAGAATACCTGCGCAAAACGCCAGCATGCGCGCGCATTCTGAGAGTTTGTGCGCATATTGGGAGTTGGGTCATGACTCGCCGAGGCCGTTTTCCGCCGCTTCCTGCGGCATGTGGCGGCCGACCTCACCGCCGTCCAGATCGCCCAGCCCACCGGCCTCAACCGCAGCACCGTCAACCGGCTGCTGGCCTGCCTGCGCGAGCGCATGTCCAGGGCGTGCGAGCTCAAACGGCCTGGTCGACATGGGATGGAAGGAGCACCTGCGGGTCGATCACGGGGCCAACGAGTTCAACAGCCGACGGGTCTCCGGCAACCAAATCAACGGCATCGTGGGCTTTTGGGGCGTCGATGCTACGACCTCGCGTTGCGTTGCAGGATCATGTGTCGCTGTTCTTTGAAATGACGCCGAATCTCGAGCACTCCAAAGAACGGAGACCACAACGCACGTTCGGCTTCATCCGTGGCGTAGCGATAGTTTTCGGCAACGATCTCCCGACCCCATTCGTACACGCCATCATGCATACGCAATGACCGATCGAGGACGCTTTCGGGCACGTGCGTCAGGTGTACGTTCTCATCCAGTGCGCTGATGATCGCCATGCCGCCGGGACGCAGCACGCGGGCCAACTCTTCGACCCAGCCATGGGCATTCGACGCGCGTATGTGCGTGAATACCGAGTTGGCAAAGATCAAGCCAAACTGACCTCTTTCATAAGGAAGTTGGGGTTCACTCCCATTCTGGTGGATGTCCACGCGATGGCCCAGGTGCTCCCGGCAGAACGCAACAGCTTCCTCGGTCACATCGGTGCCGAACAATGCCGGCCCGATAGGCAACCAGTGCCGGATTAACCTGCCAAATCCAATTCCAAAATCGAGAACCGATCCCAAGTTACGTGGATCGACCCCGTGGTCGGATAATTCCCTGAGGTATATGAGCATGGCACGGGCCCCGGTGGCAAAGAAGGCATCCGGGTTGGCCTTGGCACCATGCTGGATGATCCGGACACTCGCGCCCGGCGTGGCATGATCGTCCGACTGCAAGGGGTCGAGCGACATGCCGAATGCTTCTTCATAATGTTCGGCCAGCCTGCCCAACCAGTACGCACGCTCGGTTCGCCAATGCTCTATAGCATCCGCTGGCAGATGTCCCGGAGCATGATGCGTCGACTGTTCGGACTCAATATTGGCCGATGGCGTCGAAATCGTCATGCCATAATGTCGTCTCGGAGGGTCATCCGAGTTGACTTTCCACAGGCAAGCCTTCCGTACGGCATCACCGCCGCGCGGCCAAAGTCCGGTCGCAAGCCATCGAAATGCTGGAAAGAATCCAATCAGGGCGACAGGATTTGAACCTGCGACATCCTGCTCCCAAAGCAGGTGCTCTACCAAGCTGAGCTACGCCCTGTACGCCACTTAGCCAGACTGTGAAGTGTAGCCATTGTGTCGCACGAGGAGCGGCGCCTCCACCCCGCTACAACTCGGGTGGAAAGCAAACCGCGATCGGGTGGGCTCCCTCTGCTCCACCCGATCGCGTCCCCCCTCCCCGTCTCATGGCGGGCTGGCGCTTACAAGGGCAATTCCTCGAACAACAGGACCTTGGGCCGATCGCCCGCCTGGCGAACGTTGGATCGGTCGAGCACGATCAGGTACCGGCGGGCAACCGAGGGCGACATCGGATCACCCGGCCGAAGCCCCTCGACATCCTCGCGTGCGTAGCCGTGCAACACGAACCAGATCGCGTACACATCGCTGCGGACGCTGACAGAGTTTGCCACGCCGTTGAAGAGGGCAAGTTGCTCGTCGTAGTCGTCGATGATGCCATCATCCAGCGTGCCATCCGCAAGGTCAACACGACCAGAGGCGTCGTACAGTATGGCGTCAAGGCCGGGCACATTGAGCGAGCGTCCATCGCGACCCAGGCGGCGGATCATGTGCGGCTGGGCATACGTCGCGCCACCCAAGCCCGTGCCACCTGGCGGTGGCGGGGGAATATCCGCCGCGAGTAACTCGCCCACGGACAACAGGCCAGGATGCTCACGCAAGGCATCGATCCCTGTGACTTGCCTGCGCCCGTTCGCGTCGCGTGGGTCCAAGTCGCCGCTTGAGCTTGGCCCTCGGAATGAAACCGAAGTCCCCAAACGAACCCGATGGGCGGCCTTGTCTCGGTAGGAGCGAACACCCGCGGCCACGTCCGAACGGCTGTCGTGCAGCACGGTGGCACCGTCACGGATCCAGTGCTCGTCGGGCGAATTGAAGACCGGTGTCAGCCCGGGCAGCACGCTGGCCACGGCCTCGCTGGCGGTGTTGATGTTGATCCGTCCGGTCACTGGCGTGCGTGCATCGATGGGGGCGGCAAGCGTAGTCACGCTCGAAACCAAGGCCATCGCGTGTGGGATGCCAAGGCCCCGCCGATCATCGCCAGCACTGAAATCGCCGGAGTTATCACGATCCACAAACGGAGCGGGAAGGTCCAGCGACAGATGCGCACGGTCGAGCAGGCCGTTGCGATAGATATCGCGCGGCAGCCCTGGGTAATAGAAGGAACTGCCAGCGGCCGGCGCATTGTCGTAGCCCAAGGAAAGGGTCAGCAGTTCGCCCGTCGTGAACCAATCGAGCACCGCCGGGTCCAGTGTGCCGCCATCACGCGCGGGCATCTGCACCGGGCCCATCGCCATCACGCCTAAAAAGTCTCCGGGGCGCAACATCCGAACGAAATTTGTTGGGGAGACTTCCAAGAATCCCCGACGGTCGTTGCGGAACGATTCGACGTGCAGGCGCTGATCAAAAGCGATGCCGTCGGGATGGTCCGAAGCGGCGATGATCTTGCGGACCCGGTGCGTCGCGTCGGTCACATCCAGCGCAATGTCGGTGGGGAATTGGGCGCTCGCACCGCCTGTCCCGCCCGTGCTTGCAAACAGATCCCGAAGAGAACGCTCGGCGGATCGGTACTTCGCGGCACTCGAAGCGATGAAGTTCGTACGAAGCAGCGAGAATCCACCGGAGAAATCGATGCCGTCGGTGTCTACTTCGTTCAGGGACTGTCCGTTGTCGAAGAAACGCTTCTCGAGGATGTACGCCGGCAAGGCCCCGCGAGGTGCAACCGCCGCCCCGGTCGGGCGTGCGATGGTCGCCCATGTCGCCAGCGAAAAGCCCCAATTGTCCTGCGCCTGCAAGGGGGTCGTCTCTTCCGGTCCGGCGGCGGTGCCCGAGATCGATACCTGGATGGCGGGCGGACGACGGTCGAGGGTCGGGCGCTCGCTGTCTGGGGCTGGGTCGTAGAGCCTGTCCAGCATCACATCGGTCGTGGCCCCACCGTTGCGATGCAACCGCCGCCACAGCGTGACCTCACGATTCGCGTCGGCCAAGGCACCCGCCTCGCCGGGGCTTGCGACAAGCATGTCGTCGGAGTTCGCGGGCACTCCGAGCAACTCCACCACGTCGCCGTTGGGAACTCCTGTGAAATGCAGGCTGATCCAACTCTCCACGAGACCCGTTGGGAAGGAGAAAAAGTTAACCGCCGCGTTCGAGGCGCGCTGCGCAAAGTTCACCGTCGTGGCGTGAACCACGATGCTCTCGCCAGCGGGAATCACCGTTCCCGATGGGATCTGGAGGCCATCGACCAACCTGCCGAAGCGGATGTAATACTGGTTCGGACCAACCTCGATGTCCTCGGTGTATGGGTTGCTCAGCTGCACGGCCAGCACCTGGCCGATGTAGTCCGAGTTGGCCGTGTTCGTGTCGAAGTCGATGGTGATCTCCGCCGCCGTGCCCGTCCCAAGGCCCGGAATGCCACTGCCCGCACCGGGCGGAATGTACTCGTCATCGCCGCCAGCGCGGGGTGGTGCGTCGGTAAAGATGTTGTACAGAGAGACCTGCGTGATGAACGGGTGGACCTCGTGCCCGTACACGTTCATCGCTACCACGCCGTCCACGTCCGAGGCCTCGGGCAATCGATCGTCGCCAAGGTCCAAACGGCCGCTCACGCCCGCCGTCCCGCCCCTGGGCTCGCTCCACCATGGGAAGAGGTCTTGCGCAATGGGATCGTTCTCGAGCGTGGCTCGTGTGGCGCTGTTGCCATCCACCAGCAAGGTGAAGGCGCTGGGCACACCGTCTCCATCGAACGCGTCGATCATGTTCGCGGTCATGTGCGCGGCGGTACGCAGCGCAAACAACCGATCGAAGCCGTAGAAGGTGCTCTCCCACTGCGTGTTCGACCAGGCTCCGGGCTCGATGGCGGCTGGCAGCAAAGCGTTTGCATAGGCACGCAAGAGCGGGTGGGCATTGCGACGCAAACGCTGCGCAACCTCGCCGGCCGGATCTTCGGGCAAGTCCGTCGGCGCTGCCAGCGTCAACAGGCGGTACCCGTCGTGCAGTATGTCCGGATCGAGATTGGTCGGATCGGGTGCCACGCTGGCCTCACGCAGGCTCGAAACGCTCGCAAACAATTGGGATGCGTTGGGCGTGGCCGTGGTAAACAGCACGCGCGTTGGAACGCGTGGCAAGGCACCGCTCAGCGTTGTAAGATGCTGGCGAACACTCGTGTGTCGCAACCCCAACGCCTCGGGCATCGACAGTTCTCGCTCCCACCGCAGCGAGCGGTTCTCACGCAACGGGCTCAGGTTGGGCTCGCTCGCATCCCTGCCCCCCACCGCCCGCTCCAGGCTGCTCAACGTGTTCGGATTGTTCAGGCCGTTGAACGCCAAGAGGTCCAGCAGGTCTTCATTGCCAAACGATGTGGGCTGCAAGATGCCCTGATCCCGGGTGCGAAGCGGACGATCGCCGCCGAGACGAATTCCCTCATACTCTGTGCGGCGATCGGCGGCCGACTGCGGGTCGAGCGCGGCAATGGCGCCCGGAGCGGGCTGCTCGCCGTCGAGCACCAGTCGCAAACCCCAGTAGCCACGCTGCCCCACCGAGGCAGCAACGGCGGCGCTGCTGTACCGGCTGTAGTCCATCGCGCCACTCGAAGGCTGGGCTGCCGAGTCGTAAAAATCGTTGAAGGTCGCGGCGGGGTGTTCGAGTTTCAGCAGCCGAAGCACATCGATATCCGCCGGGGACGACCCGAGGCGATGCGCATTGGTGGGCTGTCCGCCAAAGCCGGTGCCCGAGGCCTGCAACTGCGTGATCGCGCGAGCCACATTCACATCGACGCGGCCGCTCAGGTCGATGATCCGCGTGGCGACGAACCACCGCAGGTTCCCCTCATTGGGCACCACCAGGCGAGGGCCATTGAGCGCGGTCACGTCCACCAGTTCCGTCCAACGCGAATCAAAGAACCCATCGCCATCCGCGTCGGCCCACTGATACCACGGGTAATTCGGATTGTCGACCGCGATCGTATAGAAACCCGGACCCGCCGGGCGAAACGCTCCGATCTGGAGGCTGTCGAACGACGCGGGCGTCTCCACGCGGCGCGGGCCGTACGGGTCGGGCCTCGTGCCGGGCAGCGAAAGGTTGGCGCTCATCTGCCCCGCGGCGATGCCCGGCTCGGCAGAGAAGTTCCCCCGCAGGTTGTGCAGGTTCACGTACAGGCCGTTGGGGCTCACGTTCGAGATCTTGGGCCAGTCCACACGCTCGAGGTACGCGGGGTTCGCAAAGCCGCCCACCTGGTTCGACAGGAACACAGGCTCGGGCGAGGCAAGGAAGGGGTCCGAAGGGCCAAAGGGCCGCAACCCGCCGAGCAAACTCGATGCGGCCTGGGTCGCGCTGTCGCCCGCCCGAAGAGTCGGAAGTGATCCCGTGGGCGTGAACGCCAGCCCGTAGTAGTTGGTCTGCGGCTCGGGCGTGCCGCCGATGGGCTGCCCATTGTACGTGCGGTTCGGATCGGTACGGGGCAAGTCGACCGCCTCGGTCATGAACACCGGTTGACCAGCAGGATCGAAACCATCGAAGTACACCGACAGCGCATCATCGCCCACGATGCCGATCAGGTAGTCGGCCACGTGCCCGGCTTGCCGATCGACCTCGGCAGCGCGGATCGTGGTGCGGGCCGAACGCCGATCGCCGCCGCCGATGCTCACGTATGCCACCGTCAGCACGGCCAGCAGTGCCAGCGTGGCGACGACCAGGATCAGCGTCGACCCACGCCGCGCCGCCAGGGTGCCACAGGCCGAACGCAAGGCCCGGGTGTTTCCAAGTTGCAGTTCCATGCGTCGCATTCGTTTCTCTCCCAGCCGGCTCATCGGCCAGCCGATCCATCCAGTCATCGCGCCGGCCCGTCAGCGAACGGGGTTGCCCGGCGTGGGGAAGACGTACTGGAACGTCCGCTCGATCGTCTCGTCGCCCGGATCGGTCAGCGTCACCGTGACGCGGATCAACTCGGGCCAAGGCCAATCCATGGTCGGTGTGGCCGCCGCATCGGCCGTGTTGCCGTCGTTATCCGGATCTTCAGGATCAAAGAACGGCAGCGTGTACCCGAAGTACGACACCGTGGGCACACCAGCGGTCGTGCCCAGACCGGTTGTGCGAACCCCATGCACCACCTCGGGCAACACCGGGAAACTCGCGTGTGTGTCGAACGGGCTGGCAAAGTTGCCAGAAAGCGAGTCCGTAATCGGGTCGCCCAGGCGTGGAATCGACGTGAAGCGGCGCGGTGTCGTCCCCACGCCGGGAGTGCCCGTCGTCGGAGTGCTCCGCAACCGATACGGCACGAAGAACGAGCCGGCCAGGTCCGCGGGAGTGCCACGCACCGGGCGGTCGTATCGCGGGTACGGGTAAACCGTCTGATCGACCGTTCCGTCGCGGTCGTAGTCGATCTCGCGCTCGGCCCCATGCCAGATCACCTGTCCATCCTCGTCGAGCTTCCCGAAACTCCATTCGACAATAAATTGCGAAACGCGCGGCACGAACGCCGAGGATGCCAAGGCCTGCTGGTCAGCCATCCGGATCGCACCGAGAACAGGATTGGTCGCCACATCGGCAAACCGCGAATAGATATCTGGCGGCGTATCCTCGAAGCGCATCCGAGCACGCTGGTTCAATGGAATGTTGACGCTGGAATAGTTTGGCTCGATGCCGGGCGCAATCGGATTCCGATTGAAGTTCAAGGCCACCGGGTGACTCGGGGCCGGCCATGCGTCCATCATCCACGCCTGCTGCACGCCCACCGGACCCACGAGCGATGCGGGCCCAAAATAGTCCGAGCAATCCGTCAAATCGACAGGCGAAATGTACGTATACCGCACCGGCGTGCCAGGAAACTCCAGCAGGCCAGGCGAAGCCGTCACGATCCCGCGGATCTCCTGGAGATTCGTCGTCGCCACGTCGACGATCCCGCTCTCGAAGATCGGGCTCTGGTTCGGGTTCGCGCTCGTGGCACCAGCCTCCCGACGCACCGTTCGCACATCCGGGAAAACCGAGGGACACGATGTCGTCGTCAGCGCATTGACCGATCGGAAGATGCTCTGGGCCGCGGGCTGCAAAGCCACTTGCAGGCGGTTGTCGGGTGAGGCTGTCAACGCTCCCCCCGTCAACGGCGGCGCATCGCCCACACCGCCGCCCACACTCACAAGCGTGGTCTCGTGCCGCAAAAGTGTCCACTGCCCGGCCAGTCGGTTGGGGTTGCCCGGCGTGTTGCGGCCCAGCAGGTCACCCGTGCGGTTGTCATCCACGATGTCTGGAAGGGCGTACGCACTTGTGATATCGGGGTCGGGCCGACGACGCTGCCCATGCCCATAGTAGATCCGGGCACTGGGGCCCTCGGGCACAAAGCCGGGCGCGACCGGCTCGCGAGCCGAACGCGAAGGACGGTTCACGAAAAACATGATCTCGTCCACACGCCGAGGCCGCCATTGACCGATGGGTTGATCGGCGTACAACGGAACGGGGTTGCCCTCGTTGGCAGTCTCGTGTCGGATGACCAGGAACCCATCGCGGGTCATCGCGGCGAAGTCCTCGCGCATCTGCCGTTCGAGCACCGAAGCGTACTGCGTCAGCGAACTGACGCTCCGGCCACGCGACACCGTGTCGCCCACGGAACGGAAGATCGTCGCGATACCCACCGCCACGAAAGCGACCGCGCCGACGGCGATGAGCATCTCCACAAGCGTGAAGCCCGCCGCGTGCCCACCGCTCCGCGTGATGGTCCCGACGCTCC
Source organism: Phycisphaeraceae bacterium (assembly GCA_026126305.1). Taxonomy (GTDB): domain Bacteria; phylum Planctomycetota; class Phycisphaerae; order Phycisphaerales; family UBA1924; genus JAHCJI01. Next base: position 45,743 of record JAHCJI010000005.1, read on the forward strand.
GTCGTGCCCTCTTGCATTCCATCACAGCGGCAACCTCCCCGCACCCGAGCCCGAAGGCGAGCGCACCGCGTTGGGCTCAACGCCAAGCCGGAAAACGATCGTCGTCGCTGGCGGCTGGGGCACGAACACCACCTGTCGGATCTCCGTCCAGGCGCGATCGTCGTCCCAGCGGCTGACCGCGCCACCCGTAGCCGGTACCCAGGCAGGAATCGCAGGCAGGATGCGGACTTCTGCAAAGTTGCTCTCCAGCCGCAAGAGCTCCTGCACCGTGTACACATTGCCCAGATTGTCCACCAACTGCTGCCCCACCACGCTGGCCATCAACAAACGGTTTGCCAGGGGCACCGCGCCACCGGGCTCCGAGCCACGGACCGAGCCGTCACGCTCAAGCCGCAGCACCGTCGATCGCGTGCCGTCGAACTCGGCACGCAGGGTCATCGGCGGGGCGTATACCTCGTTGTTACGCGTATCGGCACCCGCACCCGTGGGCGTACCGGTCGCTGAGGAAAGCCCCACGGGCAGGATCGGGTTCGAGCCACGCAGCATCACGCCAAAAGGCGTCTGACTCGAAGGCACCCGGATGCCCGTGTCCACACGCCGCACGAACACCGCCACTTCGACACCCGAGCGCCATTGCTGCGGCAGGCCCGAGGGCAGGCCGCTGCGCACGTCGGCCAGCAGCGCGAAGCCCGATGCATCCGACGGTGGCAAACGCCGGGCGACAAAGTCCCAGACAAATTGTGGCCCATCCAGGCCCGAAGCCGGCGAGGGATACAGACGATCGCGCAGTGGGATCGCCGGGGGATCGACACCCAGCACACGGCGTCCGATCACGAAGTTGCCCGCATCCTGATACTCGCCCGCATCGATGGATTCGAGGTCCCACAGGTACGTGTCTGACCATTGGTCATTGAGCAGCCACTCCCCAAATCCATACCGATTGCCTGCGGCCGACCCGAAGCCCGTGCCGCCCGTGGTCGGGATCACAAGCCGCCGCAGATCGGCACGCGCGGACAGGTACGCCCGAGCGTCATTGGCCACCACGATGCCCAAGGTGCGATCCGATGCCACCCGCTGCTCTCGGATGATGCCCGGGATCAGGGCTCCGAGCCCAAGCAGGCCCAGAGCCAGCACAAAGATCGACATCAGCACCTCGATCAGCGTGAATGCCGCCAAGGCCCGCGCCCGTCGCTGCCGATGATTTGTCGTCGCTCGACGGACCATCCTCAACTCCCCTCCACCAGCCGGGTCGCCTCGACAGGCTGACCGAGATACCTCGAAACCAGGAAGATCCGGGCGTCGCTTGTCTCCGATGCCGGCCTCGCGCCCGCGGGGAGATTACTGGAGCGGATCCACAAACCGATCCGTTGATTGATCTGTGCCGCCGTCAAACCCGCGAACAACGAGTCGTCGTACTCGGGACCCACGACAGAACCGCCGATCGGCTTATACAGCGTATCGGTACGGCGATTCAACCCGTCGGCACCGATTGCTTCTGCCAGCCGCTTCTCGTTGTACACCGCTATCTGCCCTACCGGGCCGACCAGCACCGTATCGGTGGCGATGTCGCCGAGCAATTGGCGCCGCTGCGTGAGCGTCAACGCCGGGTCCGCCATCACTCGCCGTACAAAGCGTCCGAGATCCTCTTCCCGGTCCGCACGGAAGGTGCTCCATGGTGGCGTGCCCGGATCTCGAAAGGCCAGCGTCGGAGCCGGATCGACATACAGCGCCTTGGCCGTCGCCGAAGTGAGGTGCCGGCCCGTGCCGCCCTCGAAACGTACCATGAACGATTGCCGCTTGTCGCCGTTGTTCCCCGAGCGATCGTCGAAGAACACCGTTTCGGGAAATGCCCACTGCCCCTGCAAACGATCGGTGCCGCGGTACGTGTCCTCGTACCAGCCAGCGTTGTCGGCAAATGCGGGCGAACCGGTCTGCAATGCCGTGGGCCGGATGTACCCGCGCACGACCCAGCCCCGGGGCAGCACGAAGACCTCAACACCCTGGGCGGGCACGAGGATGTCGCGCAAGACCTCGTTGCCCCCGCCCGCGTTGTCGAGCAGCGTTGCCTCGACCTGGGCTACCACGATACGAATCCGGCCGTCATCTCCTACAAGGAACACCGCCGCCGCGTCGCGTCCCGATCCCGCCCGGACCGCGGCATCCCGCGCGCTCTGGAGCGCCGCCTGCACCGCATTGGCCGAGCCGCTCTGATTGCTGCTGTAGGTCAACACCGCGAACGCGGGGATGGCGATGCCCGCCAGGATCAGGATGATCACGATCACCAGGATCAGTTCGATCAGCGTGAAGCCGTTCCGCGTGCCGCGAGCACTCATCGCCCCACCTCCACGATGTTGTCGCTCCGGGCATCCTCGAACAACTTGTCCAGGCTCGGGCCCGTACCCAGCTGGAATCGGACATCGCTCTCGGTCTCGGTGGCTACGTCGCCGAATACACGGTTCGGGCCCGCCGCCACGATGGCCCACTCCGCGTCACGCAGCGTGATGATCTGGGCCGGATCTCCCAGCAGCGAGGGCACTCGCCGAAGGTCCGTCACATCGGTCGCCACAGATGCATCGATGGGCAGCCACCGGTAATACCGGTACGCCACGCCCGCGCGGTCACGCAATTCGAACCGCCCCTGGGCCTTGTCCACCTCCACCAATCGGTCTCCGCGGCCGGCCACATCGAACAAGGGATCGATGATCCGACCACCCACGCGACGGAACGAACCGTCTCGCATGGGCTCGCGGAAACCCGGGCCGTCCTTGCCATCGATATCCGCGTCGAGCACGCCGACCAGGTAATAGGAAAGGCTGTACACACTGAAACGCAGGTCCGGGTTGGCACCTTCCCCTTGCAGGAATTGCACGTCGGCGGCAACATCGTTCCGGTACACGTTCGCAAACCCGGTGCCGATCGGCGCGGGCGTGCCGATCGTCCCGCCGGGGTACACCAGGCCATCCTTCACAAGTGGCGGGGCGAAACCAAAATCGGTCTTGAATTGTTCCACCGCTATCCGCATGGCCACCACGTTGGAACGTTCGGCCCCGCTCTGGGCGGAGCGTGAAAGTTGGTTGAGCCCCACCAGCAGCAGCCCGATGAGGATGGCAATCACCAGGATCGAGACGCCCAACTCGACGATGGTGAAGCCCGACCTTGTGTGTGCCCGCCTGTGTGCGCCCATCGTGGCGTGTCCCCTCGTCTTCATCCATCGCCGGGCGAAACCACCGGGCGAATCAACATTGCGATACGATCCAAAAATCCCAAAAGTCCGCCGGGGCGTGCCGACGCGAGGGCGTCCTCCCCAAGCCGCCCCGCGCCGGCACGGCGCCCCCGGCCAGACTTTCAGAAGCCCCCGCCGTTGAGCGATTCGATCATCGCGACCATCGGCAGGAACATGGCAATCACGATGGTGCCCACCATCCCGCCGATGGCCACCACCATGACCGGCTCGAGCAGCGACAGAGCGGACTTCACCGCCACGTCGACCTCTTCGTCGTAGTTGTCGGCGATCTTCATCAGCATCACGTCCAACTCACCGGTCTCTTCACCCACGTCCACCATGTTCACCACGATGGGCTCGCAGGTCTTGCTCTCCCGCAGCGGGACGGCGAAGCTCTCGCCCTCACGCACCGCGTCGTGCACACGCATCAACGCCTTCTCGAACACCGCGTTGCCCGACGTATCGGCCGTGATCCGGATGGCCTCGAGGATCGGCACGCCCGCGGACACCAGCGTGCCCAGCGTCCGCGTGAACTTGGCCACCGTCGACTTGCTCGACACGTTCCCGATCACCGGCGTCCAAAGCACCATCCGGTCGGTCAACGCCCGGCCCGGCTTGGCCAGACGCACCAGCTTCCACACAAAGGGAATCGCGACGACGATGCCCACGAAGATCACCGCGCCGGGCACGACCTGCCCGGGCTGCTGGCCGGCCATCCACGTGCTCGTGTTGGTCAGCCAGATCGTGAGCTTGGGCAACTCCACCCCGAAGTCCTCGAAGATCTTCTGGAACTGCGGGATGATCACCACCATGATCAGCACGAGGATACAGATGGCCACGAACACCACCACCAGCGGGTACACCAACGCGCCGCGGATCTGACGCTTCAGACGCTGGGCCTTCTCCATGAACTCGGCCAGACGCTGGAGGATGATGTCCAGCACGCCGCCCACTTCGCCCGCCGCGATCATCTTCACATACAGCCGGTCGAAGGCCTTGGGGTGCTTGGCCATCGCCTCGCTCAGGCTCGAGCCGCCCTGCACCTGGTCGGTCAGGTCGATCAGAACATTCTTGAGCGGTCCGGGCTTGGCCTGGCCTTCTAAAATCTGGAGGCTGCGAAGCAGCGGAAGGCCGGCGTCCTGGAGCGTCGACAACTGACGAGTAAACTGCGTCAGGTGCTTGCGCTTCACCTTCCCGAACAGCACGATACCCCCGCCCCGCTTCTTCTTGACGGCCGGTCCCTCGGCCACGCCCGACTTCTTGACCTTCTGCTCGCGAACGGCCGTGGGATACAGGCTCTGGTTCTTGAGCCGGCCGATGGCTTCTTCATCGGTTGCCGCCTCGAGCGTGCCCTTGCGCATCTTGCCTTGCGCGTCGCGAGCCTCATACGTAAACGTCGGCATGCCTGCGAACTCCTCTGCCGCGGCCCATCGGCCGCCACCATGTACCGTCCCGCCGGCCTCGTGCCGGCCCGGGCCCCTACTCCTCCACGATCGTTTCGCGTACCACCTCGTCGATGGACGTCTGGCCTTCATAAATCGCCAGCAGTCCGCTCTCACGCAGCGTCCGCATCCCCCGCTTGCGCGCGTGATCGCGCACCAGGCTCAGGCTCTCTTCACGCATGACCATGTCGCGGATCGTGTCGTCCATCGTCATAATCTCAAAGAGCGCCATGCGGCCCTTATAGCCGCCATATTCGGCATCGCTTCGAGGGCGATAGAACGTCTTGCCCGCGACGTCCGACAGGCGCAGGCCAAGTTCCATCAGTTCCTCCTCGTTTGGCGTGTACGCCTCGCGAGCGGAAGGGGCGATCTTGCGAACCAGACGCTGCGCCACGATGCCCTCGATCGTCGCCGTCAAGAGGAAGGGTTCCAAGCCCAGGTCCACCAGACGAACGATCGAACTCGGCGCGTCGTTGGTGTGCAGCGTGCTGAGCACCAAGTGCCCCGTCAACGACGCCTGCACCGCGATCTGTGCCGTCTCCAGGTCGCGGATTTCACCCACCAGGATGATGTCCGGGTCCTGACGTAGGAAGCTCCGCAAGGCCCTTGCAAAAGTCAGGCCAACGTCTTCGTTCACCTGCACCTGGCACAAGCCGTCGATGTCGTATTCAACCGGATCCTCACTGGTCAGCACCTTCGTCTCGATCCGGTTCAGTTCCGCCAATGCCGCGTACAGCGTCGTGGTCTTGCCAGAGCCCGTCGGACCGGTCACCACGACGATCCCGTTAGGCTTCTCGATCAGCGTGCGGAAGCGCGCCAGGTCATCCTCGCGGAAGCCGATGCGCTCGAGGTTCAACTCCACGTTCGAGCGGTCGAGCACACGCATCACCACGCTCTCGCCGTGCATCGTTGGGAGCACCGCGATGCGCATGTCCACCGGCTTGCCACCAACCTGCAACTCGATGCGACCGTCCTGCGGCAGGCGACGCTCGGCGATGTCCAGGTTGGCCATGACCTTGATGCGGCTGGTGATCGCCGGCCCCAAGTGCTTGGGCGGGGGCACCATCTCGTACAGCACGCCGTCGATGCGATACCGCATCTTGAACTCGTGCTCGAAGGGTTCAAAGTGGATGTCGCTGGCCTTGTCCTTAATGGCCTGGAGCAACACAAGGTTGAGCAACTTGACCACCTGGTTGTCGCTGGCCGCCGCCGCGATGGCGTCCAGATCGATCGAGTCGGCACTGTGCCCGGCCAGCGCATCGAACTTCGTGTCCTTGGCCAGGTTACTGACCACGTCCACAACCGATTCCTGCTTCGTGTAGTGCTTGCCCAGGAGGCCGTCGATCTGCCCGGGGTCGGCCACCACCGCCTCGACGGTCATGCCAAGCAAAAGACGAAGATCATCCACCGCCCGGAAGTTGTTCGCGCTCTTCATCGCGATCTTCAGACGGCGTGCGGTCTGGTTATACTCAATAGGGACAACCCCATACGCCCGAGCACTCTCCGCAGGAACGGAATCCAGAGCAGCTTGGGGAATCTCCTTCCCTGTGAGATCCACGTACGCCATACCCGCCTGCCCTGCCAAGGCGGCCTGCACATCGGCCTCCGTGCAGTACTCGAGCTCGACCAAGACCTCGCCGATCTTCTTCTTGCGCGTCCGCTGGATCGCCAGAGCCTCATGGACCTGCTCGCGCGTGACCTTGCCCATCTTCGTGAGCACACGCCCGATCTTGCGACCCTTCAGTTCTTCGGGAATCATGCTGGCCATCTTGGTGTCCTTCCAGCCCCGACAACCCGCACACGCGGACGTATCAACATCTTCGCCCAAGGAGGGGCAAGGGAGCCAGGGATTTTGGAATTTCCGTGTACGAATTGATACGAGACACATGGATAATCGGTCATTTCATCGTGTGAAATGACCGATTACCATACTTTTGCCATACAAAGCGCCGCGACTCGACTCAAGCCACATCATCTTCGTCGAGTTCCGGACGGCCGATAGTCTTGCCTGCCTGATGCACGCGATCACGAACGGCACCTGGATCCTTGGCCTTATCGACCATCTCTTCGGCACTGATAATGCCCTTGGTGTACAGGCTCCAGAGGTGGTCGTCGAGCAACTGCATGCCGAACCTCGCCCCGGTCTGGATCGATGAATCGATGCGGAAGGTCTTACCCTCACGGATGAGGTTGGCGATGGCCGGGGTCACCATCAAGAACTCGTAGGCCGCGATCCGGCCCGGCTTATCGACCCGCTTGAGCAATGCCTGGCTAAGGACGGCGATCAGAGCGGTGGACAGCTGCACGCGGATCTGGTTCTGTTGGCTGACGGGGAAGGCGTCGACCACACGGTCGATGGTCTTGGCTGCCCCCGTGGTGTGCAGGGTACCAAACACCAAGTGGCCGGTTTCGGCGGCCCGGATGGCGGCCTCGATGGTCTCCAGGTCACGCATCTCACCCACGAGGATCACGTCGGGGTCGCTTCGCAGCACGCGGCGGAGTGCCTCGGCGAAGCTGGGCACGTCGTTGCCCACCTCGCGCTGGTTCACAACGCTCTTCTTGTGATAGTGGAAGTACTCGATTGGGTCTTCCATCGTCACGATGTGGCGGTCGTAGTAGGTGTTGATGTAGTCCAGCACCGTTGCCAGGCTGGTGGTCTTGCCCGAACCGGTGGGCCCGGTCACCAGGAAAAGGCCACGGGGACGACGGGACAGATCCCGAACAGCCTCGGGCAAGCCGATCTGTTCAAAAGTAAGCAACTCGTTTGGGATCAGTCGCAGGACGATGGCAATGTCGCCCCTCTGCTTGAAGATCGACACACGGAAACGGGCGGCATCGCCGTAGCCGAAACCGAAGTCGGTGCCCCCCATCTCGTTGATTTCCTGCTGGTTGCGTTCGGGGGTGATGGATTTCATGAGCGAGACCATGTCGTCCGAATCGAGGACCTTGGTCTCCAGGTTCTTGAGCCCGCCGTGCAGGCGAACGGTGGGCTTTCGCCCGACGGTCAGGTGCAGGTCGCTGGCTCCGGTGCGGACGACCGTGTCGAGCAATCGGTCAATCTGAACGGTGGCTGACCCGGTGCGGGCGGAACTAGATTCGGTTTCGAACGAGGCCATCGATGGGCTCCTCACAACGGGCGGACATTGCTGGTGCTTTGCCCGCGGATGTTCAGTGTTCAGCGGCCTGGGTCACACGGGCGACCTCGGCCGGAGTGGTGTCTCCCTTGAGGATCTTGCGCTTGCCGTCCTCGGTCAGCGTCTTCATGCCGCTCTGGATGGCCTTCTGACGGATCTCGGCCACGGGGGCCTTACGGAAGGCAAGGTCGCGGATGTCGCTGTTCATAATCATCATCTCGAAGATGGCCTTGCGTCCCTTGTACCCATTGGGGGCTTCGGGTGCGGATCCGGGCTTGTAGATGCGGCCCTCCCACTCGCCCCGCTTGATGCCGCACAGGTGCAGGAACTTGGGGTCCGGGTTGTCGTCGGGCACCTTGCTGGGCTGGTGCAACATGCGGATCAATCGCTGGGCCATGACGGCCTGGATCGAACTGGCCACGAGGAAGGGCTTGATGCCCATATCGATCAGGCGAGTGATGGCGCTGGGCGCGTCGTTGGTGTGCAGCGTGCTGAAGACCAGGTGTCCCGTCAGGGCCGCCTGGATGGCGATCTCGCCCACCTCGCGGTCGCGGATCTCACCCACCAGGATGATGTTGGGCGCCTGACGCAACATGCTCCGCAAGATCGCCGGGAACGTCAGCCCGATCGAGTCACGCACCTGGCACTGGTTGATGCCCTCGAAGTTGTACTCTACCGGGTCCTCGGCGGTAATGATCTTGCGATCCGGGCGGTTGAGCACGTCCAGCGCCGAATAGAGCGTCGTGGTCTTGCCCGAACCGGTGGGCCCGGTCACCAGGAAGATGCCGTTGGGCCGGCGGATGATCTTGTTGAAGACGTCCAGGTTGTCCTGCTCGAAGCCCAGGTTCACCAGGCCGATGCGCACGGCGTCGGGCCGCAAGATACGCAAGACCACGCTCTCTCCGTGATAGGTGGGGCACGCCGACACGCGGTAGTCGATGTCGGTGCCATCCACGGGCAGCTTGATGCGCCCGTCCTGTGGCACGCGCTTCTCGGCGATGTTCATGCCCGCCGTCAGTTTCACGCGGCTGAGCAGCGCGTTCTGCATGCGCTTGGGCAGGTTGTCGCGCTCCACGCACACGCCGTCGATGCGGTACCGCAGACGCACCCGGTCGGACATCGGCTCGATGTGGACGTCGCTGGCACGCATGCGCACCGCTTCGCTCAGGATGCGGTTGACCAGCTTGACGATCGGAGCGTCCTCGGCGGCGATGTCGATGGACTTGTCCACCGAGCGGTCCACCGAGCGGTCGATCGACGCGGTGACCAGGCCCTTGTCGCCGGGACGGATTTCTGTACCCGGCGCGGTCGTCGAGCCCTGGCCGTTGCCCGGGCCTTCGAGGAACTGGCGGATGGCCGTCTTGGAGGCCAGCAGCGGCTCGATCTCCAGGTTCAGCCGGAAGCGCAGCATGTCCTGGAGTTCCAGATCCATCGGGTCCGAGACGATCAACTTCAGACGGCCGCCGTCCTTGGAGACCGGCAGCACCATGTGCTTGCGGACGATCTCCTTGGGGATCAGGTCGATCTGCACCGTACCCTTGGTCGCCGCGTCGTTGGGGTTGACGTAGGGCACGCCGAACTGCTCGGCCAGAGCCTGGGCCACCTGCTCGTCGGTGGCAAACCCGGCCTCGACCAGCGCCTGGCCGATCCTTCGGCGGGATCCCTTGGCAATGCCCAGCGCTTTGTCCATGTCGTCCTGGCTGACGACGCCCTTGGCCACGAGGATCTCACCAAGTTTCTTGCGATTGCGTGCCATGTTGCCGGAGCGCCCCGTTCTCTCGTCTCTGGTCCACACCCTTGGAACACCCTGTCGCGGGCGTCCCGGGCCGAAAATCCATGCTCACGCCGGGCACGCCAGCCCGACCGTCCAAGGGGATAGCGTACGCCCGCCAACGCCCCGATGGGCGGCACGCGATGGGCTCATCCATTCCAAAAACAATCCAGACATATCCTTGATACACGATCCCTTGACACCGAACACGCCATCCAACCCGATCTGCCCGCGCGTGCTCGTCACGGCGGGCCCGACCCACGAGCCCATCGACCGGGTCCGGTACATCGCCAACCGGTCTTCCGGCCGTCTGGGTATCGCCCTGGCCGGTGCCTGCCAAGGCCTGGGATGGCCCTGCGTGCTACTGCTGGGACCGGTGGGCGACGCAGCGGTCACGGCTCTGCCAAAACAAACCCCGCCGGCGAACGCCGGTGGGCAGCGAGCGGACGATTCGTCCGTGCGGGTCGAGCGGTTCCAGTCAGCGGCCGACCTGCAAGCGCTCCTGGAGCGTCACGCCCGGACCTGCGACATCCTCATCATGGCCGCCGCCGTGGCCGACTATCGCCCGGCCAGCCCCCACCCCGGCAAGCTGCCGCGCACCGCCGAAGCCCTGACCATCGCCCTCGAGCCCGTGCCCGACCTCCTGGCGGCCACGACGCCCCAGATGTCGCCGGGCTCGGTGGCCATCGGCTTCGCGCTCGAGCAAAGTCTGAGCGACCTCGACCGCGCCCGGGCCAAACTCGCCCGCAAGGGCTGCGACGCCATCGTGCTCAATCCGCTGGACACGATGGACTCGGGCCAGATCGACGCCACGATCCTCTTTGCCCAGGGCCGCCCGCCATTGGCCCTGGGCCCATTGGACAAGGCCGACTTCTCCACGCACCTGCTCACCATCGCCAACGCCCTGTGGGAAGCCAAGGCAAGGAACGCCCCATGACCCCCCCGCCACCTCGACTCCCACAACCCCCACAACCCCCACGCCCCCCACGCCCCCCACGGCTCCCCCGCAACCAGGTCCGCGGCTCCAACCCCGCCCCCAAGGGCCCACCCACCCGGCCGGCGATCCTGGGCGAGTACGACGGCGTGGTGGTCGTCGACAAGCCCGCGGGCATCGTCACCGCCGACAAGGACCCCACCAAGGACAGCGTGCTGACCCACGTCAAGCGCTGGCTCAAGGCCACGCGCCCCGACGCCCGCGCCTGGGTCGTCCACCGGCTCGACAAGGACGCCAGCGGCCTGGTGCTCTTTGCCACCACGCCCGACGCCTACGCCTGGCTCAAGGAAGACCTCCGGGCCCACCGCGTCCGGCGCGAGTACACCGCCATCGTCCACGGCGTGCCCGACTGGCCCAAGGGTGCCGAGCGCACGCTGGCCGACCAACTCCTGGACGGCCCCGAGCACCGCACCGTGCGCGTGGCCACCGGGCCCGGCACGCCGCACGCCCGCAACGCCGTCACCCACGCCCGCGTGCTGGCCATCGGCAAGGGCCGGGCCATGCTGTCCCTGCGCCTCGAGACCGGCCGCCGCCACCAGCTGCGCGTGCAACTGGCCCACGCGGGCCACCCCATCGTCGGAGACCGCCTCTACGGGCCCGCGGCCGAGCCCGATGGCCAGCCACAAACCGGGCCAAGGGGCAAGAAAAAGAAGCCAACCCACAAAGACCGCACCCTGCGTCTGTGCCTGCACGCCAGCCGCCTGACGCTGCACCACCCCGCCACCGGCCAGGAACTGGTCTTCCAGTCGCCCCCGCCGCCGCGATTCCTCACGCTGGTGGGCCAGAAGGCGGAACAACCACAGGAAACGAACCCCACCCCCACTTCCACCCCCACCCCTACCACCACCGCCGACCGGGCCGACCGGGCCGACAAGCCCCGGGCCCAGCCCAACACCGCCCAGGGCTGGGACCACGTCGCCGCCTGGTACGACCGCCTCGTGGGCGAGGGCCGCAGCGACCACCACTCGGCGGTCATCATCCCCGGGGCCCTGCGACTGCTCGACCTGCGCCACGGCGAGCGCCTGCTCGACGTCGCCTGCGGCGAGGGCGTGCTGTCGCGGGCCGCCGCGGGCCTGGGCGTGCGCGTCACGGGCGTGGACGCCGCCGGCCGCCTCATCGACGCCGCCGCCAAACGCGCCGGGCCCAACGAGCGCTACCTCGTGGGCGACGCCCGCAACCTCGAGACCCTGGGCCTGGAGCCCGGCTTCGACGCCGTCGCGTGCGTCATGGCCCTCATGAACATCGACGCCATGGAGGCGGTCTTCCGAGGCGTGGCCGGCCTGCTGCGGCCGGGCGGACGCTTCGTGGCCGTGGTGCTGCACCCGGCCTTCCGAGCCCCGGGCCAGACGGCCTGGCAATGGGACGAGCCCGCGCCCCCCCCCACCAACCCCCCCGCCAACCCCCACGCCAACCCCCACGCCAACCCCCACACACGCCCCCCCACCAGCCCCCGCCAGTACCGCCGCGTCGATGGCTACCTCACCGAGTACGCCCACGAGATCGTGATGAACCCCGGCGCCGCCGCCCGCGGCCGCCGCCCCATCACCACCACCACCTTCCACCGCCCCATCCAGGCCAGCGTCTCGGCCCTGGCCCGCACGGGCTTTGCCATCGACGCCCTGGAAGAATGGCCCAGCCAGCGATCCAGCGAGCCGGGCCCGCGCGCAGGCGAAGAAAACCGCGCAAGAAGAGAAATCCCCCTCTTCCTGGCCTGGCGCGCCCTGCGGCGGTAAGGGGATTGAAGAAGGGGCATCGGGCATCGGGCATGCCATGCTCGGACGGGCCCACGCCGTGAGACGTGGGTCTTGTTCGCATCCCAAACCCAAAACCCGCAGGCCGGGCCCCGGCCGCGCACGAGAAAGCGGGCCCAAGGGGGCCCGCGCGGCGAAGACCGGGCTTGTGGGTCGGCCGTCAGGCCGCCATGCCGCCCGGTTGTCCGCTCTCATCGGCGGCGATGATCGTCGCCTGGTTGCCCGAGCCGAAGCGGACCGCGAACAGGGCCGGCGCCCCGTTCTTGGTGGCCGTCTCGGCGGTGATGCGGTACGTCGCGATAGCCGTGCCCTCGGGGATGCCCGAGTCGGTGAACTTGCGTTCCTTGGCGTTGACGACGAAGACGAAGGGCTGGCTCTGCCCATACCCCAGGCGCCGCTCCACGCGGTAGACCGTCGCGCCGGTGCGCGGCGGGTTGGGGCACTTGAAGCTCAGCGTAATATCCCCGTCCTGGAGCAGTTCCACCTTGAAGCCGGTGGGCGTGCCCGGGGCGGGCCGCGGCGAGGGATCGGCCGGGGCGGGGATGCCCGCGGCCTGGTAGATGAGCGCCGGATCGGCCGAGCCGCGCGCAAAGGCGCGAACCTTGGCCAGCAGCACCGAGGCGGTGTCGAGCATCGAGCCGATGCCGCTCGAGTAGGCCTCCGAAGCCCCCAGCCAGGCCGTTCGTGCGGCCACGAAGTCGGCCTTGCGGTTCTGGACCATCTGCACGAGGGCGGCCAGGGCGGCCACCTCGTTCGATTCCAGGCCCACGGCGGCTGGGTTGGCCGCCCACAGGGCCACGTGCTCGTCGCACCAGGTCAGGGCGGCGTCGTTGGTACGTGGGATGGTGCTCATGAGGCACCTCCATTCTTATATTGTGCGCGGTCCGCGGCCGCGCTGTTGTGCGGGTTGTCCAAGCCGGCGCGTGCGGTCGTCGCCGGCATTCCGAGAATAAAACACGTGTGCATTGGTGTGCACTCCGTTGGCCCGCACGCCCGATTCCCCACGGCCCGCGCACCGATTGTGTGGGTCCCCAATCCATCCTGTGCATCGGGGAACCGCATGTTGTTCGCGGGCGACACGCCCGCCCGGCCCGATATCCCCGGGCCGGTCCAGGAACAACTTCGGGAGGTTTCGGGGGCGACTTGAGCCGGGTCCAAGATTTTTTTTCAGAAGGGGCATCGGGCATCAGGCATCGGGCATTAGGCATCGGGCATTGGGCATCGGGAAGAATCGAACGAGCCCCTCGCGTGAGCGAGGGGGCATGGCCGCTCGGTGACCCACCGCACGTTTGTGCCCCCCACTTCACGGCGGGGGCTCGCTCCTTCTCTTCCCAGTGCCCGATGCCTGATGCCCGATGCCCATCCGTTCGCATCATGTTCGATAAAACCCGCCCCACACGCTCCCAGGCCGGTTGCCGCCTGCGAAGCAACGTCCAATCACGCGAATGCAGAAGAGAAAAACAGTTCTGCTGGAGACTCGCGCAGCACTGCTGAAGACCCGCGCCGTTCTGTTGGAGACTCCCGCAGCACTGCTTTCGTCCCGCGCAGCACTGTTCCTGGCTCCCGCCGTTCCATTAGAGCCCCGCGCTGCACTGCTTTCGTCTCCCGCGGAACTGTTCCCGTCTCCAGCAGCACCGGTTTACAATCTCGCTAAGATCCTCCCTGGAGTACGAACATGGCGAGCCCTATGTATAAGCCCCGCTATGACAACAGTTGGGCATTGGTCATTGGCGTGAACGACTACAAGCATACTGGGCGGCTGGAATACGCCACGAATGATGCTAAAGGCGTTGCTTCAGTGCTGACTGAGCGTTTCGGATTCCCTGCTGAGAATACGAAGCTGCTATTGGACGATGCGGCCACGCTCCAAGGCATCCGAAGTGCGATGCACAAACTGGCCAAGGATGCCACCGACGACGATCGGGTGTTCATCTTCTACGCTGGACATGGGCACACTGTCCCCGCCTATGGTCGGGATGCTGGATTCCTGGTGCCGGTGGATGGTCGAGAGGATGACACCGCAACCATGCTCCCCTGGGATGACCTTGTGCATACGTCCCGGATCATACGCGCGAAGCACTTGCTATTCGTCATGGACGCGTGCTACGGCGGGTCGATTGCCATGCGATCACTCGCGCCGGGTAGCAAGCGATTTCTGCGAGACATGATGGGGAGATACTCGCGTCAGTTCCTGACTGCGGGCAAGGCTAACGAAGTGGTAGCTGATAGCGGTGGCCCGAGGGTTGGACATTCGGTGTTCACTGGGCATCTTCTCGATGCCCTGGAAGGTGGTATGCCCGCCGCCGAGGGCTTGATGTCGGCGAACGCTGTTATGGCTCATGTCTACGACCGTGTAGCCAAAGACCCGCATTCGTTCCAAGCTCCGCACTACGGCTTCCTTGCAGGCGATGGAGATTTCTTCTTTGCCGCGCCGGTGTTGGAATCCGACCCTCAGAAACCACAGCCCGAAGGCGATGTTCTGGTAGAAGTTCCAGCGGATTTGATCCCCCAAGCAGTAGAGGATGAGGGAGAGGTGATGCCGCCAATGCTCGATCAGGTCAAAGAGTATCTGTCTGACCACAAACATCGGATCCAGTTGAACGATCTCGTGATGCGCGAACTCCGGGCCGGGCAGCAGCGCCTAGGCGAAGAGAACTTTTCCGTGCAGGCCGGTGGGGGCATTTCCGGCGAGGATTTCGCGGCCCGGCTGCTGAAGTACGAAGAGGCAATGAGCGAACTGCTCGATGTATCCGCCCTTCTAGGACGGTGGGCCGAGCCTTCGCAGCAGAACATCGTTCGGCAACTTGTCTACACACTGGCAGGGGGTATTGAATCCAAAAGTGGGAGTACCCTCTGGCTGGCGTTGCGGTCATATCCAATGCTGCTGACCATGTATGTGGGCGGGATTGCAGCGCTGGAGGGAGAGAACTACGAAAGCCTGAAGGCTCTGCTGGCTACGCAGGTGAAGCATGAGCTGGGGGGCGATACGGTGACGGTGGTTCAGGCGACTACTCATGCCATGCTGGACGTTGCAAGATCAGACGCATTCAAGCTGCTTCCTGGACATGAACGCCAGTACTCGCCTCAGAGTGAGTACCTATTCAAGCGCGTGCAGCCGATCGTGGAGGACATTCTATTTCTAGGATCCCGCTACGAAAACCTCTTCGACCGATTCGAGCTCTTCTACGCGCTGACAAATGCTGATTATGACGAGAGCTCTTGGGGGCATCCCGGGAGGTTTGCCTGGAAGTATCACTCGCGGGGTGGAGCGCATAATCCATTCACTGCTCTGATCGAAGAGGCCAAGCGAGAGGCGGACAATTGGCCACCGCTGCGCGTCGGACTCTTTCGTGGATCATCTGCCCGATTCCTGGAGGTGGCCGAACGATTTAGGTCCGAGCTGCTGAACAAGCTGAACTGGCACTGACGAGTACCCAAAAAGTCGCTTTTAACACTGTGCCCAATCATATCCCCCCCTATCCATTCCCCAGCAGCACGAACTACCCTCACAGACCCCACCCCCCACGCGATCTGCGGGTTCGTGGCGCATCGGGCTCTATCGGACCTGGTGGAATCGGCGGCCGGCGCCCGGCGAAGGGACGTTTGCCTACTGCACCAGGCCCTTGGTCAGCCGCATGAAGGCCGTCTCCAGGTTCACGGCCTCTTCGGTGAAGCGCTTCACGCGGAAGCCCTGGTTGATGAGGATGCTGGGCACGTCGGCGATGGCCACGGCGCCCTGGGTGTCCAGCGTGAGGTGGATCTCTACGCCCTCGTCGGTGTCTACCAGGTCGGCCTTCTGCACGCCGGGCAGCCTGGCCAGCACCGCCGCGGCCTCGGGCGAGCGGTCGACCACCTGCACGTGCAGCACCTGTCCCACGCGGGCGCGGCTGAGGGCCTCGCGCACGGTGCCGGTGAAGAGGAGTTTGCCGCGCTCGATGATGCCCACGACGTTGCACAGCTCGGCCAGCTCGTGCAGGATGTGGCTGGAGATCAGGATGGTCTTGCCCATGCGCTTGAGCTCCTTGAGCAGCTCGCGCATCTCGATGCGGGCGCGCGGGTCCAGGCCGCTGGCGGGCTCATCCATCAGCAGCACCTTGGGGTCGTGCAGCAGCACGCGGGCGACGCTCAGGCGCTGCTGCATGCCGCGGCTGAGGCCGCTGACCTCGGCCGCGGCCTTGTAGGTCAGGTCGGTCAGCTCCAGCACGTCCTTGACCACGGCCTGGCGCTGCTTGCCGTGGATGTCGTAGGCGGCGGCGAAGAACTCCAGGTACTCGGTGACCACCATGTCCTGGTAGGCGCCCATGAAGTCGGGCACGTAGCCGATGACCGGGCGGATGAGGCGGTTCTGGTAGCCGATGGTGTGGCCGGCCACCTGGGCCTGGCCGCTGGTGGGCTTGAGCAGCGTGGCCAGGATCTTGATCGTCGTGGTCTTTCCCGCGCCGTTGGGCCCGATGAAGCCGAAGCAGTCGCCCTGGTCGATGGCCAGGTTCAGGTTGTCCAGCGCCACGAGGTCGCCGTAGCGTTTGGTCAGGTTGATGGTCTCGATGATCGGCACGCGGCGCTCCTTGCTGGTTACTGACCGGGGCCCGACCCGCCCGGGGCCAACGCTTCGTCCGCCTGATCGGGCCCCGCCCTGCTGGTGAGCACCGGCGGCGGCGCGGCCCCCAGCGGGTAGACCCATCGCACGACGGTGCGGCCGCGCAGGTCGGGCGGGCGGCCGTCGATGGTCAGGGGCGTGGGGCTGGGCGCGCCCCCCTCGCCCGGGCCCACGCCCAGGTGCCCGATGACGATGATGCACGGGCGGGTCATCCACACGCCCAGGTCCATGCCGTGCATGGCCCGGCGCGTGGCGGCGCCAAAATCGTTGGCCATGAACCCGCGCTGGGTGGGCGGCGGGCCGGCCTGGCTCAGCAAGCCCGCGATGGACAGTTGCTCGCTGACGCTGCGGGCGTCGGTGGACAGCCCGCCGGTGAGCCCGCGCTGGAGCTGCGGCGTGGTCCGCTGGTCGAGCAAGGAGGCCAGCGAGACGTCGTCGCTGCCCAGGCGCGCCGTCTCGCGCGAGAGATCCAGCGGCACGCCCGGCTGCCAGGGGTCGCCGCGGCGGAAGGCCACCGCCCGCATGATGGGCCGGTTGGGCCCCACCCCCGGCTGCACCCGCTGCATCCCGTGGTTGACGATGACCATCACGTCGTGCAGCGCCCCGGGCAGGTCGTGGATGAGCAGGCCCGCGGCCTCGCTGGTGACGGCCTGGGACCCCAGCCCCTCCGGACGCGGCGTGGCCCGCAGCACGCCTGGCTTGCCCCGGTCGTCCACGGGCAGGGGCATGGCCCACACCGGCGGGCCCGCCCACATCGCCTCGACCTCCTTCATGGTCGAACGCACGGGGAAACGCATGGTGTCGGGCCGGGCCGCCAGCAGGCGATAGCCGCGGTTGTCCGGGAACGAGCCCAGGCTGACCGATGGGTCCGGGTTGATCCACGGGGCCAGCGTGGCGACGATCGACCGGCCATCGTCGGCACCCACGCGCAGGGTTGCCTCGCCGTAGCGCGGCACGATCAGGCCCGCCCAGGTGCGCGTGCGCTGCACGTCCTGGCCATAGACGTGATCGATGATGGTCAGGTGGGCCCCGCGCACCGAGCCCGGGCTCAGCAGCGCCGCACCGCCCCAGGCGATGGCGGTGAAGATGCCCGTGACGCCCACGAAGGCCACCCACGCGTGCCGTGCGTAGCCCGCCCGCTTGAGCAGCGCAAAGCCAACCGGCCCGGCCACGAGCCAGTACAGGATGAAGACCACAAAGCCCAGCAGCACGCCCGAGGCGGGGTTGCCCGTGGCGGCGATGGCCGAGTCGATGCTGTGGTCATAGTGGCGGACGATGCGCTCGGGCTCGCGCACCTGCTGGCCGCGGGCAGACCAGGGCGTCAGGTCGCCGCGTCGTCCCAGCACGCGGTGCCACAGGGCCCCGGCCATGGGCGCACCCGCACGCGCCAGCGAGTCGTCGGTCACGTCCAAACCCAGCAGCGTCACCTGGCCTAGGCCCACCTGGCGGCGGACGGCCAGGGCGTGGCCCTGCGGATCGGCCAGAAGGACCAAGGCCTCTTCGGCGGCGGCGTCCGAGCGCGGCTCGAAGGTATGGGCCACCACCGTCGCGGGAAGCACCACGTCGGCACGCAATGTCAGCAGCGGGAGTATGGGGCCGGTGGGATAGTCGGCCCGACGCTGGGCACGCACGGCGGGCATGATATCGAACAGGGGATTGTTCAATTCGCCCGAGAGCCATGCTCCACCAACCGATGGCAAGACCACGACCAGGTGCCCGCCCTGGCGCACCCACCGGCGGATCGTCTCGGCACGCTCGGCCCCCAGCGTCACCGGCTCGCCTTGTGTCCACACCAGCACGTTGTACGAAGCGAGCCCGGGCCACGCGTCGGGCATCGTCGCGGGATTGAGCCTGGAAGTGACCACCGTCGGTTCGTGCAGGCGAGAGTCGTGGGCACGGACCTGGGTTTCTCCATACGCGGCCAGGCCGGCCAGGCGAGACCCGATGACCCCCACGAGCCCAGCCTCGGCCGGGATGACGCCACTGGGGGATAAGAGGACCTCGCCCACCATGCGACCGGCCCGGGGCGTGGCGGCCTCGGTCAGCTCGGCCTCGTACGCCCGGACGATCAGCCGCTCGCTGGGCGAAAACCGGAACGGAAGGCGGACATACGTCCAGATCTCCTGCCGCTGGCCGGGGTTCGAGGCCAGGCCACGCTCAAAGAGGGTGGTGTCGCCGTCGGCGTCCTTGATCTCGACGCGCAGCAGCAACTCGCGCTGGCGCACCCCGCGATCGGTGACAGCCAGCCGCAGGCCGGCCCATGAGCCGGGACGGACCACCTCGCCCAGGCCGAACTCGACCACGGAGAGGGCCACCTCGCCCTGCCCCACCCCTAGGGCGGCCATGGGGTCAGCGGTGTCCGGCCCGTCCTGGGCACCAGCGAGGAAGGCCAGCGACAGGCACACCGCCAGAACGCTCAAGAAGCGACCGCGAATACCCGATGCCAAGGGCATGTTCCCCCTGCCCTCCGAAGCATGGATCGTGGTCGTGGCCATCGCCGCCATCGGCATCCTGGCCACGCTGCTGACCATGGCCGCCGCCATCCGCCAGGGCATCGCCCTGATACATCTGGAGAACCGTGTCCGCCTGTTGCGTGCCCAGCAACGCCAGGCCATGATCGACCGTGGCCTGATCGAAGCCGACCCCGAAGCGATCGAAGCCGATGAAGTCGTCGACATGATCGACGCCCCAGGCGAGCCGCAGAATCCAGGCCGGGCCGCCTGAGTCACGCCCCTTCGCTCCGCAGCAGGTCGATGAGAATGGCGTGCGAGCGGGCCCCCATGCGGTAGCAGGGCAGCTCGAACTTCTCGTTGGGCGAATGCACCCGGTCGTCGTCGAGCCCGAAGCCCATGAAGACCGTCTCCAGCCCCAGCCGCCCCTTGAGCATCCCCGCGACCGGGATCGACCCGCCCGTCTTGATCAACGCCACCTCCATGCCCGTGGCACGCTCCATCGCCCGACGCGCCGTCGAAAGCCAGGGAGAATCCGGGTCCACGCTCGACGGATGCCCGCCGTGCATGTCCTCGAGCTCCCATCGGCAGCCCGGCGGCGTGCGGCCTTCGAGCCAGCGGAAGAACTTCTGGACGATGTCCGCCGGGTCCTGGTTTGCCACCAGGCGGAAGCTCACCTTCGCCGTCGCGTACGCAGGGATCACCGTCTTGGCGCCCGCGCCCGTGTACCCGCCCCACAAGCCGTTGATCTCCGCCGTCGGCCGGCACCACTCACGCTCGATGCTGGTGAATCCCGCCTCGCCGATGTCGGCCTCGGGCGAGAGCCCGATGTTGCGCAGCATCTGGGGCACGTCGATGGCCAGCGCCGCCCACTGGGCACGCTCGTCGGGCGTCGCCTCCACCACGCCCTCATAAAACCCATCGATCGCCACCCGGCGGTCCTCGTCCCACAACCCGGCGAGCACTTTGGCCAACTCGTTGAGAGGGTTGGGCATCCGCCCGCCCCAGAAACCACTATGCACGTCCTTGTCGGGCCCATGCAAACGCACCTGCGTGTACGCCAGCCCGCGCACGCCGTACGTGATCGCCGGCCTCGTCCGCGAGATCATGCCCGTGTCGCTGATGAGGCAGAAGTCGCAGCCCTTCAGTTCGCCCTCAAAATCCTGAAGGAACTTCTCCAGGTTCTCCGAGCCCGATTCCTCCTCGCCCTCGAGTAGCACCGTCACGCGCAGCCCGCCCGCGGGCTCGCCGCTGACAGCCTTCCAAGCCGCCAACGCTTCGAGGAACATCGCCACCTGCCCCTTGTCGTCGCTGGCACCCCGCGCCACGATGTGTTCGGCGGGCACCCGGTCGTCCGCAGGCTTGACGACCGGCTCGAACGGCCCTCCCTCCCACAACTCCAGCGGGTCGGGCGGCTGCACGTCGTAATGCCCATAGAACAGCACGTGCGGCCCCTTGCCGCTGTCGGCGTTGGGCGTCTTGGCCAGCACCACCGGGTGCCCGGGATGCTCGGCCGAGCCCGTCGGCAGCACGCGGGCCTGCAAGCCCGCCGCCCCAAGCCGCTCGGCCGCCCATCGGGCCGCTTCCTGGCATTGGCTCCGATACGCCGGGTCGGCGCTGATGCTGGCGATGCGAAGCCAGTCGCACAACCTTCCCACGGCCGAGGCTTCGTCACGTTCCAGATGTTCGAGGACCCGATCGATCATGCCCGCTCCCTGTGTGCGACTGGTGCGTCTGTCGTACACCATCGTGGGAGCATCGTTGCAGGCCCGGGCGCACGTGTCCCGTGAAAGTTCTAAATCTTTGGCAATGGCTCAAAGGGCAGGGAAGGAGTCGAGTGGCTCAAGGCCCCTACCGGCCTCGTTTGGCCGCCTGTTCGCGCTCCAAGGCCTCGACGAGCAGTTCCACGGGCGGTGCTGGGTTTCTTCCGACAACACGACGGCCACAGTCTGGGCAAGGAACCGACTGACCCTCGGGGACATAGACCCAAGTGGGATCCATCTTGGCCCGGCCATCACGGGTCCATTGGCAGGGCTCGGCGGGCACGAGGGTAACCGAACCAGTATTCGGGTTTCGATAAGGGAAGGTCGCGCCATCGGGCAGCCGCATGTTCACGAAGAGCTCGCCGGTCTCCATGTCGATGAGCGTGTGCTCCTGGCTCCAGCGTTCGAGGGATGCCGACTCACTGCGTAAACCCCGAGCGGCGAAGACGCCCGCCCCGATGAGACAAGCAAAGGCGACCACCGAGAGGATGACGCTCTTGGAAGGCATCCCACCGGGGCCACCACCGGTGCCCTTCCCCTTACCCGCTTGGCGGCTGCGATCGAAATCATCGACCAGGCTGCCGAGGTTTTCCTGCTGCTGGGTCTGGGTCATCGCCGCTCCGCGTGCGTCTGCGAGCCCTGATCGGTCAGGGCACGATGTAGGGGTTGGTCCGTGAGATCCGCAGGCTCTTGTCGGGCCATGTCTCCAGCGTATACCGCCAGAAGAACGTCGGATCGCTCAGCCGCGTGCCGGTGGGGAACCAGTAGTCCGGGTCGGTCGCGTCGGCGTCGTTCATGAGTTTGACGTGCCCGTCGAAAAACGCCAGATGCCCGAGCACCTGCGTGGCACCGATCTGCGAGGGATCGGTTTGCGTGCCATGACGGAAGGCGACCCGACGCAGGTCCGGATAGGTCTTCGGATCGGACATGTGCAGGGTTCGTCCAGGCTCGCCCGGGGCGACTGTGCGATCGATTTCCTTGCTCTCTCGCCAGACGCCGCCGACGCCGCCGAAGGCGCCGCCGTACCACCCGTTGGTGCCTTCACGCTCGCCGATGGCATGGTCGTAGTCGGGCTTGGTGCGGCCCGAAGCGAAACGGTGGCCCTCAAAGACGGCAACCTTCTGATAGAGCGTGCCGACGTTGTAGAGGAAAGGCCTGTAGTTTCCTCGGTCCTGGCCCGGGCGTGGATCGGTGCCGCCTTGCCTCTTAGGCCTGGTCGACGAGGTGAACTGGGTGCTCATGTTGTACGAGATCATGCGGCCGGTTGTCCAGAACGGCCCTTCGCCCCCTCCGGGCCAGGGCGTTGCCTGGAATCGATTCTGCGGGCAGATGTACTCGTCGACTCGTTCACGGTACCAGTTGAAGCGTTGCGAGCGGAAGGTCTCGCTCTCTCGCGTGCGCCCATCGATGCGGACGCCCTCGCCCGGGCCATCTCGGCCGTTCAGGTAGGCCAAGGGGCCCATCCAGTCCCACGTCTGTATGGCGATTCCGTTGTAAGTCCCGAAACTGGCGTCGAATCCGCTCGAGTCCGGGCCGCCCACGATGGCTTCCTTGAACTCATTGGCGTAGACGTTGATGCTCTGCGTGATGGAGCGCAGGTTTGTGGCGCCCTTGACCTGCCGCGCCACGCCGCGGGCCTGGCCCAAGGCGGGCAGCAGGATGCTGATCAGCAGCGCGATAATCGCGATAACAACCAGCAGCTCGATGAGGGTGAAACCATCACGATGTCCGCGTCGTTCGCCCATGACGAGATCCTCCCGTGGCCCTTGGGTCTGCCCGGAACAATAGGAACGAACGCCCCCCAGACGCCATGTTGCCTTTCATGCCGGGTCGCTTTTAGCGCACGCTTAGCGCTCGGGCCTGTCGGTTGCGCCAGATATCTCCCCAAGCGACAGCAAAGCCGCCCCAGCTGCGCCCCGGCCGCTGCGCACCGCCCCCTCCATCGTTGCCGGCCACCCCGTCGCCGTCGCATCGCCCGCCAAGAAACAACCCTGATCGGCATACCGTCCCGCCCCGGGCCGCGATCCTTGAAAGTCGGGCGTGGCCGCGAACGTCGCACGGCGTTCGAGCACCGGGCGCGCCCACCGAACCGACGCACCCCGAGCGATGGGCAGGTATTCCCCTATCTCGGCCACCACCCGCTCCACGATCTCCTTCTCGCCCAAGCCCACCCATGCGTCGGCGGCGCTCGCCACGGCGTGGACCATGCACGGGTCGCCCGCCTTGGCAAAGACCCACTGCACCCCACCCTCGACCAGCACCGCGTGCGGCACGTCGAGCACGGGGCGGTCGTATCGCACATGGACGCCCAGGATCGGGCTGAAAGAAACGCCCGCATAAGGGTGCCCGCCGTCGATGGTCACCAGACGATTCGCCGACGCGGGATCGAGCGCGCACACGACGGCCACGCACGCATAGACCGCCCCGTCGGCACACATAACCCGGCCGGGCTCGATGCCGATCACGCGGGCACCGTGCACGACCCTTCCGCCCGCGGCTTCCAGAACCTTCCCCACCGGCTCGTACAGCGAAGACAAGGGCGCCGTGGGCACGCCGATCCGCGCATCGCGTGCCCCGCCCAGCAACGCGCCCTGCACCACGTGCAGGCCCACCTCGGCGCTCACCCTCGCTGGCGATAGATTGCACGCGCTGACGATCAGGGGCTCCCAGAAGCGTGCGATGGCCCGCGGCGTCGGGCTTGTCGCCTCGAGCCACTCCAGGAACACAACATCGCGCAGGCTCACGCGGTTGACATCCCGCGCCGCCCGCACGGCTCGCGCGATCGAGGCCTTGTCGCCCATCGACAGAAACCGCGCCAAGGCCAGCGACGGTGCATAGGCCCACGTGCCGGGCAAGGGGGCGGCCCGCAGCGTGCTGCGCCGGCCACCGCGCTCGATCCACGTCTGCCGCGTGCCCCAGGCCATCATGTGGGCCACGCCAAGACGCTCGAGGAGTTGGACGTACACCCGGCAGGCGCCCATGGCCACGTGCTGGCAGTTATCTAAGACCTCACCCGTGCGGGGGTCTTCAAAACTGCCCGCACGCCCGCCCAGCCGCCGCCTGGCTTCGAGCAGCGTCACCGCCACGCCGTGGTCGGCCAGCATCACCGCCGCGGCGATGCCCGCCAGCCCCCCGCCCACCACCACGGCGCGGCGTTCCATGCCTCAGGCCAACCGCCCGGCGGCCAGGACCCTGCGACCGATCGCCCCCGCGGCGATGCCGAGTTTGGCCCCGCCCCCCAGCGACACGCGAGCGCCACGACGACGCAGCCGGTGGGCGATGAGCGTGTACGCACGCGTCATGGCCCACAGCGCGGGTGCCGCGTCGGGCCGAACCATGCCCGACAGGGCCGCGCTCTGGTCGAGCATAGCCATGGCTTGGCGGAGCAGGTCTTCGCGGACGGCGGGGTCGTGCAACTCGACGCCCAGTCGATCCAGCCTTTGCCTGGGCACATAGCGCCGCCCGGCACGGGCATCGTCGGCGATGTCGCGCGCGATGTTGATGCACTGGAAGGCCCGCCCACGCAGGCCCGCCAAGGCCAGGGCCTGCTCGCGATCGACCCCGGCGCGCACGCCCCAGATCGCCACGCAGCAGCGCCCCACGTTGCCCGCCACTCGGTCGCAGTACTCGTCCAGCTGGCCCTCGGCCTCGAAGGCGATCGGCCCCACGTCCTGCCTCACGCCCGCCAGCAGGCCCTCGAGCCAGCCGCGTTCGATCGCGCGCTCTGCCACGGCGGCGCTCAACGCGGGCCAGATCGACCTTGGCGGCACCTGCCCGTCGAGGGTCTGGAGCGTCAAAGACTCGAAGCGGGCCAGCAGGTCACCTCGTTCATCCGGGGCGGCGTCCGCGTCCGCCGCGTCGTCGGCCAGCCGCATCCACGCGTACACCGCGTGCATGCCATCACGGCAGCGCGCGGGCGTCAGGCGGATGCCCACGGCAAAGCTCGAACCCGCGGCGTTGGTGATGGCCCGGCACAGCGCCCGCGAGCCGGCCACGTCCAATGGGCCATCTCCCTCGATCAGGGCTCGGATCCGCTCGATCTGTTGGGGATGCTCCGCCACGAGGGAAAATATAGCGATGCAAGGCCCGCCAGCGCGATCGCGCCCTTGCGCCATCGGCTAACTTTCGGCCGCTTCCACAGCGTCGCGCAGCCCGAACGCTCGACTTCCCCCAACGTGGCGCGCCCGCCCATTGCCATCATCCCGACCAGACCCCCGAGCCTTCCCTGTATAAACGAGGGAAGATCCTGCCCCTGTTCGTAGAGCGTCCATGTGCGCTCCACCACGGGCCGGACGCCCCGGATGTACCGAACCCGCGCCCGATGGTCCAGCGGGCGGTGCGCCCACAGCCGCAGTTCTTCTCCGCCAAAGCCCACAACCTGCCCGGGCAGGTACACCCGCCCGCGCTCGAGCAGGTCTGACCGCACGTCCTGCACGTGGTTGGTGATCTGGAGGGCCGTGCAGATGGCGTCGCTCATGTGCCAAGCCCGGGCGTTGCCGGCGTCTTCCTCGGGCGGCCTCAGCCCGGCCATCATAAGCACGATCCGGCCCACCGGGTCAGCGCTCAGGCGGCAATAGCCCAGCAACTGCTCCCAGGTGTCATACTCGAGCACCCGCTGGTCCATCTCGAAGGCCGAGAGCAACTTGCCAAACTCGCCCGTGCCCAGCCCGTGCCGCTCGATGGTCGGCCGCAGCGCCACCAGCACTGGGTGCCGCGGCTCGGGCGAATCCAGCTCCGTGCGGAACCAGGCCAGTAATTCCAACGCCCGGTCACGAACCGCCTGTGGCGCGGGATCTGGCCCCAGCGAGGGATCGGCCTCGTCGCCCAAGTCGTCGGCCCACCTGCAAAACGCGTACACGGCCGCGAAGTCTTCGACAAGTTCCCCCGGTAGCAGGCGGCCGAGCACCACAAAGTTCTCGTTGGCCCGCCGGGCGAAGGCCACCGCATAGGCCCTGGCCGCTTGCTCGTCCACGCGGCCACCGCCCGGCCCGAAGTCGGCGAGCATCTCAACGGGCGAGCGGGTTGGGTCGAGCAAGGCCATCGCGAACCAACCATACACCGCCAACCTACCATGCCTCGTGCGACTGATCCTTCCCAATCCACGCGGCTTCTGCGCGGGCGTCAGCATGGCCATCGACGTGGTCGACCAGGTGCTGGACCTGTGCCCGGGCGAGCCCGTCTACGTCTACCACGACATCGTCCACAACACCCACGTCGTCAACCGCTTCAGGGACCGCGGCGTGATCTTCGTCGAGGACGTGGACGCGGTGCCCGCCGGGAACATCGTCGTCTTCAGCGCCCACGGCATCCCACCGGCCGTCCGCGGACGCGCCCAGGAGCGGGGCCTGCGTGTCATCGACGCCACCTGCCCCCTGGTCACCAAGGTCCACAACGAGGCCATCCGCTACGCCCGCATGGGCTACCAGATCCTGCTCGTGGGCCACAAGGACCACCAGGAGATCATCGGCACGCGCGGCGAAGCGCCGCAGGCCACCCAGGTCGTCGAGAGCCCCAAAGACATCCCCCACCTTCGCATCGAAGACCCCGCCAGGCTGGTCTACCTCACCCAGACCACCCTGAGCACCGACGACGCGGCGGTCATCATCGACGCCCTCAGGCGGGCCTTCCCACAGATCAAGGCCCCCCCCAGCGAGGACATCTGCTACGCCACCACCAACCGCCAGCACGCCGTCCGCGTGCTCGCGCCCATGTGCGACCTGACCCTAGTCGTCGGCTCAACCCACAGCAGCAACAGCAAACGCCTGACCGAGATCAGCCAGCACGCCGGCACGCGGGGCTACCTCATCGACGACGCCGGCCAGATCGATTTTGCCTGGTTCCCCTCGCCCGATAGCACCGTGCTGGTCACCGCCGGCGCCAGCGCCCCCGAAGACCTGGTGGCCACCGTCTGCCGCACGTTGCTCGAACGCTTCAGCGGCGACATCCAGACCTGCGACGTGTTCGAGGAGGACGCCTACTTCGCCCCGCCCGCGGGCCTCAAGCAGATCATGCGCGACCGCGGCATCGACCCCAAGAGCCGCGCCATCCGCGTCACCAAGCCCACCATCTCCGCCCCCGCCTACGGCGCCACCGCCCAGACCATCAGCGCCCCCGCCCCCACGAACACCCCCACCCCCACCACGGGCGCGTGAGACACCCCGGTTCGTCACGAACCGGGGCAAGCCTCACGCCTATCGCTATATACAGAAAGGGGGCCGTTTCTGGAGCCGTTGCCAAGGCATACCCCCCGCGAGGCCGCCGGTTGCAGAAACCTGCCCAAGTTGTGAAAACTGTCCGGCCCCACGCCGGGGTTCGCCTACTCCGCCGCCAACTGCACGCCGATCCGCCCCACCTTCACGCCAAGCCGCTCCTCGATCTCGGCGATCAGCTCCGGGTCGCGCACGCTTGCCATCACGCGGTCGCTCAGGTCCTCGGGCAGGTCCAGCAGCGAGCCGTCGGCGGCCAGCACGTGGGCGTGCTCGTGCGTCAGGGCGTCGTATCGGCACGGGCCGCCGGGCGTGGCGATCTTGCGGCACAGGCCCCGCTGGGTCAGCGTCTCGAGCGTGTTGTACACCGTGGCCAGGGAGATCGCAGCCTCGCCGGGCTCCTTCGATCCGGCCGCGGACGCGCGCACGGCCTCGTGGATCGCCTCGGCCGTGGGGTGCTCGCGGCTGGTGGCCAGGGCGGCGTAGACCACCTGCCGCTGGCGGGTGCAGCGCAGGCCGTGGGCGGCAAAGAGGGCCCGGTGGTCGGCCTCGGGACCGGCGGTCGGGTTGGGTGAGGCGTCCGACATGTTGGAAAGATTCTAGGGACAGGGTCCGATCGCGGGCGAGGGGGGACGAGTCGCCGCATGGGGTTATCGCACCGGCGGCGGAGCGACACCCGACCGGTCGTCGGCCATTCCCGACCGGTCGTCGGCCGTTCCCGGGCGGTCGTCGGCCATTCCCGGGCGGTCGTCAGCCGTTCCCGGGCGGTCGTCGGCCGTTCCCGACCGGTCGTCGGCCGTTCCCGACCAGTCGTCGGCCATTCCCGACCAGTCGTCGGCTGTTCCCGGGCGGTCGTCGGCTGTTCGTGACCGCTCCTGAGTGGCCCGGGACCGCTCCCGACTGGCTCGGGACCTCTCCCAAGCCGCGCTGGCAGTCTTGGGGCACCCTTCGCGTCGAGGAACACGGGGCTCGGGGGCTCACGCCCGCGTCCGCAGCCGCCGGTCCCACTCCACCACGCCGTCCTTGAGCCGGATCACCCGCTCGCAACGGTCGGCTACCGAGTCGTCGTGGGTGACCATGAGGATGGTCATGCCCTGGGCGTGCAGCTTCTCGAAGAGGCTCAGGATCTCCTCGCCCGTGGTCGAGTCGAGGTTGCCCGTGGGCTCGTCGGCCATCAGCACCCGGGGCTCGGCGACGAGCGAGCGGGCGATGGCCACGCGCTGCTGCTGCCCGCCGGAGAGCTCGCGGGGGCGGTGGCCCAGGCGGTCGCCCAGGCCCACGAGGGCGAGCTTCTCGATGGCCCGCTTGCGGCGCTCGGCGGCCTCGACGCCCTGATAAAACAGCGGCACGGCCACGTTGTCCTCGACGGTGAGCTGGGGGATGAGGTTGAAGGCCTGGAAGACAAAGCCGATGGTGCGGCCTCGGAACTGGCTGAGGCTCTCGTCGTCCATCTCGTTGATGTCCTTGCCGGCGAGCAGGTATTGCCCGTCGGTGGGCTGGTCGAGGCAGCCCAGGATGTTCATCAGCGTGCTCTTGCCCGAACCCGAGGCGCCCATGATGGCCACGTACTCGCCCTCGTGGATGGTGATGTCCACCCCGCGCAGGGCCTCGACCATGACCGAGCCGTCGGGCTTGTAGTAGACCTTGCGGACGGACCGCAGCTCGGCCACGGTGGGCCGGTGGGCGTAGGGGTTGGGGACGCCCTCCCGGGCCTGGTCGAGGCGGACGGCGGAATCGGCATGCGGGTGGGGGTGGGCGGATGGGGTCATCGGGGAAATGTACCGGCTCGGGCGGGTTGGGTTGTGCGGGGTTCGGATTGGCTCGCTTCCCGCTTGGAGTGCGCCAATCATTATGGCCCGGCAGGGATCGGCACGGTTCGGACCTGTTGCGGGTGAAATCCCGAACGCCAATAGCTCAATTGGTAGAGCAGCGGATTCCAAATCCGCAGGTTGGGGGTTCGAGTCCCTCTTGGCGTGCTGGCTTGGCCCCCCCATGGGGCAAGGCGGATCGGAGCAGACGATGGCGCTAGCGATGTACAAGCCCGGGCAGGGCTACTGGACCCGGGTCATGACGGCCGTGTTCGCGGGCGTGCTGGTGATGGCGGCGGCGGCCTGGCTCTACCAGCAGGCCCTGCTGGTGCCCCTGCCCGAGCGGGCATGGTCGGCCTCGTACCGTGTGGCGGCGGACTTCGCCCAGGGCCAGCGTGTCGAACTCCTGGGAGAATCGGCCACCGGCGAGCGGCCCGTCCTGGGCACGGCCACGGTCGAACGCGTCGAGGCCAGCGTGGGCAGCGGCACCGTGACCATGGCCAGCCCGCAGATGGTCGGCTCGGCCGGACGCATCCAGGTCCAGGCCCTGCGCAGCCAGAGCGGGCAGGTCGTGGCCGTCAACGGCGGCGTGCTGGGCGTGCCGGTGATCGATCGGATCTACGTGCAGGGCGGCTTCGTGCTGGTCACGGTGCTCTTTGGCGCGTTCCTGATCGTGTACTTCGTGGCCATCAAGAAGGGGTCGGTCGACTTCCTCATCGCCACCGACGGCGAGATGCGCAAGGTCAACTGGTCGACCCGCAAGGACGTGCTCAACTCCACCTGGGTGGTCATCGGGGCGTCGGCCCTGCTGGGGCTCTTCCTGTTCGGGTTCGATTCCGTGTTCGCGTCGTTCTTCGACCTCATCGGCGTGCTGGACATCTAGCGGCAACAGCCCTATAAAACCGTGTTCGGCCGTGGAACGCCCGGGGGCGTCTCTGCGGCCGCTGTCATTCTTGTTGGAGCATCTCCGATGATCGAAGGCGAGCAGCAGACCTCCCCCGCCACCGAACTCCAGACCGAGCAACCGGCCCAACCGGCCACGACCCCGCCCAAGGCCCCAGCCGCGACCCAAGCCGCATCCCCGGCCACGGCCCCGGCCGCGACACCGGCCGGTGAGGAAGAGCCCATCGTCCGGCCCGGCATGAGCTGGTTCGCGCTGCGGGTGGCCTCGAACAAGGAAAGCTCGGTGCGCGACACGCTGCTGCGCAAGGTGCAGATCGAGCACAAGACCGACTACGTGGGCCGCATCCTGGTGCCCACCGAGAAGAACCGCACGTTCAAGAACGGCAAGATCCGCATCACCGAGACGAAGCTCTACCCCGGGTACGTCTTCGTCGAGATGAAGCTCGAAGACGACGGCCGCATCCCCCAGGACGTGTTCTTCCTGATCAAGGAGACCACCGGCGTGGGCGACTTCGTGGGCACGCCCCGGCCCACGCCGCTGGAGCTGCACGAGGTCGAGAAGATCCAGCTCAGCAGCCGGGCACCCGAGGCCGAGCCCGAGGTCCGCATGAACTTCGTCAAGGGCGAGCACGTGACCATCAAGGAGGGACCCTTCGAGGGCTACGAGGGCACGGTGGACGAGCTGCTGCCCGAGAAGGGCCTGGTGCGCGTGCTGGTGACCATCTTCGGCCGCCAGGCGCCCATCGAGATCGAGGAGTGGAAGCTGGGCAAGGCCGAGGGCGGCTAAGACCCGCCGGTTTCGTCCAGCACGGCCTGCCAGCGTCGGATCTGCCCGTTGTGGCGATCGCTGCCCAGGTGGGCGTTCCAGTGTTCGTACATGCGGACGATGGCCCGAGCGACGGCGCGGGTCTGGTCGTCGCGCCTGCCGATGGTCCCGGCCAGTGCCTCGTAGGCGGCCTCGAACCGCGTTTGGGCCTCGGGGAAGTTGCCCAGCATGGCCAGCGCATTGGCGTGGTTGGCCTGGATCATGGCCGTGCGCCAGTCGTCAGAGCCCCAGGCGTGGCGGGCCCGCATCAGGGCACGCTCGAGGTTCAGCTCCGCGGCCTGCGCATCACCACGACGTTGCTCGATCATGGCCAGGTTGTGCTGGGCCACGATCAGATCCTCGGCCTGCTCGCGTGTCTGAGGGTCGCGGCGTTGCGTCAGCACCCGGCGGTAGTCTTGTTCCTCGGCACCGATGGACCCCAGGGCCCGGGAGACGAGCGCCCTGCGGCGAACGGCGGCCAGCGTCGTCAGGTCGGACGGCCCGTGCCTGGCTTCGAGAACCTCCACGAGGGCGTTGGCAAGTTCGTACGCGAGCGCGAGCTGCCCCGTCGCGGTGTACTGGGTGACCCGGGCCAGGTCGATCGCATCGAAGAGCGGATGGTCCGGGTTGCCGGGCAGGAAGCTGCGGAGGAGTACAACGCGGGCCTGGGCCAACTGCTCGGCGGCCCACTCGTATTGCCCGTTCCTTTGGAGGAGATCCACCAGCCGCACCTGGCTCTCGACCGTGCGAGGGTCGTCCGAGCCCTGGGCTCGCAGGATGGCACGATAAGCCAATTCCTGCGTGCGTACGGCCTCTTCGAACTTGCCCTGGGCAAAGACGCGTCGGGCCAGGTGCTCGTAGATCTCGCCCTGGAGCACGCCCTGGGACCCGAGCTCTTCGACGATCAGCCGCAGCGCGTCGGTGGGTATCCGATTGCCCTCGGTGAGCACGCCCACGGAGCGCTCGGTGTCCCGGTACAGCTTCTCGTATCGTTCGGACTGCGCCTCGGCAATCCGTCTGGCCGATTCGAGGCCGCCGATGCTTTCTTCGAGTTGCCGCAGCGCGTGCGTCTGCTCGCGTGTTTGTTGGTCCAGCGCGTCCTTCTGAGCGTTGAGCCGGTCGCGCTCGGCTTGCAGGCTGGCGAAACTCTGTTCCAGGTCCTGCAAGAGCGTCCGCAGCGCGTCCGCGTCGGTCCGCAGGGCATCGGCCTGGGCGATGATGTCGCGTTTTTCCTGCTCGAGCAGGTCCCGCTCCTGCCGGAACGAATCGATGTCGGATTGCAGGCCGGTCAGTTCGGCCTCTCGGCGTTCGATCTCTTGCTCGGTCTGCACGATGGTGCGTTGCAGCCGCTCGGCCTGCGTCCGCAAGGCATCATTCGAGGCCACCGCGTCGTCGCGTTCCTGCCGCGTTCGGGCGGCATCGATCAGAGCCTGCTTCTCTCGCTCGAGGGCTTGGTTTTCGTTCTTCTGTGAGGCGTAGACCGTGAACAACGCCGTGATGAGAATGACCCCGAGCAAGGCTCCGAAGGCAACGGGCAGCCGGTGGCGGCCGATGAACTTGCTCACCAGATACCGCCCGCTTGGCGGCTTGGCCAGGAGCGGCTGGCCTTGGAGGTATCGTCGGATATCTTGGGCCAGCGCGTCGGGGGTGGGGTATCGCCGCTCCGGGTCGGCTTCAAGGCAGTGCATCACCAGCAGATCGAACTCGGCACGCGAGCCACGCCCGAAGCTCCCAGCGCCGTGCCGGCCGCTCGACATGCGGGTGCTGGGCTTGTCGTGCTTCGGATCACAAACGCGCCTGAGGGCGGCCTGCATGGACATGCTGGCCAGCTCCTTGGGGTCGATGGGCGGCGTGCCGGTGAGCAACTCGTACAGGATCACGCCCAGGGCGTACACGTCGCTGCGGGTATCGATGCCGCGGCCATCGGCCTGCTCGGGGCTCATGTACGCCAGCGTGCCGATGAAGGCGCCCTGCTCGGTATGGAGCGTCTCGTCGGTCAGCCGCTGATCGAGGGCTTTCGCGATGCCGAAGTCGATGACCTTGGGCTCGTGCGGCTCCTCGACGGTGCTGACGAGGATGTTCGAGGGCTTGAGGTCCCGGTGGATGATGCCCTTGGCATGGGCGTGCTGCACGGCCTCGCAGACCTTGATGAACAGCTCCAGTCGCTGGTCGGTGTTCAGGCCCCGGTCGATGGCATATCGGGTGATGGTCGGGCCCTGGACATGCTCCATCGCAAAGTACGGACGCGCCCCAAGTTCGATGGGCGTGGTGCCGGCCTCGTACAGCCGGGCGATATTGGGGTGGTTCATGAGCGCCAACGCCTGGCGTTCCTGCTTGAACCGATTGAGGACAAGGTCGCTCTGCACGCCGTGGCGGATGACCTTCAACGCGACGCGGCGACGGACCGCGCCGCCCTGCTCGGCAAGGTAGACCACGCCGAAACCGCCCCGGCCGATCTTTCCTGCGACGGTGTAGTTCCCAACCACGTCGCCGGGTGCCAGGCCCCCGTCGTCGGCGGCCGAAGCGAAACTTGATGCCGCGTCGCCGACGCCACGCTCGATGGCGCGCTCGAAAAGGTCTTCGCTGTCCTTCTCAAGGGGTGTTGCATCGAACCCAAGCAGATCGCGAACCTGCGTGGCAACCCGGGCGTCTTCGCGCTCGAGGGCATCGATCTCGTGCTGCCAATCGGCCTCGGGCAGCTCGCGGATTCGCAGGAAGTGCTCTCGGACGCGCTGGTACTGCTGTGCCGGATCCATGTCGCCCCCGCTTGCAATCCTTGCTTACGCTCGGTGTTGGACGAGCGTACCAACCCGGGTTGGTATCCGTTTCTGGAATCATTGATGCGTAGGGGGCCCCCATGCAAGACCCGATGACGGCCACGAGCGTGACGATGCTGCTCCAGCAGGCCGGCAGCGGCGGCGACCGCGAAGCCGGCGAACGCCTGGCCCCTCTGGTGCTCGCCGAGCTGCGCAAGATCGCCGAACGCGCCATGGCCAGGGAACGCAAGGACCACACGCTCCAGCCCACGCTGCTGGCCGACGAGGCGTTCATGAAGCTGGTGGGCCAGGACAACATCGACTGGCAGAGCCGCACGCAGTTCTACGCCTACGCGGCCATCGCCATCCGCCGGATCCTGGTGGACCACGCCCGGGCGCACGGTGCTGGCAAGCGTGGCGGGGGTCATGATCGCATCGCGATGGAGAGCATGGACCAGTTGGGAGACACCGACGGGCCCAGGCCCATCGACGTGCTCGACCTCGACGAGGCGCTCGAATCGCTCGCAACCCTCGACCAACGCCAGGCACGCATCGTGGAGTTGAAGTTCTTCGGCGGCATGAGCATCGAACAGATCGCGCACGTCATGGGGGTCTCTCCTCGCACCGTCAACGGCGATTGGGCCATGGCCCGGGCGTGGCTCAAGGCCCGGCTGACGCCCCGGATGGAATGACCACGCCAGCGCCGTCCCGGCCAGAGGCGTCGATCGCCCCAAGCCACAGCAGGGCAAAGGCGGCAACGGCGGCGATGCCACGCAGGATTCCTCGTTTGCGATCGGTCTTCACGGCTGCGGCACTCCTGGCGTCGAAACTTGCTCCCACAGCACATGCGGCATCGGCGCGGCCGGTGCGCAACCGATCCGCACGAAGAATCAAAAAACCCCGCCCGGGCGGGGTCGTTGCCAATGTTCTGGAAGGTCTGGTTCCTTCGCGTTAGATCTGGACCAGCGGCATGTCGACCACCTTGCGCTGGGCCTTGGGCGGTAGGGCGACTTCGCTGGCCATCTCGGCAAGCCCGGCGTCGGCCATGTGGGCCCGAACGTCGGCGGCGACGAACAGCAGACCCCGGGGCAGTTCCACCTCGGTGGCCTGGGGCACCTGGCCCGGCCCATCGTCGACCACCACCACATCCGGGCGGCGGCGGTTGGGCCGGGGCATGGCCGAGACAAACCGGACAGATTACATGTCGGACAGCGACTTGGACGGGAAGGCGGCGCGCAGGGCGTTGAAGATTGCCAGCACGTCGATGGCCTCTTGGGCTAGCGCGCCCGCGACCGGTGGCAGGTAGCCCATCGACGCCAGGATCATGCCGACGATGCTCAGGGCCATGCCGCCCAAGGCGCTCTGGAGCGCGATGGTTCGCATGCGGCTA
Source organism: Phycisphaeraceae bacterium (assembly GCA_026126305.1). Classification (GTDB taxonomy): domain Bacteria; phylum Planctomycetota; class Phycisphaerae; order Phycisphaerales; family UBA1924; genus JAHCJI01. Next base: position 80,736 of record JAHCJI010000005.1, read on the forward strand.
CCGATGTGCATGAGTTCGTCCACGCGGCGCAACGAGCTGTCGAGGATCACGGCACCGGCGGCCTGGGTGGTGACGTCGCTGGCCACGCCCATAGCCACCCCCACCGTCGCGGCTAACAGGGCCGGGGCGTCGTTGATGCCGTCGCCCACAAAGATGGTGGGTGCACTCTGGGTCTCCTCACGGGTAATGGCAACCTTCTGCTCGGGCGTCTGGCCCGCGAGTACCAATTCGATGCCCACCTCTTTGGCCAGGTATTCCACCTCGTTGGCGCGATCGCCCGACACCAACATGACACGATCGATGTGGTGGTGCTTATCCAAGTGGGTAACGAACGCGCTCCCGTCGGGCCGGGGGGCATCGCGGAACTGGTAGGTCGCGGCGATGGCACCGTCGACGAGCACCACGCACTCCAGACCGCCGGCCAGGGGCGGCAGCAGGTCGGCGGACTGCGGATCGTTGGCGAGCACGACCTTGCGGCTGGTGACAGTCACTTGGTGGCCCTCCACCACGCCGCGCAGGCCTAGGCCGGGGGGCTCGCTGATCTCGGAGACCGGTAGGAGCGAGATGTTCGAGGCTTCAGCGGCCTTCACGACGGCGGCAGCCAGGGGATGCTTGGAGTATCGCTCAAGGCTTGCGGCCAGGGCGAGCGTGTGATCGGCGTCGCCACCCGGGCGTATGTGCTGAATGACGAGCGAGGGCCGGCCGAAGGTGAGCGTGCCGGTCTTGTCGAGAATCATCGTTCGGCATGTGCCGATGCGTTCCAGAACGAGGGGATCGCGGATGATGATCGATCGGCGAGCGGCAAGCGAGACCGCGCCGATGATCGCCACGGGGATGGCGATGAGCAAGGGGCAGGGGGTTGCGACGACCAGAACGGCCAGGAACCTGGTGGGGTCGCCGCTGATGCCCCAAGCGGCCAAGGCGATGACGATCGCCAACGGTGTGTACCACGCGCCCAGGCGGTCGGCCAAGCGGCGCATGTGCGGCCTTTGCTGCTGGCTAGCACGCATGACCGCCATGATCTGGGCGTAGCGAGAGTCCTGGGCCGAGCGTTGGGCACGGATGGTCAGGGCGTTCTCGCCGTTGATAGCGCCGCTGAGCACGGCCGAACCGGGGGCCTTGGACATCTCGTAGGGCTCGCCGGTGAGGTAGCTCTCGTCCATGACCGAACGGCCTTCGACCACAACGCCGTCGACGGGCGAAGCCTCGTGGGGTAGCACGACGACGAGGTCGTCGACGGCAATCTGGTCGATGGGGACGTCTTCGAGCACATCACCCGAGCGGCGGTGGGCGACCGAGGGCATGCGCTTGGCCAAGGCTTCGAGGGCCGAGGATGCCCGGCCCATGGCGTAGGTCTCGATGGCCTGCCCGCCCGAGAGCATGAGGACCACCAGGGTGCCTGCCAGGTACTCGCCCAGCAGCACCGCCGTGACGATGGAGACCGCGGCAAGCAGGTCGGAGCCGAAGTCTCCCTTGAACAGTTTGACAGCCAGTTCGATCACCAGGGGCACACCGCCGACGAGCAAGGCGGCGTATAGCGGCCAGGGCCGCAGTGGCGAGCCAGCGGCCCACAAAACAAGCGAGAGGGAGATGGCACCCAGCGCAATGCACGCGATGACGAGGTAGCGTCGTCTACGGACCGGCAGCACGTCGGCCGGGCCGGGAGCGGCACCGACTGACGCGTGGCTCACAAAACGACCAGCGGCATGTCGACCACCTTGCGCTGGGCCTTGGGCGGCAGGGCGACCTCGCTGGCCATCTCGGCAAGCCCGGCTTTGGCCATGCGGGCCCGAACGTCGGCAGCGACGAACAGCAGGCCCCGGGGCAGTTCCACCTCGGTGGCCTGGGGCACCTGGCCCGGCCCATCGTCGACCACCACCACGTCCGGGCGGCGGCGGTTGGGCCGGGGCATGGCCGAGGCGTAGGCCTCGACCCCCAGGGCCGCCAGCAGGTCGTGGGCGATCTGGCCCTCGGTGCGGGCCAAGGGCGGGATGGCCGCCTCGAAGGCCTGGAGCATGTTGCGGTGGTTCTCGAAGGTGCCCGCCTTCTCGGCCCAGGTCGCCCCGGGCAAGACCACGTCGGCCGCGTCGATCAGGCGGCCCGGCAGGGTGTCGATGAGCACGGTGAAGCGATCGCCGGCGGCGTCGGCCAGCTCCGGGGGCGCCCAGTCGCTGGGGTAGTTGCCCGTAATGAGCAATGCGCCGGCATTCTTGATGGCGCTCAGGAAGTCGTGGAACTCGACCGGCGCCGTGCCCGTGACGGCCCGGAGCACGCGCCGCACGCCGCGGGCGTTGGGGGCCTTCTCGGCCACCATCACGAAGGCCCGGGGATCGTCGACCGACAGGGTGGGCGGGAAGGCCTTGTCCCGCCCCTGCGTGGGCACGGGGCCAACGGCGAAGATGGCTTGCGGGTCGATCTCCCGGGCCAGCGTCGCCAGGGCGAAGGCCTCCTCGCAGGGCAGCATCGGGCTGACCAGGACCGCAAGGTGCTGGCCCTTCTCGACCACCGCCCGCGTGCCGTCGATGGCCGCCCGGTAGGCCCGGGGCCACTCGACATCGACCAACGCCCCGTAGCGGCGGGCCCTGGGCTGGGTCAGCCGCTGGCCGCTGTGCACGAACTTCCAGCCGTAGCGCACCTCGTCGGTGATCCAGTGCTTGTTGACCTTGAGGTTTTCCCGCGGCTTGACGCGGTAGATCCGGCCCTCGTTGTGTTCCAGGAAGATGTTGTCGCCGCTGGCGGTGATGCCATCGATGCTGGGGGTCTTCTTGAGGAACCACACGCGCTGGGCGAAGAGGAAGTCCTTGTCCAGCAGCGCCCCCACCGGGCACAGGTCCACCACGTTGCCGCTCAGCTCGTTCTTCAGGGCCCGCCCGGGGAACACGTCGATCTCGCTGCGGTTGCCCCGCCCGCCGATCATCAGCTCGCCCGCCCCGGCCACCTCGCGGTCGAATCGCACGCAGCGGGTGCACATGATGCACCGGTCGGCGTAGAGCCACACGTGGGGCCCCAGGTCCTTCTTGGCCTGCTTGACCTTCTGCTCCTGGAAGCGCGACACGCCGCGGCCGAACTCATAGGAATAATCCTGGAGGAAGCACTCGCCGCTCTGGTCGCACACCGGGCAGTCCAGCGGGTGGTTGATGAGCAGGTACTCCATCACGGCCTTCTGGTTGGCCACGGCCCTGGGGCTGTCGGTGTAGACCACCTGGCCATCGACCGCGGGCGTGACGCACGTGGGCTGGAGCTTGCCGCCCATCAGGGGCTCGAGCCTGTTGTCGTTGCGGGGGTTGGGGGCCCAGACCTCGCCCAGGCAGATGCGGCACTGGGCCGGCCGAGACAGGCCGTCGTGGTAGCAGTAATAGGGGATCTCGACGCCATGGGCGTTGGCGACCTGGAGGATGGTCTGCCCGGGCTCGAAGCCGACGGTGCGGCCGTTGATGGTGATGCTGGGCATGGGCGTGGGGTCTTCCGTGGGGCTCGTGCGGATACGCTCTCAGAGGCTTCTGCCAGGGATTCAACGGGTCCGACGCCCGGCCGGAAGCCTTTGTCGGCATGGTAGCCGCAAGGAGCCTGGGGCATGCTTCGGGTGCTGGGAACCATCGGGCTGCTGACGGCCTCGAACATCTTCATGACCTGGGCCTGGTACGGCCACCTCAAACGCCCGGCCTGGCCGCTGCTGCTGGCCATCGGTGCCAGCTGGCTCATCGCCCTGCCCGAGTACATGCTCCAGGTGCCCGCCAACCGCCTGGGCCACGCCGGGATGGGGGGCCCCTTCACCGCGCCCCAGCTCAAGGTGCTCCAGGAGGCCATCACGCTGACGGTCTTCTTCTTCTTCAGCTGGCTGGTGCTCAAGGAACGGCTGCGGCCCAACGAGCTGGTGGCCTTCGGGCTCATCCTCGCCGCCGTCGTCGTCGCCATGTGGGGACGCGGCAACCCCCACGCCAACCCCCACCCCCACCCCCACCCCCACCCCGAAGCCCACCACCCCGAAGCCCAGCGGCCCGAAGCCCAGCGGCCCGAAGCCCAGCGGCCCGAAGCCCAGCGGCCCGAGATGGCCCCCAACGCCGGACGGCCCACCTGAGCCCGCCCCGCCCATCTGTTCGCATCCCGATCGGGAAAACGCCCCCGGCGGCCCCTGAGAAGGGTTTCGGAGCCGGTCGTCGGTTCCCGGGAAGGCCTGAAATGGAACCGGGAAGGCCTGAAATGGAACCGGGAAGGCCTCAAAGGGAACCGGGAAGGCCTCAAAGGGAACCGAAAAGGCCTCAAATGGAACCGGGAAGGCCTGAAATGGAACCGGGAAGGCCTCAAATGGAACCGGGAAGGACTGAAATGGAGCCGGGAAGGCCTCAAATGGAACCGAAGAGGCCTCAAATGGAACCGACAAGGCCTTCGATCAAACCGAAAAGCGGCAATCGGGAATCGGGATTCGGGAATCGGCAATCGGGGGATTGGCTGCCGGCTGCCGATTGCCGAATCCCGGCTGCCGATTCCCGGCTACCCCCCCACGCCCCCCACGCCCCGACCGCCCGTGATGCTGTGGAACGCCCGGCCCCACAGGCGTTGCTCCACGCTCTGGCGCGGCGTGGCCAGGCGGGCCGAGCCGTCGAGCATCACCATCGCCGCCCGATGGCCCGCGTGCGAGCGGCCCATGGCGTTGATCTCGGTGGGGCCGTGGCTGGTCAGGGCCTCGGCAAAGGGGGCGTTGTCGGGGAAGATGTCGCCCGCGGCGGGGTAGCGGAAGGGCGTCGCGCTCGCGCCGGCGACGGCCTCGCGCTCGGGGCTTCGGCCCGCGGACTCGCCCAGGAACGGCACGATGGGCCGGTGGCTCAGGATGCGCTCGCCCTGACGAAGGGCGGCGTAGCCGTCGGTGGCCAGCCACTCGGTGACCAGCCACTCGGTGACAAGTAACGTCGAGGCCGGGGCCATCGGCTCGCCCTGGTGCATGAGCCGGTGGGCCGACTGCGGGGCGGTGCCGCGGTGGGCCACCGGCCGGTAGTGGCGGTCGGTGCCCGAATATTGCAAGGGTTCGGGCGGCATGATCGCGCCGTTGACGGTGAAGGCCAATCGCCGGGCCTGCATCGCGTGCGAGCCGGCCGAGGGCGCGCCGCCGCCGGGGGCCAGGGGGCTGGTGAAGTCGGCCTCGCTGGCGACGTAGCCGCCGGCCAGCAGCATGGCCGAGTGGTGGGTGATGGTGCCGTCGGGGTTGGTGCGGAAGGCCGGGGCGTAGTGGCCGGTGTCGGTGGCGTGCCACTCGATGCCGCGTGCGACGAGCCGCGCGTGGAAGATGGCCTGCTGGCTGGCGGTGTTGGCGCGGGCCAGGCCCAGCATGGGCAGGGCGAGCACGCTGACGGCGGAGAGCGTGGCGGTGGCGGCGAGGGTGTTGGCGAGCGTGGGCATGGTGGGGCCTCCCGGGCGATGCGTGAACACTATGGTTGCCCGGCCGCCAAGGCCCGATCCGTGCAGGAGAAACCCATGGCACACGACAACAACAGCACCGCCCCGCTCGAGGCACGCATCGAGCGCCTCGAAGCCGAATTGCGACACTGGCAGGAGCGAGCGGCCGACGGCGTGACGACGCGGCGGGTCACGCTGGTGGACGAGCAAGGCCAGGAGCGGGCCACGCTCACCGCCGACGCGGGCGGGCCGACGATCGTCTTCCGCGACGGGGCGGGCATGGTGCGGCTGAAGCTGACCCTGGCCGCCTCGGGCCCGGGCATGACGCTTGCCGACGAGCAGGGCCACACGCGGGCGTGGCTTGGCTTCACGAAGGAAGCCCTGCGCATCGGCTTTGCCGACGAGGACGGCAACAGCCGGGCCTTCTTCGGCGTGATGCGCAGCGGGCAGCCGGTGGCGAAGTTTTATGACGAGGCGGGCAACGTGGTGTGGAGCGCCGAGTAGGGATCGCTCGCCTCACCCGGGCGCGCGGTAGCGGGGCGACTTGCCCTCCAGCACCGCCACCACGTCGCGCACCACCCAGCTCATGTTGAGCTGGGCCGCGGCCGTGACGGCGGCGATGTGCGGCGTGAGGTGGGCGTTGGGCAGGCCCAGCAGCGGGTAACCGGCGTCCATGGGCTCGTGCGGGTCGTGGACGTCGAGCAGGGCCCGCGCGGCGGGTTTGGCCCTGAGCCACGCCGCCAGGGCCGCAGGGTCGATGGCCAGGCCGCGGCTGGTGTTCACCACGATGCAGTCGGGCCGCAACCTCTCGAGGAACCCGGCGTTGACAAAGTGGTGGTTGCCCTCGCGCCAGTCGACGTGGATGCTCAGGATGCGGCTCGTGCGCTGGAGTTCCTCGAGCGAAACCGGCGTGCAGCCGTGGCGCTGGTCGGCGGGAATCTCGCGGACGTCGTGGTATCGCACCGTGCAGCCCAGGGCCGTGAGCACGCGGCCCACGCGGCTGCCGATGCGGCCGAAGCCCAGGACGCCCACGTCCAGGTCGGCCAGCTGGTGCTCGCCGCGCAGCTCGGCCCGGGCGGCGTGCCAGGCCTTGCCCTCGAGCGGGCCGTCGAGGAAGACCCGCGGACGCAACGCGTCCAGCAGCAGGCACAGCACGAACTCGACCACGGCCTGGGTGTTGGCCTCGGGCGTGTGGACGACCTCGACGCCCCGGGCCCGGCAGGCTGGGATGTCGATGTTCTCCAGCGCCACGCCCGCGCGGCCCACGACCCTGAGCAGCGGGGCCTTGTCGAGCAGGGCCCGGTCGACCTTGGTATACGTGCGCACGACCAAGCCGCTGGCTGTGGGCAGCAGTTCACCAAGCCGCGGGTCGTCGAAGGGGCACACCTCGAGGAGGGCGTGCTGGGCCAGCCACTGGCTTGCGGCGGGCTCGAGCGTCTCGGTCTGGACGACTAGGGGCTTGTCGTTTGCCACGCGGTTTCAGCCTTCCGACCCGTCTTCGGCGGGTTCGAGGATGGCCCGCATGGGCCCGTTGCTGCGCGTCAGCAGCGGGTCGGCCCCGAAGCCTATGACCTGCTGGACGCGCAGCTCGCCCAGCTCGCGGTGGACGGTGGCGATGATGGCGCGCCCCTTGCTATCGACCTCTCTGGCGAGCTGGAATCCCCGCTCCTGGGGATACCCGAAGATACGCCCGAGCATGTCGATGACGTACTCGTACGTGTGGTCCTGATCGTCCAGCAGCACGACGTTCCAAGGCCTGAGCGGCCCGGTTTGGTCCTGGGGTATAGTGTGGGGCTTGGTGTGGCTGTGGGTTGCTGTGTGTGCCATCGCGGTTCCATGATAGGGAGCCGTGCCCGGCAGTGGCGGCGGCGAGCCGCCCGTTCGTGGGGTGTCGGACAATCGGAGTTTCGGCTGAGGCCGATAGTTGGAAGAGCCGGGGGCAATGCGCCGATATCCGGCACGTATCCATAGGCAATGGCGGTGACCTGTGCGTTCTCCAGGCAGCGCATAAGCGGAGCCGGAGTCATGAATAAGAGCGAACTCGTGGAGCGGATCGCTTCGTCGTTGGGGTCGACACGTGCCGAGGCCAATACCTGCCTCGAAGCGGTGCTGGACAACATCGCCCAGGGACTGGCCGAAGAGGGGCGTGTCAAGATCAGCGGTTTTGGGAGTTTTGTCCGCCGGCATCGGGCGGCCCGGGACGGCACCAAGCCCAGCACGGGCGAGCCCATCGTCATCCCCGAGTCGTACACCTGCGGCTTCCGGGCGGCCCCGGCGCTGCGCGAGCGCATGGGCGAACGATCCACAGGACTGCCCGGCCAGTTCGAGGCCAAGCCGCGCACGCGGCAGGATGCGCATCGGTTCTAGGTAAGCCTCGGATCCCGATGCGTCTCATCTGGGCTCGGGCGTGTCGTCGCTGGCCATGGCCGCGGCGGCGACATGGTCCGCGGGCAAGTCTTCCACCCGGCCAGCCCGGGCTGGCTGAGTCTTCCACCACGCCAGCAGCGGGGGCTTGCCGCGGTGGGCCCGGTGCTGGCTCCAGAGCATGGATCCCGCGCCGCACACGGCCACCGCGCCGGCCACCCACTGCCCGCCGGTGAGCAGTTCCTTGAACAGCAGCAGGCTGGCGATGCTGACGACGAAGGGTTGGAGCTGGATGACCCCGCTGGTGACCGCCACGCCCAGTCGGCCGATGGCCATGTAGTACCCCACGTGGCCCAGGGCGATGCCGATGACGCTGCTGAGCAGCAGCAATCCAAAGCCCGAGAGGGTCAGGGCCCCCATGCCGTGCCAGTCGCTGGGCAGCGCCGTCAGCCCGGCGGCCACGCCCAGGGGCAGCATCAAAGCGATCATCGCCAACGCCGTGTACTGGCTGATAGCCGCGAAGGCGACGATGGAGTTCACCCCGGCCATGCACTTGCGCACGCCAAGGGCATAGCACGCGAAGAACGCGCCGGCGGCGATCGACAGCGCCACGCCCAGGGCGCGGGCCTGCGCGGGAGAGTCGGCCAGCACGCCGCTGGCCTGGCTGGCCGTCGAGGGCTTGTCGGGCGCCAGCAGGATGGTGGCGCTGGTGCCGCCCACGACCAGGACGATGCCGATGAGGAACAGGGGCCGGCGGATCACCGCACGCTCACTGGCAAAGAGCAGGGCGGCGCCGATGGTCACAAAGACGATGTGGGCACGCAGCGCGAAGGTCAGCATGCCCGGGTCGAGCAGGTAGTGGGCCCAGGTGAAGCACACCTGCCCCACGATGTTGAAGGCCGCCGGCACCAGGGCCAGGGCGAACAGACGCGGGGGCAGCTTGCGACGCCAGCCGGCCACCAGCAGCACCGGCAGCCACAGCAGCGCTGCGAACCCGTACCGCCAGCCGTTGCTTGTCCAGCCGTCGATGTCCTCGGCGAAGTGCCGCAAAAACAGCGGGATGCTCGACCAGCCCACGAGCGTCAGCACGACCAGCACGACGCCGGTCAGCTGCTGGTGCGTCGCGGCCGGAGAGGGAGTCGTGGCGGGGATGGTGGTGCGGGAGGTGGGTGCGTGGCTCAAGCGTTGGGCTCAGGCGTTGGAGTCGGCGGTCTTGTCGGCGCTCGGGTCCGCGCCGGTCTTGGGCCTTCGCGCGGGCGGCTTGGGCCGGGCCGCGAGCATGGCCACGAAGGTCAGCAGGCTGACGGCCGAGATCGCCGCCAGGGCGTTGCGCACGTACGCCTTGTCGTAGGCCGGCGCGTTGCGTTCCTCGAAGAAGGCCAGCCTCCGCTCGGGCGTGGCCACGGCGGGCTCGGCCTCGACGCGCTGGAGCCATTCGCCCTGGGCCTGCCTGTAGGCCGCGCTGGCCCCCTGGGCGACAAAGGCCCGATGGCCCGAGGCGATGGCCACCAGCAACGGCAGCACCAGCCCCGCGTGGATGCCGATCATCCCCAGCATCCGGTTCTTGTGGATGGCCAGCGACATCGCGGCGAAGGCCAGCGAGAAGACCGCCACGGCGACGGGCACGATCAGGGCGGTGGCAGCGCTGGCGCCCTCGGGCGCGCTGGCATAGGCCAGCGCCCCCAGCAGCACGACCAGGGCGGCATACAGAACGAGCATCGCGGCGGCCTTGTACATGGTGCCACAGGGTAGGGCTAGCATCGCCCCATGCCGAGCCAGCGGCCAAAGCCCGGGGGAAAACACGCGACCACCGCCCCGCCGCACGCCGGCCCGGGCCCCTACCCCGCCAGCGTGCAGCGGGCCATCGACGAGCTGGCCGCCCTGCCGGGCATCGGCCGCCGCACCGCCGAGCGACTGGCCTTCTACCTCCTCAAGAGCCCCCCCGCGGTGGCCCGCTCGCTGGCCGCCGCCATCGCCGACATGCGCACGCGCTCCAGCCCGTGCCCCATCTGCGGCAACCTGGCCGACGAGCCGCCCTGCGGCATCTGCAAGGCCGCCGCTGCGAGGCCCGAAGGCGGGCCCACCCGTGCCGGCCCCCCGCGCGATGGCGGCGTGGTCCTGGTCGTCGAGCAGCCCCGCGACCTCTTTGCCATCGAGGCCAGCGGGGCCTTCAAGGGCGTCTACCACGTGCTGATGGGCCGCCTGAGCCCCCTGGAGGGCGTGGGGCCGGGGGATATCAACATCGCCGACCTGCTCGCACGCGTCGACGACCCGGCCCGCAACGCCGGCGGCGTGCGCGTCCGCGAGGTCGTCCTGGGCCTGAACCCCACCCTCGAGGGCGACGCCACGGGCCTGTACCTGGCCCAGGAACTGGAAAAACGCAAGGTCGCCGTCAGCCGACTGGCCCGCGGCCTGCCCTCGGGCGGGCAGATCGACTGGGCGAGCAAGGCCGTCCTGGCCGACGCCATCGAGGGGCGGCGGGGCTTCTAGGGCGGCCCACCCCCCGCCCGCTGCCCCCGGCCGTCCTGGGCGAGAGGGCCCCGGACATGGCCGACGCCGCGGGGGGGCGTGGTCGGCACCGCGGGCGCCCGGCTCCCGGCCCGGGCCCGCGTTCCCGACGCTGCTTCGAGCTGCTTTCGCCCCTACCGCGACAGCGCCCGGGCCGACAGCAGCCACTCGGCCGCCAGCACGAGGAGCCCGGCCAGCACGAACCAGGGCCACAGGTCCAGGTGCCCGCCGCGTTGCAGCCGCTGGGCCTCCTCGCCGCGCAGCCCGCCGAAGGCCGCCGGCAGGTCGTCGAGCACGGCCACGAGGGACTCCTGCTCGCTGATGGTGTTCACGGCCACCGCCCGCTGATCGCCGGGCGCCGGCCCCTCGAGCAGGTACACCCCGGCCCGGTCCAGGGGCCCCACGGCGGGCCGGTCGCCGGCCTCGGCCAGGGCCACCTCCACCGCCCCCCCCGGCCCGACCAGCCGCAGCCGCGACCGGGGCGTTGCCAGCGTCAGCGTGGCCATCTCGCCCGCCCGCACGCCCCGGGCCGCGTCGCGTGAGCCGCGCATGGCCAGGTAGTCGACCGCCTCGGCCACGAACAGGGAGAAGCTCACCAGCTTGGGCCAGTTGCTCTGGGCCGGCTCGAAGCCCACCCAGATCCGCCGGTGCCGCCGGCCCTCGTACGCCACGATCAGCGGCGACCGCTCGCCGCTGGCCAGCACCACCTCGCCCGACGATCCCCCCCGGCCGTCGCCCTGGCCCTCGGGGGCCATCAGCGGCCGGGCCACCAGCAGCTGGTCCAGCGTCAGGTCGCGCATCACCGGGTGCGTGCGGCGCCACGACACCGCCCGCGTGGGCGGCAGCGCCACCCCCGAGGGGGCCACCATGCCCGGTGCGGCCCCCTCCAGCGGCGGCGCGGGGCCAAAGTGCAGGCTCGCCACCGGCGGCTCTTGGCGCGGGGCCGCCCGGTCGAAGACCACCACGTCGTAGGGCAGGCCCTCTCGCTGGGCGGCCAGCTGCTCGTAGCGGCCCAGCCGCACCGCCCGGTACTCGCCCAGGTCCATCGCCTCGAGCACCGCCGCCACCAGCATCGCCGGCCCGGCACGGCCGGTGTCGACCGGCTCGTCGTCGGGCAGCACGTGCAGCACGCGCGGCCGGGCCGCCTCGCGCAGCCACAGCGAGGCCGAGTCGTCGGCGGCCAGCAGGTCCCCGCCGGGCAGCAGCACGCTGAGCACCCCGCCATCGGCCGTCACCACGCCAAGGCCCACCGTCGCCTGGGTGGGCCCCCGGTCGCTCGGCTCCGCAGGTGTCAGGTCGGCCACCGCCTGCCCCACCACGCGGCCGTCCAGCGCCAGACGCACGGGCAGCTCGCGACGCATCGGGCCGGTGGCCAGCACCCGGGCAAAGACGCGCACGCTGGCGGGGTCTTCGTACAGACGCTGGGCCGCTACGGCAACAATCCCGGCATTGCCCATCGGGCCCCCGGCATTGCCCACCGGGCCCACAGGATTGGCCGAAGGCCCCCCCGGATCGGCCGCCAGCCCCCCAAGGCTCCCCGGCGCGGGATCGAAGGCCCCCCCCACCGGCAGCAGCCGCAGCACCACGTTGGCCGGCATCGGCCGGGCCGGCGCTGCCAGCCCCCCGTCGCTGGCCAGCACCACCACCAGCCGATCCTGCGGGCCGAACGCTTCGGCTTCGTCCGGCTCGGCCCCGTCGGGCAGGCCCAGGGCCAGCCCGAGCAGGCCGGCCAGAGCTTCTCCCGAGGCCTCTTCATCGCCGGGCCGCACCGCGTCGAGCGCTCCCAGCAGCGTCGCGCGGTCGCCGGTCCAGGGCGTCAGCGGCACGGCCTCGCGCCCCAGCGCGACGACCATCGCCCGGGCCCGGCCCCCGGCCGCCAGCGTGCCGGCCAGGTCGCGCAATTGCTCGCGGGCCGCCTCGAAACGCGTGCGGCCCGCGCCCCCATCGACGGCGTTCATCGACGCCGACCGGTCGATCACCAGCAGCACCCGCCCGCCCAGCCGCCCGGGCACGGCCGGCCGCCCCAGGGCCAGGGCCAGCAGGGCGATGGCCAGCAGTTGCAGCAGCAGCTGCGTCCGCGGCCGCACCATCCGCCAGGGCACGTTGCCCTGGGCGTCGCGCACGGCCCGCTCCCAGAAGAGGATGCTGCCCACGCGCACGGGCCGGCGGCGCAGCTTGAGCATGTACAGGGCCAGCACCGCCGTGCCGGCCAGCGCCCCGGCGAGGATCGCCGCCAGCGGTGCCAGCAGGATCATCGGCCCCAGCCCCGGCCGGGCCCCGGCGGCGGGGGTGCGATGCCCCCGGGCTTTGGCGCGTGGCGCAGGGCCGGCTCGTAGCCCCCGGCCACGACGTAGATCTCGGTGGAGACCTCGCGCGTGGCCCGGGGCTTGAGGCCCTTGCACCGGGCAAAGACGGCCCCGGTGCGGGCCAGGAGGTCGGGGTACTGCTCGCCCTCGAAGACCTTGTACACCAGCGAGCCCCCCGGCCGCAGCAGGCCGGGCAGGCGTTCGAGGATCGCCTCGCACAGGCGGACGGAGCGGAAGTGGTCCCCCGCCCCGCTGGTGTTGGGGGCCATGTCGCTCAGGACGGCGTCGTAGAGCACGCCCGGGCCGCGCCGCTGGACCAGGGGCTCGAGCAGGTCCGACGCCGGCAGGGCCAGGACATCGCCCACGCGGGCGACCACCCAGCCGGGCACCTCGGCCCGCACGGGGGCCAGGTCGAAGCCCACCACCACGCCCCCGGGGCCAACGACCTGCGCGGCGACCTGGAGCCAGCTGCCCGGGGCGCAGCCCAGGTCGAGCACGGCCATCGAAGCCCCCAGGACCGCCCGGCGCTGCTGGATCTCCAGCAGCTTGTACGCCGAGCGGGCCAGGTATCCCTCGGCCTTGGCCCTGCGGAAGAACTCGTCATGCAGCACGCGCCGGGGCATGCCAGAGGGTAGTGCCACGCCCCCCGCGGGGCCCGGACGGGCTCCGGCCACGGGCCGGCCGACCAGCCCCGAACTTTCACCAGATCGGCACGAACGGAAACCATTTCCGACGCGTCGGGAGCGGCATTCCCACGCGGGAAAACGATTTTCCGATCTTCGGAAACGATTTTCCTTCGTGGAAATGCCTCTCTGGCAAGTGGAAATGCCTCTCCGGCAAGTGGAAATGTCTCTCTGGCAAGTGGAAATGTCTCTCCGGCAAGTGGAAATGCGGCTCCGGCACGAAGGAAAATGGTTCCGGCAAGTGGAAATGCGGCTCCGGCACGAAGGAAAATGGCTCCGGCAAGTGGAAATGCGGCTCCGGCACGAAGGAAAATGGTTTCCCCACGAAGGAAAATGGCTCCGGCACGAAGGAAAACCGCTCCCCCACGAAGGAAAACCGCCCCCCACGCCACGCCGGGGCCGTTTTTACGAACATCACCCGATCGGGAATGGGCGCACGGGGCGGGGGCAGCGGGGGCCGGGACGGCCGAGGCTCGGCCCGCGAGGGATCAGGCCGGGGAAATCCCGGTATTGCCTGGTGGGGCGGGGGACGCAATGGGGCTTCGCGTGGCCCCACGATCGACGGGAGCGCCACCCGAACGCATCCCTTCGGCTGGTCGTATCTTTGGAGCAGATCCCGGCTGGAGGCCCGCCAAAGAACGGGCCGATACGATGGCCGCCCCCCGGAGCAGTGCCCCCGATGGACCCGACGCCCGATCCATCCCAGGACGAAGCCCCGCAGCGGGCCCCCAATACCCAAGGCGTTCGCCTGCCATTCCTGTCCCCTCGCCTGATCGGCAAGCGCTTCGACGATCACGGCATCCCGCTGGACGTGCTCAAGGACCTGGCCGCCCTTGAGGAGTTGCTCTTCGACGTGGCGAAGTGGAAACGCATCCAGGCCGAGCAGGGCCGCCAGCGTGCGCCGCGAGGCTTCCGCGATGGCGTGCGGCTGGAGCTTGCCGCGGTCCAGCCGGGCAGCGCGATCGCGTCCATCCTTCTGGTTTTGCCCCCCACGTCGGGGTTGTTGTTCGATTCCGACCAAAAGCACTGGTTCGAGCAGGCCCGGGACGCCATCGTGCTCGCCGTGGACGCGGCCCAGCACGGGCGGCCCCAGCGCGTCCTGGAACTGATTCCAGAGGACGCCCTGCGGCACTTTAAGAACCACATCGGCAAGCACCTGCGCGATGGGGAGGCCATCGGTTTCCCGATGCCCAACGGGACGGATCAGGCGATCCTGGACAAGGAGAGCCGCCAGCGGCTGGTGTTCGCCTCTTCGACCCAGCAGTACGTGACCGAAGAAGCGACGCTGCGCGGCGTTGTGTTCGAGGGCGACCACAGCGGCCGTTCCTTCAAGCTCAGGCTGGCCGACGGCTCGATCGTCGGCGGATCGGCAGAACCGGACCACTGGCCAACGATTGCCAAGGCGTGGACGGAATACGCACGCGAGCGCAAGGTACGGATCGACGGGGTCGTACGCCGGCTGCGGAACAACAATCTGGACCGTTTCGAAACGGTCGAGCAAGTAACGATTCTGGAGCCACGCGACATCGACGCCCGCCTGGAAGAACTCGCCCTGCTCGAAGACGGCTGGCTGGACGGACACGGCAAGCGTCCGCCCGCCCAGGGGCTGCGCTGGCTGGCCGCCGCCTTCGGCGAGCACTACGACCCCGACCTGGCGCTGCCCTACCTCTATCCCACCGAGTCCGGCGGCGTCCAGGCCGAGTGGCCGCTTCGGGAAGGAGAGGCCGAGCTTGAGATCGACCTGTCCACCAAGCACGCGCAGTGGTTCGCCGACTTCCGGGATGGCCGCGAAGACCAGGAGGCGTCCTTCGACCTCGCATCGTCGGAATCGTGGAAGTCGATCAACGATCGTCTGCGCGAGGCGGGGGGGCTGGCCGAGTGACCCCCGAGACAATGCTACTACGGCAGGTGCATCCAACTTGGATCGACGACGGCCGCCCAACGTCCCAGGCCTTTACGCCCAGCCCCAAGGACCACAGCAAGCTTTCGGTCTACGACGGCGACCAGATCGAGGCGGCCGAGGCGTGGCGGCACTTCACCCAGGAGCAGGGCCTCTCTTCCATCGGCGTGCTGGCGGTGACGGTGGCCGAGTGCGTGGCGCTGTCCGTCGAAGCCAGGCCCGACCCGGCACCCTTCAAGGAGCACGCCGTCATCGATTTTGGGGCGCTGGCCGGCAACCCGGCCAAGAAGGTCGGCCGGAAGCTGCGCGACAAGGCCATGGATCGCGGCTGGCTGCACCGGGCCGAGTAGGGCCAAGCGGCACGAGTCGTGGACCCATCCGAGCCCAAAGCAACGGCGCGGGGCCCTTGGACACCCCCGCCAGCCACCGCCACGCCCCCGCCCACGAGCCCCCGCGGTGACGCGGGGGGCAGGGAGTGGGTTGCGGCCGCAACCACACCCCGCTCAGACTCCCGGTGGCCGGATGGTGGCACTTTTGCCGACGCCGGGTCGATCCGGGCGCGACAATCCCCGAAGATGCATTGATCGTTCGTCGATTCGTTCGGCCCGCTCAGAAGCCACAGGCAAAACGGAGTGCGGGCTCGTTCGACTGGGGATCCGGTCGGCCGCCCGGGAATGGTTGCCGCCAGGACTTGAGTTGCCCAAGCGAGATCGCGAGCCGATCGGCAAGGCCCTCCTCGCTGATTTCGAGTTCCTGCAAGCACTGGCGGATCGTTCGCGCGAGCAAGGTCGGCGTTTCTGGAGTCAGTCCAAAGGGTTCGCAGGTTCTCCAGCCCCGCTTGCTCAGGGCGATCATCAGGTTGGTGTACTGCTGCTCGGTGATGCGGCCGACGTGGTGGGCGTTGCGCGCCAGCGCCGCCATCGAGCACCGCCAACGCCGCTTGAGTTCGATCAGCTGCTCGACCCCCAGGCGGCCGGGGCATTCGGCCCGGAAGTCCGATCGCGGCATGAGGAACGCGGCGGCGAACGCGTCGGCCTCGCGCTCGGCCCGGTCGCACTCGACGGGGATGTCCTCGTGCAGGACGAGGTGCCCGAGCTCGTGGGCCACGCTGAATCGGACGCGGTCCAGCGGCTTGGTGGAGTTCACCCAGAAGATCGGGGGCAGGCCCGGGGCCTTCTGGTAGAGCGCGTCCACCTTTGGGACCCCAAAGTCGGTATGGATGACGACACATCCGGCGGCCTCGACCAGCGCGAACAGGTCCGGGATCGGGCCCCTGGGCACCTGCCACTTGAGGCGGACCATGTGGGCGGCCATTTCGGGGCTGCCCTTCGCATCGTCCAGGTCGATGGAGAGCAAGCCGTCGTTGCCCGGCGGGCCCACCATGTCGAACAGGTCTCGCAAGGGCGCCGCGTCGAGCACGCACCGGCTCTCGATGGCCCGCACCGCCTTGGCCCCGGTCCGGCTGAGCTTGCGGTGGTAGAAACCAGACAGGCCCAGTTGCTCGGTCACCAGCGGCCGGCAGAGCGCCGCAGCGGGAAGCCCCAGCGCCCCGGCCAGCGTGGCGACCTCATCCGCGGTCGCCTCGCGCTCGCCGCTCTCCAGCCGCGAGAGTGTCGGCGCACTGATCCCGCATCGACCGGTCAGGCCCGAGAGGCTCAGGCTCTGGGCGATCCGCGCGGCTTTGAGCGTCTTCGGTGACAGGGCACGGGGCGGGTTCATGGCAGTCTTACGGCACGGGGTTCAGGCGGACAACCGGCCACGCATGTCCTCGATCACGTCGTACGCGGACGGGCACACGGTACGCAGGGCCGCTTCGTCGGGATGCCCGATGCTGACGATCAGGGCGGGCTCGCGCATGCCCAGTTTCAGCATCACGTTGATCGCGGGCATGAACGAATCCGCCTCGAGCAACTGGGTTGCGTTGTAGACAACATCGACCTCCGCCCCGTCGGCGATGTACATATCCAGGTCCGACTGCTTCGGGAAGAGGCCGGGGATGTACGGCGATGCCGCGGCCTCCTTCGCGTGCCGCCGGTCGGTCATGTTGTTTGCCGTCCAGCCGGCCTGGGTCGCCCGCTTGAGCCGCATGGTCAGGCCGTCGGGCAGCACCGCCACGTCCCCGCCGAAGCAATCGCGGATGTCGCCGAGCAGCCCGGCCTCGATGAGCGGCTGGCCAACGACCCGCATGAATCGCCAGCAGTTGTCGTTGATGTCGTTGCGGATCCTGCGGATGTGCGGGGCTCCTGGGATCAGCGACTTGGCAAACTCCCGCTCCCGCTCGTACGCAAGATGGCCGAGTTCGATGGCCGGCACGAAGTAGGGAAAGACCTTGGCGTGCCGCTCCAGGATCTCGTCCAGCACCGTCCATGATTCTGGGTTCGTTTGTTCGTCCATGACCCGAACAGTATGCCATCCATGCCTCCGGGGGCAACTTTTTGCCCGAAACGTTTCAGACAAGGCTCGTTGCAACGCAGAAACCTGGGATCACCCTTGGCTTCGCCGCCGCATCTTCCTGCCCACCACCGCCGCCACCAGCCCCTCCCACCGCTCGAAGAGCAACCCGAACCGCTCGCGTCCGTTCTCGAAGGGCTTTTCTCGATCGCACGGGTCCACCGCCCGGTCGAGCCTGGCATGGGTTTGGACCAGCGACTCGCCCCGGCACTTGTGCTCGGCCAGCAGGACCCCCGGCCAGAACCGGTCGATTCGTCCGCGCCCGCCGCCGAGTTGCTCCACGCGCTTCTCGAAGATCGCCACGTTCCTGCGACGCGGTCCAGAGGCCTCGAACGGGTCGTTCCAGAAGCTCTGGGCCTGGCCCATCTCGCCGCTGGCGTCGGCCCACTCGCGGCCGAAAGCCGGGGCCCGCGAGCGGATCTCGTCGAAGCTCAGCAGCGGCATGGGCCACCATGGGCGTGCCGTGTGGTTGGGGCTTGGCTCCCCGGCCGGACCCGACCCCGCCGCCGCCGCGGTCTCCGGCCCGGGGGTCGCCGCCCCCGCCGCCGCCGTGGTGGTGTGCCGTCGCCGGCTCTCGCCCGAGCCCCCCGCCGCGCCGCCCCGCCACGAACGCGGCCGGGCCCGCGAGCGACGAGGCCAGCCCCGCGCGGCCCACATCCATCCGAGCCCGGGATGATCCGGGCGGGGCCGGGGATGCTCCAGCATGGGCCGGGGTTGCTCCGCCGGGCGCCGGGGACCGGGCTTCCCGTGGCGGGGCCGCCAACGCGCCCGCGTGGTGGCACGGGGGGCATGGCCTGCTCCCGGCCCGGGGCCCGGCGCTTCGACCGGCACGCCGGGGAAGGCCTGCGGCCGGGCAAGGCCCCGCCCGCGCCCGGGCCCGGCCGGGCCTCGCGCCGCACCATGGCCCGGCCGCGGCGCGCGCCCGGGGGCGATCGATCGGGGAAGTTTCCTACTTGGCGACGGGCCGTTTGGGCACGATATTACCCGGTGTTCGCGGCAGGCTGGTTGGAGGCGAGCCGGCCGCCGCGCGTGGATGACCAGACCTTTCGGAGGGATACCAATGGCGACGATGACAGCGGCCAAGAGCGACACGCAGATCAAGACCGACGTGCTCAACGAGCTCAAGTGGGACACCCGCGTCGACGAGACCGAGGTGGGCGTGCAGGTCAAGGGCGGCGTGGTGACGCTGACCGGCCACGTCCCCTCGTACGGCAAGAAGATCGCCGCCGTGGAGGCCGCCCACCGCGTGCACGGCGTACTCGACGTCGTGAACGAGCTGGACGTGAGGCTGCCGATGAGCTGGCGCAAGACCGACCAGGACGTGGCCCAGGCCGTCCGCCACGCCCTGCAATGGGACGTGCTGGTGCCAGACGAGCACATCTCCACGACGGTCAGCAATGGCGTTGTGACGCTCAAGGGTGATGTCGAAACCTGGACCCAGCGTGCCGACGCCGAGAGCGCCATCCGCCGCCTGGGCGGGGTCAAGGGCGTCACGAACCTGATCTCGGTCAAGCCCCGTTCGGCCGACCCGGCCGCCATCAAGCGGCAGATCGAGCAGGCCCTGGAGCGGCAGGCCGAACGCGAGGCGGGCCGCATCGGCGTGAGCGTGGTGGACGGCGTGGTGACCCTCACCGGCAAGGTGCGCTCGTGGAGCGAGCGGCGGGCCGTGGAGGGCGCCGCGAGCTTCGGGAACGGGGTACGCCGCGTGGACGACCACACCACCGTCGACCCCTACGGCTGAATCGCACCAGGACATCGGAAAGGAGATGGAACATGGCGCTCTCCCTGTGGAAACATCGCGACCCGTCGGGCAACGCGCTCTCGAGGCTTCGCGAGGAGATGGACCGCACGTTCGACCGGTTCTTCACCGACCCGTTGGACGTGCTCGACCCGGTGCTGCTGCGTCAGAACGGCTGGGCCCCGCCGCTGGATATCAGCGAGGCCGACGGCGGGTTCATCGTGCGGGCCGAGGTGCCCGGCATCGCCAGCAAGGACCTGGACGTGTCGGTCGCCGGCCGCACGCTGACCATCTCGGGTGCCAAGAACGAGCGGAGCGAGGTGAAGGACGAGGACTTCTACCAGTGCGAGCGGCGGTTCGGCTCGTTCCGACGCAGCATCGAACTGCCCGAGGAGGCCGACGCCGACACGGTCAGCGCCGAGGTGGACAGCGGGGTGCTGACCGTGCACGTGGCCAAGAAGCCCGGCGTCCAGCGCCGGCAGGTGCCGGTGGAGGTCAAACCGGCCACGCACAAGGTCGGCGTGTCGGGTCGGAGCCGGCCCGCGGGCAAGGAGTGATTCCCATGAGCATGAAGACCATCGACGACCTGCTGCTCGAAGAACTCGGCGAGCTGCGCGCGGCCGAGAAGCACGACGCCGACGTGCTGATCAGGCTGGCCGACGCGGCGTGGGACGAGGAGCTCTCGCGGGCATTCAAGACCCACGCCGACCAGACCAGCGAGCACGTGGCCAGGCTCGACAGGGTGTTCGACCAACTGGGTGCCAGGCCCAGGAGGGCCCGCCGGGCCGAGACGCGGGGCATGCGCGGGCTGTGCGCCGACTGCCTCGAGCTGGCCGATACCAAATGGACCGAGCGGCACGTGCGCGACGCGGCCCTGATCGCCGCCGCCCAGCACATCGAGCACGACGAGATCGCTGGATACGGGTGCGCCCGGGCCTGGGCCAGCCAGCTCGGCCACGAGGGCGTCGCCGACCTGCTGTCCCAGACCCTGGCCGAGGAGCACGCCGCCGACGCGATGCTTTCCCGGCTGGCCGAGCGCATCAACCGGGGGGCGCCCGTGGCGATGCGGGCCTGACACGAAGTCGAGAGAGAGCCTCCGCCGCCACGGCCCCAATCGCAAGGCGGCAAGGGAGGGAGGACCCTTGGGCGTACCTCGCGGTGCGCCCGGGGTTTTTCGTTTCCGCTTCGTTGCGGCACCCGTCCGCTTCGTTGCGGCACCCGATGGCAGGGCACGCCGCATCGCCGCGCACCACGGACGGCCGCGGCGGTGGTCAGGCGTGCAGGGAGAGGACGCTCGGATGGACGGCCAGCTCGCCGGGAGACAGGCGCGTCAGCTCGGCCTGGTGCAGCGTGATGCGCTGGCCCTGGTGCTCGAGCACCGGCCGCAGCTCGCCGAGCATCCGCGTTGCGATAAAGACGTCCAGCACGCCCCGCGGCGCTTTGAAGGCATGGGCCGCCAGCCAGTGCGCCAGCGGCCGGGCGAATCGATGCCGGGCCTCCTCGTCCTGGTGGCCCGTGCCGGCGTAGTGCTGCATCGCGCTGCGCGAGGGCCCCCTTCCGAGGATCGATGGCCGTTGGTGCTCGTGCTCCACCACGGTCAGATTGACCAGATCGTCCAGTTGCTGGATGGACAGGCGACCGCCCCCCCCCGATGCCGACGAGAATAACCTGGCCCCACGCTCGTCGGCTGTCACGAACCAATGCTCACGATGCCCGTTCGTACCCATGGCCACATGCTCCTCTTCACAGGCTTCCGCCGGTGCCGATGCGTCCCCGTGCGCCACCGTCGATGATGGATTGGATCGCGTGATCGGCCGCGGATTCGACCTCGCTCTCGGCCCGCAACCAGTCGGAGAGTGCGTCGCCGTGGGAGCCCGCACGCACGCGTTCCTCGTACAAGTAATATGCCCGCGTGCGAATCTCCTGCTCCCGCACCGGCGCGAAGGGGTGGGCCGAACGATCCACCGATGCCGGCGCGGCCCCGATCGCCGACCGATGGGGCACGGGTCGCAACGCCGGGATGTTTGCGATCTGGTGCGCGTGCGAACTCTTGGTTGCCATGGATTGATCTCCTCTCGAACCGGCTCAGCCACGCGCGTCCCGCAGCAGCTTGACCAGGTCCAGGCTCGTCACGATGCCGACGGGGAACCGTTGCTCGTCGATGACCACCACGCGGTGGATCCCACCGTCGGCCATCCGCCGGGCGACCTCCGCGATGGGCGTGCCGGCCCGCGCCGTCGCGGGCGCATCGTTCATGAAGTCTTCGACGCGGATAAGGGGCTCGGGGATCGGGCCATTGGCCCCCCGGCCGTCTTCGTCGGCACCCTGCTCGGCGAGCACCTCGAAGAGGTAGGCCGGCGCAAGCTCCTCCAGGCCCTGGGTGCAGCGTCGGACCAGGTCGGTCTTGCCCACGATGCCGATCAGCTTGCCCTGCTGGTCCACGACGGGGACGCCGGAGATCTCGTGCTCTTCGAGCATCCCGGCCAGTTCGCGGATGGACGCCGATGGCCGGATGCAGATGGGGTCGTGGGTCATCACCTCGCCGACGTGCTTGGGGGGCACGGCTCGCTCGCGTTCCCGTCGATGCATCCGGCCGATCATGCCCGTTCTCCTGGTGCATCGCCCCGCCCACCGTTGACCCCGTTGGCCGCCAGCAGGACGCCGTATCCCAAAGAAAGAATGGCCCACGCCAGCGCCGGGGCGGTGCATGGCGGGTCGTGCCAGACGCTCGCTCGTGTCGTGATGGGGCTCACCGTAACCTCCCGCACGCCCTCGACGGCTCGCAGGATGTTCGTAAGAATTTCCCGACATTGTTTGTCCCGCATGCCCAAGATGGTGAAGACCGTCAACTCCATCGGGAACTCCATCCCCTGGTGGCCGTGCGCGTTCGTGCAGCCATGTACCATTTATCATGGCGTGAAGGCTGGGACTGGGCGACGGGGAAAGTTCCTCCATCTGCGCTCGTGGGCGACTTGCCCCCGATGCGCGAGGCCAACTAACATACTGGCCGATGGCCGAGGGGGTGCGACGAGGCGGGGCAAGACGGCACGATGCCGACGCGGCGGCTCGGGGGGATCCTGCCCATGATCCGGCCATCCGGGCGGCCATCGACCACGCCGCGCTCGCCGGCACGCTCGACCCGCTGATCGTGATCGACTCGAAGGGCACCGTCCTGATCGCCAGCGACTCGTGCGGGCGCGTGCTGGGCTGGCCACCCGACGATCTGATCGGCCAGAACGTGGGCGTTCTGATGCCCGAGCCGCACCGCTCGGCCCACGACGGCTACCTGGAGGCCTACGCCCGCACGGGACGCACCAGCATCCTGGGCCAGCCGCGCGAGCTCGAGGCCGTGCGCCGCGACGGGGAGCGCATCCCCATCGAGTTGTCGGTCTCGAAGATCACGGCCCCCGACGGTTCGCCGCTGTTCGTCGGGCTCATCCGCGACCTGACACACGCCAAGCGGCTGGAACGCGAGCTTCGGCTCGTGAAGGACTTGGCGGTGGGCGTGGGCGGTGCCACGAGCCTCAAGGAAGCCTTCGAAAGCGTGCTGGCTGGCGTAGCCCTCACGACCGGTTTGGACTATGGCGAGGCCTGGCTTCCGATCGACCAAGGGCCGGAGATGGCGTGTTGTGCTTCCTGGCTCCGGCCCGGGGTCGACCTGGATGGTTTCATCCACGCCTCGCCCGAGCCCGGATGGCAGAGCGAGCACGGTCTGATCGGGCGCGTCCTGGCCACCGGCCTGCCCATGTGGTTCGATGACCTGGGCCAAGAGCCGGCCTGCTTCCGACGGGGCATCGCGATGCGGCTCGGGCTGGGTGCCGCTTGCGCGGTTCCCGTGCTCAACACCGGCCGCCCGGTCGCCGTGCTGCTGTTCTTCGTGCGCGAACCTTGCCCGCAGGATCGTGAAATGTTGGAACTGGTGGCCACGGTCGCCGCCCCGCTCGCAACGCTCATGGAACGCAAGCGGGCCGAGACCCAGTTGCAGGAGGAACTGGGGGCGATGACAAGGCTGCACGAACTGGTCCATCGCTTGGTGCATCAGACCGACATCGCCGCCGCCCTGGGTGACGTACTGGACGCCTCCATCGCCCTCACCGGCGCGGCCATGGGCGACGTGCAACTGCTCGATCGCGACACCGGGGTGTCGACCATCGCAGCCCACCGAGGCTTCGGGGCAACGGGTCCGGAGCGATTCCGGGCCGTCAAAGCTGGCGATGGCACCCCGTGCTCGCTGGTGATCGAGGACGGGGATCGCGTCGTCATCGAAGATGTGAAGGCCGATCCTCGCTTCGGACACAAGGCCAAGGCGGCCGCCGCCGGATTCCAGGCCGTGCAGTCGACGCCGCTGATCGCCTCCGGCGGGGCGCTGCTCGGGGTGCTCACGACCCACTTCCCCCAAGTGCATCGCCCTCCTGACCGCGAGCTGCGCATCTTGGACCTGTACGCCCGCCAGGCGGCCGATTTTATCGAGAACCACTACTCGTCGAGGGAGAAGCTTGAATCCTACCGCCATGCACTCGAGCATATAGTGGAAACCCGCAACGTCCAGCTCAATCGGGCCCAGGACCAGCTCCGCATGGCCGAAAGGCTCGCGGCCATTGGCACGCTGGCGGCGGGGCTGGGTCACGACATGAACAACGTGCTTCTGCCCGTTCGAGCCCATGTGAACGCCCTGAAGGCCCTGACGGCACGCGACGCGTCGATGCTCGCCCACGCCGAGGAGGTCAGCACAAGCGTCGCCTATCTCCAGCAACTGGCCGATGGCCTGCACTACCTGTCGATGGATCCCCAGGCCAGCAACGGGGACGCGGGGCCGACGGACCTGGCTCGTTGGTGGACCCAGGTCGGCCCGCTGCTGGAAAAGGCCTGCGCGCGGAACGTCAGCCTAGGTGCCACTTTTGACCAGGATTGCCCGCCGGTAGCCATGGCGCCCCACCGGCTAACCCAGGCGGTGCTCAACCTGGTGGTCAACGCGGGCGAGGCCATCCGCTCGCTGGACGACGGCGACCGGCGACCCGGCCGCATCCGCGTCTCGTCGCGCTCAATGGATGGTAAGATTCGGCTGCGAGTGGCCGACAACGGCTGCGGCATGAACGAGCGCGTGCAGCGCCGAGCCTTCGACATGTTTTACACCACCAAGCCCCGTGGCATGGGCACGGGATTGGGCTTGGCTCTGGTGCACAAGCTGGCCACCGACGTCGGTGGCACCGTGGGACTGCGTTCGCGACCCGGTCGCGGCTCGGCCATCGAGATGCTGCTTCCCGCGGCCCGTTGGATACGCCAAGGCAACGGCATTCGGGTGCGCCTGGCCCTGCCCGCGGGTCGGGTTCGGACGCTGCTCGAACAGTTGTTCGAGGACGCCGGGGCCCGCTTCGTACGCGCCGCGGACCGGGCCGACGTGTGGGTCACACCCGCCGCCTCGCTGGACAACCCGGACCTGCGCCGCTGGCGGGAAAGGCAGCCCCTGGGCCGACTGGTCGTGGTGGCCCGACGCACGGACACAAACGGTGCCGCGTGTGCCGAGCTCGCGCCGGTAGCCATCGCCGATGAGGACGATTTCGAAGCGTTGCGATCTGCCGTCACACGCTCGATGAATGATCAATCAGAACCAGAATAGCGGAGAGAAACGAGTGGCGGAAAAAAATGATACAAGAAGAGCCAACCAGAATGCGCCATTCCGCTCCGCACACCCGGTGCCAGCGTCGGGAAGACGCCCCTCCAGCGGAATCGTTCGCCAGAGTGTCTCGGTGATTTGCGTGGATGACCACCGGCTGCTCGTGGACGGTCTCAAGGCCCAGTTCGAAACCGACGGTCGAGTCCGTTGCCTGGGCACGCTCGATTCGGCCGACGCGCTGGTCGAAGCGGCCGAGCGGCTCGACCCCGACGTGGTGCTGCTGGACGTCGAGATGCCCGGTGCCGACGCCTTCGAGATGGCCGACCGCCTGCGCCAGCGCCGCCCCAACCAACGCTTCGCCTTCCTGAGCGCGCACGTGCGCGACGGGTACCTCTCGGCGGCCTACCGCTGCGGGGCCTGGGGCTACTTCGCCAAGGGTGACGAGCTGGACGATATCGTCGGCGGACTGGTGGAGATCGCCCGCAGCCGCCAGGGAACCTTCGTGATGGGCCCCAAGGTACGCGAGCAGTGCGCGCCATCGGGCGGCCATGCCGGCCCTCCGCGATCGTCCTTGGACATGTTGACCGACCGCGAGGTCGAGGTGCTCCGCTTGATCGGAAAGGGCCTCTCACGCAGCGAGATAGCCGCGGAACTGTGCCGCAGCGCCAAGACCATCGACGGACACCAGGATCGCATGCTCAAGAAGCTGGGCGTGAACTCCCGGGCCGAGCTCATGCGACTGGCTATCCGCGAGGGGCTGGCCGAGGCGTGAGGCCATCGCCGGGCGGCCGGTGCTCGGTCGCAACCTACGCCGAAGGTGTTCTGATAGTACAAGAAGTCAAAGCAGTCCACCAAGTCGCACCATCGCAATCCGCCAGCACGCCAATGGGATGGGGTGATACCACGCAAGCCCGCAGCGTTGCGGTGCTTCTCAATCTGCTTGGCGATCTTTCGGCCACATGGTCGGCCCATCTGCCGAACATGCATACTTGATGCACCCCGGCAGCAGGCACGCTCTTTGCCAGCCACGATCGGCCCGATGCCTCAGCGGCAGCCGGCGGCAAAGCGGGTCTGGAAGAGCAGCCAGTCGAGCAGGGTCAGGGCGCCGTCGCCGTCCAGGTCGGCCCGCAGGTCGCCTATGGAAAACTGGTTCTGGAACTCGATGGCGTCCAGGGCCGTCAGCTCGCCGTCGCCGTCGCGGTCGGCAGCGCAGGCAACCAACAAAACGCGATCCTGTCCATACACCACGTGCGCGGGGCCGACATCGGGCACCGGGTCGATCTCGAAGCGGTCAAAGGCGCCTACGACCGTGCCCATGCTGGCCAGCGTCAGGCGGTCGCCCGGGGCGGGCTGGTAGCCGCCGGTAAAGCGGACCCCAAGCGTGCCGCCCAGCACCAGGGTGCCATCGCCCAGCAGGCGGTCGTGATCGTGGGGCTCTCGCCCGGCGGCGTCGATGGCCAGGACGGCCGAATCGGCCAGGACGATGGTCGTGTCGAAGATCTCGAACTCGCCCAAGCCCCCCGGCCCGTGCCCGGGCGAGAGCGTGCCCTCCACCAGGAACCGCCCCTGAGAGAACTGGCCCCGGCCCGAGAGGGTGGCCGCAGGGCCGATGACGCAGGGCGGGTCGCTTGGCCTGGTGTACAACTGGGCGCTGCGCCGATCGGCCCCGCCGCCATTGAGCACGGTGTCGACCTCCAGCCGGGCCCCCAGAATCGGTCGGATCGAGGTGATGGCAGATCCGCCCGTTCCGTTGATGACCAGCCGCCCGGGCCCGCTCAGGACGCCTTCGACCATGAGGTGGCCACCGTTGGCCAAGGCCCAGTGGCCCTCGAGCCGGGCGTCGGCGATGATGTTACTCGGAGCTATCCGCACCCACTCGCCGCGCTGGTCGCCCTCGCCGGCGATCCATGTCCCGCCCCGGATGGTCGAGCCGTTGAGGAACACCCTGGCCCCGGACGCGCGGATCCGCCCCGAATCGCCCTGGGTCACGAAGGCCGCGTCCATGCGCAGGCGGGCACCGGGGCCGGTGTAATCCAGCAGGCCATGGTTGGTCAGCCTGCCGCCGATGGTAAAGTCGCCCGTAACGATGGCCCCTTGGCCGATCGTGGCCGTGTCGTGCAAGCTCAGGATGCTGCTGGGCAGGACCTCAAAGGGCCCGCCCACCGATGGCATGGCCCGCACCGGAATGTCGAGCACGGCACCCTCTCGCAGGGTCAGGTTCGACCCGCGCGCTTCGCCCCGGGCGTTGAGCACCAGTTCGCCCGGGCCCGAGAGCGTCCCCCAGACATTCACTCCCCTAGAAGAGGGCACGTGCCAGGTCCCCTCGAGCGTCGCGTCGAGCAGGCCGCTGACACCCCCAGCGATCAGGCGGCCGGGCGTGCCCTGCCCCTCGCGCGGGGCCACCAGGCGGACCCCTTCCAGCCAGGCGTTGTCGCTTTCGATCAGCCCGCCGTCCTCGGAGCGCACCACCCCGCCCGCGATGGTCGCGTCGGAAAGCAGCAGGACCAGCCCGGTGCCGATGGCCGAGATCGTGCCGCCGGCACCCTGCTCGATGCGGGAAAGCCTCTGGATCGTGAGCGTGGTGTCCTCATCGGGGATCGTGCCCACCGCCTCGATCCGCCCGCGATGGATCGCTTCGCCGGATATCCACCCACGGCCGGTGATCTGGCCATCGGCTTCGATGATCGCCGGCCGGCCCGGGCTGCCCAGGTTCAGGCGTGCCGACAAGGAGCCCGGCCGGGGTGTGTCGAGTTCGATGGTGGCGTTCAGGCGGGCGGGCTCGGTCCCTTGTCGGGAGAGCCACAGCCCCATGCCAGGGCGAATGAAGGACGGCCGTACAACCACCGTGCCGCTGCCGACGATCTCGCCGACTCGCAAGCCCACGTTCTCGCCGACTACCAGGGTCGCAAGCGGGTTGTCCAGGTCGAGCCGCTCGAGCGCGTGCCGCCGGTCGAGCGTGACGGCGTAGGGCAGGAGCCCGCTAAACAAGGCGGTGTCGGCCAGCCCGGGCACGCCCGAGGGCCGCCAGCGGTTGGCATCAAAGAAGGACCCATCGGTCTCCCGGACCCACTCGAACGTTGCCTGCCCAGGAGCGCTGCGAACAGGAATAATGCCCACAACAAGGCCAACCAGCACGATCGCCAAAGACACCGACCGCCCGGGCCCCTGACAGGGGCACGTTGCACCAATGACGCCGATCCATGACCAGGCACGCATCAAGACCTCCCCTTGTGTTCGCCGTGCCGGTTACCTGGGAAGGCGAGCTTGGCCTCCGCGCGGCGTCTCATGGACAGTCTACGCGAAACACGCCCCCGGGTTGCAATTGTTTTTTGCACGAGCCCAACCCCGGCCCCGGCATCCCACGCCCAACATCTCGAAGCCCCGCGGCGTTCCTGTCCCCGCCCCAGCGGCCCGTGCGCCGATACTCTCCAAAGGCGGGCCGCACGCCCCCAAGGACGCGTCGACCATGGGCATGTACGAGCAAGACGGGTTGGGCATGTTCCACGGCAGGCTGGTGCTGCTGGGAGCATTGGGCCTGCTGGGCTTTCTCGCCCTGGCCGGCCAGCAGGCCCGCCTGAGCCTGCTCCAGGGCCCCAGCCTGCGGGAAGAGGCCGAGGCCCGCCTCGTGCAACTGGCCTGGGAGCCCACCGTCCGCGGCCGCATCCTCGACCGACAGGGCCGCGTGCTGGCCCAGGACCGCCCCACCTTCGACGTGCGGGTCGACTACGCCGTGCTCAGCGGGCAGTGGGCAGAAGTCTGGGGTGTGGCCCTGGCCCGCGAGGCCCACGCGGGCGTCTGGCGGCAGTTGCACCCGGCCCAGCGGGACGCCCTGGCTCGGGCCCACGAGCCGGTCTTTGTCGAGCACGTGCAGCGCGGCCTGGCCGAACTGGCCCTGGTGGCCGACGTGCCGCTGGAAGACATCCTGGCCAGCCGCGATGCCGTCGTGGCCCGCGTCGAGAACATCCACGACCGCTACGTCTCACGCCGCTTCGAGGCCCTGCTGGAACGGGCGGGCCTGGGCGAAGAGGCTCCCCCCGATGCCGAACTGGCCGAAAGGCTGCGGGCCCAGGCCGCCCGGCCCGTGGCCGAGCAGCGCCGCCCGCACACGGTCATCGGCCAGGTGCCTGATGCGGTGGGCTTTGCCGTGCTGGCCCTGCGCGAGCGCACGGCGGTGCTGGAAACCCCCGTGCTCGACCTGGACGGGCGGCCCACGGGGGTCGTGGCCCGCGTGCGGCTGCCGGTGCTGCCCGGGCTCGAGGCCGGGCACGCCCGCGACCGCCAGTACCCATTCCGCTCGGTCACGGTGGGCATCGACCGCTCGACCCTGCCCGGGCCCATGCGAGGCGATGGGTTCCAGAGCGTGACCGTGACGGGGACGCTGGACGCCATCGTGGGCACGACCCGGGACCGGGTCTTCGAGGAAGACCCACGCCGCCGACGCGCATGGCTCGAACACCAGGCCAGCGAGCAGGAGCGGGCCATGGCCCTGACCGAACGCGGCACCGATCGGGGACGCTACATGGAAGGCGACCACGTCGGACACGCGGGCGTGGAGGCCCAGCTGGAGCACGGCCTGCGCGGGCTGCGCGGCGTGCGCATCCGCCGGCTCGATACCGGAAGCGAGACGGTCTTCGAGCGTGCCCCCGGCCGCGACGTAACGCTGACCATCGACGCCCTGCTCCAGGGGCGCATCGCCGCGGCCATGTCGCCCGAGATCGGCCTGGCTATCGCCCAGCATTGGCACGGGGACATCAACGCCCGACGCGACGACGGGCGCTTCCTGGCCGGGGCGGCGGTGGTCATCGACATCGAAACCGGCGAGGTGCTGGCGATGGTCTCCACGCCCACGCCAGACCCCCAGAACCCCGCCGCCAGTGCCCCCCCGCCCGAGAGCGCCGCCCGAGACGACTGGTCCGACCCACGCATCCACCGGGCCGCCCAGGCCGTCTACCCGCCCGGCTCGATCGCCAAGGCCCTGACCCTGGTCTGGGCCGCCAGCCGAGGCGAGCAGCGGCTGGGCGAACGCATCCCCTGCACCGGACACTTCCTGCCCGGACGGCAGGACATCCTGCGATGCTGGATCTGGCGGCCGCAGTACGGCATGCTGACCCACAGCACGCAACTGGGCCACGACCCCGACGAGGCCGAGTCGCTGATGGTCTCGTGCAACATCTATTTTTACGAACTCGGCCGCCGGCTCGGGCCCGCTCGCATGCTCGAGGCCTACCGGGCCTTTGGCGCGGGCCAACCGCCCATCGATGCCATGGGCAGCGCCGCGGGCATCCTGGGCTCGTGGCCCGTCGACCCTAGCGGCAACCCGGCCGCCGGGCTCACCGCCGTCGACGCGGCCCTGATGGGCATCGGCCAGGGACCGGTAGCCTGGAGCCCCCTGCACGCCGCCGACGCCTACGCCACGCTGGCGCGTGGCGGTCGCCGGCTGGGCCCCACCCTGCTGCGGGGAGATTCGCCCCCGCCCAGCGAGGACATCGGGCTGGATCAGGACGCCGTCGAAAGGGCCCTGCAAGGCCTGTGGCTGAGCACCAACGACCGACGCGGCACGGGCTACCACGCCAACATCAACGGCCGGTTCGAGCGCTACTTCAACGCCCAGGGCGTCGATATCTGGGGCAAGACCGGCACCGCCCAGCAGCGGGCCACGCTCACCAAGATCGTCGACGGAGTACCCACGCCCGTCACGGCCAGCTACACCCACGCGTGGTTCGTGGGGCTGGTGGGCCCCAAGGGCCAACAGCCCCGATACGCCATCAGCGTGATGATGGAGTTCGCCGGCAGCGGCGGGCGCGTCAGCGCCCCGATCGCCAACCAGGTCGTCCACGCGCTCCAGGCCGAGGGCTATCTGCCCGGCGGCCAGCGGCCCGACTGGGCAGGGGGGCTGTAGGCCATGCTCCACCGGCTCTGCGGGCTGATGCTGGCCGAAGGCGCCGGGTCAAGGGCACGCTGGTCGCTGGCCAACATCGGCTGGCTGTGCCCGGCCGCCGCCTTGGCGCTGTCTCTGCTGGGCGTCTACGCCATCGACCTGGCCACACGGCCCCAGGGAGGCCCGGGGCTGAGCCCCATCGCCCATCGGCAACTGGTCTTCGTCGGCGTGGGCGTGCTGGCCGCCGCCGTGGCGTGCGTGCCCCACTACCGGATCGTCGCGATGCTGCGCTGGCCGATGGCCGTCGTCACGCTTGGCTTGCTCATCTTCCTCTTGCTGCCCTTCGTGCCGGCATCGATCGTCACGCCCCGCAACGGCACGCGTGGCTGGATCAACCTGGGACCCATCGACTTCCAGCCCGCCGAGGTGGCCAAGGTCGTCTTTGTCGTCATGCTGGCTTGGCACATGCGCTATCGCAAGAGCCACCGCCGGTTCCTGGGGCTCTTGGGGCCGGCGATGATCGCCTTCGTGCCCATCGGGCTCATCCTGCTCCAGCCCGACTTCGGGACGGCCATGATGATCGTGCCCGCCCTGGGGGCCATCATCATCGCCGCGGGCGCCAAACTACGGCACCTGGCCGTCATCGCGCTGGTGGCCGCCATGGCGATCCCGGCCAGCTACCCGTTCCTGAAGCCCTATCAGAAGCAGCGCGTCATCGGCCTGGTCCACCAGATCCAGGGCAACCGAGAGGGTGCCGACGATATCAACTTCCAGAGTTTCACCGCCCAGAAGGTCATGGGCTCCGGGCTGGCCCGCGGCAACAGCGACCCGCACGCCAGGGCATTGATCCGCTACAACCGCCTGCCCGAGGCCCACAACGACATGGTCTACAGCGTGCTGGTCACCCGCTTTGGCTTCTGGGGCGGCGTGGGCGTCTTGGGCCTCTACCTGGCCTGGCTCCTGGGGGCTCTAGGCGTAGCGGCCACGTGCAGCGACCCCTTCGGGCGGCTCCTGAGCGTGGGGCTGGCCGCCCTCATCGCCGCCCAGACGCTGGTCAACATCGGGATGAACGTGGGACTGGTGCCCATCGTGGGCATCACCCTGCCTTTCCTCAGTTATGGCGGTTCGAGCATGGTGGCCGTCTGGCTCACCACCGGGCTGGTGCTGGGCGTGGGACTGCGCCGCAGTTCGCAATCGTTCCGCCCCTCGTTTGAATACGCTCAAGGCGATGCCACACCGGTCCTCAGCAACGTCCGAACCCGCCCCAGCCCCTGAACCCACGGGAGACCAATGCGACCGTGACGTGGCCGCCTTCGTGGCCGAGATCCTCGCCGATGCCCCCAAGGAGCCCCTGCCCGCCCCGATCGAGTTCCTCGCAGGTGCCGAAGGGTTGGGCATCGCCTTCGAGCCCGGCGAGGTCGAACGCCTGGGCCGGTTCCTGGCGCTGCTGCTGCACGCCAATACCCGGATGAACCTGACAGCCATCAAGGACCCCGCACAGGCCTGGCAGCGGCACATCCTCGACTCGCTCACCCTCATGGCCCCATTGGCCGAACTGCCCCAAGGTGCCGGGGTCGTCGATATCGGCACCGGCGGCGGCGTGCCGGGCATCCCCTTGGCCATCGTCCGCCCAGACCTGCGCTTCACACTCCTGGACGCTACCGCCAAGAAAACAGCCTTCGTGCGTGCAGCGCTGGACATGGTGGGCGTGCAGCAGGCAACCGTCGTCACCGCCCGGGCCGAACAAGCCGCACGAGACACCCAGCACCGCGACACCTACGACGCGGCCATCGCCCGGGCCGTGGGGCCGATGGCGACGGTGGCGGAGTTGGTGACGCCGTTCGTCAAGCCGGGCGGCGTGGCGTTGCTCATCAAGGGCGAAAAGGCCGGGGAGGAACTGGAGAGCGCCAAGGCCGCCCTGCACCTGCTGCTGTGCGCCCACGCGGGCACGATCGAGACGCCTACGGGTCGGATCGTGGTGCTCGAGAAGTTGCGGGCGACGCCCAAGTCATATCCGCGTGGCAACGGCGAGCCGAAGCGCAAGCCGCTGGGGCGTGAACGATGAATCTAAGAAATTTCGTACGTATGACGTTTGCCTTGGCCGCGTTGGTCTATTTTCTCGGCCTGCTCCTGTGGATCAATCTTCTCGATCTTGGTTCCGCGCCAAGCAATGTCGCACATCGCTTTC
The DNA here is from genome assembly GCA_026126305.1 of Phycisphaeraceae bacterium. GTDB lineage: Bacteria > Planctomycetota > Phycisphaerae > Phycisphaerales > UBA1924 > JAHCJI01. Next base: position 113,757 of record JAHCJI010000005.1, read on the forward strand.
CCATCGTGCTCGTGCTCGCATGTGGATCGGCATTTGTGTTGTCTCTTTCGGGCGTTATGTTATGGATAGGAGATTTCGCGCAAACTCGAGTGAATGCCCGGAAGGGCGTGCAGCGAGTTGGGCCGGATACAAGCACTGATTTTTCGCGATCGGCAGTGGCTGCGGATGTCGCAATGGTGGCTCTACGCTTCACCCTTGTCTTGCCAATGTTCGCATTGCTGATCATCACCATTGTGCGGATAGTGCGCCTGCTATTCAGCAGTGATCCGATCGTGGCACGTGAACTGGCAAAAATTATCCCACTCGATGCAGTCATTGCACTGTTGTTGCTTTTGTTTGTTCTCTTTGCCCGCGTCCCGTGGTTGGTGCATGAATCGCCGGATGGAGATGGTGCGCACCCCGATGCCTGACGCACGCGACCTGCTGGAGGCTGGCGGGCCCATCGCCGAGGCGCTGGGCGGGCGGTACGAGCCGCGCCAAGAGCAGTTGCAGATGGCCGACGCCGTGCAACGGACGATGGAGAACCGCGCGCACCTGCTGGCCGAGGCGGGAACGGGGGTGGGCAAGAGCTTTGCCTACCTGGTGCCGGCGATGGTTCGGGCGATCTGCTTCGGCGAGCGGGTGGTGGTATCGACGCACACCATCGCGCTGCAAGAGCAGTTGATCGCCCGCGACATCCCGCTGCTGGAGCGTGTGCTCCAGCCCGTGCTGCTGGCCCAGCCGGGCAGCCGGAGCGAGTTGCACGCGTGCCTGGTGAAGGGGCGTGGCAACTATTTGTCGATCCGTCGGCTGGAACTGGCCGTGAAGCGTCGGCTGAAACTCTTTGGCAACGAGCCGAGCCGGCGTTCGCTGGGCACGATCGAGCAGTGGGCCTACTCGACGACCGACGGCACGCTGAGCACGCTGCCGACGCTGGAAAAGCCCGGCGTGTGGGACCGCGTGCAGAGCGACAGCGGCAACTGCATGGGCCGCAAGTGCCCCCGGTACAGCCAGTGCTTTTATCAGAACGCCCGTCGCGACATGGAGCGTGCCAACCTGCTGGTGACCAACCATGCGCTGTTCTTCAGCGACCTGGCGCTGCGGGCCCGGGGCACGGGCTTCCTGCCGCGCTACGACCATGTCGTGCTCGACGAGGCCCACACCGTCGAGGAGGTCGCCGCCGACCACTTCGGGCTCTCGCTGACCGAGGGCCGCGTGATGCACCTCTTGGGTGTGCTGCTCAACAGCCGAACCAACAAGGGCTATCTGACCAACCTGGAACTGTCCGACGACCGCCCGGTGCTCGCGGCGGCGGATGCCGTCCACGAGGCCGAACTGGCCGCACGCGAGTTCTTTGGCTCGCTGGGCGTGGTCGCCGCAGATCATGCCGCCGAGGGCGGTGCCACGCGACGCGTGCGCGAGCCCGAGGTCGTGGGCAACAGCCTGACGCCCGCCTTCGACGCCCTGGCTGGCCGCCTCAAACGCCTGAAGGAAGCCCTGCCCGAGGGGCCGCTCTACGAGCCGGACAAGTTCGAACTCAACAGCTACGCCATCCGTGCGGGCGAGATCGCCAGAGCCGCCCAGGCGCTCATCGACCAGAGCCTCCAAGGCTGCGTCTACTGGATCGACGCGACCCAGAGCAGCACTGGCCGCGCCCGGGTGGCGTTGACGTGCGCTCCCGTCGACGTGGGGCCCATCCTGGCCGAGCAACTCTTCGGCCGCGACTATTCGGTCTGCCTCACGAGCGCGACGCTGGCCACCAGCTCTCGCCAGGGCGACGCGGGCTTCGAGCACGCCCTGGAGCGGCTGGGCGCTCATGGGGCCTCCACGCTGCGGCTGGGCTCGCCCTTCGATTACGCGTCGCAGGTTCGCCTGATCGTCGACGAGCGCGTGGGCACGCCCGGGCGCGGCACCGATCGTGCGTACGAAGACCGCTTATCCGCCGCGATCGTCGAACACGTCTCGGGCACGGGCGGGGGCGCGTTCGTGCTCTTCACCAGCCACCGCCTGCTGCGGGCCATGGCCCGCGCGTGCCGAGATCCACTCGCAAGGCTGGGCATCAACGTCCACGCCCAGGAGGCCGACGGCTCTCGTGCTGCCATCCTCGAGCGCTTCCGCGAAGACCCGCGCGCCGCGCTCTTTGGGGCCGCCAGTTTCTGGCAGGGCGTCGACGTACCCGGAGACGCCCTGCGCAACGTCGTCATCACGCGCCTGCCATTCGACCCACCCGACCGCCCCCTTGCAGAGGCACGCGCCGAACGCCTCAAGACCATGGGCAAAGACCCCTTCCGCGAAGACAGCCTGCCCCGCGCGGTCATCCGCTTCAAGCAGGGCTTCGGCCGGCTCATCCGCAGCGCCAGTGACAGGGGCCAGGTCGTCGTGCTCGATCCGAGGCTGGTGACCGCACGCTACGGGTCCGCGTTCATCAAGGCCATGCCGCCGGGCGTGCCGATGGAACGCTTCGAGGGCGAACCCCTGGGCGAGAACGCGTGGTGAACATCAGGACCGCTTGATCGAACGCAGGATCATCGCCACGGTGCGCCAGATGATCCTCAGGTCGAGCCACAGACTCATATTCTCGACATACTCGATGTCGTAGCGGATCCATTCCTGGAAGTCGCTGCCCGCCGCCCGCGTGCGCTTCACCTGCCACAGGCCCGTCACGCCCGGGCGCACGCTCAGCCGCGCCTCGCGCCACCCCGGGCAATACTGGTTTTCCTTGTATGGGCTGGGCCTGGGACCAACCACCGACATCTGCCCAAGCAGCACGTTGATGAACTGCGGCAACTCGTCGACCTGCACCTTGCGAAGCAATCTGCCAACCCTGGTCAGCCGCGGGTCATCGGCGATGTAAAACTGCGGGCCATCGACCTGGTTGAGTTCCATCAGTTGCGCCTTCATCTGGTCGGCGTCCTTGCGCATCGAACGGAACTTCAAGCACGGGAACTCCTTCCCGTTGAGCGACTCCCGCGTGTGTGCAAAGAAGAAAGGCCGACCGTCCTCGAGCCAGATGGCAAGCATGACAAAGGGATAGATCGGCAGCGTCAGCGCCAGAGCAGCCAACGCGAACACGATGTCGAACCCACGCTTGACCATACGCTCGATCGTCGGCAGCGATCGCGGTCGCAGCGGCTCGGTGCGCTCGGTGGGCTCCAGGTCCATCCAGCGCACCTCACCCGGGTCGGGCACCTGCGTCGGATCGTCCCACAACACGTCCGGCCCGACCATCAACTCGCCCGGCTCGAGCACACGCCCCGCGCCGATCCACAGCCGGCCAACACACTGGGCCCCGGGTTTCAACAGGGCCGTCGGGTCGGCCCAGGCCCCATCGTCACGCGGCCTGGCCCGGCCCACGGTGCTGCCCGGAGATCGCCAACGCTCTACCAGGAGACGCACGCATCGGGCCGCCTCCGCCGGGTCGGCCGCATCAAACACCCGAGCCTCGTGGGACATGGGCCATCGTTGTTGCTTAGGCACGGCCAAGCGGAGTTTGCGCCAGCCGTCACGGGGAGAATCTGCCCCCTGCCACACACGCGCCACCGAGGGCCGGTTCGTCAACGCCGCCCGCGCAAAACGGCGATCGTGGCTGCCATAGAGACGCTCGATCCGCACGAAGGTGCCGTCCTCCTGGGCGACGATCCGCTCGCGGTAGGCGTGCTCGTCGCGGTCGCGCAGCCGCAGCAGCACAAGGTCGGCGTCGTCCCAGACCAGCCGATCCACCACCGGCGACAACTCGAAGTAGCACATCGTGCGCTGCTGGAGCATTAAAAACAAATGCGCGTGGGGCACCAGCGGCGTGGGCATCGCCCGGCGAACCACCTGCACCCCACGCGAGGCCCAGTAGCGATCGTGCAACGCCATCGGCGACAGCCCAAAGACCGTCGGTCCTGCCTGTGGTGCGCTCGGGCTCGCTGGCGAAACTGGTGCGATCAAGGAGCACCGCCCGTTTGCAATGCCAACGCCAGTGCCTGGGCAAGTTCGCGTACATGCTCGCGAAGTTCGTCAGCCGGGGCGTGCGGGTTGGTCAGCAGCAGTTGCACGACAGCCCCCGGACCGGGCCATCCCGAGCCCATGGGCGCTTCACGATCGAAGACCCCCGCATCGGGACCCCACCTGCCCGGCAGCACATACGCAGACTCGACCGTAATGCGTTCGACCAGCAGCCCCGAGTCGTAGGTGTGGTTGCTGCGCTCCAGGCCCTCATCAATTTCCACGGGCAGGGCCAACCACCCCTTGCGATGCATCGCGTGCGATGGCACGTACGCAAGCAGGTCACGACGATCACACGCGATGACAACGCGCACGTATGCCGAATCGGCCTGGCACGAATACCGCACCGTCCGCTCATAAACCGATCGCAAAGGTTGATACGCGCGAGGCATGGACTCTTCGCGACCATCCAGTTGCCAGGGACCAAGCAACTCCGGAGCCGGGGCCAGAGACTCGGCCAGCAAGGACGGTTGCAGCGCGGGCCCGGCCCGGCGCATCGGATCGATCAGGAACACACCCAACGCCACGAGCAGCAGCACGATGGTGGGAACGATGTGCTTCAAGGTCACCCTCGCCATCATTGGTACGCCAGCGCGTAGCGCAAGGCGGGCACCTGCGCATATCGCAACACTCGGATGCCCCCGTACAACATCAAGAAGGCCAGCAGCAACGTCAGCCACCCGCTCAACTGCGAAAGCACGCCCGTGGCCATGGGCCAATGGGCCGCCAGCAGCGCGTAGGGAACCAGCCGAAGCACGTTGGCCACCAAGGCCACCAGCGGTGCGGCCAGCACGATGCCCACACGCACGCCCTGTCGCAGCGGTGTTCCATACGCGAACGCGTACGAGACCAGCCCGATGGCGGCCATCATGCGCAAGCCCGAATCGCCCACCAACGCCACCCGGTTCGTGCCCACGCTCAGCTCGCTGCCGCTGGCCAGCGCCGGCACACCAAGCACCTCGAGCAAGCCCGCCGTCACAATCAGCGTCCACGCACCAAGCCGCTCGGTCAGCGGCAGCAGCCAGGCCATCGGCACCGGGGCGAGAAAGAACAACGCCACCACCGCGGGCAACATCCGCAGCAGCACGCTGCGACCCACCACCGACAACACCGCGCCAATCAGCATCCCGATCGCCCCTAGGTGCAACGACAGGCTCGTGCCTGTCAGCCCGCCATGGACGTACACCCCACCGGCCAGAACGGCAACGACCGGGCCCATCCACAACCCACGACGGCCGGCGCTGCGCAACCGTCGACGCCGAAGCAACGCCAACCAAAGCACCACCGCGGGCACGAGCACGATGTACCCGTTGTCCGCGTCATTGGTGGCGCTGACATACATGTCCACCCACCCGGGCAGGCACGCCACCACCGCGGCCAAGACGGCGATCACCCCCTGCACGAACGTCCAGCGATTCCAGCCCGTCCCGAGGATCACGAGTTGCCCCCGAGGGTGCCATCGGTCAGCACCTGCCCAGCAGCAACGCTGGCTCGCGGGCCAAGCACCGAACGAGCCACCACGGCCTTGTCGCCCACACGCGCCCCGCGCAGCACTACGGCGTCGCGCAGCCGAGCCGTCGGCGAGACCTCCGCCCCGGGCTCTACGACCCGGAACGCTCGACCAGCCGAGAGCACGCCCAACGCCGCCAGGTATCGCTCCCGATCCCGCACCGGCAGGCAGACCGGTGCCCCCTGAGGAACCACGGCCACACGCACGCGGTGCTGCTGCGCAATACCGGGCAGGCACTGCTCCTTAAAGTCCAGGTATCCCGCCCCGGGCACCTCACGCATCACATGCGCCGAAACGAGCATCAGACCCGTAGGCGTGCCGTCATGTTCGGCCAGCAGCGCCACGTCGGCGCGCAGCGAAAGCAGGAGATCCACAAGCTCGTGCAACGGACGCGTCAGCAGCGTGCCCCCGGTAGCCACCAGCAGAAGCCCGTCGCCGCCCTGGGCCGCCGCACGCAAGACTCCACCCGTCCCCAGAAACGCCATGTTGTCCGGCTCGATCGTCACGCCACCCTCGGACATCGACACCGGAGCGGGCGTGTTCTGATCGGTCAGGACACGCAGTGGCAAGCCCGATCCGATCGCTTCGCACAGTTCCACATGTGCCCGGGCCCAGCGCGTCCCGACCGTTTGGCCATCGAGCAAGGGCAGGTCCAGCACGCTGCGGCTTGCCGCCCGTAGCAGCGGAGTCGGCCGCACCGCACCGGCAAACAGAAGCACCTGGCGGATCTCACGCTCAACGCTCATGCACCCACCGCCCGGGATCGATCGCCCTCGTGGACTCGCCTCGGCAGAAGGTCCCATAGCAACGCGCCCGATCCTGTCCGTGAAGGGCCCTACGCAAGGCCCGTGCCTGGGTACATCGGCACAAAAGGCACCCGAGTGCCGAAGCGAGAACAATCGTATTGGCCATCCTCGCCAAGACCCAGCACGCCAAGGGACGCTCCCGGCTTAGGGTTACCCCGCCATGGTGTAGGTTTGTGGCCCGTTGGGGCCCAGTTCGATCCCCAGCCCCATCCACACCAGCAGCATGATGATCCAAACCACCGTGAACACGATGGTGTATGGGACCATCATCGAGATGATCGTGCCCATGCCCGAACGGGGCGCGAACCGCTGCATAAACACCAGGATGATGACCAGATACGCGTTGAGCGGCGTGATGATGTTCGTCGTGCTGTCGCCGATGCGGTAGGCCGCCTGCGTCAGTTCCGGGCTGATGCCCACGAACATGAACATGGGCACGAAGATGGGCGCGAACAGCGTGTACTTGGCGCTCATCGAGCCCATGAACAGGTTGAAGAACATGGTCAGCACGATGAAACCGATCATCAGCCCGTAGCGGTTGATGCCCGTCGAGGCCAGGTATTGCCCGCCCGCGTGGGCCATCATCACGTCAAGCCCCGAATACGACATGTAACTGATGAACTGAGCCGCGAAGAACGCCAGCACGATGATGGGCGCCATCATCTCGATGGCCTGGATCATCACCTTGCCCGCGTCTTTGCTGCTCTTGACGTTGCCCACGACCACCCCATACACGATGCCCGGGATGATCGACCCGATGAAGATCAACGGCGTGATGACCTCTACCCAGCGGGCAAAAGGCGGCCGACGACGCTGGAGCACCAGACCATCATCGGTCACAAAACGCGTCCGCGAATCATCAACGTAATACCCCGCCCCATCGACTACCACCGCCGACTCGGGCATCGTCTCCGGCGGGGCGATGGGCTTGCCCGACTCGCGCACCACGTCGGCCACGATGCCATCGGGCAGTTTGTAGTCGTACAACGGGGCGTCCTTGACAACCACCGACGCGACGATAACCGCGATGACCACCAGGCCGGCGAGCACCGCCGCCAGCAGCCCGCGTTGTTCGGCGGGCGTGATGTGCTGGCCAGCCAGGTCCGCCTCGAGCACGGGCGATGGGCCGCCTTCTTCCGCGGCCTTTCGGCTCAACCGCCGCTCGACAAACCACGACGTGGTCGCCCATCCCGCCGCTGTGATGAGCACCGTCGAAGCGATCATGAACCACCAATTGCAAGTGGCGGCCACCACGTAGTCCGGGTCGACCACAATCGCGCCCTGGGTGCTCAACGCCGCAAGCATCGGGTCGAGGCCGGTCACCACAAGGTTGGCGTTGAAGCCCGCCGCCACGCCCGCGAACACCGCGGCGATGCCCGCCAGGGGCGATCGGCCCGCGGCCTTGTACAGCAGCGCTGCCAGGGGCGGCAACACCACATAGCCCGCGTCGAGCCCGAAGCTGCTCATGATGCCCAGGAAGACCATGGCCGGCGTCAGCAGGTGGTTGGGCACGATCTTCATGAACGCCTTGAGCCCAGCGCCGATGAGCCCGGTCTTCTCGGCCACGCCGATGCCCAGCATGCCCGTGAGCACCACGCCCAACGGCGCAAAGTCCATGAAGTTGCGGACCATGGTCTTCAGGGCCCAATAAATGCCCTCGCCCGTCAGCAGGCTCTTGGCCTGAAGGGTCTGCCCTGTCTCGACCAACTCCGTCCGCTTCTGGCCCGTGGCCGCATCGACGGCTTCTCTTGGCACGCGCACCTCGACAAGCCATCCTCGTACGTAGGCGATGTGGCTGATCACCATCACCACCAACGCACCCAGCAGGAAGAGCGTGGCCGCGTCGGGCAGCTTGTTGCCGAGCCACTCCACCCAGTCGAGCACCCCCTTGCGCTTGGGGGCCAGGCTGGGTGTCGGAAGGGCCTCGGTGCGTTGCTCGGCCATGGTGGGGCTCCAAGAGAGATCGAATGCCTGCAACTTACCCACGCCCGGTTGCTCAAGCAAGCCCTATCGTGGACAAAGTCTGGCCACTTGCATCGGCCAGCACCGGGGGATGAGCATGACCCAGCCCGACTTCCTGAGGCTTCCGACCGAACCCAAGGACGCCGCCGTCCACCTCCTGGGCGTCCCATTCGACGCCACCACCAGTTACCGCCCGGGTACGGCGAGGGGGCCTTGGGCCATCCTGGAAGCCTCCGCCCAGGTCGACCTGGAAGACACCCGCCTGGGCGCGATCTGCGATCGTGGCATCGCCATGCTGCCCATCGAGTCCTGGATCGCCGAGCTTTCCGCCGCTGTGCGACAAGATGCCGAACCGTTGATCGAGGTGGAAGGCCAGCCCCCCGTGGACGAAGCCGCCCGGACCCGGGTAAACGCCGCGGGCGAGCGCGTGCGCGATTTCGTCCGCCAGCGGGTGTCCGACATCCTGGCGATGGGCAAGACCCCGGGCGTCGTGGGCGGTGAGCACAGCGTGCCCCTGGGCGCCTTCGAGGCCTGCGCCGCCCACGCGGGCGACATCGGCATCCTCCAGATCGACGCCCACATGGACCTGCGCGAGGCGTATTGCGGCCTGACCCACAGCCACGCCTCGGTCATGTACAACGCCCTGATGATGGTACCGGGCGTCAAGGCCTTGGCCCAGATCGGCATCCGAGACTACTGCCGAGAAGAACTCGACTTCGCGCACGCCGCCAAGGAACGCCTGGGCAAGCCCGTGACCACGATCTTCGGCGAGGACATCGCCGACGCGGGCGGCGACCCGGCCTTGTTCGAAAACCTGGTCGAGCGGGCGTTGCACGCGCTGCCCCAAGACATCTACGTCACCTTCGACATCGACGCGCTGGAGGTCTACCTGTGCCCCAACACGGGCACGCCCGTGCCGGGGGGGCTGAGCTTCCAGCAAGCTGCGGCCCTCATCAAGATCATTAAGGACAGCGGCAAACGCGTAGTGGGCTTCGACCTGATGGAAGTAGCCCCCGACCCCGACCCCACCGTGCGCTCGATCGACGCCATAGTCGGGGCCCGGGTGCTGTACAAGTTGTGCGCCCTTGGCGGCTGAAACCCTACAACACTGCCAGCGCCGCGGCCACGATGTCGCGGGCGGCACCAAGGTCTCGGCGGTCGATCATCTCCGTCACGGTGTGGATGTAGCGCGTGCCGCAGACGATGCCAATGGCCTTAGCGCCAGCGGCGGCCTGCTGGGCGGCGGCACCGTCTTGCCCGCCGCGGGCCAGGATGGTGCGCTGGTAGGCGATGCGCTTCTTCTTGGCGATGCTTTCAATCTGGTCCACCAGTTCGTAATTGGCGATGAAACTCGCGTCCTGGATGTGCAGCCCGAAGCCCTTGCCGTGCTGCGTGACAGCCTCGGCCTCGGGCACGCCCGGCGTGTCGCAGGCCAGGGACACGTCAATGCCCAAGCCGATGTCGGGCTTGACGGCGTAACTGGCGGTCTTGGCACCGCGCAGCCCCACCTCTTCCTGCGTCGTGAAGGCGACCACGACCTCGCACGAATGCCCGCTGCCGCCCTTGTGAAGTTTGCGGATGCTCTCGATGCCAAGCCAGCAGGCAAAGCGGTTGTCCAACGCCTTGCTGACGACCTTGGTCCCGATCTCGATGAGCGGCTCGTCCATAACGACATAGTCGCCGATGCGGACCTTCTCCTTCACCTCGTCGGCGGGCATGCCGGTGTCGATGAAGAAGTCCTTGACCTCGGGCACCTTGTTGCGCTCCTCGGGGCTGGAGATGTGGATGGGACGCCCGCCGGGGTTCATGACGGCCTTGAGGTCTCCCCCGCTGGTACACACCAGCACGCGGCGGCTGAAGAGGTTGCGCGTGTCAAACCCACCCGCGGGGTTCACGCGGATGAACCCCTTGTCGTCGATGTGGCTCACGTAAAACCCGATCTCGTCCATGTGGCTGAGCAGCATCACGCGGCGGGCCTCGCCCTTGGCCGGGGCGGCCTTCTTCTTGCTGGTCTTCTTCGAGCCAGAGTCGCCCTTGGGCCGCGGGTGACGCGTGCAGATGAGCGAACCCATCGCGTCGGTATAGGTCTCGTCGAAGAGGCCTTGCACCTCGTCCTCGATCAGGGCGCGGACACGCTCCTCGCGGCCCGGCACGCCGGGGGTCTCGCACAGGCGCTTGAGCAGGTCGATGTTCAGGTCGTCTTTCAAGGCGGGCTCCTTCGGCGTCCGGCGGTGGGCCGCCGGGGGTTTTCACGGATCAGGCCCACAGTGTACCTTCCCAAGCCCCGGACGGCTTAGAGTTTTCACGATGGCCACACGAAGCCCCATGCTCGACCGGTACCAATCCCAAGGCGCACTCCTCCAGCCATGGGGCGCCCCCGAGCGAGGCCTGCTGGTGCCGATGGCCTTCGAGGCCGTCGAGCTCGAGTACGCGGCCATCCGCAAGGGTGCCGCCCTCATGGACCTGCCCAACAGCGGCACCATCGTGGCCACCGGAGCCGACCGCCTCGCCTTCCTGAACAACCTCATCACCCAGGAACTCAAGGGCCTCGAACCCATGCGGTGCGTACGGGGGTTCTGGCTCAACCGCAAGGGTCGCATCGAGGCCGACCTGCGCCTGTGCGACACGGGCGAGAAGACCATGATCGCCACCGACGCGCTCGTGGCGGGCCCCACCGCCGAGGCACTGTCCAAGTTTGTCTTCTCCGAAGACGTCACGCTCGAAGACGCCAGCGAGCGCTTGCACCGCCTGGCGCTCCACGGCCCGCTCGCCGCCCGCGCGCTCATGGCCGTCGCCGACACAGACGAGCACATCCACCCCGATCCGAATACCGCGATGACCGTCATGGTGCGCGGCGTGCAAGTCCACGTCGAGCGCGAGGACAGCACGGGCGAGGTTGGGCTGCTCCTGACCATGCCCGCCGATCAAGCCGGGGCCATCTACGAGGCCTTGGCCGCGACACAGGGCGTGCGTGCCTGCGGATGGATGGCTTGCAACATCGCCCGCATCGAGAACGGATGGCCTCTGTTCCAGATCGACTTCACCAGCGAGAACCTGCCCGCCGAGACGGGCGTGCTGCACGACCGCGTCTCGTTCACCAAGGGGTGTTACCTGGGGCAGGAAGTCGTCGCTCGGATGCACAGCCTGGGGCAGCCCAAGCAGAAGACGGTTGCCATGCGGCTGGCAAGCGGGCAGGAGCCACACCTGCCAAGCGAGCGGGCCAACGTCTACGCCGAACCGGCCTCGGACAAATCCATCGGCACGGTCACCAGTTCGACGCTCGCGCCGATGCTCGGGGCCACGCCCATCGCCTTGGCCCAGGTGCGCACGGCCCACTGCGAGCCGGGCACGGTGCTGCACGTCGAAGCCGAGGGCCGACGAACGGCCTTCCAGGTCCAGCCTCAACTCGCGTTCTGGACGCCCGAATCCGCGGCCACGGGGGGGCGGCAGTAGGTCAGTTCCACGTCCTGGCCCACGCGACGCACGCGGGCGAGGCCCAGCCGAACGCCAGCCGAGAGCGCCGGCGCCACGCGCCCCACCGCCACGGCCCGGGCCAGTTCGTCGCCCAGCAACAGCGGAGCGATGTAGGCTACCGCCGTATCGACCACGCCCGCCTCGAACATCGAGCCCAGCAGCCCCGCGCCGCCTTCCACCAAGACGCCGCTCACGCCGGCATCCCGATACAAGATGCCGAGCGTGGCACGAAGGTCGAGCCCGCCCGGCCCGGCGGGGCAGCCCAGCACCCGCACGCCCATGGCTTCCATTGCCGCGCGACGATCGGCCCGGATGCGCGCGGTGGCCACGTTTGCCTCGCAGCACACGATCGTGGGTGTCTCGCACGCGGTGCGCACCAGTTGGCGATCGAGGGGGATCTCCAGGTCGGCGTCGAGCACCACGCGCACGGGCCGCTTGCGTGGCTTGCCCCGGCGCACCGTCAACGCCGGGTCGTCGGCCATGACCGTACCCATGCCCGTGAGGATGGCATCGACCCGACCACGCAGGGCGTGGACGCGCCGGCGTGAGCCCTCGCCCGAGATCCATCGGCTGTCGCCCGCGCGCGTGGCGATGCGCCCGTCGAGCGTCTGGGCCCACTTGGCAATGACCCAGGGCCGGCCCTCGACCACACGCTGGCGGAAGGGCGCGCTCACCGCCGTCGCCAGCACGCTCGCCCCACAGAGCCGCGTCCGCACGCCACCGGCCTGTAACACCGCCGCGCCGCCCGAGGCTTGTGGGTTGGGGTCGGCGGCGGCGTACACCACTTCACCGATGCCCGCCTCGAGCAACGCGTCCGTGCAAGGTGGCTGTTTGCCCGTGTGCGCGCACGGCTCGAGCGTCACGTACGCCGTCGCGCCGCGAACGTCATGGCCTTGCGAACGGGCCGACTCGAGCGCTCGCCGTTCGGCGTGCGCCCCGCCAAACTCACGATGCGCGCCCACGCCCAGCACCCGATCGCCGCGCGCGATCACGCATCCCACCATCGGGTTGGGCTCGACCCGCCCGAACCCCAGCAGCGCCAGGCGGCCGGCCAGGTCGAGCATCGCCTTGTCCAGGTCCACGGGCATGGGGCGATGGTATGGACACCCCGATGGCAAACAAAAACCCGGGCCATAGCCCGGGCTCGTTAGAAGCGGATGCGGCAGGATTACGGGCAGCCGGCGGCGAAGGCGTTCTGGAAGCACAGGAAGTCGAACAGGTCAAGCCTGCCATCCCGGTTGCAGTCGGCCGAAGCCAAGCCCCGGTCAAAGGCGTTCTGGAAAGCAAGGAAGTCGAACACCGTCAGCTCGCCGTCCAAGTCGAAGTCCCCCAGGCAACTCTGGACGATGCGCCCCTCTCCGCCCTCAGGATAGGCATCGGCGGTGATCATGCCCATGAGCGTGCCCTCGATCATGCTGGCCAGGCTCTGCTGGTAGCTCTGGCCCAGGTTGGTGAAGGGAAGGCCGCGGAAGGGGTAGAAGTCGCCGCCTCGCGCGAGGAAGTCGACGATGGCCACGTCGATGGCGGGCGCGCCGGGCACCACCTCGCCGCCGCTCACGATGGCCGTGCCGTCGTTGAGGGTCACGTTGCGGACGCGCTCGCCCGGCGTCACCACCATCAGCGAGCCATCGAGCACCTGGGCCTGCTGGCGCCAGTCGAACTCCATCGTAAAGCCCGCGATCTGCGCGAACCGGCCGTCGCCCAGGCCCTGGCGGCTCACGGCGTTCTCGAGGATCTCCTTGAACTGCTCGGCGGGAACGGCGGGCACCACCGTGATGAAGTTCGAGAAGGGCAGGATGCTGAAGGTGTCCAGTTCGGTGATGTCGCCCGCGGGGATCACGCTGTCGTTGCGGATGCCGCCGCCGTTGGCCAACGCCACGTCGGGCGTCGCCACGCCGAACACTGGTGCCAGTTCGATCCCGCTCTGGAGGAAAGCGTCGGCGATCAGGTTGCCCAAATTGGTCTCGAAGTTCCGAACCCGTGAGCGACGCCCGTCCAAGTCCACCTCGCTACGGCCGATCACGTTAGCAGCAAGCGCTGCCACGCCCGCGGCCACCGGGTCGACCACCAATTCCTGCACCTGAGGATCGGGACTCACCGCATCGGCCCCGATACCCGAGACACGCACCGGGCCCGACTCGTCGAGCACTTCCACCAGGTTCCCGTCAGTGTCAAAGCCCAGGATCAAGCGGCCGACATAGCGGTAGTCGCCGCTGGTGGTGACGATAGGGATCTGGTTGCCATCGGCGTCGGTGCCGAAGATGGGATACCCGCTCTGGCCGGCAACGGTCTGAGGCGCGTCCCCGGGCACCAGGAGATCGCCGGGGTTGGCCAGCAGTTCTCCGCCGCCGCCGCCCACGATGGCGTCGATGCCGCGCAGGTTGCCGATCAGCGACAACTCCTCGGTCAGACGCTGGAGATGGCTCGAAAGGATGATGATGTTCACGCCGTCGGCGGCCAACGCATCAACCTCGGCCTGGATGATGCCCACCAGATCATCCAGCACCACCACCCCGCGGGGGCTCGAGATAAAGGGCAGCACAGTCGTGGTCGCGCCGATGACGCCCACGCGGCGGACTCCGCTGTCGGTCGCCACCTCCACCACCGTGCTCGGCGCGATGCGGCCGCTGTCCACCAGCGCCTGCAAGCCCGGCTCGGCCGAGAAATCAAGGTTCGCCGACAGGAACGGCGCGGGGTTCATCGTGAACCCGTTGATGAAATCGGCCATCACGTCGGGCCCGAAGTCGAACTCATGGTTGCCGATGACAAACGCGTCGTACCCGATGATGTCCAGACCCACGCTGTCAAAGAAGGGCACGCCCCGGCGCAGGCTCACCGTGAACTCGGGCCCGGGCAGGTAGTTGTCGCCGCTGGTGATCAACATGCTGCCGCGCGCAAAGTCGCCCGCGGGAAACGTCCGAGCCTCGGCCCGAAGGTTCTCCACCACCGTCGCAAAGCGGGCGATGCCACCGAAGTCGGCCAGAGTGCCCGAGCCCGCGCTGATCAACTGGCTCTCGCCGTCGTTATGGTGCAGCAGATGCAGGTAGAACTCGCTCTGCGCGCTGGCCGTAGCGGCGGCCAAGCCCAGCAACATCGAAGCCGTCAAAGCCCTCGTCATCATCTCACACCCTCCATGGGTTTCGTGGCACTCGCGCAATTCAACAACACCAAACATAACATGCAACGCGCCGCAGCGTGTTGCCCACGTGCGAGCGAGGCGCTAAGAAATCATGCAATCGACCAGTGCCGATCAGGGGCCGCCAAACAGCCAACCGAAGATCGTGCCAACCCCAATGGCAAAGGCGATAAACCCGAACATGAGCAAGGCGATGCAGCCCACCTGCCACGCCTTCTCGCCAAGGGTCCCACGCGACGGCTCGGGCACGCGAACCCGTGCCAGGATCGCGTCGGCGAACCGATCCGCCGCCCCCGCGTCCATGTCCAGGAACAGTTCCGGCTCGATCAGTTCCAACTCGCCAAGCAGGGGACGCCCATCGTCGCCCGGCACCAGGTCGACCCGGGCGTACAGCGGCTTGTCCTCGTACCGCTTCTCCCACGCCAGCAGCGACATCTCGGCCACCTGCCGCTGCTCGGCCGTCGGCTCCACCAGCGTATACGTGCCGCCGAAGTCCACCTGCGAGCGGAAGTCGCCCGGAGCGGGCACCTTCGTGACGGCGTGGGAAAACTGGCCATCGAAGTAGACCAGCGACGTTTCGCCCTCGCTGACGACACGAGGCAGGTACTTCTGGAGCAGGGCCATGCCCGTGGCCGTCAATTCGCGCAGGTACTCCGCCACAGCCTCGTCGATGCGATCGAAGCGCCGCAGCCCGCTGGCCGCCGCGCCGACGCCGGGCTTGACGACCACGACCGACCAGCCGCGAGAGCGGGCCTCATCCACCGCCGAGGCTTCCCGCCCGGGCTCGACAAAGACCGTGGGCACGATGGGCACGCCCTGGGTCTGGAGTTCCTTCATGTAGGCCTTGTCGAGGTTGGCCAGTGCAGTCGTGGCCTTGTTCAATAGTTCTGCCACATCTTCGACAACGCAGCCCTCTAGAAACGCGCGAAACTCATTGAGGCGTTCCCAATAGTCCCACGTCGTCCTCAGCACGACGGCCTCGAACCGGCCCTGGGTTGCGTCAATAAACTCAACATCCTCGTCGCACTCGCTGGCGACATAGTCGAGCATGTCCGTCCAAGCGATGAGCGTGACAACGGCCCCACGCCGCACGAGCGCGTGCATCAACTTGCCCTCCGAGGCGTGGTCGATGTGGTCGTGGTGCCGGCACGTCAGCAGCGCGATCCTGGGTGCGGAACTGCGTTCGTTTTCCTCGCTCACGTCTGCAAGACCCCGGTCCTGAACTCGCGCGAGTAGTCCCATCCCTGGTTCGCGCTGGCCAGCGCCTCGACCAATTCCTCGCGCGTCTTGTGCGGCTCGATGATCCGATCGACCCAGCCGCGGGCCGCGCCGTAGTGGATGTCCTGCTGCTCGTTGTAGCTCGCGCGAACGGCCTCAAGGATCTGCTTGTGCGTGGCCTCGTCGATCACCTCGCCCTTGCGCTCACGGCTGCGCTCCTCGATGGTCGCCAGCACGCCGGTGGATTGGGCCGCCCCCATCACCGCGCACTTGCCGCCGGGCCACGCCAGGCTCAGGAAGGGCTCGAACGCACGGCCGCACATCGCATAGTTGCCCGCGCCATAACTGCTGCCGGTGATGAGCACGATCTTTGGCACCACGCAGTTGCTCATGGCGTTGACCAGCTTCGCCCCGCTACGGATGATGCCCGCCTGCTCGCTGTCGCGGCCGACCATGAACCCCGTGGTGTCGTGGACGAACACGATGGGCACCTTCCGCTGGTTGCAATCCATGATGAACCGCGCCGCCTTGTCGGCGCTGTCGTCGTAGATCACCCGAGGCATGCCCGCCGCCTTGCTGGGCCCGGCCTTGCCGCCCGCCTGCACGCGCTGGGTCAGCTCGCACTGGTTGGCCACGATGCCGCAGGGGTGCCCGCCGATGCGCGCATAGCCGCACACCAGGCTCTGCCCATACTCGGCCTTGTACTCGTCAAAGTCGGGCTCCAGGCTCTCATGCCCCTCGGCATTGGGCAGCGAACGGGCATCAACCACGCAGGCCAGGACGTCGCGCACGTCGTACTGCTGCCCTGCCTTGTCCTTGAAGATGTTGTAGATATCCCTCGCGTCGCGGATGGGCGGGATGGCATCGGGCTGGGGCACCACCGAGCCGCCGCGCTTGCCAACCACCTCGCGCAGCCGCACCAAACATGCCTCGTCGTCCTTTTCCTTGAAGTCGATGGTGCCGCTGATGGCCGCGTGCATCGACGCGCCGCCCAGTTCCTCGTCGCTCACCTCCTGCCCGATGGCCGCCTTCACAAGCGCCGGGCCAGCCAGGTAGAGCCCGCTGCCCTCGGTCATCAGCAGCGTGTCGCACAGCACGGGCAGGTAACCACCACCCGCCACACAGAAGCCCATAATGGCGGCCGTCTGCTGGAGCCCCTCGGCGCTCATCACGCTGTTGAGGTAGAAGATGCGCCCGAAATCATCCGTATCGGGGAACACGTCCTCCTGCAAGGGCAGGTACACGCCCGCCGAGTCCACCAAGTAGATCAGCGGCAGGCGCGCCATCCGTGCCACGTGCTGGGCCCGGATGATCTTCTTGCACGTCATGGGGAAGAACGCACCGGCTTTGACCGTCGCGTCGTTGGCGATGACCATGTGCCGGCGGCCTTGCACCAGCCCGATGCCCGTCACCACGCCCGCGCCGGGTGCCCCGCCATGCTCCTTGTACATCCCCTCGGCCGCCCACAGCCCCAGTTCCATGAACCCGGGGATCTCCTGCCGATGCGGATCGTTCCGGGGCCGCCCATCCACCAGCCTTGCAATACGCTCGCGAGCCGTCAGACGCCCCTTCTCATGCTGACGCTCGATCGCCTTGGCACCACCACCCATACGGATGACAGCTTCACGTTCCAACGAACGGGCGTTCACTTCGCGGAGATCGCCCGCAGCAACGGCGGGCACAGCAGCGGGCGAAACAGCGGGAGAGGCCAAGCAACATCCTCCAGCAAGCAGTTCGGCATAGGTTCGCCGCTAGCATATTCACCCCACCCACAGCCCGCCGCCCCCGTTCAACGCCCGGGCACCGGCTCGAGCATGGTCTTGAGCACACCCCCAAGCCAAAGTCGACGACGATCGGGCAGCCCCGTGCCAAAAGAAACGTCCTTGTCTTCCGTCTTGATCACGATGACCCGCTGCTTTCGGCTGTTCACTTCGATGTCGCCTTCCATGAACCGCACCGCAAGCACACGGTCGGCATCGAAGCGCCGCTTCCACCCCACCGGACCCACCCCCGTGAACACCACACCTTCGGGCCCGCGCAGCCTCACCTCGACCCGGCCCATCAGCGATACCAGCAATGCCCAGAACATCCCCAACCCGACTGCCACAAACGGTGTCAGGAACAAAGCCATGAAGATGGTCACACCCAAGGGCATGTTGCTGCTTTGGCCCTGCATCGGATTCGGAAACCACGCCGGCAGTGTCACGCCCAGGTGCCCAACGATCGAAGCAAAGAGCAACAACAGAAATATGCTGACGATCCCATTCCAGAACGCACAGAAGAACAGGAGCCCCGCCGCCGAAGACGTCGACCTCGCCGACACCCCAAGCACCACACGATCCCCATAGTCGGACATGCCACAGCCCGGCGGTGGCTCACCGCGAGCCAATGCCGTAGCCTTGCGCTCCTCTGCCGCTTCCGTCGGGCTACGTCCTGCCATGGCACCCAAAGGGCCAACAACAGCGTCGCCCGCCAAGGCACCAAGACGGCTCACCTTCCCACACCGACGGCACAAAGCCACGCCCTCGGCGATGTTGATGTCGTCGATCTCGATCATCGCCCCGCAAGGGCACGTCGTCGCCATCGATCCGTAGCCTCCAAGCTCGTCGAACCGATCATCGGCAACACCCGCGACTATCTTTCACTATACTCCAAAACCCAACCAACCCGGGAGCTTTTCATATGCGCATGTTCCTCTCCACACACATCAACGCCACCCAGCAGGCCGTCTTCCAGACCGCCAGCGACTTCCCGAATGCCCAGTCTTTCATTGCAGCGATCGACCATGTCGAGATGCTCGAAGCCGCAACCGATGGCTCGCCTATCGGTGTCGGCACCAGATTCAGGGAAACTCGCACCATGTTCGGCAGGCAGGCCACCGAAACCATGGAGGTTACCGAGTATGACCCGCCCCGGGCCTACACACTCAGCGCCAATTCCCACGGCATGCAGTACTCCTGCCGCGTCACGGTCCTGGAAGAACAGCCGGGCACCGGAGGCGGCGGTTGCCGACTCAGCTACGACTTCAACGCCACACCCACCACGCTTCTCGCGAGGGTCACCTGCCCGTTCATGGGCATCTTCATGAAAAGGGCCATGCGAAAGGCCCTGGACAAAGACCTGGTAGACATCAAGGGCTACATCGAGGCTCAGGACATTGAAAATTGATTCTCGACGGGCTGTTACGCCCGGCGCATCCGCGCTCTAACCTTCCCTGAAAGCCGTACACCGCGGC
Source organism: Phycisphaeraceae bacterium (assembly GCA_026126305.1). Taxonomy (GTDB): domain Bacteria; phylum Planctomycetota; class Phycisphaerae; order Phycisphaerales; family UBA1924; genus JAHCJI01. Next base: position 133,067 of record JAHCJI010000005.1, read on the forward strand.
AACACCAAACGGAGATCGACCCATGCCACGCCAATTGACCCGCACCCTCACGCCCGCCTTCGCCATCCTGCTCGCCGCAGGCGTGGCCTTGGCACAAAACCAGCCTGCCGGCAATTCCGACGCGGCAACCCCCGTCGATCAGGCCATCCAGAACTTCCAGAACGCCTGGGCCGAGCTTCGCGAATCGGGCCAGCAACTCACCTTTGACATGTGGGTCGCCACACAGCAGAAGGCCTTGGAAGGCCTGGACTTCACCACCCTGAGCATCGACGACCTGCACAAACTCCACAAGAACAACCTGCTCAACGCCGACGAAGCACGCGCCGCCGCTGGAGCGCGACTGGGCGTCCTCAAGCAAACGTTGACACCAGGCAGCATCCAGGGCGTCGAACTGGCCATCTTTGACATGCTCATGCGCGGCTCCCCAACCCGCAGCAGCCGCCCCGACGCCTCGCTCCAGCGCGAACTCGCAGAAGCCGTCTTCGCTCAGAAGGCGCTGCACAAAGCCATCCAGGAAGGCAAGGCACAAGGCATCGGGCAAGCCATCGGAACCGTCAACGACAAGCAGGTCCTCAAGGATCTACGCCCACAGCTCGAAGCCCTGGGAGCCATGCTCCGTGACGCAAAGCCGACCATGGCGATGGACCTGGCAAGCTTCTGGGACAAGTTCTCAGGCATCGAAGGCGTCGAACCAACCACCCGCGAAGCCGTCCGCGTCGGCCTGGTCGACAACCTCAACAAGGCGCTGGCCGCCACCGATGATGAAGGAAAACCCGTCCTGGGCAACGCAGAACGCAACGTTCGCAACGTCCTCGCTCGCATGGATGGCGCAGCGGCACGCGGCCAACTCATCGACCACCCCTTGCCCGAAATGACCATCGCATGGTCCAGCGATACATCCATCACTTCCATGGCAGACCTCAAGGGCAAGGTCGTCGTCATCGACTTCTGGGCAACCTGGTGCGGACCCTGCATCGCCAGCTTCCCCAAGGTGCGAGAACTCCAGGAGTACTACGCAGACAAGCCCGTTGTCATCATCGGCGTCACCAGCATCCAAGGCAATGTCTACGGCGTGCCAGGCGTCGAAGGCGCGGTCAATTGCCAAGGCGACCCGCAGAAAGAATACGAACTCATGCCCGCCGTCATGGAGAACCACAAGGTCACATGGCCCGTGGTCTTCACCGAGCAGAACGTCTTCAACCCCGATTTTGGTGTCCAGGGCATCCCACACGTGGCCATCATCGACGCGCAGGGCAGGGTCCGATTCAACGGCCTGCACCCCGCCGCACCCATGCCACAGAAGACCGAAAAGATCGACGCACTGCTGAAGGAAATCGGCATCGAACCGCCCGTGGCCAAGCCCGCCGAGGCAACCATCGCCGACAGCTAAGCAACCCGTAAACGTCCCCCAACACTCGACAGGCCCGGGCACCATCCCGGGCCTCTTGTTTCCCTAGGCACGACCCAACTTGGTCCATACACCAATTTGACCCCGGCCCCACCACGACTTAGCGTTGCCTCTGGCGAATCGCCGACTGGCCCCATCGTCTAGTCAGGTCCAGGACGCCAGGTTCTCATCCTGGAAACCCGGGTTCGAATCCCGGTGGGGTCATGGCCCCTCGACGGACACCGTGCCGTCGGGGGGCGTTTCTTTCGCCACGGGTGGCCCGATCACCCGATCCGCCGCAAGGTACCCCAACGTCACCGAGAGCACCAGCAAAGCACCCACCAACTGGTTCGGCGCGGGCACCGGGATGGAAATCCACCGACAGGCAGCCCCAAGGGCAAATGCAAGGATGAGCCCAACAAACGTCTTGAGCATTAGGGAAACTCCTAGTCCAAGCCAAAGACCAACTTCTCAGATTCTCCCTACCCGAGAGTCGGATTCTGGCCATATCCGAACTATGATCGGCCCTTCTCACGGCCTGAACATCGTGAAGACGCGAAGAAGGGACCCGCATCATGCCTGTCTTGCCATCGTCAACACTGGCCCTGCCACTGGCATCCATTGGTGATATCCCCCTCCCCTATTACGTGGCACCCATCGCCGGTGTCGCCGCCCTGCTCACCGCTGCCCACCTGCGCAACAGCGTCATGAAGCAGTCCGAGGGCGAAGGCGAAACCGTCCGCATCGCCCAGGCCGTCCGCGAAGGCGCCATGGCCTACCTCAAGAGCCAGTACAAAGTCGTCGGCGCCGTCTTCATCGCGCTCGTCTTTGTCCTGGGACTCATGGTCTGGGCAGAACTCGAGCCCGTCTGGGCCATGGTCGGCGTCCCTGTCGCAGGCTTCCTCTCGGGCCTGTGCGGCTGGTTCGGCATGAGAATGGCAACAAACGCCAGCGCACGAACCGCAACCGCCTGCAAAACAAGCCTCAACGGCGGCCTGACCATCGCTTTCCGATCCGGGGCCGTCATGGGCCTCACCTGCGTTGGGGTCGCCATCCTCGACCTCAGTTTCTGGTACTTCTTCTTCATCGGCTTCGGTGACAAGCTCGGCATGTTCAGCCTCGCCGAAGAGGGCAACCGAGAAGGCCTCCTGGCCGCCATGGTCACCGTGCTTATCTCCTTCAAGATGGGCGCCAGCCTCCAGGCCCTCTTCGCACGCGTGGGCGGAGGCATCTTCACCAAGGCCGCAGACGTCGGCGCAGACCTCGTCGGCAAGGTCGAGGCCGGAATCCCCGAAGACGACGCACGCAACCCGGCCACCATCGCCGACAACGTCGGTGACAACGTCGGCGACGTTGCCGGCATGGGTGCAGACCTCTACGAGAGCTACTACTCCTCCATCATCGCCGCCATCGCACTGGGTGTCTCGGCGGCCTTCAGTGTCACCGTCCTGCGAGGCATGGAAGGCGGTTACGACCTGGCCATGAAGGTCGGCACACTCCCCATCGCACTCGCCGGCGTGGGCATCCTCGCATCAATCGTCGGTGTCTTCGCCGTCCGTACCAAAGAAAACGCGGGCTTCAAGGAACTCCTCAAGAGCCTGCACATGGGCGTTTGGCTCTCTTCGGCCTTGCTCCTTCTGGCCGCCTTGGCCATCCCATTCCTTCTGCTGGGAGACGCCGAAACCGCAAGGCTCCTGGGCGTCAAGTGGTACCAGTTCAGCGGCTCCATCGCCGCCGGCCTCATCAGCGGGCTGGTCATCGCATGGTGGACCGAATACTGCACAAGCTATGAGCACCCGCCAACCAAACGCATCGCGCGGCAGGCCATCACCGGGCCGGCAACCGTCATCATCTCAGGCATCGCCGAGGGCATGAAGAGCACCTGGCTTTCCATCTTCGCCGTCGTCGTGGCCATCCTCATCGCCTTCGGCGTCGCCGGAGGCAACGAAAACCTGCTCATGGGCCTCTACGGCGTGGGCATCGCAGCCGTCGGCATGCTCGCCACCCTGGGCATCACCCTGGCCACCGACGCCTACGGACCGATCGCCGACAACGCCGGCGGCAACGCCGAAATGTCCGGGCAGCCGCCCCACGTCCGCGAAAGGACCGACCTCCTGGACTCCATAGGCAACACCACCGCCGCCACGGGCAAGGGCTTTGCCATCGGCTCGGCAGCCCTGACCGCGCTCGCCCTCTTGGCCGCATACGTCCAGGTCGTGCAGTACCACACCAACAAGCAGACAACCAAGTTCGCTCAGCAGCAGGCCGCAGTCCTCACCACCGCCGAACCCGGCCGTACCCACGCGGTCTATGAAGGGCATCGACGCTTTGGAATCTTCCACAAGGCACAGGACGGAACCATCTCTTACACCGGCGGCGCCCTCATCATCGATACCTTCCAATTCGACGACATCGCCGAGCGAGGGCACTTCGGCAAGGGCGGCGCCATGGCCCAGATCAAGCCCGGCAAGACCTTCACCGTCTCCGGTGCCAGCGATCCAGCGGCTTTGGGCATGACCCGCAACCTCACCCTCACCGGAGAGTTTCCCCACGGCGACCACAACCACCGTGTCCAACTCAAGGCCGTCAACACGGGGCAGATCTCCATCGCCGACGTGCTGCTGTTCTACAACGTCTCCATGACCAGCCCAACGCTCCTGGGCGGCCTGTTCATCGGCGTCATGCTCACCTTCCTCTTCTGCGCCCTCACCATGGACGCCGTCGGCCGAGCCGCGAACATCATGATGCAGGAGTGCCGCCGCCAGTTCGCCGAGATGCGGGTCATGTTCCGCAAGGAGGGCATGACCGACGCCGACATCGCAAACCCACAGGCCTGGCCAACCCAGGTCGGCACCGGCGACAACAAGCTCCCCAATTATGCCCGTTGCGTCACAATCGCCACCAAGGGCGCGCTCAAGGAAATGGTCCTCCCAAGCCTCCTGGCAGTCCTTGTTCCAGTCGCCACGGGCCTGATCCTGGGAGTCAGCGGCGTCATGGGCTTGCTCGCCGGCGGGCTCATCACAGGCTTTGCCGTCGCCGTCTTCATGGCAAACGCCGGCGGTGCATGGGACAACGCCAAGAAGCTCCTCGAAAGTTACGGACGCATCACCGCACGTGACGCACTCGACGACGCAACCAAGCGCGAGAAAATCCCCGCAGAGATCCGCGAAGACCTCCTCGCACGCGCCCGAGAAATGGTCCAGGACGGACGCGGAGACAAGTACATCTACGGCAAGGGTAGCGACGACCACAAGGCAACCGTCGTCGGAGATACCGTGGGCGACCCGTTCAAAGACACCAGCGGCCCTTCGCTGAACATCCTCATCAAGTTGCTCTCATCCGTGGCCGTCGTCTTCGCAGGCCTCGTGGTCAAGTTCGCGCCAGGCATCGGCTCGTTCCTGGGCCTGAGCTAAGCGGACACCAGCCCCGCCAGCGATCGCCCACGCACTTCCGCGTGGGCTTTTGCATGCGCCACAACTCAGCGACGCATCGCACTCTGTGTCGGATCGATCGACCAGTCCGTGCCGAAGTAACCCGCCCCGCGTACTCCCGAAAGGCCCTCTTCCAGCACCACCGGTGAACACACCAGCCAATCCGGATACCCAACGCCAGAAATGAAGTACCGGGGCTCATCAGCAAGCCGTCGACCCACACCGCCCGTCCCCGCTACCACGCCAACCAGCGCCGATTCGCTGCCGGGCCTTGGATACAAAAAGTGGACCGAGAGGTCCGAGCCCTCAACACTTTCGCCGCCCACGCGCACGATCCCACGCTCGACACGGATCGGCGCCGCGCCAAGCAACGCGTCCCAATGCAGATGGCTGTCCGCGCAGCCGTACACGATCACGTTGCGGTCCTTGTGCGCGGGATCTTCAGGGTCAAAGGCCGCATCGGGCACAACGTCCACCGCTCCATTCGCCCGATACTGCCACACCTCGGCGTCGTACCGAGCCTTGGCCAGCGCCCACGCGTTCTCCTCGGCCGTGCCGTCCGTGGCGTACACAAACACCATGCGGTTGCCAAATGCGTGCTTGAAGGGCCCCGCGCGGTGGGCCCCCTTCCGGAAAGGATCGAACGCACGCACAAGCCGCCAGGGCTCATCCAGAGTACCACGCTCAAAGTGCGGCAGATCGTTCTGCGCACGAGGGCTCCAAGCAACCTCCAACACCTGTCCATCCAGTGTCACGGCGATGGGCTTACCGAAGTCCATCCCATCAAGCGCGGCAAACTCCACACGAAGCGCCAAGACATTCTCCGTCGTCGCCTCCAAGGCGTTGTCCGCCACGCGACGGCCCAGCTCGACCCGTGTTGGCAACATCGCGCGCCCCTGCCGATGGATCGTGAACAATCGCGCCCGGCCGTTGATTGCCGGGTTCATCGTCACCAGCGCGTCACGCATTGGATTCAGATCGATGGCCTGACGGCTGAGAAAATCCATCAACGGCGGCCAATCGACACACTCATTGCCCCACCAGTGCCCCGCGCCCGCACGCTCATAGTACGCAAAGTTCGCATGAAACCCACCCAGCCGCTCTCGCATGAACCGGGCCTGCGAGACAGGCACGTTGTCGTCCGCGTCGCCATGCAAGACGTACACGCCATGGTGCTTGTAGTTTTCCTCGAGCAGCAGCGTCCGGCTCGGGTTGTTCGCCGCGTTCAGGACAGCCCCAGCCGCGTCGTCCCCATCGAATTGTCCCGCGCCGCCATAACTCCAGAAGTCCCGCCATCCCGCACTCGGCGCAATGGCCGCGAAACGGTGCGGAAGCTGCGCTCCCACCTGCCACGTTCCATGCCCACCCATCGAGTGCCCCGTCAGGTACGTCCGCTCGGGCCTGGTATGCCCCGATGCACGCTCGAGCACTTCCATCGCATCGATGCGACCCCAATCCTCCCAGTCAAAACCAAAGGGGCGACGGTTCGTCGGTGCAACGATGTCCGCCCAGTCCTTGGGCGCATACGCCGCCGCCTGGTTCCTGGCCTCCACGCTGGCCCCATGCAACGTCAGGATCAACGCCTCGGGCTCTTGACCGCCGCTTGCCGGCGTCACGGCATAGTACTGCACGCTGCCATCAATCTCGCTGATGAACGTCTTCGAATGCCTGTCGCCCGCGCCACGCAACGCCAGCGATAGCCCCGAACGCGCAAGCCGATCCCCAGCCCGTGCTTCGAACGAAACATGCTGCTCAGCCGCATCGGGCAAGGCGTTCATCACGAACCGCACCGGCAATTTCCGAACACCAAGCGGCGGAACACCACCCAGCCCAGAGACCAACGATTCGTCGCCAGAACCGCCCGATACCCCCAGCAACACATCCGTGCTTGCGTTCACCATGGGCATGGAGAGAAGATACTCGCCCGCTCCCACAACATCGGGCTTGGTCACGTCCTGCTCGAGCCAGAACAACGCCGATTTGGGCTCACGCAGTTCAATCCGCATCCGCCCCCGTCCACCTCGAAACAGAAACTCGTTGTCGCCCGCGTGCAGCAGAATCGGCAACGCCGTGATACCAAGGTCATACACATCGCCACCGCGACGCTCGCCATGCACGAACACATGCCGGTGACCACGCGCGTGCAGCATCACGATCCGCTCGGCCTCCGAGCGCACCACGACGTGCAAGTACCCCGCCGCCAGCCGACCGCTGAACACACCATCGCCATCGGCAGCCAGACGCTGCCACGTCGAAAGGCGTCCATCGGCCGCCGTGACCACCGCGCCCTCTACCGGCGCAGCCCAATCCCCGCGAACCATGGCCGCCTCGACGGGATCGGTCACGATCAGGCTGCGACCACCTCTCGCCAGGCTCTCCACGCCCAGCGCCTCGCGTACCACAAGTGATTGCTCGCCAGCGGGAAAATCCACCACAACCTGCGACCACGCACGGCCACAGAAAAAGACCGGCATCAAAACGACGAGAGCAAACCTGCAACGCATGGGCGACACTCCTTCGCTCCAGCGTATCGCCCCCAACCTACCCCGACATCGCTTCAAGGACCGCCGTCGCCGCCCGCTTCCCACTGCCCAGCGCACCATCGATCGAGGCGTTATCCAGCCAATCTCCGCAGGCATACAAGCCCATACCGAGTGACACCGGACGCTGGCGATGCTCGAGCCAACCGGGCTTCTGCTCGGGCAGCGCACGGCCGATCCGATCGACCCGGATCGGGCTCCAGCCATCCACACCGTCGCCAAACCACGATCGCAAATGCTGCCGGCATGCCAGATCAAGCGACCCATCGTCCCCATGCCGCTCAAGGAAGGCGGGGTCCACGACATTCGCGTAGATCAGATGCCGGCCCCCCGGCGCATACCGCGAGGAAGCCCGGCTGATCGATACCGCGTGATTCACCGGTCCACTGCCCATGCCATCGAGCACGAGCACAGGATCGTCCGTCGGCGATGCCGCAGCGTCGTACGAGATCGTCGCGGTCGATCGCCAGCGAACCGGCCCGGGCAACCCACCATGGTCTCCAAGCAAGCCAGCGGCCTTGTCGCCCTCCACGGCTACCACGACGTTCTTCGCCCGCAACGCATGCCCGCCAGCACGCACGATCCAGCCCTGCCCGTTCCGCTCAACCGAATCCACCGGGCTATCGGTGCGGACCGAACCGCCGGGCAACCGATCCGCCAACTGCAAAGCCAACGCACCCATCCCGTCCGCGGGCACGCACACACGCCCCTGCGCGAACATCCGATAGCAGAACTCCAGCATCCGGCTCGAAGTCGTCAGCTCAAGGTCAAAGAAAACACCGCCAAAAAAGGGCCGGAAAAACCGATCGATCGTGGTCTGCGCAAATCCAGCCTCTTGCAACATCTCGATCGCCGTCCGATTCGGCCGAGACCACAACTGCTCGAGAGAACCTCCAAGCACGCGCAGCGAAAACTCCGCCAGCCGGATCTTGTCCCGAGTGGTCGCCACCGGAGAGTTGAAGCCCATCAAAGCGTCGCCGGGCCGACGGCGAGGGTCGGCCACCCGGTGCAACCGACCGTCCACATACACCATCGCCCCGGGATAGAAGCAGCACAGATCCAGAGCATCATAATCGAACGCCTCGGCAGCGTGAGGATACGCTGTCAGCAACACCTGAAACCCACGATCCACGCGGTACTCGCCGTGCCCGGTCACAACCGTATCCGTCCGCACCCGGCCACCTACACGATCCTGAGCCTCAAGCAGCAGAAACTCGTGGCCCGCAGCGTGCAGATGGCAGGCGCAGTTCAGGCCCGCAAGCCCACCCCCAATAATCAACGTCTCTGCGTCCATCCTCTACCTTCCCAGCCACGAGATACAACAGCCATGCGCATCGTGATCCAACGAGTCTCCCACGCAAGCGTGGCGATCCCTCGAAACGCAGATGTTAGCGGCCAAATCGAACGAGGCCTACTCGCCCTGATCGGCTTGCAGCGAGGAGACACCGATCAGACCGTCCAAATGGCTGTCGAGAAACTCGTGAACCTGCGCATTTTCCAGGATGAGCAGGGAAAAATGAACCGATGCCTGCTCGAACTCCAGAAGCCGCAAGCACTTCTGGTTCCAAACTTCACAGTCGCCTGCGTTCTTGGCAAGGGTCGGAGGCCCAGTTTCGATGCCGCCATGCCGCCCGATCAGGCGGTCCTTCTCTTTCGGTCGTTTGTAGAGAAATTTGCAGAGAAGAACATCATTACGAAGTCGGGTGTGTTCGGTGCCGAAATGCAAGTCTCATTGTGTAACGACGGACCCGTCACTTTCATTCTTGATATTGAGTCTCAATAGCATCAAGGAGCATCCCGAGCAAGGCACGCCACTCCATGTAACGATACTCAACACCCTCCCGCACATGCAACGCACGAATCAACCCGTGGCAACGCTCGTGCAGAGCCTCTTGCCAACCCTCCGCGGTCGGGTCGCAGTAATACGTCCGGCAGCCCATCGGTCGGACTCCATGCACGCCGCACAAGAGCCCGGATTGAAAGGGGCACCCCCCACGCTCCAAAGCACCCTCGAGTCCATCCCGGCTCAACCCGGACGTGCCCGCTGGCAAACGCTGCACGAACCATGCCCCCTCAAGCCCGGTCACATACAGCCGGTGGCCATACGACTCAAAATTGCAGCAACGACCCGAGGCATCACACACCGGGCCACGAGCCGCAACCTGGTCCGCGATCATCGCATAAATCGCACCTAGCCGAAAACCAACCGCTGGCCGCTGAGCCGCCTCCAGCCAGCCTCGCGCCAACACAACCTCTCCCGGACCGTTCATTCCCAAGGCCATTAGATCGGGCTCGCGTCCCGGGTGAGCCTCACCATCGATGCCGGATGCAAAGGCCCCCGGTTGATCCCCGGACACGTCGCCGACGCTCGCGCCCACGATCGCTCGTCGACCAGATTCCGCTTCCAGAAGGGCCACGTCCGGCATTGCTCGGGGCGATCCGAATAGACGCCGCACAAGGCTATCCCGGGCACGCTCGTCCGATCCAGAAACACGCAGTCCCACCCATAGGCAGTCAGTCGCTCCACGAGCGACACGCCACCATCGGCCACCTTCGTGTATCGCTGCAAGAAGTCGTCCTCACGAACACCAAGCCGCTCGGCCAACGCCACAATCTCCCGCACGTTGACCATCACCGTCCCGGGCACGCCCGAGCAACAGTTCCCGCACATTGTGCAGGAAAACCGCAGACCATCTTCAACACGCCGCCGCCCATCCGCATCCGCAAGGCCGAACGGAGCCGCCTCGTACCACGCATCACCGTCCGGGCTCATGCCAACACGCCGGCAGCCGAATCAAATGTCGGCAACGCCGCCCGCATCGTTGGCTCGTACCGCAAGGCCACGATCGTCTGGTCATCCTCGCGCGTGCGAAGCCGCGTGTGCTCATACAAAGCCCCGTGTACCGAATCCACCACGCAGGCGGGCTGACCTGAGCATTCCTCCAACGCCGCGTCCAGCCCCTTCACACCGAACATCTCGCGCCTGGCGTTGAATGCCTCGGTAATCCCATCGGTGTACAGCACGATCGTGTCGCCAGGCTCCAGCCGGATCGAAGCGCTCGTCGCTCCAAGTGGCTCAAAAACACCAAGGGGAAGCGTCCCAGCCTCCTCGATCGAACTCACCAGGCCCGTCGCCCCGTGCTTCCAACGCGGTGGATTATGCCCCGCCCGGCTGAATTGGAACTCGCCCGTCGATGGATCATAAATCGCCAGAAACGCCGTCGTAAAAGCCCCCTCAAGCCCCGCAGCCACCAGACGGCTGTTCGCGTGCTCCAGCACAAGGTGCGGGTGCACACCACTCCCCTCGTACGCGTGCAAGATCGCGTGCAGCATCGCCATCACCGTCGCCGCCGCCGCGCCATGGCCCGCGACGTCCGCGATCAGGATGCCCCAACGACCGTCCTCGAAGTGGAAGAAATCATAATAATCACCCCCCGCTTCATCGCTCGTCAGGTAACTCGTGGCAACCTTCAAACCAGGGATCGAAGGCAGCGTCCGCGGAAGCAAAGACTGCTGCACACGGGCAACCTCCTCAAACTGCGTCCGCAGCCGGACCGTCGCACGCTCGGCCTCGCGCACCGACACAAGGTTGCGAGTAGCCGTCCCGGCGAGGTTCGCAACCATCACAAAAATTTCCAGCGCCTCGTCGTCGTAGGTATCCGGGGCACGCGCAAACTGCAAGGCCCAGTTCACGGGGCGGCCACGATCAAAAATCGGCGTCGCCATCACCGATCGCATCTCCAGTGCGGCAGGGCCCAACGCCGGATCGTCCCGCAGACCGTCCAGACGCATCACCACAGGCTCGCCACGGTCAATCAACTGCCCGATCAGCCCGCCCTCGTACGTCGGCAGCGTTGACCAATGCCGCCACGGATCCATCCGGGCATACAACGACACACCACCGTCCGACGCCGCGGCCGCCTCACGGGTATCGATCAGCCTCGTCAACTTATAAGACCCGCGCGCCAGCCCACGCACAGACGCCGACACGTACAAATCAACCGGGTACAAACGCCACAACTGCCGAAATGCAACCTGGATCTCCCCAGGCTCGCGAGCCAGACTCACGCCCTCGAGCAACTCACGCACCAGCGCGAGGCGGGCCTTCGGATCGGTCAGCAACTGCGACATACACCATCGTATCGTCCATCACCCGAGCCGGCCCGAACGACGCACCAACCCGCTCGGAATCCCGAGCCACAAAACCCGCACCCGCCCTGCCAGCCAAATCGCACAACCCAACACCCGCAAGCCAGCATCAGGCCCACCTCCAAACATCACGCTACCATCACATATGGGACGCCGACAGGTCCATTACGAACGGGCATTCACGGCCATGCTTTTCGAACGCGGGGTCCCATATGTCGCCGTCGACGAGGCAAGGCGAGCCATACTCCCCGGAGAACAGGCGCCACTCAAGACCAGCCGCAACGGCCAGGCACGAACACTCAAGGCCTTCGACTTCGTCCTCTACGGCACGCCCAACCTCCTCGTCGAACTCAAAGGCCGGCGCCTCCCCGCGGGCTCGACAAGGCTCGAAAACTGGGTCACCGACGACGACGTCGACAGCCTCAGGCGATGGGCCGCCCTCTTTGGCCCGGGCTATGTCGGATGCTTTGTGTTCGTTTACGAATGCACCGACGAGCCGCCCACCACGCTGAGCCCCATCTTCGAAGACTGCTGGATCTTCAAAGATCGCTGGTACGCTCTGCGCGCCATCGACATCGAGGCCTACGCCGCCAATATGCGCGTCCGCAGCGCCCGATGGCGGACAGTCTGCCTCGCCAAGGACGACTTCGAACGCGCCAGCGGCCCGCTCATGGCAAGAGCCATGCAAACGTAACACGCACGAATCCCCCCGACAGACTCAGCCTTCCAAAGGCCCCGAACCAGGCTCGCCACCACCCCCATCAACCGCTCCCCCACCACGGCGACGCTTGCGACGCCGCTTCTTGCGCATCGGCGTGCCCTCACCCTCCAAAGCGCCCGGCGCATTGACTCCATCCACCTTGCCACCATCCGCAAGTGGCTTCTTCTTGCGCCGCTTCTTCTTACGCACCGGGCCTTCCACGCCCTCCGAAGCATCCCCGCTCGCGGGCCGCACCGAGGCCTCGGCACGAGCGATCGGTTCGGGCTTACGGCGAACCTCGGGGACGGTCCGCACCGGCGCCTCGCTCGGATCGATCAGGTCTTCAACAGGCACCGCGATCTCACGACCATCGAATTCCAACCGAACCAACACCAGTTGCGTCAGAATCTGTGTATCGACAACCTCGCCCACACCCTCGCTCGTACCCACTCGCGTCTTGCGATGCGGCAAACGAGCCGCCAATTCGCGATAACTCTCGTCCTCGTATCGCAGGCAGCACATCAACCGCCCGCAACGCCCGGAAATCTTCAGAGGATCAAGCGTCGCCTTCTGCTGCTTGGCCGCACGCATCGGCACGGGCTTGAGCACCTTCAGAAAGTTCTTGCAACAGCAATGCTGGCCACAACGCTCGTAGTCCGCCGTCAGCCGGGCCTCATCGCGAGCACCAACCGGGCGAACCTCAACACGGCATCCCTCGGGGGCTTCACGCTGCATCGCATCACGCAGTCGGCCAGCCTGCAATCGAGGGTCCGGCCCGCGAGGCGTTGGGCCCTTGGGCTGACCCGGCAAACCCTCGCCCTGCTCGACCAGGTAGTAATAGGTCCGCAACTCCCCGCCCAGGATCGATTCGGCATCCACAACGCGGATGTCCAATCCGAGTTCCTCGCAAACAGCCCGCGCACGCAACTTCAGACCATGCGCCGATTGCTCGCACGCAGACTGCCCATCCAGGTCCGAGACCGTCGCCACACGCAGCACACGCCCCTTGTCGTAAAACGGGAAGTCACGACCGCCAGAGGCCTCGATGTACCGCAGCATCTCCTGCCGACTGATGCTCTTGCCACACCCGCTATTGGGGCACGTGCTGGTCAGCATCTCCCCCAGTTCCGTCCCGCGAAACGTCCGCACCACAAGCTTGCTGCCACACCCCGGCGTCACGTCCAGCGTGTATCGAAACTCTCCGATCAATCGCATCGACCCAAACCGACACACCACCGTCTTCGGAGGCGTCAGACGCTCGCGCGCCAGCCGGTCCTGTTCGTCGGTGTACGCCGCGAGATCGGCCTCAAATTGCGGGAGCGGTACGATCGGCATCGTGCAAACGCTTAGCGCCCGCCGCCGGCCGCAGCCCGAGCCTGCGTGAACACACGCGCCAGGTCCTCGGTCCGTTGCAGTACAACCTCACGCTGGTTCTCAACGCGGTACACCATCAGACGCTCCGAACGCTGGTCCAACACGTACAGCAACTCCTCGCTACTGGATTGCCCCTGCGTCGTCATGGCCGCAAAGCCGCCGCCAACAGCAACCATCTCTGCCAGAACGCTCGAAACCGAAGCAGGGCCCGAATCTCCGGGGCGGCCGGCCTGCACCAGCAACAAACCACCCAGCACCAACGCGCTGGCAACCAGAGGCATCACACCACGACGATGATCGTCTCCGTTGGTACGACGGCTCATCGGCCACCCCCCTGCCCGGCGGCCAGGGCATCATTCCGCAAGTTGCGATACCCAAGACCATCGAACGCCTTGCGAGCCTGATCCCACCGAAGCGTGATCATCTCTTGGTTCGTCGTGTCGATCACATGCACTGCGTTGCTCGGCGAGCCCGTCATCTGACCGCCCACGATCAGATACTCGCCACGAGGACGCTGCGCCTGTTGCGCGATCGCCCCGGGAGACAGCATCACCACGCCAAGCGCCAGCAACAAACCGGCATTCAAAGCGACAAGAAAATATCGTGGATCCGAAACGCGGCCAAGCCGGGACCGTTGCACCTGCTCGCTCATGCTGGGGGCTCCTGGATCTTCCAACCACAAACTCCAATCACGCACACGAACACGTCAGTCCTGGTGGCCACGCTTCGCCGGAATCACCGTCGCAGCGACGATGCTCACCAACACAACTCCGGCAATCAGAAAGTTCGTAATCACCGGAGGCTTGGCAGGCTGCTCGGGACGCGGAGGTCGAAGGCTTCCAGTCTGCGTCAATCCAGACTGCCCGTACGCAACCGAAGGCACGCTCATCAAGAGCGTACTCCCAAGGACCACCGCACCAACACCGGTGCGGACAAGAAAACTCTTCCGAGAGCTCAGCGGTCGGGTCATGCGGCCTCCAATGCACGAGAACCAGGGCACCATACCGCGCCGGGGCCCCTCGCGTTGCACAGTGTACGGCCCTCGGCAGGCAAAAAATGGGACACCCCAAACCTCCAAACCAGCACCTACCAACCAGCCATCAAACACCCACGCCCGCCAGCCCCACACGCTTGAGCATCCCGGCAAAATCCCGAGGCACCGGAGACAACACGTCCACACCCACACCGGTCATCGGGTGCTCAAAGGACAGCCGGTGCGCGTGCAGCATCAGACGCCCAGCCGCACCGGCGATCGTCGCGTTCGCGTACAAGTCGTCCCCAAGGATCGGGCAGCCGATCGAAGCCAGATGCACCCGAACCTGGTGCAGGCGGCCCGTCACCGCCCGGCATTCCAGCAACGCCGCCGCCGCGCTCTGCCCGACGAGCCGGTACGCCGTGAGAGAGGGCTTCCCACCCGAAGCCACCCGGGCCAGTTTCATCGACTTGTGCTCTTCCAGAATCGGGCGGTTGATCGTCCCCACGGGCAACTTCGAAGGGGCCCGACGCGTGATCGCATAATAAAACTTTGCCACCTTCCGCTCCCGGAACAACGCCGACATCGCTTCATGACAGAGCGGCGTCAAAGCTACCAGCACCAGCCCGCTCGTGGGCTTGTCAAGGCGATGCAGCATCCCGAAATCCCGGGCGGCACCGACATTCTGCAATCGCGCACCATACCGCGAAAACAATCCGTTGAGCAGCGTGTCCTCCGCGTGCCCCTTGCCCGGCACCGTTGCAACCCGCGCGCGCTTCTCAACCACAAGTAGGTGCTCGTCCTCGTACCGCACTTTGAATGACACCCGCTCGTTGGGAACGATCGACTGGTTCATCGATGGCTCTTCACCGACGCAGCGCAACCCTGCGGGCTCGCCTCGTGATCGACGTACCAACGGGTATGCCCGCCCATGAGCGTCGGAACCGGGTCGATCTCGCCTCGACTCACACGCTCGAGCGCCCCACGAACCTCGCCGCCCACCGCGACAACACCCAGAAACCGGCTCCCCGAAAGCATCCGAGGCGTCATCGTCACGCTCCCGTCCGGCAGACGAACCACCAAACGCTCCGTCCCGCCAACATGCATCGGATCCAAACGCCCCGCGATACCTCCCGCTCCAAGGGCCAGCACCGCCATGTCCAGACGGTCGTGCCCAGAGGGCCGGCACGAAAGCGAGCCCACCAACGCACGCTCGTACTCAACGTCCGCGGCAGGCCGAAACGCCGACATCCCATGCACCTGCCCACGTGGGATCCCCGAGTGACCGATCACAAAATCTCGCAACACCCCGTACACGCTCTCCGGATGGTCATGCGCCACCGCCGAATCATCCACCGTCCATACGTGCGTCTCACGCCAAGGCAAAGACCGATACGCAGGATCAACCATCAACTCACGGCACAACCGCTCAAGCAACACCAGCGAGCCACCACCAGAGACCGCGACGTGAAAACTCCCAAACTCTCGAACGCACGCGATCGACTGCAACAAAAAATCCTGTGCCAGGCACCCGATCGCATCCTCAACCGTCGCCTGCAACGCAACCGTGTCCCGCAACGGCGGCGGCACCGGGTCTCGCTCCAACTCGATCGGCGGATGTTCCACACTCCATTGTCCCACACTCAGACACCCAAGGCCACAACCGATACGCCCGCAACCCGAACGCTGTACACTGGTACGACCCCAGCCTTCACAGACAGCAGACCAGGAACCGCAACAAAACATGAACCGCCAAGAACAACAGCGACTCCTCAGGCCCCTCGGCTGGCAGGGACGCACCCATCCACTCGACGGAAGGGAAATCACCATAGGCAGACACCCAACAAATACCGTTCGGTTGGCCGACGAAAAGGCCAGCCGCCACCATTGCACCATCCGCCCGGACGACCAAGGCCGTTACATCATCATCGATCTCGATTCCCGCAATGGCACACGGGTCAACGAGGTCAAAGTACAGCAGACCTACATCGACCAAGGCGACGTCATACGCGTCGGTGGGCACGAGTTCATTGTCGAAACCGCCGCAGATTCACACGACTCAGGCCCCGATAGCGGCGACTCGGCAACCATGACCGTCACACGCATGTCACGAAACAAGGCCGAGTCCGGCGTCTCGGCCGAGAAGGCAACCTGGGCCAGGGAAATCCGACGAGCCATCGAAAGCCTCCCCCCCGCCGGCCAACTCCAGCAGGACATCACCATCCTCAACGCCTCGGGCCAGCGCACCGGTGCCCTCACCGGACAGAGCCCCGGGCCCGTCGCCGTCCGACTCCTCCTAACAAGCGCCGACAAGAGCCGGGCCACCGACATCCACCTCGAACCAAGAGGCGAAACCTTCCAGGCACGACTGCGCGTCGACGGCCAGATGGTCCCACTGGCAGATCTGCCCGCCAGCGTCGGCACACTCGCCTGCAACCTCATCAAGACCGCATGCGAGATGGAAATCGCCGGAAAGCAGGCCATCCACGACGGAACCATGTCCGCCCTCTTCAACACAGAGTCCGAAAACAGAAGGGTCGAGTATCGCATCAGCTTCACGCCAGCAGTCGGAGGACAGAAACTCGTCATGCGCGTCCTCGACGGCCGAGGTGTGCCGCAATCCGTCGAAGACCTCGGGCTGGCACCCTACATGCTCCCACGCATCCGATCAGTCCTCTCCAAAAACCAGGGAATGCTCCTCGTCTGCGGGCCCACAGGAAGCGGCAAGACAACAACACTCCACAACTGCATCCGCGAGATCGACCGCGAACGCAAGAACGTCATCACCATCGAAGACCCCGTCGAGTACAAGCTCTCAGGCGTCACCCAGATCCCCGTCGACGACAAGAAAGGCCTTGGTTTCAGCGGACTCCTGCGCAGCGTCCTGAGGCAAGACCCAGACGTCATACTCGTAGGTGAAATCAGAGACGACGAAACCGCACGCACCGCCATGCAGGCCGCCGTCACCGGCCACCTTGTCTTCTCCACCATCCACGCCAAGGACACCGTCGCCGCCGTCTTCAGGCTCCTCGACCTCGGCGTCGAGCCATACCTCGTCGCAAACGCACTCAACCTTATCCTCGCCCAGCGGCTCGTCCGTGTGCTGTGTACAAACTGCCGACACGAGGTCCCGCTCTCGCCGGGCCAGGCCAGCAAACTCGGCCCAACCCTCAGCAAGCACATGGCAAAAGCGAACCACGTCTACACCCCCACCGGCTGCGCACATTGCCTCCGCACGGGATACATCGGCCGTCGCGCCATCTTCGAACTCCTCGAATTCAACGACGCCCTGCGAGACATCGTCCTCAGAGACCCCTCCATACAGGCAATCAAGAACGTCATCGAGGCAGACCTCTTCACGACACTCCACACCTTTGGCCTGAGACTGGCCGCCCAAGGCGTCACCAGCCTCGAAGAAGTCAATCAGGTCGCCGGAAGCGAGTAAATCCCCAGAAATCGCTCCCCGCAAGCCGATACCTCATGGCATTCCACGACCGCGAGGCCTTGCCATGACCACCACAGCAACCCCAGACTACGCCACCATCTACGACCGCGTCGTGGCCACCAACCCAGGGTACAACGACGCCCACGGCTCGCCCGGGTATCACGCCTGCCTCATGTTTGCGGATCGCCTCCGGGCACTCCCGGGCAGATCCCTCGACGTCGGTTGCGGCGCGGGCTACGTCGTCGCACTCCTGGGCATGCCAACCTTCGGCTTCGAGGCCCACGGCGTCGACATCAGCCCCGTGGCCGTCGCACGCGCGGGCAAGATCACACCCCGAGGCCGCGTCGCCACCATGCAGCCGGGCCACATCCCACACCCCGACGCCGCCTTCAATCTCGTCACCTGCTTCGACGTGCTCGAACACCTCGACGAACCCGACATCCTCACCCTGCGCGACGAACTCCGACGAGTGCTTGCCCCAGGAGGCCTGCTCTTCTGCTCGGCCAGTTGCCGACCCTCGGCATCCGTAGACCACAACGGCGAAAACCTGCACCGAACGATCCAACCGCCCCACTGGTGGGCCGAACACTTCGAGCCCGACGAGTACCTCGCCCGCCGAGCCACGGCGGACCTGCTGATGTGGTGGTGCAAACGCGCCTAGCCGTATGGTGGTGCGAGCCGCCGCGCGGCATGTATGAGCACAATGCCCAGGAACACCAGATTGCGTACCGGCATCACGGCAAATCTCCACTTACCAGTCGCAGCGCCACCGCGCGACACCCCACGCGAGAACCGGTGGCTCACTGGAAAATCGACGATCCCTTCGATCAGTTGATCAGGAACCCCCTGCCGAATTGCCAGCAAGCCGCCAAGCAAAGCAGCGCACGTGTCGGTATCGCCGCCCAGCCGCACAATCCGCTCCACGCCATGGAGATACGAGTCCGATCCGCTCAGCCATGCGTGCAGGACGACAGGCACCGTGTGCAAGACGAATCCGGTCACGCCCCGCCGACATCCTACATACGCGGCGAATTCCTCTGTCGATTCCCCGGCCTCGGCCGACCGGATCGCGTCCAAAACCGCCGTTTTCATTTCGCCGATCGGGAGCAAACGCTCGACCGATTCACGAAATCGCGTCAGAACCTCATCGGGCAGCCCGTCCCGATTCGCCCGGGCCGCAAGGGCGATTGCGAGCGCTCCATGCTCGGCCCGATCATCGGCATGGGTGACCCGTGAGGCTATCTTGATGAATTCGCAGAGTTGCTCCTCGCCGTCACACAGCAGACCGAGAACACCGGCTCGCATCGTCGGCCCATTCCCGGCCGAATCCACGCCACTCGAACGGTATGAATGCCCAACCAGGAGTCGGCCACAGGCCAGCAGCGTTGCTTTGCCTGTCGCAGGCGGCAAGGAGAGAACCCACAGCCTCAACCACCAAGCGAGACGCGATCCAAACTTATCTGAGTCACCATTCGCACCGTGGAAGGCGACCATCGTCATGAGCGTGTGCTCGGTATCGTCGCTCACCAGTCCTCGGCCAAACAGCATACGATGGCGAAGCGGGCGATCGCCAAGGAGCGCACGCACACGTCCCCGACCGAGCCGTTCATAGGGCAATCCGAGCGCATCGCCGACCATTGCCCCCATCACGAATCGCTCGAGGGCTGATGCTTCCTGCATGGATCACCTGGAATCGGTCCAACCACATCAGACCGAATGGAGCGGAGGCGACTCGAACGCCCAACTTCCAGCTTGCAAAGCTGGCACTCTACCAATTGAGTTACCGCCCCCTCACAACGCCCCACTGTAGCCATTCTCGGACGCCCCAGGCAACCCGGCAGCCACCAAAACAAACCTCGACGCGCCTCCGACCCCCCGATCGCCGATACGCCAAGGCAACAGGGAGGACCTTCCATGCGGAATCGGGCAAAGGTATCGGTCTGCCTCGCGGCCATGGCCATCGCGGCACAGGCATACGCCACGCCGGATCTCGGCGAAACCTCGCCACTCGAAAGGGCCAAGGCCGCCCAGGACCAAGGCAACCTGCGACAGGCCTTCGAGGCATACCTCGACGCTTGGGCCGATCCAAAACTCCGGCACGAAGCGGCCCGACGCGCCAGAGACATCGAGCGCCACGCCCGAGTCGCTTCCCAGGACGACCTCTCGGCCATCGAACCACTCCAGCAGAAACTCGGCCCACGCTTCCGAGCCTACCGATCCCGGTCCTTCCTGGTCCTCTCCGACGCCAAGGACGACTGGACACGCTCCCGCATCATCCTGCTCGAACGCGCCCGAGAGCAATACTTCCGGGAAATGGACCGGCTCGACATCCCCGTCCATCCCCATCGCCACAGGCTCATATGCGTCGTCTTCGACCAGCACGCCGACTACATCGACTTCGCCCGACGCCACGATCACTTCAACGCCGGCTGGTCCGCAGGCTACTACAGCATGGCACACAACGCCATCATCATCCACGACGATCGAACCGCGCCAAACCTCGCCCGGGTCATGCACGAGATGGAGCAACAGCAGCAACGCATCGACGACCTCACCGGCAGGGCACAACTCGCACAGGCCAAGGGACAGACCGACCAGGCAAGGATCCTCGCCGACGCAGCCGCCGGGCTGACCGACCAACTCAACAAAGAACGCCAACGCATCGAGGACCAGGTCCTCAGTTTCGGCGTCGCCAAAGTCCTCCACGAGGCCATCCACCTCCTCGCCTT
Source organism: Phycisphaeraceae bacterium (assembly GCA_026126305.1). Classification (GTDB taxonomy): domain Bacteria; phylum Planctomycetota; class Phycisphaerae; order Phycisphaerales; family UBA1924; genus JAHCJI01. Next base: position 153,795 of record JAHCJI010000005.1, read on the forward strand.
CAATACCGGGCTCCAGGCCCGGGGCACCGCCTATCCGCTCTGGGTCAGCGAAGGGCTCGCGGCAAGCTTCGAGGCACCAGACACCCGTTCCCAGTTCGGCTTCGCATTCCCCTACGAACCACGGGAACTCGAACTCGAACAACTCGCGCTCCAAAGCCAACTCCCAAGGCTCGCCGACATCGTCAGCCTGGTTCGCAATGACGATCTCGACGCCCAGTCCGCAAGGCCCATCTACGCGCTCGCCTACGGACTCTTCAAGGAACTCCACCGCTCCAACCGCCAGCAACTGACCGCCTACCTTGCCGAACTGGCAGATCTCCCACCGGGCCCCATCCACCCAAGGGACCATGTCATCCTGTTCGAACGCCACTTCGGCCACATCGAAGACCTCGAACGCAGATTCACACGACGCTGGGTCATGGCCGCCCGCGAACGCGAGGCCAAACTCGCACAGGAACTGCGTACCGCAGGCCAGTAAGGCGATTCTGGAATACCCACGCCCCAAAGCCCCCATCGTGGAAACGCTGGAGGCCGGGACACCATCAGCCCAATCCCACTGGACCCGACCACTCCGGTGCGGTAGTCTGTACATTCCAGAATCCGCCGAAGATTGGGACCGGGCCGCCAGAACACTCGTGCGGGCCCCTGTCAGAGGAGATCCGAACCATGCCAAGGAACACCCGCACCGGCAAAAACACGGTGCCCGCAACATACATACTGGCCATCGCAGCCGCCTCGGCATCCCTCCTCATGGCCTGTGCCACCACAGGTCCCAAAGCCCCCACCATCCCCTGGCACACCGTCGACGAAAACTTCTCCTCAGAACGAGCCGAAGCCCTCGGTGCCATCGCCGGACAGACCCGCGTCGGCTACCCACGCATGCCAAGCCTCAGCCCCGATGGTTCCATCATCGCCTTCACATGGGCGGGAGACCTCTGGGCCGTCCCACGCGAGGGTGGCATCGCCGCAAGGCTCACCACCCACCCCGCCGACGACCTCCGATCAGAGTTCAGCCCGGACGGGTCCACCATTGTCTTCGAATCCACACGCGACGGATCCACCAACCTCTACGCCATGCCCATCGCTACCGACAACGGCAGGGTCATCGCCGGGCCCGTCCGCAGGCTCACCCTCAGCGACCGAGGACTCACACTCTCGGGCTTCCATCCAGACGGACAGGCCGTCCTCGTCCACGCCAGGCTCGAACCGGGCATCGAACGAGGTACAAACATGTACCGAGTCCCCATCAACGGCGGTGCCATCACTCGACTCACCGATGCCCAAGGCCTCACGCCACGCATCAGCAACGACGGCAACACCATCATCTTCACAAGGCAGCGAGACCTCAACGACCGACCCGCCTATCAAGGACCCGCGGCCGGAGACCTCTGGGCACTCGACACACGAACAGGCAGGTTCAAACAACTCACACGTTTCAACGGCAACGACGCCCAGGGCTTCCCGCTCCCCGATGGCTCCGTCCTCTACGTCTCAAGCAGACACGGCCAGAACAACATCTGGCGCATCCCAGCCGGACAGACCGACGCCATCGGCCCGAGACGCATCACAAACTTCACCCCAACCGAACAGCAGGTCACCATCGGACACGGCGTCCAGCACCTCAACGTCTCCCATGATGGATCAATAGCCGTCTTCCTCGTCTGGGACACACTCTACACAATCGACCTCAACCAACCCGGAGCACAGCCCACACCCGTCGAGATCTACGCCTCGGGAGATACCAAATCCCTCGACACTCGCCTGGAAACACTCGACCGGCAAGCCAGTGAAGCCGCCCTCAGCCCCGACGGCAAGACCCTCGCCGTCGTCGCAAGGGGAGAAGTCTTCATCCGCAGCACCGACGAAGATCGCCCCACCCGACGGGTCACCTTCACCGCGGGCCGAGAGCAGGACATCGCCTGGAGCCCAGACAACCAATTCCTCTATTTCTCCAGCGACGAAAACGGGCAATTCGGCATCTACAGAGCAGCAGTCGCCTTCGCACGCGAAGACCTCAAGGCAACCCCAGCGAGAAACAACGAGCAACCCAAGGACCAAGCCGAAGATCAACCCGGTGAACAGCCCGAAGGAGCAAGCAAAGAAACCCCAAAGCCCGGAAAGGTCGACCACGGCAAACGCTGGGCCGAAGCCATCCAGTTCGAGGTCCAGCCCTTCATCATCACGCCAGAGCGAACCGTCCAGCCCATGCCCTCCCCAGACGGGTACCGCCTCCTCTACATCCGCGAACGCGGTGACCTCTGGCTGCGCGAACTCGCAACCGGGCACGACCGCCTGGTCTTCCCAAGTTGGAACGTCCCCAACGTCCAGTGGGCCTCCGACAGCACACACATCGTCTACTCCATCGCCGACTTCGACTTCAACAGCGACATCTGGCTGCTCAACCTCGACGACCAAGAAGCCAAGCCCATCAACCTCACCAGGCACCCCGACATCGACGCCTCACCAAACCTCAGCGCCGATGGCAAGGTACTCACCTTCCTCAGCGATCGAGCGGGCGAGAACGGGTCCTACGACGCGTACGCTGTATTCCTCGATCGTGCCCTCGAAGGCATCCCGGATTACGAAACAGCAAAATACTTCGACGATGCCGCAAAGGCGGTCAACAAAAAGGGCAAGATCGACACGCCAGACTACTCCAAGCAGCCAGATCGCAAACCACTCCAATTCCACGCAGACGATGCCTGGCAAAGGGTCCGACGCATCACCAGCCTCAACGGCATCGGCAACCTCGCTATGACCCCGGGCGGCGATCGCATCCTCTTCACCACAAGCATCGACGGAAGCACAAGCCTCTTCTCCGTCGACTACAAAGGCCAGGACCGCAAATCCGTCCAGGCAGGCCCAGTCTCGAACGTCACGCCCACGATCGACGGCACCAAGGTCCTCTTCCTCCGAACTGGACAGGCAACCACCGCACGCCCCGCAGGCGGATCAACCACCACCCTGGGCATCAGCGCCACACTCCGGATAGACGTCGACGCAGAGCAGGCACAGAAGTTCAAAGACGCCGCAAACATGATCGGCCGAGAGTTCTACCACCCAACCCTCAAGGGACTCGACTGGCCAGCCCTCACACAGCGATACCTCAAACTCGCCAGGGTCACACGAACGCCAAGCGAATTCTACCAGGTCACCAACTTCCTCTTCGGCGAACTCAACGGGTCGCACCTGGGCATCTCCGGGGGCACACAACTCTACAGCCCGCCCGCCATCCGCACCGGCTACCTCGGCGTCGACACCCAACCCGTACCAGGCGGATACAAGGTAACCTACACCATCCCCGAAGGCCCAGCCTCCCGAAAGAACAGCCCACTCAACCCGGGTGACATCATCACCGCCATCAACGCCCAGCCCCTCGCCCAGGACATGGGCATGCCCATGATCGAACTCCGAGAAGCACTCGCCGGAACGGCCGGACAGGAAACGCTCGTCGAGATCATCCCAGCCAATCCCGATACGCCAAGCTTCGTCCTGATCGTTCCTGCCTCCTCCGCCGCCGAGGCCAACCTCCGATACGACGACGCCGTCCGCCAACGCCGCGCAAGCGTCGAGCAACTCTCCAACGGACGCCTCGGATACCTCCATATCAGAGGCATGAACGAGCCCTCCCTTCGAGACTTCGAGCGAGACCTCTTCGCGGCCGCCGACGGCAAAGACGCCCTCATCATCGACGTCCGCGACAACGGAGGCGGATGGACCAACGACATCCTCCTCTCCTCCCTCACCGCGCCACGCCACGCCTACACCATACCACGCGGTGCCAACCCCAGCGACGTGCCCCACGACGCCTACCCAAGAGACCGAAGGCTCATCTACGCCTACACCAGACCCATCGCCGTCATCTGCAACGAAAACTCCTTCTCAAACGCCGAGATCTTCTCACACGCCATCAAGAATATCGGCAGAGGCAAACTCGTCGGCAGGCAGACCTTCGGTGGGGTCATCTCCACGGGCTCGTACACACTCATCGACGGCACCACCGTCCGCAGGCCGTTCAGAGGCTGGTACCTCCCCGACGGGACCGACATGGAAAACAACGGAGCCATCCCCGACGTCCCCGTCGACATCACACCAACCGACCAGGCCCAGGGCAAAGACCCGCAACTCGAAGCCGCCGTCAAGACCCTCCTCGACGGTCTCAAGTAGCAAACGTGAATTCCCGAATGGAGACCAAGCCCCGAGCGAATGCTTGGGGTTTTGTGCTTGTTATCACCCCCGACAACCCCCCCAATCCTACGATCCTGCGAAACTTGCAAGACTCCAACCCGGGTCCCCCATCCACAAGCCGCTCCCACGCCGATACCCAATCCGAGCAAGCCCACGATGGGCAAGGGAGCCAGCGAGCATGCAACTCACAAGCACCATCGTGCGCTCCGCCGTCGTCGTCTGGCTCCTGGCAGTCCTCGCCGCAACCGCGATCGCGCACTGGATCCTGCCAGAAGATCCCCATGCCGCACTCTTCGCGCTGGGACTGCTCTGCATGACCTACACGCTCGCCGCCTTCGCCCTCGCGCGCCGAATCCCAGGACCCACCGCACTCATGCCGCTCGCCTGGGCCGCCGCCTTCGGCATGTGGATGCCAATCGCCCAGGATTATGGCGCAGACCAATTCGCACCCATGCTCGCGAACATGGGCGCACCAGAAGCACTCCTCCAACAACTCGCGCTGGCCACCGTCCTCCTCGCCGGGGGCATCATGACCGGGGCCATGCTCTACCTCGGAACAGCATCCTCAGCAGTCTTCGTCCACGTCGTCGTCCTCACCGCACTCGTCGCAGGAGCCACACTCTCACACCACGAGACCCCGGGCACGACCCTCGCCGCCGTCATCGCATGGCACGCGGGCGTCGCCGGCTCACTCATGCGATGGGCCTCCCACGCCGCTTGGGCCGCAAAACAAGGACTCTGCCCAGCCTGCGGCGAAGACATCACCGGAGTCCGCGACCGCGTCTGCCCGGCATGCAAGGCAGCCATCGTCACGGCCATGCCCGCCAAGCCAAACACACAACCAGCAAAAAGAGCCGCTTGATTTCCACTCACTCGAGCGACAAAGGCGTCACCGGGCCAGCCCCGTCATAAGTCCTCAACTCCATCGGCACCACCTTCAAACCCCGACGACGAGCCTTGGCAACCGCATACCGCAACGCACCGTCCACACGACGATGCACCGCAGGCGTGATGTTCAGACCATGCGCACGCATCTGCTCCAACGCGAAACGCCAGGCATAATACTCCTCCAGACAACGCGGCTTGTACGTCCCAAAACCGATCGCGTGATGACCAATCTCATGCAGGAACACCGCCGCCGAGATCGGACCCTTCGGCCGTGGAGCTTCGATCAGCCGGGCCACACGACCGTCGGCATACGCCAACTGCCACGCCACACCGCTCGTCCCGCTCCGCCACTTCCGAACACGCACCCCATATTCCGAAAGCATCAGCCGCGCAACAGCCTCATACCGAGCGGCCGCGGCACCCTGCTTCGACGAAACCACCGCACGCGAACGCAAGGCCTCCACAGCCACCGCTTCCACCCGCCTTCTCGGGATCAGGTCCCAGAGCGTGCGCATCGCTCCCGCTCCGATCGGGCCAACGCCCCAACAACCACCCCGCGACCACGAGCAAACGAACCAAAATCCATCGCACGCCCGCCCGAAGGCAACACCTCCAGCAACCGAAGCCCACTCCCGCCACCGCAAGAAATCAACCCGTCCAGATCCAACAACACCCCAGGCTCGGCATCATGGCCACACACTTCCACGCCGACCCGAAGCAACTTCAACGACACCCCGCCCAGCACAACCCCAACCCCAGGCCAAGGCGTCAAGCCATGCACCCGACGCCGGCACGCCTCGGCCGACTCCAAAAAATCGATCCACCCATCCGCTTTGCTCAGCTTCGGGGCCAGTGTCACCAACGCCGGATCCTGCGCCTCGCCCACGAGCGTCCCCCCCACCCGACGCTCCAACACATCCAACACCACCCCAACCCCATCCAACGCAAGCACGTCGTGCAACTCGCCAGCCGTCAACGACGGATCGAGCGCCCGCCCAGCCGAGCCAAGCACCAGCCCCGCGTCCATCTCCTCAGCCAGCGTGATCACGCTCACCCCCGTCCGCGCGTCACCCGCCAGAATCGCCGCGTTGATCGGTGCCGCCCCACGCCAACGGGGCAACAGCGAGGCGTGCAGATTCACAGCAAAACGATCCGCCAACAGCGAACGCCCCAACTTCTGTCCAAAAGCAATCACAACCCAAGCGTCCGCGTCCCAACCGCGGATCATCTCACGCACGCCAGACTCATTCACCCGCTCGGGCTTCAACACCGCAACCCCGGGCAATCGCTCGGCCGCAAAACCACCCACCGGCGTCGGTGTCAACACCTTCCCACGCCCCGAAGGCCGGTCCGGCTGCGTCACAACGCCCACCACGTCATGCACATCGCACAACGCACCAAGCGTCGGCAACCCAAAGGCCCCAGAACCAAAGTACACCACACGCATCGCCAGCCGGGCCTCCATGCCCCGGCCAAGGGCCTAGCCCCCCCGACGCTCGAGCCGTCGCAACGCCGATCGCGTCCGCAACCGGTCCAACTGCCCGAACTTGTCGATGATCATCACCCCATCCAGATGATCCACCTCGTGCTGGATGCACCGAGCCAACAACCCGCCCGCCCGCACAGTGAACCGCTCCCCATCCAGACCAGTCGCCTCAAGCACCACCTCACGCGGCCGATTCACAACCCCGCGGATCTCAGGCAGGCTCAGGCACCCTTCCTCGTCAGCCTCCAATACACCACCAAAACTCAGCACCGGGTCGATGCACACCAACGCCCGACCGCCCGTGTCAAACGCCAACCCATCCGATGAATCGCCCCCATGCGGATCCGCAGCGACCCGGCACACGAACATCCGCCATGCCAAGCCAACCTGTGGGGCGGCAAGCCCAATCCCCTCGGACTCGTGCATCACCGCTAGCATCCGGTCGGCGACCGCACGCACCGAAGCATCCACAGACCCTACCGCCCGCGCACGTCCACGCAGGCAAGGGTCCGGGTGGGTCCGTAAGTGCAAAGAACCGGGATCGGGCACCACCGGCTCACGGGAAATAGTCTGGACACGCTCGGACATCGCGAGCATGATATTGTGCCTCTCGCAGGCGTACAGCCGATCACCCTAGAATCCGGGCCAGGCCATACCCTTCCAAAGGCCAGCCAGAGACTCGAAGTCAAACGGGAGAACCATTTTGGCGATCTTCGGCGGAAAGAAGAACAAAGCAAGTGAGGGTTCTCCCGAGTCCAATGGAGCGCCAAACCCAGAACCCCAAACCGCTTCCGGCGGCAAGGGCACAAGCAACGGTGGGAAATCAACCGCCAAGGGAGGCGCAGAGCCAGGACCCACCTTCAATCCGGATGCCGCAGAACGATTCTTCGAGCACGCACGCACAGCACACGAGACAACCAACTACGAATACGCCATGAACCTCTGGATCAGCGGCCTGAGGCTCGACGCCAGCAACCTCACGGCCATGGAAAACTTCTTCCGATCCGCATCCGCCTTCCATGCCGCCCACCCCAGGAAGAAACCAAAGGTCGACCTCCAGTCCAAGACCGCCGTCGACAAGTTCCTCAACGCCCTGTACAACTGGGCCACCCACCTCACCGATCCCGACGCCGCCATGCGCGCCGGAGAGGCCGCAGCCAACGTCCCGCTCGAGGAACAGGCCTACTGGTGCCTCGAAAGGGCCCTATCACTTGCCAAGCAGGCCAAACGCCCAAACCCACTCCTCTTCAAACGCCTCATGCCCCTCTTTGCAAAAATCGGGGCCTACGAAGACGCCGTCAATGCCGGCTCCATCGCCGTCCAACTCAACCCCGCCGACAGCGAACTGGCCAACGCCGTCAAGAACTTCTCCGCCCAGGCAACCATGAGCCAGGGCGGATACGACAACGTCGGACAGGAAGGCGGCTTCCGCAAGAACATCCGCAACGCCGCCCGGCAAAAGCAACTCCAGGACGAAGAGGCCATCTCCAAGGACGAGGGCACCATCGAAAGGCTCATTGAGCGAGCCCGCAACGACCTCGAACAAAGGCCCGAGGACCCACCCACCATCAACGCCCTCGCAAAACGCCTCATCGAACGGGGCACCCGCAAGGACGAAAGGGAAGCCTACGAACTCTACAAACAGGCTTACAAACTCACCAGGGAGTTCCGCTTCCGCCAGGCCGCCGACGATATCAGGATGCGCGACTGGAGAAGGCAACTCATGGCCCTCGAAAAACTGGCCGAAGAAAACCCAGAAGACCAGGCCATCCAGCAGAAACTCATCGATGAACGCAAAAACGTCCTCGACGCAGAGACCAAGGTCTACACCGCCCGCGTCGAGGCATACCCCACAGACCTGGGACTCAAGTACGAACTCGGAAGGCGATACTTCGAGCTCGGCCAGCACGAGGACGCCATCGCAAACCTCCAACAAGCCCAAGGCGAGCCAAAGCTCCGAGTCCGAACACAGCACATGCTCGCGCAGTCATTCCTCGCCATGGGCTGGGGAGACGAAGCAGTCACCACCTTCCGACACGCCCTCGAAGCCCACGGCAGAGACGCCGACTCCACAGGCATGGAAATCAACTACGGCCTCATGCTCGCCCTGCTGACCAAAGCCACCGAACACAGAGACCTCAACGCCGCCATCGAGGCCGACAAGATCGCTTCAAGCATCGCCATCAAGGACATCGGCTTCATGGAAATCCGACAGAAACGCGACGCCATCAAAGCCCTCCTCGCCGAACTACGCCAGGCCTGAATCAACATGGCCAAGAAACAGGCCATAGCCATCATCCCCGCTCGAATGGGTGCAACCCGCTTCCCAGGCAAGCCGCTGGCAAGCGACACCGGACTGCCCATGATCGTCCACGTCTGCCAGCAGGCCGCCAAGGCAGCATCCGTCGCAAACGTCGTCGTCGCAACCGACAGCATCGAGATCGTCCGAGCCGTCAAGGCCCACGGCCACGACGCCGTCATGACCGGCGCCCATCACGACAACGGCACCAGCCGACTCGCCGAAGCCGTCCGCACCATGGGCCTGCGCGACAGCCAGCCCATCGTCAACGTCCAGGGAGACGAACCCGAAATCGACCCGCACATCATCGACGCCGCTCTCCTGGCGCTCACCACACGCCAACAGCCGCCCAACACGACCCCCCTCCGCCTGGGAACCGTCGCCTCACCCATGACCGACCCCAGCCAACACAACGATCCCAACATCGTCAAGGTCGTCACAGGCCTCATCGAGCCCGACACAGCCACCGCCCAAGCACTCTACTTCAGCCGGGCACCCATCCCCTACGACCGAGACCATAACGCCGCCGCCAGGCCCTTACGGCACGTCGGCATCTACGCATACTCCGGAATGGCCCTCACCCACTACGCCGGCCTGCCGCCCACCCCGCTGGAACAAGCCGAAAAACTCGAACAACTCCGCTGGCTCGAACACGGCCTGCCCATCCAAGCCGCCATCCGAAACACAACCCACCAGGGCATCGACACCCCAGAGCAGTACCAGGCTTTCGTTCAGCGATACAAAGACGCTAACGCGCATCGATGACCCACCCCCCAAACCCCGCCTATCCTCTCTGGTGCCACACCAACGCTTTTCGAAGCACCCAAACGACCCATCCCCAGACGGCTGGCCCATGCCGCTGGGTGACGAGCCCGCACGCGCCGACCGATCCCTCGACGAGAACGCCCGCCGGCGACGCGCCGACGAACTCCTCATCCAGGCAGCCGAGGGATCCCTCACAACCGAGTTCTACTCACCCATCCCACCGGGCTACCGCAGAGGACGCACCAAATACGTCGCAGTCCTGGGCACCGTCATGAGCGGCCTGGGCAAGGGCATCTTCGCAGCAAGCGCCGCAAAACTACTCAAAGACAAAGGCCTCGTCGTCGCCCCCATCAAGATGGAAGGCTACCTCAACATCGACTCGGGAACCCTCAACCCGTACCGCCACGGCGAAGTCTTCGTCCTCGACGACGGAACCGAGTGCGACATGGACCTGGGAACCTACGAACGCCTCCTCGCACAGAACCTCAGCCGACGAAACTTCACCACCAGCGGACAGATCTTCAGCGAAGTCCTCGAACGCGAAAGACTCGGAGACTACCTCGGACGCGACGTCCAGATGATCCCACACGTCACCGGCGAAGTAAAAAGAAAACTCCGGGAACTCGCCATGGACGGAGATGGCTCCGGACGACCGGCAGACGTCGTCTTCGTCGAAGTCGGCGGAACCGTCGGAGACTACGAGAACGGGTTCTACATCGAAGCACTCCGAGAACTCGCCTTCGAGGAAGGACCACGCTCGGTCTGCTTCGTCGCACTCACCTACGTCATCGAGGCAAAGGTCCTGGGCGAACAGAAGTCCAAGGCCGCCCAGCTCGGCATCCAACGCCTCATGGAAGCGGGCATCCAGCCGCACCTCATCGCCTGCCGATGCGACAACCCAGTCACGGGCCAGGCACTCCAGAAAATCGCCATGTACTCCAACGTCCCGCTCCGCCGTGTCTTCTCCATGCACGATCGCGAGAGCATCTACCTCATCCCAGAAGAAATGCGACGCGACGGCCTCGACCGCGAAATCCTCTCCGTCCTCGAACTCCACGACCGGGCAGACATGGGCCAGGAAGACCGCGAACGAGAACGCTGGAGAACGTTCGTCCGAGGCCTCACCGGAGAGCCAGAGCACACCATCCGCATCGCCCTCGCCGGCAAGTACACAGACCTCGCAGACGCCTACGCATCCATCGACAAAGCCATCGAACACTGCGCCGCAAACCTAAGGGCACGCATCCAGGTCGAACGCTTCGATACCACCAACCTCAGCGAAGCACGCATCGCACAGGAACTCGCCGAAGTCGACGCCGCAATCGTCCCGGGCGGCTTCGGAACCAGAGGCGTCGAAGGCAAACTCGCCGTCGTCAAGCATTGCAGAACCACAGGCCTGCCCTATCTGGGTATCTGCCTGGGATTCCAGGTCGCCGTCATCGAATTCGCACGCAACGTCCTGGGCATCCAGGACGCCGCCTCCACCGAATTCGAGCCAAACACCAAAAACCCACTCATCAGCGAACTCCCAGACCAGAAAAAAATCGAAGGCCTCGGAGGGTCCATGAGGCTCGGTGCCCAGGACGTCATCCTCAACCCAGATTCGCTCGCCTCATTCCTCTACGCCGGGAAGTCGTCCATACGCGAACGCTTCCGACACCGCTACGAGGTCGACCCAAACTACATCCAGCAACTCAACGACGCCGGGCTCCACTTCACCGGCAGGCACCCCGCACAGCCAATCATGCAGGTCCTCGAACTCAGCCAGCCCGGGCACGACGAGCAGGAACAAGGCCCCACACACCCATTCTTCATCGCGGCCCAGTTCCACCCAGAACTCACCAGCCGACCACTCGAACCACAGCCCCTCTTCATGGGACTCTGCGCCGCCGCCATCGCAAGACGCGTCGCACTCGGCCCAAGGCCAGGCCAGCCCGAAACACCAAAAGAAATCTCCAACACCGTCAAGCGATGGCTCCGAACACCACGAAAACGCACACAGCCAGCCTGACCACCATCAATCAACAGCCGCGACCAGTCAACTCCAGACTCCGAAGCGAACCCAGCAGCACCAGCGACGAAAATCGCCCCGGACGCCCAAGCCCAACGCACGCGTTGTGCAGCAACGTCTGCGCGTACATCTCCGCTTCAACGTCGCCCCCGCAAGACAAACACACAAACGCGTTCAGGCCCCATGGGTGACCCGTCGCGTTGTCAGGCTGCAACTCCAAAACACACCAACGCGCAGCCGCCTCCGAGCGTTCGCACCATCCCGACTCCCCCAAGACCACACCCAGCGTCCACAACGCCTGGATCGCAGACAACTCACGCTCCGTCCAAACCTCGATCGATGCCAGCCCCCCCGACACCTCGCCCCAGTCCTGCAAAGAACCAACACCGCCACGCCAACCAACTTCAGGCCGCTCGCCACGCGCCAGCGCCCCCCACAACGCGAGATCCAATCCAAGCCCAAGCTCACCACCAGGCACGGCCCCAAGCAACCATCCAATCAAATACCGATCCACGGCCCGCCGATGCCCACGTTCATCAACGAACCCATGGACATCGACACCCGACAGCGCCCCCTCACCCACCACCCCACGCAGTCGGTCCATCCACAACTTCCGCCGATCAAGTCCAGATAACATCGTCCTAGAACCCTCCCCCCATCCCCACAAACTCGCGGACACCCCATCGCAAGCCGATGCTTGTTCCATGCAGGAGCCACGAAACCAGCACGCTCAAGGCCAGGATCGATTCGCATGGATCGACCCCGGCGTGAGCGTATGGGATCAATGGGGTGCCGTGCCGCCACCGCCAAAACTCAGCCCTACCACGCACAAAGCCCCACAGGCCACGCCCGCACCAAAGGCCCAGCCACAACCCGCTCCACAGCCGCCCCCGCAACCGACTCCCGAAGACGATTACGCCCCACCCCCGCCCAGGAACGCGGACAAAGACAACTCCGAATCCAATCCAAACAAACCGCCGACCTTCCACGAGTTCGATGCCGAACTCGATGTCGCCGAACTCGACGATCGCCTGCGCCCTACCACGACGTGGACCGCCCGCGCACGCACCGTCAACCGATCCAGCCTCACCTTCCGATCAAGACGCATGTGCTACCCAAAGAGCACCTTGCTCATGGCCATCCACCTCATCGACGACAAGCCCGCAGTCCTCGCAGGCAGGGTCACCACCTGCGATTACGCGGGCGAAGGCCTCTATTTCGTCGAGGTCGAACTCATGCTCAAGCCCGAAAACGACGACATCCGCCAATGGGAAGCCCAACGCTGAGCCCTTGACCAACGGCCCGCCGCGACAAACACTCCGCCATGCGCACCATCCGCTCGGCGGAGCAACTCACCGGGTACCTCCAGCAATACCAGCCACACCCCGGCGGTGTCCTCGTCCCAACCATGGGCGCTCTCCACCAGGGCCACGAAGCCCTCATCCGCCAGGCCGCCCACTACGCGCAACAACACAACATCCCGGCCGGATGCGTCGTCACCATCTTCGTCAATCCCACCCAGTTCAACGAACCTCAAGACTACCAGCGATACCCACGCACGCTCGAACAAGACACCATACGCTGCCAGAACGCCGGAGCAAAAACCATCGTCGCCCCAACGATCGAAATGGTCTATCCCAAAGGCCTCGACGCACCCGCTCCAACCCTGCCCGCCGTCGCCAAGGACAAAGGCCTCGAAGACCAATACAGGCCCGGACACTTCCAGGGAGTCGCCAAAGTCCTCCAGAACCTCTTCACCATGCTCCCGCCAACAGCGGCCATTTTTGGAGAAAAGGACTACCAGCAACTCCTCCTCGCCCAGGCACTCGTCCGACAGTTGAACCTTCCCATCGAGATCCTCCCAGGCCCAACCGTCCGAGACCACGACGCACTGGCACTGTCCAGCCGCAACCGTTTCCTCTCAGGGCAGCAACGCCTCGCCGCAAGCGCCATCCCACAAGCGCTCCGAAATGCGCACGACCAACCCACGATCGCCCGAGCCCAGGCAGCGATGCATGACACGCTCGCACACCTCAGCATCGAGTACGCCACCATCCGACACGCCCACACCCTGGAAACCCTCCCGCCCGACACCCCACAAGACGCGACTTGCCCCAGGCGGGCCATCATCGCGTGCCGACTGGGCGACACCAGGCTCCTCGACAACGCGCCCTGGCCACTGCCGCCGGATTCCCCCTTACGAAATCTCTGATCAAGCCCAACTCACCTATCCTTGCCGCTCGCACCACATGCCAAGCTGCCCGCCCGGAAAACTCGGAGATCAACCTTGCTCAAGACCCCACTCAACAAGCTCCACCACGAACACGGCGGCAACATGGTCGAGTTCGCCGGCTGGGAAATGCCAATCGCCTACGGCTCCATCCAGGATGAGCACGTCCAGGTCCGAACCAAGGGCGGGCTCTTCGACGTCTCCCACATGGGTCGCCTCAAGATCACCGGCAGGCACGCACGCAGGCTCATCGCCAGGGCTTGCACAAGACGCATCGGCGACATGCAGCAAGGCCAGTGCCGATACGGCCTCGTCTGCAACGAACAAGGCGGCGTCAAGGACGACATCCTCGTCTACCGGATGGACGACACCGAGTTCCTCCTGGTCGTCAACGCATCCAACCGCGAAAAGATCGTCGAACACCTCAACAACATCATCCAAGCCGAGGAAATGGTCGCCAAACTCGAAGACCAGACCATGAAGACCGCCATGGTTGCCATCCAAGGCCCAAAGGTCATGGACCTGGTCAGCCGAGTCAGCAGCGAAGTCCCCACCCTCAAACGCTACCGATTCACCGTCAAGAACCTCCTCATCGCGAAACTCATCGTCTCACGCACCGGCTACACCGGAGAAGACGGTGTCGAGGTCATCCTCCCAGCCGGCATCGTCGAGACCGCCCTCAAACTCCTCCTCAAGGACGCAGACCTCAAGGCAAAAGACAGCGACATGAAACTCGTCGGACTCGGAGCCCGAGACACACTCCGACTCGAAGCCGGCATGCCCCTCTACGGCCACGAACTGGGTGAAGACATCAACGCTTTGGCCTGCGGCGTCGACTTCGCCATCGCCCTCGACAAGGACCAGGGAGACCTCCCCGAACCCTTCATCGGCCAGGAAGCCCTCAAGAAAACCAGAGACCAGGGCGGCCCGCCCCAGACCCTCGCCGCCTTCGTCGCCGAAGGCAAACGCACCCCACGCCAGGGCATGCCCGTCATGATCGAAGGCAAGCAAGTCGGCGTCATCACCAGCGGCTGCATGAGCCCCACCCTGGGCGTCCCCATCGCCATGGGCTTCATCGACCGCCAGCACAACACCCCGGGCACCAGGGTCACCATCGACGCCGGCCGAGCCGAACTCCCAGCCGAGGTCCGAGCCAACCCCCTCTACACCAAACCCAAAACCAAGTAAACATGCACGTGCCACCGACCTCCGTCCGCGGAGGTCGGTGTCTTTAACTGCAACAGCGCAATTACCTACCGCCCCCCCACCGTCAACGTCGCCGACCCCGCCGGTGCCTGCACGTGCAACTTCCGCGCCCGGTGTTCGCTCCAATCCCGCACTTGCAGGTCAGGGCTCAACGCCCCATCGTGCGTCCGCAGGATGTCGTACGTGTTGTTCCGCTGCGCTGGCACGTACCCGCTGTCGCGGATCAACTTGCAAAGCACCGCCTCGTTCAGGCAGTACGTCGTGCCCGCCGACGAGACAACGTTCTCTTCCATCATCACGCTGCCCATGTCATTGGCGCCAAACTTCAGCCCCACCTGCCCGACGTGCGGGCCCATGGTCACCCAACTGGCACCGATGGAATAGATGTTGTCCAGCATCAGCCGGCTGACCGCCTGCGTGCGAAGGTACTGCGTCGAGCCGGCCATACGAAGCCGCCGCCCGAACTCGGGGTGCAGGTCCTTGGTACCGCTGCCATCCAGCCGCGCGACGATGTCGCCCGGGAATTCGCCCGAGTCGCCTTCGCCTTGGCCCCATTCCTTCAGCCGGCCCAGCGGCGTGTTCTCACGCTGGAAGGGCCAGCTGATGAACGCTTTGTAATGCCCAAAGCCCGGCGTGGCGATGGGCTCGCCCGGGCCGGCGTCCATCGGGTCGCGAGCGCCGCTCTCAAGCAACGCGCGGTCCTGCCACTGCCGCACCAGGTCGATGTGGTGCACGCGGTCGGCCAAGCCTTCAATGTGCCCGAACATCATCGTCGCGCTGGTGAACATGCCCAGCGTGTGCGCGACGTACATGCACGTCAGCCACGCGTCGGCGTCGCACTTGCCAAGCCCGATCTTGCGGCGGACCGCCGGCGCGAAGATCTCGCCCCCGCCGCCGGGCAGGCTGTCGAGCCCCGCCTCGCGCAGCCGGACCATCACCCAGCGGATCTTGTCTTCCAGCGTGGTGCCGGGGGGGTCGAAGAAGTTGACGAACTCGATGAACTCCGGCGGGCTGAAGGCGTGGATGTGGACGTGCGGGAACTTTTCCTTGATGCCGCTGAGCAGGCCCAGATACCAGTCCAAGGGCAAGGCCGGGTTCATGCCGCCCTGCATCAGGATTTGCGTGCCGCCGATGTCGGTGAGTTCGGCAATTTTTGCGTAGATGTCCTCATACGCGAGCGTGTAAGCGTCGTGGTCTTCGGCATCTCTGCGGAAGGCGCAGAAGGTGCATTTGGCGCTGCACACGTTGGTGTAGTTGATGTTGCGATCGATAATGTACGTCCGATAAATTTCTCCATGGATCTGCCGACACCTGGCGTCGGCCCATCTCCCAAGCTCGGCGAGGGACATGTTGTGGAGGATGTCCAACGCCTGCTGGGGCGTGAGGCGGGCTTGGCCTGCGACAACGTCGGCGAGGAGACCGGGGTCTTGGGCTGGCAGGTTTGGGTATTGCCTCGGTGGTTGGTAGATGGTGCTCATGCCGGCCTCCGATCTGGTTGTGGGATTATTGGCTTGGCGCGTGCTGATATACAGTATGCTTTCAGAAATATTTGAAATCACCCGCTCACGTCCGATCTTCCCGGAGTCTGGGCCGATCGTGGCGAGCGTATCGGGCCTGAGGGCTGTTGAGCGTGCGATGGTTGGGCGATTGCGGTAAGGGGCTTGGTGCTTGCCCGGGTCAAATCGATAACTGGAGATGGGGCGAGCCGCGCCCCCTTGGAGGCTCATGCCATGCACCACGCACCGCGTCCGCACGTTTCGGCGGCCATCGTCCAGTTGCGGATGACCGTGACCTGGTCTGCGTTGGCGGTGATCCTGGCGTCGGTCATCCAGATGCTTTCGTTCTGTTTTGTACACTTTACGGACGTTCGCTGGACCACTCTTGAAACCCCTCCCGCTGCCCAGCAGTTGACGGTTGTCAGCCCCGAGACGGGCGTGGCCAAGGGTGGCCGTGCCGCCCGCGCTGG
The DNA here is from genome assembly GCA_026126305.1 of Phycisphaeraceae bacterium. Taxonomy (GTDB): domain Bacteria; phylum Planctomycetota; class Phycisphaerae; order Phycisphaerales; family UBA1924; genus JAHCJI01. The sequence continues at coordinate 170,834 of JAHCJI010000005.1, forward strand.
CCGCCAGGTTGTCTATGAGCCGACGCGGGTGCTGAGCCGCTGGGATGGGACCTTGCGGACATTTTCGGACGCATCGGCTTCGATTGGCCTGATCGCGGCCGCGACTCTGTGGATATCGGTTTTGCTGGGTGCGGTTGTGGCTGGTGGCGGGAGCATCCCTGGAGTGGAATCGGTTATCCGCGCGGCGACTTGGTCCACGGTACTTGGTCTCTCTGCGATCCCGCTGATCGTTCACTTGCCCGGATTGCCCTTGCACGGGACCTTCGTGAGTTACCAGACGATGCTCGGGGCCGCCGAGGGAGCGGAGCAGTTGGCCCCGGTCGCTTTGCTCGCTTCGCATCTTGCGTTGCCTTTGATTGGTGCCGTGCTTGCTGGTTACACGCTTCTGTGCTTCCGTGAGGGCGTGGAGGCTGGTGTGATCGTCCGTTCGGTCAGCGAGTTGGACCGGAAGTTGGACAAGGAGTTGGAGAGCATCCGCAGCAGCGGGATCTCGAGCCACCACGGACAACGTGTGGTGGGCGTTGTGGACCGCCCCCTGGGCGAGAGCGGGCCGAGCGAGAGCACGACTGCGAAGTCCCGCTCTTGGGTTTCGGACCGGGACCGCGGGCTTGGGGAGAGTTCGCCCGGGAACCCGCTGCGTCGGCCGATGTGAGTCTGTGGCGCTGATCGCGAGCCTTTGCGTTCCATTGATGCACAGGATCGGGATGTTGAAGTAGCTGGACTGGGCGAAGCCTGGTGTCGGGCTTGGCCTGTTCTTGTTCTCGTTGGCGATGGCGATGGCTTGAGCGCGGTCGATTTTACGCTTCGGGGTCTTGTGCTGGGTGGTTTGTGTATCTTGCATGTCCGCAAGATACGGCATCGGCTTGCGGTGTCAAGCGTGCGTTTGCGCATGACCGGCAGATAGCGCGCGGCTGTGGATATGTGTCGTCGATTTCTGAGAAATCTTGGATGAGAAGGGCCCGGGCTTGCGCCTGGGGCCTGTTGACTTACCCGAATGGGAGGTGCTTGTTGACGACTTGGTGGAGGCGGTCGTGGTCGAGGTGGGTGTAGATCTCGGTGGTTGCGATGCTGGCGTGGCCCAGCATTTCCTGGACGGCCCGGAGGTCTGCACCTCCGGTCATGAGGTGGGTTGCGAACGAGTGGCGGAGCATGTGGGGGTGGATGCCCTTGAGGCCGACGCTGTTTGCCCATCTTCGGACGATGACCCAGACGGCAGTGCGTTCGAGCGGCCTGCCGGTGCGTGAGAGGAAGAGCCTTCCTTGGTGCTTGTTGTCCATTGATGCCAGTTGTGGTCGGCATTCGAATCTATAACGAGTGATCCATTGGACGGCTGGGGTGCCCATGGGGACGAGTCGTTCCTTGTTGCCCTTTCCTCGGACGCGCAGGAGGGCTGCGTCTCGGAGAGGGTCGTCGTCTGCCAGGTCGCAGATCTCGCTGGCCCGGACGCCGCTGGCGTACATGAGTTCGAGCAAGGCACGGTCTCGCAGCCAGAGGGGTGGCCCCTTGGCGTTGGGTGTCGCGTGTGGGGCTTCGATGAGTTTCTCGACCTGTGAAGGCGAGAGGGTCTTTGGCAGTCTTCGCCACCGAGCGGGTCGCAGGAGCGGCTCGGTAGGGTCTTCGGCGAGGGTTCCTCTGGCATGGAGCCATCGGGAGAAGACACGGATGGCGGCCAGGTGCCTAGCAAGGCTTGCGTTGACGAGCTCGTGGTCTGCCGAGAGGCTTGCGAGGTGACCGGCGATGTGCCTTGGCTGGATGTTCTCGGGCTGAAGCACTGCCTGTGTAGCGAGGTGCTGGGCGAGGTCTCGCAGGTCTCTGGCGTATGCGATTCGGGTGTTGTGGCTCAGGCCGCATTCGACGCGGAGGAAGGTGAGGAAGCGTGTGATGGCCTGTTGGAAGGGTTCCGGGAGATCTTCGATGCCTGGGATGTCGTGCGGGCTTGTGGTCACGATATGGATATCGGCGAAGTGGGGTTTGCAAGGAAAAGGCCCGCCCCAGATTGGGACGGGCCTTCAAGGTGCTTTGCTTGTTGATCCTTCGGTTGGGAGGGATTATCCCAGCAACTGGAGGACGGACTGGGGCTGGCTGTTTGCCAGCGAGAGGATGTTGGTGGAAGAGGCGACGAGGATCTGGCTGCGCGTCAGGGACGCGGTCTCGGAAGCGAAGTCGGTGTCGCGGATGACCGAGTCTGCGGCGCGGGTGTTCTCGAGCGAGATGGAGAGGCTGCGGATGGTGGCACCGACGGTGTTCTTCTGGAAGGCACCCAGTCGGCCGCGGAGTGTCGAGACCTGCTCGATGGCCTCGGAGACGACCTTCTGTGCGGAGGAGAGGTCGCTGGCATCGGCGAGGTTGAGGCTCTTGCCCGAGGCGAGGTCGCCCAGGAAGCCGTTGGAGGAGTTGCCGAGGTTTCGGACTGCGACGTTGGAGATACCCAAGGAGACCTTGCCGGCGATGTCGACCTGGCCGGCGAGCTGGAAGTCTGCACCGCCGCCGGTGATCTGGAATGCGGAGTTGCCGGTGGTCCCGCCGTCGACGGCGCCGAGGGTCTGGGATGCCGAGGTGGAGAGGGTGATGTCGACGTCGAGGAAGTCGGTGTTGATGCGCAGGTCCTTGCCCTTGGCCACGGCCTTGACGCCGTTGATGGTTGCGGCGATGTCCTGGCCGAAGTCGCGGATTTCGTTGCTGGCGGCGGCAAAGGTGCTGGCCGCGGTACCTTGCACGGTGCCGAAGTCGTTGGCTTCGAGGTTGTAGATGCCCACGCCGCTGCCGGTGATACCGGCGTCGTCGAGGACCTTGATGGAGACGAACTCCCTGGAGCCGAACTCGTTGCTGACCAGCTTGACGCCGGTGGCGGCTGAGGCGGCAGCGACTTCAGCGGTGACGCCCGTGACGTCGCTGAAGGAGTTGATGACGTCCGCGATCTGTGCGTTCGTGAGGCCCGAGCTGAAGCTGAACTCTCGGCTGCCGAGTCGGCCGGCGATTTCGATGCGGAGTTCGCCGCCGTCACCGCCGAGGTTGAGGGTACCGCCTGCGGACGCGACGGTCTGGAGGAAGAAGCCTGCCTGCTGTGCGGACTGAGTGACCAGGACGTTCACGTCGAGGTTCGTGGACTCGAATTTAGCACCGTTGACCTTGAAGTCTGTGACGTCGCTGACGACGTTCTGGGCTCGGTAGTCGAAGCTTCCGTTGAGGAGCTTGGTGCCCTGGAAGGACGTGGCCGAGGCGATGCGGTCGATGGTCTGAAGGATGGAGTCGACCTGTTGCTGGTTTGCGGCCTTTTCCTGTTCGCTGAGGCCGGCCTGGTTGGCGGTTGTCGTGAGGAGGCCCTGGAGTTCGTTGAGGAGGTTCGAGACTTCCTGGAGGCCGCCCTCTGCGATGTTGACGACCTGGTCGGCGCGTTCTGCGTTGCTGATGGCCGCGGTGAGTGCGGTGGCCTCGGCCCGGAGGTTTTCGGACGCGATGAGGCCTGCGGGGTCGTCCTTGCCTCTGTTGATGCGGGTACCTGTTGAGAGTCTTTCGAGGGACTGGCTGAGGTTGATGTTATTGAGGCCCAGAACACGTTGGGCCAGAAGCGACTGCACGTTTGTGTTGATCCGACTCATGCTGACGATCCTCCGTGAACCCGTGCGGGGTTTCTTCCCCGCCTGGGCACCACATCGGGGCATTGCCCCGCGCTGTGTCCGGTGCTGCTCTGGCTTCCATACCAGGGCTCTGCCCGGACTTCGCGTGATGGATCGTCGTATTCCGGAGGTGAATTCAGTCGGAGTTGAGTATTTCTGTCAGAAATGACCAAGAACGCCCACCGGTCCGGGGCAAACCGGGCCGTTGGGCGATCGATGAAGGTCCGATATGTGCTGTTTTAGGATTTGTTTGGTTTTTATGCGTTATCCGAGGAGCTGCAAGACGTTCTGGGACTGCTGATTTGCGATTCCGAGGATGGTCGTGCCCGAGGCGGCGAGGATCTGTGCCCTAGTCAGGAGGCTGGTCTCGGATGCAAAGTCTGCGTCTCGGATGGTGGATTCGGATGCGGTGAGGTTTTCGACGGCCAGGGCGAGGGATCGGATGTTTGTCTGGAGTGTGTTTCGTTCGAATGCGCCCAAGCGGCCTCGGATGATGGTGACCTCGTCGATGGCGGTGTCTGTGATACGGCTGGCGGCGGTGAAATTACCGCGTTGCTTGCTCTCGGCGAGGCTGTTCTGCCTTCCGGTCTTGAGCGATTCGAGGAACTCGAGGGTGTCATTGACCAGCGTTCCGCCGAGCCTGGTAGCGGCGACGGAATTGATGCCGATGTTGACTTGCTGCTGGGCGACGACTTCGGATCCGAGCTGGAAGAGGGATCCGCCTCCGGTGATGTTGAATGTGGTCGACTCGTTCGCCCTTGTTGCGAACTCTGCCGTGAGTGTGAGTTGGAGCGAGAGTTGCGAGGATGCGATGGAGATGTTGAGTCCGTCTCCGTTTGCCAGGGCTCCGTTGATGATGGCCTGGACGTCGCGTCCCTGATCTCTTTGTGCGACGAGGAGGTCGGTGCCGACGGTGCCCCATGGGAATGGGTTGTTCGCACCGATGGCCAGGTCGTCTACGAACTTGAACGTCTGCCAGGCTCCGCCCGCTGGTGGTGCGTTGAGCCGATCGACAGAGACGAACGACTTGGATCCGAATTCTGAGCTTCGGAATGCCAGTCCGCTGACGGGGCTGTTGTTGATGAGGTCTGCGATGACACCGGTGGATGGCGTGAGCCTGTTGATGGCGTCTCGGACCTGGGTGTAGGTTTGGCCTTGCGTGAACTCGAGGCTGACAACGCCCAGTGGTCCACGGACTTCGAGGACGGTCGTGGAGAGGATGGTGCCGTTGAGCGGATCTCCGGGTGTTGGAAGGTCTCCTCGGAGGTAGAGTCCGCCTTGTTGTGCGGAGTTGAGGACTTCGACCTGGACGTCGAGTGCGGAATCCTGGTTGAAACTCGCGGCCCGGACGTTGGTCTTGGCAATGGCCGAGAGGGCGATGCCCGAGGTCTGGTACCCGAGTGATCCGTCCAGGAGTCGGAGGTCTCCGAAGCGTGCGGTGTCTGCGATGCGTGTGATGGAGTCGATGGCCGAGTCGATCTGCGCCTGGTTTGCGGCGATTTCCTCGTCCGAGAATGCACCGGTGTTGGCTGCCTCGACGACGAGTGCCTTGATGGAGTTGAGCAGTTCGTTGATTTCCGTGAGCGAGCCTTCTGTCGTCGCGATGACGGCGGAAGCTCTTTCGGAGTTTTTGATGCCCTGCTCTGCTCCTCGGATGTTGGAACGGAGCCTCTCGGAGATGATGAGTCCGGCTGGATCGTCCTTGCCTCGGTTGATTCGCAGGCCCGTGGAGAGCCTTTCGAGGCGGACGTCGAGTTCCCGGCTGGTCTTTGCGAGGTTGGACCTTGCGATCATGCTCGGGACGTTTGTATTGATGCGTGTCATCGCGATCCTCCGTGCGCGTCAGCCGCACTCCGTCGCGGCCTTCGTAAACTCACCCATGTGAACCGGTGTCTCGATGCGGAACGATTGGATTGGCTCAGGTTGATGCCTTGTTTCGTGGCTGGGGCCTGATGGCTGGCGGCGTGCCGTTGGTTGTTGCAGGAATGTCTCCTGCGATCCTGCCTGCGGGCTTGAGTGCGGCTCTCCTGCCCGGCCTGACGGCGGCGGTGAGTGCCGAGAACTCTGTTCCGTTGGCGTTTGCGGCCTTCTGGTTTTCGGCCTTGATTGCCTCGTAGACTTCCTTGCGGTGGACGGCCACTTGTGGTGGCGCGTTGATTCCGAGTCTGACCTTGTCTCCTCGGATATCGACGATGGTGATCTCCACGAGATCGCCGATCATGATTGTTTCGTCTCGTTGCCTGGACAGCACCAGCATCCGTGCGCTCCGTGTGCCCCTTTTTTGGGCTGTTGGTGTGGGCTCGTTCCATGATCGCCACGGTTTTCAGGCTGTTGCCGCCTGGGGCTGTTCGACGCCGACCTGCATGATGGTGTGCCTGGTGGACCATCGCTTGTCGGCCAGGACGAGTTGCTGCCCGTTGAGGTTGATGGTGTTGATGAGCAGTGGTCCCTGGAGGTTGGCGGTCAGGACGTTGCCAACCTTGTTGACGATGACGAAGACCTGCGCGTCGTTGACGTTTTCGACGGCCAGTGCTTCGGCCTGCTCGGGGCGGATGGGGACCTCGTAGTCCTTGAAGAAGAGTGCTGGATCGGTGACAACGAATGCGAGTGCGGGCTCATCGACGGACTGCAACCAGAAGAAGCAGGCGTCCTCGCCCGGTTCGAGGAGGCAGTAGCGTCGATGGTCTGGGAATCCCAGGAGCCCTTGCGCGAAAGTCATGACCTTGTCGTCGGCGATCTCCACCACGCCGAATCGGGTCGTCTTGATCTGCATGCCGTGTTCCTCCGGCCGGGCATTTGCCCACGTTGCTTCGAGTTCCAGTTCCTCATGATCCGATGTCGTCCCGGGCTCAGCCCAGGAAGTCGAGTAACGATTGCTGTCTGCTGGTTGCTGTGATCTGGAGTGCGGCGGCCATCTGGAGCTGCAACTGGCTCAGTCGGACTGCTGCCGATGCGAAGTCGGTGTCCTGGAGCGTGCTTTTTGTTGCGGTGTCGAGCAGCACGATGTCCTCCCGCAGTTGGGCGGCCTGCTGCACGGTTCGTGCATCGCCGCCGACGATGGCCCGGATCTGAGCGATCTGGGTGATCCTGGCCTCGACAGCCTCTCCCGCAAAGCCGATGCCAGTTTCGTCATCGTTCTGGAGTGCCTGCCTGAGATCGAGGAGGTCGCTGAAGATATTGCGAACCCTTGCCTGTGCCACGTCCCTGCCTGAGAGAACGGCGTTGTCCGTGGAGTACACGGGCGTGTCGAGGCCCAGGTCTCGCAGGGCCGGGGAGGCGTTCAGTGGCTGGAGCGTCAAGGGCTGGGGCTGTCCCGCGGCCTGTCGGAAGGCCAGACCTCCCGGGCCGTCGCGAACGACGCCGGCTTCGAATTCTGCTGGCACACTGATCCCGGCATCGCTGGCCGCCTGGTTGATGCGGGTGGCGATGGTCTCGATGGTCTGGAGGTCTTGCGGCCTGAGGTCGACATCGAAGGATCGGCCATCGCCCAGGGTGACTTGGAAGTCGGTGTTGCGTGCTGGGTCGATCTCGCCTGAGACGGGGTCGGTTTGGCCGGAGATGACGCGTACGCCTCGACCATCGTTGAGTGCTTCGATAGGTGTTTGTGCCGCAAAACTGCGTATTCCCAGCCTGCTGGCGGTGTCGAAGTTGCCCGGCAGTTCTTCGACGGAGAGGCCAAAGCCCTGTGCGACTGCGAGGGTGCTGACGAGATCGATGGTGCCTGTGTCCTGGTTGAGTTCGACCTGGACGCCCAGGCCGGTAGCCTCGACGGCGTTGCGGAGATCCTGGAGTGATTGGGCGTTGGAGAGGTCGACGACCCTGGTCTGCCCGCCATTTCGGATGCGGATGTTGCCCAATGGGAAGTCGTCAAGCTCGTTGATGGGGCTGAGCCAGGTGAGTCTTGGGTTGAGGTCTGCGCCGTCTGCGTTGCTGGCTGAGAAGTCGCCGGGGTCGATGAGTCCCAGGTCGGCGGCGGCGACGCCTCGTGCGATGTCGGAGAATGCGAGTCCTGGGATGGGCCCGTCGTCGTCGGTGGCGAGGAGGTCGATGCGCAGGTTTCGCGCCTCGAAGCGCACGCCTTGCGGGCCCAGGTATTGGCGTTCGGTTCGGGTTTCGACGCGCTGGATGGCGGCCTGGATGGCGGCGGCGACGTCTCCGGCGGTGTCTGCGTTGGTCAGGTCGATGGTTTCTGATTCGTCTCCGATGCGGAGTTGGAAGATGCCGCGGTCGATGCCTTGTCCCCTTGCCCCGCGAAGATCGTCGATGGGGGTGTCGTTCGTGATGGGTGGTCTCAGTTCGGTGAAGCCCCGGACCCTTGCGGAGGTTCCGCCCAATGGGGTGTCTGGTCCGCGCGTCAGGGGGAGGTCGATGCCCGGGCCGAGGTCGATGCGCAGGCCGTTGCCCTTTGCGGTCGAGGCGTACCCGCCGAGGATGTTGAGGACGGGCTGGTTGCCTGGGAAGTCTCCGCCGAACATGTGGCCGACGTTGCTCTTTCGATTGGCGACCTCGAAGACCTTTTGGATGAGGCTGTCAACGGTTGTTGCTGCTGCGGCCCTGTCTTGGGGATTGAAGGTGGAGTTGACGTATTCGAGGGCGATGGATTTTGCTTCGAGTGCTGCGTTCTGGGTGTCTCCCAGTGCTCCGTCGAGCAGGTCGAGGGCGGTTCTTGCGGTGTCGAAGTTTCGGAGCCACTGGCTTGAGCGTTCGATGGACTGATCGATGGCGGTGATGGCGGCGGCTCGAGCGGGGTCGTCGCTGACGCGATTGATAGTTCGTCCTGTGGCCAGTTGCTGCTGGACGTGGAAGAGGTCGACGTTGCCCCGATTGATCTGGTTGAGTTGGAGATGTGCGAGGAAGAGGTTTGGCGCTCTGGAGAGCCCGGCTGGGATGACGCTCATGGTTCGTCTCCGGGATTGGCGTTAGCGGAAGATGCCCAGCAGTTCCTGTTGCAGCTGGTCGACGATGGCGATGAAACGTGCGGCCCCTTGGAAGGATTGCTGGAAAGTGATGAGGTTGATGGCTTCCTCGTCGAGGCTGACGCCGCTGAGCGCGGCTCGCTGGGCCTCGATGGACTCGCGGACCACGGCGGCGGCCTGGGCGCCGTTGAGTGCGGCGGCGGTCTGGGCTCCGACATTGCCGGCGATGGTGGTCCAGAAGCCGTTGATGCCTTGGTTGCCCAGAGCTTCGAAGGTGGTGTCCTGGAGCTTGGCCATGTCGAGGGCGGCGGCGTTCTCGGTGAATCGGCCGTCGGCACCAATGCGGCCGGTGCCGAGGCGGCTTGGCTCACTGGCGATGTCCTGTCGAACGGCGATGTCGCGTGCGTTGGTGCCGGTGAAGAAGGCGTTCATGCCGACGGCCGCGAGCAGGCCGCTGGAATCTTCGCTGAAGGAGAAAGTGGCACCGTTTTCTCCGCGGACCCGGAGGCGGCCTTCGGGCGTGAAGTCTGCGATGATGCCATCGACGGCGTTGAGTGCCCGCCGGATGTCTTCGAGGGAGGCGTCGTCGATGGAGGTAGCGTCTCCGGTGTCGCCCAGGCCGTCGAGGTCGACACGGATGCGTGTTGCCTGGACGCCTCCGGCGGGGCTCTGGACGTGGACGAGGAAGGAGCCGTTGCGGATGTCGAAGGGCAGTGCCGCCGTCGTAGGGTTGGCAGGGCCGTTGATTGGTAAGAGTCGGTCGTCGGGCGGTATTCGGAGTTGGCTGACGGCTTCGGTGAGGCCCTTGGGCCCGCTGCTGGTGGCGTGGATGCGGTTGGTCTGGAAGATGAGTTCTGCGGCGAGTTGGTCGAGCCTGTTGATGGTGTCGCCAACGGCGTTGTCTCGCGCGTCGAGGAGGGCACCGACCTGTCCTGAACGGATGGGCAGGATGGATCCGTCGGCCTTGGCTCGGAGGGTCATCTGGACTTGTCCGTCGACGGCCTGGCGTCTCAGTTCGATGCCTCGGCTTTCTCCGGCGAGGACGAGGGGTGTGCTGCCGACGTAGATGTCGACGTTGCCCGATTCGCGTTCGACGGTGCCGATATCGATGAGCGAAGCCAGTTCGTCGAGGACCCGGTCTCGTTGGTCTCGCAGGGATGCGGTGTCTCCGCCCGCGACCTGGGCCCGCGCGACGTTTCGATTGATGTCGGCGACCTGGGAGAGGAGTTTGTCGACGTGGGGGATGAGTTGTTCGAGGCGTTGCTCGGTCTGGATCTTCTGTTGGGTGAGGTCTGCCCTGAGCCGCTGGATGTTGGTGACGAGTGTCTGGGCCTGCTGGACAACGACGCCGTCGGAGGCGACGAGCGTGGAACGGTCGGACCAGGCACCAAAGAACTGGGTGAGTTGGCTGGTCAGGGCGGTCTCACCGAGTTCGCCGATGGCGGCTTCGAGGGCGCTGAGCGATTCGAGGGTCTGTGTTGCCTGTGTTTCGCGGGCGACCTGGCCTCGCAGTCGGGCGAGGACGGCCTCATCGATGACGCGTGTGAGGCTCTTGGGCCCGACGCCCTGGCCCGGCTGGAAGCGCTGGGAAGGGTCTGCGGACTCGAGCGGGCTGAGCAGGAGCGAACGGCGTGCATAGCCCGGCGTGGCCACATTGGCCATGTTGTTGCCGGTGACCTGGATGCCCAACTGGCTCGCGGTGAGCGCGGATTGTCCGATGCGCAGCGCGCTGGTCAGTCCCATGGGGTGCTCCTGGTGTGTTGGCGCTTATGAGACAATGTCGACTCCCCTGGGGATGCGTGCCGGCGCGATAGCGCCGGTCGCGGCGTAGACACCCGCCTTGTTGAGGTGTGCGAGCACCTGCCGTGCCAGGCCGTCGAGGTGGGCGACGATGGACGTGGCCGCGGCGTGGACAACGCCCTGCTGCCGCTGGCAATCGATGATGGCATGGCGTGCCCGAGTGGCGGCGTCAAGCAGTGCCTGGCCCAGAGTTGGCTCGATCGTTCCCAGGGCGCGTGCGAGGTCCTGGATGTCCGTGGAAGCGTGCAGGCCGAGGGATTGCGTCAGGTCCTTGGCGGCTTGGCGGCGTTTGTCTTCGGCGTCGGCGAGGGTGTGTCCGACGAGTTTCTGCTTCTGGACGATGGCGTGGATGTCTTCGTGGCGCATGGCCGCGATGGCGCTGCGTTGGTGGCTTGCGAGGTTCGCCAGTTCTCCATTGGTTGCGGCGATGGCGTCGATGGCCTGGATCAGTTGCCGCGCGTGGGTGGTGGCGTTGTTCATGCCCGTGCTTCCGTGGTCGAGTGTCTGTTGGCTCTGGAGAGGTCTGCTTCGAGCCGATCGACGAGGGGGAATCTCGAGGCGCGGGTGAGTTGCCTTGCCATGATCTGGTCGAGGATGTCCCCGAACTGGCGTTCGCCCGGTCCTGGCGCGAATGGTGTTGCGGCGTCGTTGGATTCTCGGAGTTGCTTGAGCAGGGGCTCGACGAATGCGATGGTGGTGAAGTCTTCGGCGGCTCTTCTCGCGGAGGCTTCGGCTCCCGGATCATCGCGCGAGATGACCGAAGCGAAGTCCTGCTGCCGCTGGATGAGGACGCTGCTGGCTGGTGCCTGGACGCGCACGATCATTGCTCCTCGATGAATTCCGCGTGGAGGGAACCCGTGCGGTGCATCATGGCCAGGAGATCGATCTGGTCTCGGACGGGTACGTCCAGCGCCCGGAGGGCGGCGAGGAGATCGGTGAGCCTGGCGCGGTCTCCCGGTGCGGCGGTGGATGCGAGTTGGGCCCAGCGTTCGCTTGTTGTGATGGGGTTTTCGGGCGTGGGCGGAAGTTGCGGCTGTGTGACGGTGAATTGGAGTCGCTCGTGCGAGACGCCCACGGGGCTGATATCCACGTCCGCGGTGGCGACGATGGCCCCGGTGCGTCGGTTGACGATGACGCGTGCGGGCAGGTTCAGCAGTGCCGGATCTCGCACACGCCTGGAGAGGACGAACTTGATGAACGCGACCATCGCTGGTCGATCGGCCTCGGGTACGGTGACGCGGACGATGCGATCGTCGATGGCTTTGGCGATGGGCGGGAGGGATGGCTCGTCGGTGTTGTAGTAGGACTCGTTGAGGGTGGATGCGATGAGGTCGGTCGCGGCGTGGCCCGCGTACTGGGGCTTGACCTTGAGCTCGAAGGTGATGCCAAGGTCGTAGGTGATGATGTCCTCGATGAGTTCGACGCCCTTTGGCACGCGACCGACCGTTGGGAATGTGGGGTTGTCGATGGCGATCATGCCCTCTGCGAAGGCAACGACGGGGTCTCCGGGGAGGTGGCCTCGCAGGGGCGTGATGAGCAGGCGGCCGCCGGCCAGGCTCGATGCGTTGACGGCCGTGGTGACGGTGATGTCGAAGCGATCACCGACGCGGCCGCCGGTGTTGGGGATCTCTGCACTGATCCAGACGAGTGCGGCGCTCTTGGATTTTTCGAGTTCATCGGCGGTCTGGATGGGTATGCCCTGGCTGCGCAGGGCCTCGACGATGGGGCGCGTGACGGCGCTTTGGCCGGCGGTGTCTCCGGTGCCCGGCAGGCCCGTGACCAGGCCGACCCCAACGAGGCGCGCGGTGGTGGCGTTGGCGAAGTCGACCATCTCGCGGACGTCGAGTTCGGCGCGTCGCTCGAAGAGTTGCAAGCCCGTGGCGTTTTGTGCAACGGCGGTGGCGGCCATGGGAAGGCTCAGTGCCAGGTACAGGATGGTTCGATGGAGCAGGGTCATGCGAAGTTTTTGCCTTGTTCAGAAGGGCAGGATCCATTCCATGAATCGTGTGAGCGGGCCCTTGGAGGCCGACTGGCGGATGTTGCCCTCGTGCCTGACTTCGAGCCGCAGGTCGGCGAGTTGGTTGCTCTGGATGGTGTTCTGTTGGGTGACATCTTCGGTGCGGCAGAGCCCGCTGAGGATGAATGTCTTGGACTCGTCATCGGTGGCGGTGTAGCGTCTTGCTTCGAGGACGATGACGCCGTTGGGCTTGACGTCGATGACGGTGGCGGTGATGCGGTCGGTGATGCGATCCTTGCGCTCATATTCGCCATCGCCCGCGAAGTTGCGCTGTGCGGCGTAGCGGAGGAGTTCGAGGTTGCTGATGTTGGCGTTGCCTCTCAGTCGCAGGTCGAGCAGGTCGTCGATGCTCAGGACCGCGCCTAGGCGGGCGGACGCGTCGGTGCTTTTTGTGGTTTCCAGCGATTGCTCGCTCTTCATCGTCGAGCTTTCGTTGACGATGATGGTGACCAGGTCGTGGCGTTGCAAGGTGCGTGGCTCGGGCGGTCGCACGGCAAAGAGGGACAGGCCGTAGAGTGGCTCTGCCGGGTCCGCGGCGGTGGGCGCGGGGTTTGGCCTTCGGCTGAGCTGTGCATCGGCGGCGGTGGAGAGGACGACAAGGGCCGCACAGGTGGCGATGATGGGCTTGGAAGTCATGGGCTGGTGCTCCTTGCGATGGCGACGGCGGCCCCGGCGTTTTCGACGCGAGCGTCGAAACGGAGGCGGTCGGATCGGCTTGGTGCGATGGACTCGAAGGGGATGGTCTCGCCGGGTCTGCCGTCGGCCAGTGCTCGTGCGAGCAGCGTGGCGGTCACGGTGGGTGTGATGATTCGAACCTGGACGCGGTCGCCTCGCTTCACCACGGGGCTGGTGTGGACATCGGCGGCGGAGATGACGGCTCCGGCTCGCAAGGGCATCGCCACTTCTCTGCCGATCACGCTGGTTGGGTCGGCGGGCGTGGCGGTCGCGTCGAGCCATTGCCGCTCGAAACGGACGTCTTCGCTGGTGAGTACGCGACGGCGGGTTACGTCGCGCGTGAGGACGGCGACGTCGCGGCGGATTCGAATCTCTGCCCGGGCTTCGCCTTCGACGGCGACGGCCGCCTGGGCGTCGTAGAGCGTGATACGCAGCGCCATGCGGTTGGAGCGGCCCGCGTCGGTGATGTGTGGCAACAGCCCCGCGGTGGGATGGTCGAGCAGGCCTTCGGCGGCCGAGACCCAGCGGACTTCGACATCCTGCGGTGAGACCTTGAAGGCTCGGGCGATCCAGGCTTCGGCGAGTTGACGCACGGTGCCTGGGATGGTGGGCGTCTGCGTTGTGCTGGGCTGTTGCTCGGCCGCTGGCGTGGTGGTCGCTGCTGGCGCGAGGATGCGGATGTAGCAGGGCCCGCCCCGGAGTTGGACGGCGCCCCAGTTGGTTGCACGATCGGCGTTGGCGTCTGCGAGTTGGCGCAGGTCTTGCGCATCCAGTCGCATCCAGCCCGCGGGATCAGCGCGGAGGGACTTGAGGTCGATGGGCACGTGTGCCAGGCGATTGGCCTCTTGGCCTGAGAGGATGGCGACGTCGGCCAGGGTTGGCGTGGCGTCGTGTTCGAGTACGACGGTAGTGCGCAGGGTGATGGTTGGCGGCTCGACCGCGATGCTGAAGGCAGCGGATGCGATGGCGAAGAGGATGGCAAGGGCGATGCGCACGTGGGGCCTCCGCGTGGAGAGCCTCAATCGGCGTGCCAACCGGCGGGAGTGTCAGCGGCGGAGTTGGGCGATGGTGGAGAGGGCCTCGTCGGCAGCGCGGATCGATTGGCTGTTCATCTCGAAGGCTCGTTGGGTGCGGATGAGCTCGATGAGTTCGCGGGTGGGGTCGACGTTGCTGGATTCGAGCATATTCTGCCGGATGCCGCCGCGGTTGTCCTCGAGTGGGTTGCCCTCCTGGGGCGGCCCGCTGGCGACGGTTTCGGCGAAGAGGTTGGCACCGAGTTGCTTGAGACCTGCGGGGTTGATGAAGTTTGCCAGTTCGAGTTGGCCGACCTCGGTGAGTGCCTCGCTGCCGGGCTGTCGGACGAGGACGCGTCCGTCGGCGGAAACCTGGATGGGTCGGATGGCGTCTTCTGGGATGGAGATGACCGGGTCGAGTCGCCGGCCTTCGCTGTTTGCCAGGACGATCTCGCCGTCGGCGTTGAGGGCGAAGTTGCCGGCACGGGTGTAAGCGATGCCGCCCGGTGCGAGGCTGTCCTCGACGGTGACGCGGAAGAATCCGTCGCCTTCGATGAAGAGGTCCAGGTCGTTGTTGGTGGTGATGGGTGCGCCCTGTGTGAAACTGACCTGCGTGCCGCTGACTTTGACGCCCAGGCCGACGTAGAGGCCCATGGGGCGTTGGTCGCCGGTGGCGGTCTCGACGCCGGGCTGTTCGCGTTCGACGTAGAGGAGGTCTTGGAAATTGGCGCGACTGGCTTTGAAGCCTTCGGTGTTGACGTTTGCCAGGTTGTTGGCGACGACGTCGAGCTTGGTGGACAGGGCGCTGAGGCCCGAGGCGGCGGACTGGAGTGCGATGGCGGCCATGGGTGGTCCCCTTGCTGGAAGGCGTGGTTGGTCAGGCGACTCGGGCGAAGGTGTTGATGGCCTGGTCGAGTAACTGGTCGTGGTAGCCGATCATGCGGCTGTTGCCCGAGACGGCCCGGCCGGCATCGGTGATCTCCATCATGGCTCGGATGGGATCGACGCCCGAGCCTTCGAGCATGCCCTGATGGATACGAGCACCCGATGCGAGTGCGTCTGTGGCACCTTGGAACGCTTGGGCCGGTGCCAGGAACAGGCCTTCGCCTTGTTTGTGCAGGGCGTGCGGGTCTTCGACGTGAAGGGCGCCGATGGTGGCCACTGTGTTGCCTTGAGTATCGCTGATACGGCCGTGGGGATCGATGGTGACGGGTCCCTCGGGCAGGAAGATGGGCTGCTGGCCTGGCCCGAGGACGGGCATGCCGGTGGCCGACTGGACGAGACGGCCCATCGCGTCGCGCGTGAATCGACCATCACGAGTGAGGGCTGTCTGTGCCCCCTGATCGGTTTCGAGGCGGACCATGAAGAAGGCTTTGCCTTCGATGGCGAGGTCGAGTGGGTTATCGGTCGTTTGCATCGGGCCTTGGCGGAAACTGGTCCGGCGTGGCCCTGCCAGCACGCCCGCACCCAGGCGTTCGAGGAGCGAGTCGCTGGGTAGGAACGGGAGATCGTCCTCGATGCGGACTACGGCACGGGATCTGGCCATTGCGTTATCGGGCTTAAATCCGACGGTGTCGACGTTTGCCAGGTTGTTGGCCATGACGTCGGTGTGGTGGAGGGCGACCATGGCACCCGAGGCGGCGATGCGCATGCCGTGCTGCATTCAACGGCCTCCCGATTGTGGCCGAACGTTGCCGGCATGCTGCCCGGCGAGATATTGTGCGGCCATGTGCTGCGCAAGGGCGAGCGCTTGTCCGGCGATCTCACCCTTTCGGAGCATGGCTTGGGCGCTCTCGCCCCTTGCCAGGCGTTGGACGATGGGGTGGGGGTGTTCGGTGGCTGGGTCTTGTGGGCGCATGGATTGCCTCTGGCCTTGCCGATCGTGGACGCTTGGCGTCTACACTCAAGCGGTGTGCCAACTGTTGTTGCCGTTGGTGCGTGTCTTGGCCGCCTTAGCTCAGTTGGTAGAGCAGCGGTTTTGTAAACCGCAGGTCGTCGGTTCGAGTCCGACAGGCGGCTTTCTGGTGTCGAGGGCTGCGCAGGATGGCGCAGTGCCTGCGCCATGGACCCGCGACTGGCCCCAGGACGGGGATGTGCCATGAAACAGGCCGCATGACGACGAGAAGCCAAACCGATGGCCGCCCGATCGTGCTGTTTGACGGTTTGTGCGCGTTTTGTGACGGGATGGTGGGGTTGTTGCTGAGGCTGGACCGTCGGCGACGGCTGCTTTTCGCATCGCTCCAATCCGAGGCGGGCATGGCGCTTCGGACGCGGCATGGGGTTGGGCATGAGATCGATTCTGTGGTGCTGGTCATCGATGATCGAGCGCTGGTTCACAGCGACGCAGCGATCGGGATTGCCCGGGCGTTGGGATTCCCCTGGTCTCTGGCGGTCGTGCTGCTGGTCGTTCCACGGCGTGTTCGAGACTGGGCATACCGGCTCTTTGCTCGGCATCGCTACCGTCTGTTCGGGCGATTGGACGCTTGCCGATTGCCAGGCGAGGGTGAATCGTCCAGGGTGCTGGAGTCGGTCGAAGAGGTTCGAGCGGCCATCGGCCCGGTCGATCCGGCCCGATGATGTGATCCGTATAAGATTGTAGAGCGATCGGAAAGGAGCCCGAACAATGCCCTATTACATCCAGCGTGGTTTGTTGCCCAAGAAGCGTCACACGCAGTTTCGTCGTCCGGATGGGAAGTTGTATTCGGAGGAGTTGTTCGGGACGGAGGGCTTCGTGGGGCCTTCGAGCACGATGTACCACATCCACCCGCCAACGCAGGTGACGGGTTGGAAGAACCTGTACTCGACCAAGCCCGAGTACGTTGAGGTGGACACGATGCGGATGCGTCACCTGCGCACGGCTGGCGCGCACACACCGCCGATGGGCGACAGCGTGACGGGTCGCGTGGTGCTGTTTGGCAACGGCGACGTTGAGATGAGCGTGTGCAACCCCGCGGAGCGGATGGGGTACCACTTCAAGAACGGGCAGGGCGACGAGTGCCTGTTCGTGCATTTCGGCAGCGGCACGGTTCGGACGTTCATGGGGACGCTGAAGTTTGGTCCCAAGGATTACGTCGTGATTCCCAAGGGGATCATCTACCACATGGAATGGGACGAGCGGCCGGATGGTGGCGGCGACGAAGAGGCCTTTGGCGGGCATACGAAGGCCGAGATGCCCTTTGGGAAGTTCGTTGGCTTCGAGACGGCCAACGGGAGCCACTTCCTGCCTCCGCCGCGATACTTGTCGAAGCAGACGAGCCAGTTTCTCGAGCACGCTCCGTACTGCGAGCGCGACCTTGTGACGCCTGTGGTAGACGACGAGCATCCGCTGTACACGGACGAGTTGGGCGAGTACGAGGTGCGGATCAAGAGCCGCGACAGCGTGCATTCGTACATTTACAACTACCATCCGTGCGACATCGTGGGGTGGGACGGGTGTTATTACCCGTACATCTTCAACATCATGGACTTCGCGCCGATCACCGGGCAGTTGCACATGCCCCCGCCGATCCACCAGACATTCGAGGGTCACAACTTCGTGATCTGCTCGTTCTGCCCGCGGGCGCTCGACTTCCACCCCGAGGCGATCCCGGTGCCGTACAACCACAGCAACCTGGACAGCGACGAGATCCTGTATTATGTTGAGGGGAATTACAAGGCCCGGCGAGGGATCGAGCAGGGTTCGATCACGCTGCACCCCCAGGGCATCCCCCACGGGCCGCACCCCGGAACGGTGGAGAAGAGCCTGGGGGCGAAGTGGACCGACGAGTTGGCGGTGATGTGCGACACGTTCCGGCCTATGTACCCCACCAAGGCGGCACTGGCGATGGATGACGAGGCGTATCCGGCCTCTTGGCTGGACGCTCCGGCCCCCAGCGCGAATGGGATGCACTCGAACGGGCGCACCGGCGCGTCGGCCGCGCCCGCAACGACGAGGATGGACCCATGACCACTCGGCTGGTGGTGATCGTGTTGCTGGCCTTTCTGGCGTTGCCTTGCTTGGCCCAGGAAGGGGCGGGCGGCCCGCAGGATCGGATCGCGCAACTGGAAGCACGGATTGCCACGCTGGAGCGTGAACGCGATGAGTTGCGTGTCCGATTGGCCGAGGCCATTGAGATGTTGCGCAATCTCGGGTATGCGCCCCCACCGCCGGTTCTGGCCGAGCCGATAGATCCGATGGCTTCGCCTGTTGCGGCGATGCGAACGCTGCATCGGCGGGCGCGTGTGGATTTGATGCCGCTGGCTCGCGCCAGTGCGGAGGATCGGACGGCGTACCGGCAGGCTGCCCAGGAATGGGTCCGCCGGATGAGCGACGCGTTCACGGGCGAGCGTGAGTGGCTTGTCCGTGTTCTGAGTGTGGAGATGCCCACGAGTGGGTCCGGTGCGGCACGGGCGCGGGTGCGTTTGCAGGTTTTCGATGCGACGACGGCCTCGCCTTTGTCTGCGGCGATGGAGGTGATGGTGCCTTCGCGGATCGCGCGTCGGATGGCCGACGGTGGTCCGGATCGGGGCTGGCGGGCACGTGTTTCGCTGAAGCCCGACCTGCGGCACAATCCCGATCGTCAGGAGCGAGGGCCGTTCGATTTTCCGCCTTTTTTGGCCCCCGAGGTGGAGGGCACGATCGGGGTGGAGTGGCTGCGGTTTGACTCGACGGAACTGCCCGAGGGCTTCTTCCCTGCGTTGGAAGTCGACGATGTGCTCGTCGCGCCCGGTTCGGGCGGCCCGCCCGACGTTCGCAACGAGGCACCGGCACGGCAGCCGAGGTGATCGGTGCGTGGGATGCTGGATATTGCGATGGTTGCGTTTGGTGGCGCGATTGGCGCGGTGTCTCGGTATGCCATGGGGCGTGGGGTCTCTTCGGTGCTGCATGGGCATGCTTTGGCATTGCCTGTGGCGACGCTGTCGGTGAACGTGCTGGGCTGCCTGGGCATCGGGATGCTGCTGCCTTGGCTCCTGTTGCGTGAGGGCGATGGGGCTGGGTCGCACCTGCGTCTGCTGGTTGTGGTTGGCGTGCTTGGCTCGCTGACGACGTACAGCACGTTTGGGTATGAGACAATATCTCTGTGGCGTGAGGGCCGCACGGTGGCGGCGATGGGCACGGTGGTGCTGCACCTGGCGCTGGGGCTCGGTGCGGTGGCGCTGGGCGTATGGGTCGGGCAGCGGTGGCTCACGCCTTCGTGAGTGGCGTTCAGGCCGGAGCTGCTGCACTCGCTGTAACAACTGCCCGGTACCGGCTCGACATAGGACCAGTCACTCCTGTCTGCGGGGCTGTTCACCCTACGTCGGCAAGGCCCAGCCACTGGCCGACGGTGCGCAGGACGCGCTTCTTGAGGACGGCGTCCTCTGGGTTGGCCAGATTTGGGGAACGATCGACCCAGGCGCGAGCGTCTCGGCGTGCGAGTTCGAGGAGCTTGGCGTCCTTGACAAGGTCTGCCACGCGCAAGGGCAGGGCCCCCCACTGCTTCGAGCCGAAGAGTTCGCCCGGCCCGCGCAGACCGAAGTCGGCCTCGGCGAGTTTGAACCCGTCGGTGGTATGGGCGATGGCCTTGAGCCTTTGTGCGCCGATGTCGGTGGTGGCGTCGGCCACGAGCAGGCAGGTGGGGCTCAGGCCTTGGGGCACCTGCCCCCGGCCCAGGCGGCCTCGCAACTGGTGGAGTTGGGCCAGGCCGAAACGGTCGGCCTGCTCGACGACCATGCAGGTGACGCCGGGGATATCGACGCCTACCTCGACGATGGTAGTGGCGATGAGGACCTTGGTGTCGCCCGCGCGGAAGCGTTCCATGACGGCCTCGCGCGTGGCGGTGTTCATGCGTCCGTGGAGGATGCCCAGTTTGAGGCCGGCGAGGTGGCCTTTTTCGAGTTCTCTGGCCAAGTCGACGACGCCGACGAACGGCTCCTTGGGCGTGTCTGCGTCGGATTGGTCGGCCGGTGGGTCGGCGATTTCGAGTTGGTGTTCTTCTCCGCCGATGGCCGGTGCGATGACGAAGGCGCGTCCGCCTTTTTCGACGTGTTGCCGGAGTTGTGCGTAGGCCCAGTCCCTCGATGCTTTCGGAACAACCTCGGTATGGACGGCGGCGCGGCCGGGGGGCATGTCGGCGATGGTGGTGATGTCCAGGTCTCCCAGCACGCTGATGGCGATGGTGCGTGGGATGGGCGTTGCGGTCATGACCAGCGTGTGTGGGATGGTGTCGCCGGCTTTCTCACGCAGGGCGGCGCGTTGTTGCACGCCGAAGCGGTGCTGCTCGTCGATGATGGCCAGGGCCAGGCTCTTGAAGCGGACCGACTCGGTGAGCAGGGCGTGGGTGCCCACGACGATGTCGGCGTTTCCCATGGCGATGTCGGCCAAGACGCGCTGGCGGTCGGCGGCGTTGAGCGAGCCGGTGAGCATGGCCACGCGCACGTCGGCCTTGTGGAGCATGGCGCGCAGGGATCGCTCGTGCTGCTCGGCGAGGACCTCGGTGGGCGCCATGATGGCGGCCTGGCACCCGCTGGCAACGGCCATGAGCATCGCATAGGCGGCGACCATGGTCTTGCCCGAGCCCACGTCGCCTTGGATGAGCCGGTTGGCGGGCGTGGTCTTGGAGAGATCGGCGGCCAGTTCGCGCATGGCCTGCAATTGCCCGGGCGTGGGCGTGTAGGGCAGGCGTGCGAGGATGCGTTCGTGCAGGGCCTCATCGGCGCGCAGGGCGATGGCGTTGCCGGCCTGGCGCAACTGGGCCCGGCGCAGGTGGACGCCCAGTTGGAGCATGAGCAGCTCGTCGTAGGCCAGCCGGCGGCGCGAGACGGCGACCTCGTCGTCGTCGGCCGGGGCGTGCTGCATGCGATAGGCGTCGCGCAGTTGGGGCATGGCCCGCGATTGGCGGAAGTCTTCGGGCAGGTGGTCCTCGATCAGGGGCAGGGCGATGGGCAGGGCTCGGGCGATGGCCTGGGCGATGGCCTGGCTCTTGAGCCCCTCGCCCGCGGGGTAGACCGGGACCAGGCGACGGTCGAGGGCCTCGGCGGGCTCGGGCTTGTCGTCGTCGACCTCGGGCAGCACGTCGAACATGGGGTTGTTGAGCTTGAGATGGTGGTTATAGAGGACGACCTTGCCCCGCACGCGCAATCGCACGCCCGGCTGGATCGTGTGGCGGAGGAATGCGCCATTGAACCAGACGAGATCGATCGAGCCGCTTTCGTCGGTGAGTTTGGCTTCGAGGCGCTGCTTTGGGTATCGACCCGCGAGGCGTGTGGCGGTCACCTCACCGAGTGCCGTGGCCTGTTCTCCTTCGGCCAGTTGTGAGATGGGTCGGACGGGCTCGTGCCATTCGTGGCGAATCGGCAGGTGGGCGACGAGTTTGCCGATGTTGGTCAGGCCCAGTGCGGCCATCTGCCGGGCGCGTCTGGGGCCGACGCCTTCGAGTTCGATGAGCCCGCTGGTCAGGCCCATAGCTTGGTCGTTCATGGCTCGGGCCCGTCGGCCTTGGTGTTTGCGGGATCGATGGAGCGGAGATAGTCCCAGCTGTAGATGCCGGTGCGGTGGCCATCGGAAAAGGTGATGCGCATGGCGTACCGGCCAACGAGTTCGGCATTGGTTGCTCGCAGGTCGGATGCCGGGCCGGTGTCGGGCAGCACAACCAGGCGGTTGGTGGACATCTCCTGTCGAAGTTGTCGCATGTCGGCCGATGGAGACATGCGTCGGAGGTAATGCAGCGGGTAGAAGGATGTCTCTCCGTCCTGCCAGTGGACGGTGAGGCCCTTTTCGCGGTCGAGGTCGAGGCTCTTTGGCGTCGGCACGCTGCTCATGCGTTGGGCTCTGGAAGGCCCCTGCCCGCGACGCGGGGCTTTGGGGGCTCTATGGTGATGGACATGACCGAGCATAGGACCGAATTTGACCACGCCCTGTTCAACGCCGCCACGAGCCGGGGGGCCCCTTTGTGCGTCGGGATCGATCCCGATCTGGACAAGTTGCCCCAGCCGCTGCGTTCGGTGGAGCCTGCCCGAGGATTTGAGACCTTCGGGCGAGGTGTCGTGGATGCGGTGGCACCATTTGCCGCCGCTGTGAAGTTCCAATCTGCCTGCTATGAGCGACTGGGCCAGAGTGGGCTTGTGGCGCTTGAAGGCGGGATCCGCTCGGCTCGGGATGCCGGGCTCGCGGTGATCCTGGACGCCAAGCGGGGGGACATCGGCGTGTCGGGAAGGCACTACGCGGCCGCGGCGACCAACCTGGGAGCCCAGGCCATCACGCTGAATGCCTATCTGGGCATGGAGACTGTGGAGCCCTACCTGGACGCGGGGCTGGCTGTTTTCGTGCTGGTGCGGACGAGCAACCCGGGATCAGCCGACGTGCAGGACGTGCCTTTGCGATCCGGGGGCACGCTGGCGATGCACATGGGACAATTGGTGGCCGAGTTGGGCCGCCAGCGGGCTGGCGTGCATGCCGTGGTGGGCGCGACCCAGCACGAGCAGGCGGGGGTGATGCGGGCGGTAATGCCCGATGCGCTGTTCCTGCTGCCGGGCCTAGGAGCGCAGGGGGCAACCGTCGAGGACTTGTGCGTCTTTGCCCGCCGAGAAATGAAGGACGACCCCACACGCGGGCTCTTGCCCACGGCCAGCCGATCGGTGATCTACGCGGGACAGGGCGATGGCTGGGCGGGCGGCGTGGCTCGGGCGGCCGAGGAACTGTCCGGCCAGCTTCGTGCGGCTTTATCTGCGAAGTTTGGGCCCGTCGGGGCTTCCTGAAGAATCCGTAGATGAAAAACACACGGCCCGTATGAAGCCGTGTGTTGCAGTCTCGATCTTGCCGAGGGAGTCCGGCAGTCGTTGGCTGTGATTTCAGCGGCGGCGGCGAGTGGCCGCGAGGCCACCAAGGCCGAGCAGCGCGAGCGAGGCGGGCGCGGGGATGATTTCGCCGATGACCTGGGTAGAAACACCCGAGAAATCACTGACGAAGAAGCCGCTGTCGGTGATGAAGAGCTCGACGAACGCGCCGGTGAAGGGCGGGTTGCCGGGCAGGTCGGTGCCGAAGGATCCGCCCGAGGGTCCATCGAAGGTTCCATCGCCGCTCACGTCATTGAACTGGACGCCCGAGAGCAGGCCGCGGAAGACGATGAAGCTTCCCAAGGTGGTGAACTCGCCTTCGATATCGCCGGTGAGGGCTTCGCCCTGAGCATCCACGATGGAGAACGAACCGGTGCCATCGGCAGTCGAAGGGGTGGTGAGCATCACGTCGATGTCGAAGCTGAAATCGGCCACGCCGCCGGCGAAGCCGGGGTTGAACAATGCGGTACCACCGGGAGCGGCCAAGCGGGTGACGTCACCCGAGGTGGTGGCATTCGAGCGACCAGAAAAGAGGCCGTCGCTGACGGAGAAGGACCCATCGACATCCGAGAATGCGAAGGTCAGAATGGCCTGCGCGTTGGCAACAGTGGCCGACGCCGCGAGACCCGCAACAGCAATCAACATGGTGCGACCCATCTCTGTGTCTCCTCAACTATCGTGCAGCCCGCAATGCGTGCTGCTCGTTCATGGCCCATCTGGCGAATCGCCAGCCCCGGTCTCCCTACGGGGAAGGGCACTCTCCTCATAAGGTACAGCATAAACGGAAAAGGGCGAGGAATCCAGACGAATTATCCGCACTGTGGGGAGTTTTTATTGGTCTATAGCCTGAAAACCGCCCATTTTGACAGGATGTCCTGTGTGGCGGGAATTTGCACTGTTATTGGACGTTCATGTGCAGAGCGTTGTGTCCGATAAAACACAATCTGGGCTTCACCCTCTGTTGAGCTCTGAGGGCATTGGCTTGGTTAAGGATTTCTCGGAAACCGAATGATGCCGTACATTTCACGATCGACCATGTCGTGCCGGGCGGAAAGGGCCTGAGCTACATGGGCTTTTTGTTGATCGTGACGTCGTAGACGTGCAAGAGCTTTTCCTTGTCGAAGATCATCTCTTGCCTGCTTTGGCCGACGATGTCGTATTCGGTGGTGAGTTCGATGGCATCGACGGGGCAGGCCTCTTCGCACATGCCGCAGAAGATGCACCGCAGTTCGTCGATTTCGAACTTTTTGGGGTACTTCTCGCGGTCGTCCCAAGGGCTTTCCTCGGCGACAATGTGGATGCAGTTGGCCGGGCAGATGGTCGGGCACATCATGCATGCGACGCACTTGACGCGGCCTTCCTCGTCGCGGTTGAGACGGTGGATGCCGCGGAAGTTGCTGGCATTGAGGCCGCCCTGCTCGACGGGGATGTTTTCGCGGCGTTCCTCTGGGTATTGGAGTGTTCGGCTGGTGTTCTTGCCTGGGAATACCTTGCCCTGGCCGAAACTGGTGACCAGGTGCCTCAGGGTGGTTCCAAAGCCCACGACCACTTCGCGTACGTAGAAGCGTTCGCCGGCGGACATGGGTTGTGGAGCGATGCGCAGGATGTCCTGTTCTTGGACCGTCATAGGGCCGATGATAGGGGCTGGGGCGTGCGGGTCGATGGCGACGCCGCTGGATTGGTGGTCACGGCAGAAACCGGCCAGAAAGCCGATGGCCTGCCCCGGTGTCGGGCCGAGATAGACTGTAGGTATGGCAAGCCGCCGCCCCCCACTGTTTGAGTTGCTCCAAAGGGACGAGAACCAGAAGCCCGGCAAGGGTACTGGCGGGGTTTTGGGCTCGAAACCCCAGAATGGCCACGCCGAGGGCGCGGTGGAGCGCAAACCGACCTCCATGTCGAAGGCGGCAACGGTCGAGACCTTGAAGGCGGACGGCAGCATCGAGGATGCGACCGAACTGATCCATCCCATGCCGATGGTCAAGCCGAAGCCCGCGACCGAGTCCAAGCCTGAAAGCAAGCCTGAAAGCAAGCCCTCGAGTGTTCCGGTCTCGCGGCCTGCACCGGTTCACGAGGGGACGCCAGCGAAGCCTGAACGAGTGAAGCCCGAACGGACCCCCAAGGCGATGCAGCCCGATGGGCGGCCGGCGGACGCGGCCGATTGGTCTGCGATGCACCCCCAGCGTGCGATCCGGTTGCCTTTGCTGTGGGTCTATGTGGCGGCGTGTGTGTTCCTGGCGGCGGTGATCGGTGTCTGGGGGCTCGCGTATCAACTCGGCAAGACCGACGAGAAGAATCGCATGCCCGGCTGGCTTGCCGAGGGCACGAAGGTGCCCGGCCCGATCGCCGATCCGATTTTGGATGATGGTTTGTCGGCTGGATCGGCTGATGTGCCCGCTCCGATCATCGATCGTCGCCCCGTGGAGCGTGAGGCCCAGACCTTCCCCGATCGTGAGGAAGTTCGCACACCCGCGCCAGACCCCAGGCCCGTGGCCGCAAGGGTGAACGTGCTGGTCGATGTGCGCAAGCCTGGCAACAACTATCTGAAACTGGCCAGCGGCATGACGCAGGAGCGAGCGAAGGGGCTGGCTGAGCACCTGACTGCCAACGGATTCGCGGCGATGGCGTTGGACGAGGGACGACAAGGGTTCGGACTTTATACGGACTTCCCCGTTCCCAGCGGGCAATTCCGCACCATGGGCGAGCAGCGTCGAGAGCACGAGGCTCGGGTGTTGCGTTTGTTGGGCTCGGCACCTTCTGAAGTTGGCGGGCCCTACACCCCCCGCGACCAACTGTGGATGCGATTCGACGGCTGAAGTGGCCGCTGGACAGAGAGGCTGCTATTATCTCCGCCCACGCCGGAATGGCTTGGGCATGGGTGCCATTGCAGGAGTTTCGGCCATGAGTCTTCACAGTTCGCTTCGTACGGGTGGCTCTTTGGTGCAGAAGCGTTCGGTCCTGACGCGGGCCGAGCGTGTGGCCCAGTTGCTTGCACAGAAGAAGATGACCCAGGAGAGCAAGAAGGCTCTGGGTCTGCCCAAGGTTCGCGTCTAGGGTTTGGGGTTTCTGGATTCGGACTATGACCGCGAGCAGGCTCGCGGTTTTTGTTTTGGATGCGCGTTGGGGGCTGGTGTGGGCAAGGATGGGGGCATGGAAATTGGCCGACTCATCAGCGACCGTGCCCGGGGGGTGGATGCCTCGGGCATCCGGCGGATCTTCCAACTGGGGGCCCAGATCGAGGACCCCATCAACCTGAGCATCGGGCAGCCCGACTTCCCGGTGCCCGAGCCGATCAAGCGGGCGGCCATCGAGGCCATCGAGCGCGACCACAACGGGTACACGCAGACGCAGGGCATCCCGGCGTTGCGCGAGCGGCTGATCGAGTGGCTGGGGCACGACCTTGGCTGGCGTTTCGGCTCGGCGGGCGACCCCGAGGTGCTGGTGACCAGCGGCACCAGCGGGGCGTTGTTCCTGGCCTTCATGGCGCTCATGGGCCCGGGCGACGAGGCGATCATCCCCGACCCGTACTTCGTGATGTATCCGCACCTGGCGACCATGTGCGGCGGGAAGGCCGTGCGGTGTGACACGTACCCGGACTTTCGCATGACCGCCGAGCGTGTGGAGCCTCTGATCACCGAGCGGACGAAACTGGTGCTGTACAACGCGCCGTCGAACCCTGCGGGCGTGGTGTGCGACGTGGACGAATGCCGGGACTTGCTGGACCTGTGCCGGCGCAAGGGCGTGCTGCTGATCAGCGACGAGATCTACGACGAGTTCACGTTCGACGACTTCCAGAGCGACGTGACAGTGGGCGTGCCGAAGAAGCCGCGTTGCCCCTCGCCCGCGCGGTTTGATGGTGCGCAGGACGACGTGCTGGTGATCCGCGGGTTTGGGAAGACCTACGGCGTGACGGGCTGGCGGATGGGGTACGCGGCGGGGCCGTCGGAATTGATGGGGCATATCGCCAAGTTCCAGCAGTACACCTATGTGTGCGCGCCGTCGATGGCGCAGCACGGGTGCATCGCGGCCATGGACGTGGACATGGGCCCGGTGGTGGCGCAGTACAAGTCCCGGCGGGACCGGCTGGTGCAAGCGCTGCGGCAATGGACCGAGGTGACGGTACCGGGCGGGGCTTTCTACCTGTTTCCCCGTGTGCCGGAAGGGATGTCCGGGACGGCGTTCGTGGAGAGGGCCATCGCGAAGAAGCTGCTGGTGATCCCCGGAGGGATCTTCAGCGAGAAGGACACGCACTTCCGCCTGAGTTTCGCGGCCTCGGAGTCGCAGTTGGATCGCGGGCTGGCGGTGCTTGCCGACCTGTACGCGGGTCGGTGATGCCGCGGGCCGATAGAATGGTGATTGCCCGGTTGTTCAGGAGGGATGCCATGCTGGTGCGGATGGTGTGTGTGGTGCTGGTGCTGGCGTTCTGTGGGAGCGTTCTTGGGCGCGACCCCGAGCAGATGAGCCGGTGGGTGGAGCAGGCCAAGGTCCGTGCGGTGAAGATGCGTGGGCTTTCGTTCCTGCAAGACGTGCCGGTGGAGACGATGACGCGGGCGCAGATCGAGGCTGAGATCCTGGAAGTGGTCGAGCGGGACATGCCACCCGAGTGGCGTGTGCGGGTCGATCGGGGGTATAAGGCATTCGGGCTGGTGCCGATGGACTCGGACGTGATCAACGACATGATCCGGCTTGTGGTGAGCCAGGCTGGCGGTTTTTATGACCCGGTGGCCAAGCACGTGATCCTGCCGGATGACCTTGAGGAATTCATGGGTCAGATGGTGGGCGAGATGGTGGCTGGCGCTCCGGGGTTCATGGACCCGATGATGCGCAACATTTTGACGCACGAGTTCACGCACGCTTTGCAAGACCAGCACCACGACCTGAGCGGCATCATGGACGTTGGGATGGACGACGACGATGTGCAATTGGCCATCACGGCGCTGGTGGAAGGCGACGCGACGCTCATCGGTACGGGCGCGATGATGAACGACGCGGGCGACCTGACCAATCTGCTTCGGCAAGACCCCACGGCGATGGCGGCGATGATGGGCGCGGGCGGGGGGATGCTGGGCGCCGAGGCCAACGCCATGCCGGCGATCCTGAAAGAGACGCTGATCTTTCCCTACGTCCATGGGTACATCCTGGTGACGAAGATGGTGCAAGAGGGCGGGTTCGAGCGTGTGGACCGGGCGTTTGCCGATCCGCCGCTGTCGAGCGAGCAGTTGCTTTATCCCCAGAAGTATCTGGGCGAGGTGCGCGACGAGCCTGTCGAGGTGACGCTGCCGGAGTTTGACGTGTTGGGCGCGGGCTGGTCGCTGGTGGGTCGCAACACGCTTGGCGAGTTCCAGACCCGCATCCTGCTTGGGAATACGCCCGACGCCATCGCGGCGGCCCAGGGCTGGGGCGGCGATCGGTACGCGGTGTACGAGCACGACGACGGCCGGCTGGGCGTGGTGTGGGTGAGCGTGTGGGACGACGCGGGCGAGGCCAAGCAGTTCTTCGAGGAAATCGCCTACCACGAGGGCAAGCGATTCGAGGGCGAGGCTTCTCGGGCGCGATACCGCGAGGCGGGGGGCGTGTCGTTCGCGGTAGTCGGCACCGAGCAGGACACCTCGCACGTGAGCCTGGTGGGCGACATGGTGGTGCTGGCGCGGGGTTTCGGACCCGGGCTTGCGGGTGAACTGGACACGCTCGCGCGAGAGGGCTCGACGCGGCGGGTGAAGACGTGGGCGGATATCCGCGCCAAGCAGGCGAAGCCGGAATTGGTCGCACCCTGATCGAGACTTGAACCCCAGCAGAGCGGAGCGTGCATGGACGCGGAATCGCAGACACCCGAGGCGACACAGGCGGCCGCCGACAAGTTTCGCAAGGACTACACCGCCGTGCGTGAGCAGGTGGCCCGCGTGGTGGTCGGGCAGGGCGAGATCATCGACGGGCTGCTGGCGTGCCTGTTCACGGGCGGGCACGCGCTGCTCGAGGGCGTGCCGGGCATCGGAAAGACGCTGATGGTGCGGACGCTGGCCGGTGCGTTGCGTCTGGACTTTGGCCGAGTGCAGTTCACGCCCGACTTGATGCCCGCGGACATCACGGGGACGACGGTGATCGACGAGGTGGACACGCCGGGCGGGCACGTGCGTCGGCAGTTCGTGTTCCAGCGTGGGCCGATCTTTGCGCAGATGGTCTTGGCCGACGAGATCAACCGGGCGACGCCCAAGACGCAGAGCGCGCTGCTCGAGGCGATGCAGGAGCGCCGGGTGACGGTGGCGGGGACGACGCACGACCTGCCCGCGCCGTTCTTCGTGCTGGCCACGCAGAACCCTATCGAGCAAGAGGGCACGTATCCGCTGCCCGAGGCGCAGCTCGATCGCTTCTTCTTCAAGTTGCAGGTGGGCTACGCCAGCCGCCAGGAGATGGGTGAGATCATCGCTCGGACTACCGGCTCGACCGCCGCGAGCGTGGAGCCGGTGCTCGACGCCAAGACCATCCTCGACCACCAGCAACTGGTGCGGCGCGTGGCCGTGACCGAACGCGTGCGTGACTACGCCATCCGCATGGTGCTGAGCACGCACCCCAAGGGCACATATTCGGCGGGCGAGTTCGCCACGCCTATGGTCAACCAGTACGTGCGCGTCGGTGCCAGCCCGCGTGCGGCCCAGGCGCTGATCCTGGGCGGCAAGTGCCGAGCGCTGGTCGACGGGAGGCCTTCGGTGGCCATCGAGGACATCCAGGCGATCGCGTTGCCGGCCCTTCGGCACCGCATCGTGGTGAACTTCGAGGCCGAGGCCGAGGGCGTGGGCAGCGACCCGATCGTCGAGAACATCGTGCGGACGCTGCCGGTCGAGGGGGCGTGAGGCAGCATCCATGAACGAGGCACACGACCAGACCTATCCGCCCCCAGCCGCGTTGCTCATCGTGGGCAATACTCGGGCACGGACGGCCCACTACGCCGCAGGCGCGGTGCATCACAGCGCTTCGCACTCGGCGGGTGATGCCGGGTCGATCGCCGCTGCGTTGGCGGGTTTTCTCGACGACCACCACGGGGCGGCGCTGCTCGTGGCCAGCGTGAACAGGCCCGCTGCGGAGGCGGCTGCGTCGGCGATGGAAGGCCGGGCGGATCGAGTCGCCTTCGCGGGGCGCGACTTTGCCATCCCGATGCGGACGACCGTGGACCGGCCCGAGCGCGTGGGCATCGACCGGTTGCTGTGCTCGCTGGCTGCGTTTCGGATGGCCGAGCAGGCGTGCATCGTGATCGACGCTGGGACGGCGATCACGGTGGATTTTGTCGATGGACTGGGCGTGCATCAGGGCGGAGCCATCTGCCCGGGCGTGGGTGCGATGTTGTCGGGCCTTGTGTCGTCGGCACCGGCTCTGCCCTCGCTGACCGCGGCTCAGGCACTGGCAATTCCATTTGATCCTCAAGCACCTTGGGGCCGCGATACCGAGCCGGCGATAGCGCTTGGCGTGCGTGCGGCCGCCGTTGGGCTGGTCCACGATCTGGTCGATCGCTTCGCACAGGCGTACGGGGCGTACCCGCGTGTGATCGCGACGGGCGGCGACGCGGCGGCGCTCTTCGAGCACGACGAGCTGGTCGAGCATGTCGTGCCCGACCTGCAACTGGCCGGCCTGGCGCGGGCGTATGAGGCACTGCTGGACGACGAGGACGACTGACGCTATCGGGCTCGATTGGCCCAGGCCCATTCCAAGGCCGGGTCGAAGGGTTCGATCCGTGTCGAAGTTCGCAGGCGTTCGAGCAGTGCGGCGATGGCACGCTGCTGGGCGTCGAGATTCAGGCGTTGCATGATTTCCAGACGGACCGATTCGAGCGGTACGCCGTCGGCGGGCTGTTCCCCCATGACCAGCGCGACGGCGAAGCCTTCGTCCAGCGCGACCACGGGCGTCAGGCCTGGCACGCCCCCCACTTCGGCCTCGAAAACGGACTGCCGAAAGGCATCGGCATACTGGTCGTCGAAACGGCCGACGGGGTCGAGCAGCCCGCCGCGCGCCCTCGAGGCGTCCTGGCTGTGATCAGCGGCCAGCACGATGAAACGGGCCAGCCCGATTTCGGGGGAGGTTTGCAAGGCTCGGGCAACTTCGGCACGATGCCGAGCCAGCTCGCGTTCGTTGGCCATGACAATGACGCGGACATTCCGGCGCGGGCCGTAGAGGGTTTCGTGCGCACGCAGCAGGTCCGTTTCGCTGGGTGGAACCACGCTGGTTACCGTGATCTTTCGGGCCAGTGCGTTCCGGCGGAGCATGGACTCGAACCATGCGGGCCCCAAGCCTCGCCGGGCGCGGACTTCGGTGACGATCCGCCCTCGTTGCGATCGATCGGTCAGCCCCACGCCGACCAGGGCCCGCTCGACGATCTCGCGTTCGGCCCGCAGGTCTTCGTCGGTGATGGTGATGCCCAGGCGTGCGGCTTCGCGATCGACGGCCCGGTCGAGGGCGAAGGACTCGAGCGCGGCGGCACCGGCTCGTTCGGCCAGCAAGGGCCAGAGATCTTCGGTCGTCACGAGCCTGCCGTCGATGATGGCCGCACGGCTGGACTGCCGGCCCTGCTGGGGAGTAAAGGGAGTGCCGGTTGCAGGCTTTGGTGCTTTTGGGGCACACCCGGACATCGGCATGGCGATTGCTGCCATACTGAGCAAGATGGTAACAGCAAAATTCTTGCAAGAATGGAGGCGCATCTGGGCTCCTCGTCTGTATACTGAGAATATGGGGAGGCCAACGGATACCAGCGTTCGAGCAAAGGCTAGCCCGGATCATGCCGGGCCTGATGCGGAAAGGACGAAACATGTCGCGAAATGGATTGGATCTTGGTGATGGATCGCAGCGTCGGCCTTGGCGACTGAGTGGGGCTGGCTTCACGCTGATCGAGTTGCTGGTGGTGATCGCGATCATCGCGCTGCTGATCAGCGTGCTGCTGCCAGCCTTGGGTGAGGCCCGCAAGAGCGCCCGCCTGGCCATTGACATGAGCAACCTGAAGCAGTTCGGCTTCGCCACGGGCACCTACGCGGCCGACTACCAGGATCGGCAGTGGGGTTTTACATGGAACACCGTGGCCGATTCGGCACCTTCGAAGTACGGTGATTTGCGTGCCGCGGGCCAGCCGATGGACAAGGCGGCCGACCAGGCGGTGGACATCCTGCGTCGGCGTGGTGCTCGGGACGATATCCCGGTGATCCGTGGATGGATTCCTTACGTGTACTACAGCCACCTGGTGGTGAACGACTACCTGGCCCAGCAACTGCCCGAGAAGATGGTGGTGTCGCCCGCCGACCGCGATCGGCTGAACTGGCAGAACGATCCGAAGGGCTTGTTCGACCAGAACTATTGGTTTCCCCGCCAACCCGCGGCCTCGGCGCGTGAGAAACGCTGGCCTTACAGCTCGAGCTACCAACTGGTGCCAGCAGGCTACGACCGTACGTCCATCCCGGGCAATCGTGTGCACCAGGGGGCCACGCATTTCAACTACAACAGTAACCCGGGCACCCGCCTGGGCGATGTGCGGCTGACCTCGGTCGATCACCCCGCCCAGAAGGTGCAGATGCACGACGCTGAGGGACGCCACTTCGGCAAGAACCCAATCTGGTATGGGTACGACGTGGCCCGGCTGCCCGTGCTGACCTGGGACGGTTCGGTCAACGTGAAACTGAGCGACGATTTCAACCCGGGCTGGCAGCCGGTCTCACCGGCAACCCGCACGCCGACGAACATCATTTACTCGCCCCGTGGGTGGGAGGCTCCGACCTTCTCGGGCAGCTCGACCGACCTGACCCCGGGCAAGATCCGGTGGACTCGCGGCGGGATTAAAGGAATTGACTTCGGCGGAACCGAAGTCAATACCGGCCAGCTGTAGTCCGAACATATTCCTATCTAAACCTTAAAAATACCCCATCAATCTCGCCATGGGATTGGTGGGGCATGTTATTTTGCGACATGTATTGGGTAATTATACTCATTTCTGTTTGGAATCTAAAAAAAATCTTGACCCTGGGTCCGATTTCATGTAACTTGCTCGAACAGGCATGTTCTGCCTGAGCTGGAAGCCGATCGGAAGAGGCCAGGCGACTTCTCGGACGTTTCGTTCTGGCCTTTGACTCGACGAGGATACAAGGGGACACAAGGGGTACCTCCATGATGAACACATCCGTTGTACGAACACCTGCGTGGGCCAAGGGGCTTCGCGGCTTCACGCTGATCGAGTTGCTGGTGGTGATCGCGATCATCGCGCTGCTGATCAGCGTGCTGCTGCCGGCCTTGAGCGAGGCCCGCAAGAGCGCACGCCTGGCCATCGACCTGGGCAACCTGAAGCAATTTGGCTTTGCCCAGGGCACGTATGCCGCGGACTATCAGGACCGCATCTTCGCCTTCACCTGGAACAACCAGAACGACATCAACCAGTTCCGCAAGAGCAAGACGGGCAGCGCACTGACGGCCCCGAACCCAATTGCTGGCGCTGCGGCCCAGGCGACGGACATCATCCGGTTCCGTGCCAACCGGGACGACTTCAACCAGCCAGGCGCGTGGATCCCTAACGTGCTGTACACGCACCTGGTTGTGAACGACTACCTGGCCCAGAAGCTGCCCGAGCGGATGGTGGTCTCGCCGATGGACCGCCACCGTCTGAACTGGCAGCAAGACCCCAAGGGCCTGTTCGATAACAATTACTGGTTCCCGTTCCAAGAGCCGGCTTCGAACCCCAACATCCGCTGGCCATACAGCTCGAGCTACCAGGTGGTGCCGGCGTCGTATGATGCGAGCCGCGTGGGTGCTCGAGTCACGCAGGCTGGCGTGCATCGTTCGTACTTTGTCTCAAGCTATGAAGCTGGAGCCAGGGTCGGCGGCCTGCGGATCACGGCCGTCGAGCACCCGGCCCAAAAGGTCTTCATGCATGACAACGTCGATCGGTACTCGCTGAAGGAAGTCTACTACGCCTTCCCGGATGCCAACGTCGCCATGTTGATGTACGACTTCTCGGCGTCACGTCGACTGACGGACGATGCGAACCGTGGTTGGCTGCCGAACTCTCCAACTTCAACTGCGGCCACCACGTTCCAGTACACACCCGGCCCATGGGAGCCACAGAGCCGTGCGAACGAGATCGTAACGGGCTACTACCGCTGGTCTCGCGGCGGACTGCAAGCCGTGGACTTCGGCGGCACGGAGATCAACACCGGCCAGATGCGGTAACGCGACCACGGCCGGCCTGTTGGCCTCGAACCGGGCCTTCCTCAGATTGACTTTGTCGCCGCCCCCCATGGGAACATGGGGGGCGGCTGTTTAACTCGTTTGCTTCTTGTTCGCAAGTGTTCTGTGACGTGTGTTTGATCCAGTTTGTTGAAATCTGATCAAATTTGGGGTCAGAATATCGCGTGGGCGTGTACAGTATGTGGGTCCATGCATGGCGGATGACTCGCTTCGGCATGGTTGGTGGCCCGATCTGTGCCTGTCGGCCACTGCTCCCACTCGTGGCACCAAGGGGACAAGAAGATGCACTCGTACACATTTCGTGACTCGCGGCGTGGACTTCGCGGAGATCGTCCCGGCTTCACGCTAATCGAGTTGCTGGTGGTGATCGCGATCATCGCGTTGCTGATCAGCGTGCTGCTGCCGGCCTTGAGCGAGGCCCGCAAGAGTGCTCGCT
>JAHCJI010000006.1 GCA_026126305.1 Phycisphaeraceae bacterium
GGCGGGCCATCGGCCGTGTCGGTGGCTTCGGCGGCGGCGGCCTCGCCCGCGTCGTCTGACGTCGGGCCGTGCAGCAGCGGCGGCTCGTTGGCCGGCTCGTCCACGTCCGAGCCCGCCTTCGCGAAGACCAGCCGGCCCGCGGAGGTCTGCAAGGTGCTGCGCACCGTCAGCATCACGCGCTCGCCGATCAGGCCCGCGCCGTCCTCGGCCACGATCATGGTGCCGTCGTCGAGGTAGCCCACGGCCTGGCCCGCCTGCTCGCCCGAGCGCAGCAGGTAGACCTCCACCCGCTCGCCGGGCATGACGTTGGACCGCATCGACTGGGCGATGGCGTGCAGGTTCAGCACGCGCACGCCGTGGATGCTGGCGGCCCGTTCCAGGCCCGAGTCGGTGGTGACGATGGTGGCCGGCGTGCGCCGGGCCAGCTCGACGAGGGCCTGGTCCACCTCCACCACCGCCTGGCTGCCCGACTCGATGGTCACCTCCACCGCGCTGGAGCGCTGCAGCCGCCGCACGGCGTCCAGCCCGGCCCGGCCGCGGCCGCGCTTCATGCGGTCGTGGCTGTCGCTGAGCCTTTGGAGCTCGTCGAGCACGAACTGGGCCACGATGACCCGGCTCTGGAACAGGCCCGTCTCGGCCAGGGCCAGCACGCGCCCGTCGATCAGCGCGCTGGTGTCCAGCAGCCAGGGCTGGGGCCCGCGGATCTGCCGGCTGAACTCGACGTAGGGGATCACCAGCCGCAGGTCGTCCTGGGTCTGGAGCACCGTGACGATGGCCAGGTAGGCCAGGCCGATGCCCAGCAGGATCTTGCCCA
Organism: Phycisphaeraceae bacterium; assembly: GCA_026126305.1. Classification (GTDB taxonomy): domain Bacteria; phylum Planctomycetota; class Phycisphaerae; order Phycisphaerales; family UBA1924; genus JAHCJI01. Next base: position 815 of record JAHCJI010000006.1, read on the forward strand.
TGGCCATCAGCTCGGGCAGCTTGATCTCCCAGGCCTCCACCACCACGTCGATGACCGCCCAGAGCACCAGCGTGGCCACCGTGGCCAGCACCAGCCCCACGAACACGCTCACCAGCGTGGCGATCTTCTTGCGCGGCGTCAGCAGGTCGATGGCGATGGCCGAGGCGGCGATCACCACCGCGGCGATCATCGTGGCCCACCAGTACAGGCTGGCCAGCGGCGAGTCGCTGGGGTCTCCCGAGATGGGCGGGCGCAGGATGAACAGCAGGGCCACGGTCAGGAACAGGGCAAAGAAGCCCACCCGCACGATGGTCACCAGCAGGTGCCGCTGGCGTTGCTGCTGTTCCAATGGATCGAACCCGGGCATACGCCTCCTCACCAGACGGGGTGCTGCGAAACCGGCCCCAGGCCCCCAGGCCCGCCGCCGCCACCCCATCATCGACCATACGCCCCCCGGGCCCTGCCTGTTGCCCCAAAGGGTCGTACCCGATACCATGCCCGCTCGCCCCTCCCCTGGGCATGACGTGGTACTGACGGAGTTCGGGGGATTCTGGGGGGTTCTGGTTGGTGGCCGGGCCCGGTGCGTGGGCGACCCCGTGAACCGGGTCAGGGCCTGACCGCAGCAGCCCTAAGCGGCGGCCGCCCGGCGCCGCCGGTGTCCTGGCCACCAACCGGGGCCCCTGAAGGGGCATTAGGCATTAGGCATTAGGGATTAGGCATTAGGAATTGGCAATAGTTCAGAAGCCCAATGCCCAATCCCTAATGCCCAATCCCCAATGCCCAATCCCCAATGCCCAATGCCTCATGCCTAATCCCCAATGCCTCATCCCTGGGGTTTGCTGGGATGATGCCGGTTCCCGATGGACGCTTTTCGGTTTGATCCAAGGCCTTCCCGGTTCCATTTCAGGCCTTTTCGGTTCCATTTGAGGCCTTCCCGGCTCCATTTCAGGCCTTCCCGGTTCTATTTGAGGCCTTCCCGGTTCCATTTCAGGCCTTCCCGGCTCCATTTCAGGCCTTCCCGGTTCCATTTGAGGCCTTTTCGGTTCCATTTGAGGCCTTGTCGGTTCCATTTGAGGCCTCGTCGGGAACCGATGACCGGCTCAGAAACCCCCCTGAGGGGCCGCGGGGGGCGTTTTCCCGATCGGGATGCGAACAAAAGATTGGGGCGGGTCCAAAAAGAATCAAAAAATATTCGCGCCCGTGCTCAAGTGGCCCCCGGCGATGCCCGAAAACCTTGGCGGGCCGGGCACGGTTGCCCGGCGAGAGGCTCGTATGCGGCCATGGCCGCAAAGGACCGGCACATGCGCGGTCGGAAGTTTTTATCGTTGGCGGGCGCGGCAGCGCGCTCCCGCCGGGCACCCTCGCACACGGGCGGCGCACCGCGCGCGGCCGCATATAAGAATGGAAGTGGATCATGACGGTCATACCAACGGGCATCGCAGAGTCCATCGCCTGGGTCAACGCGCACCTGAGCGTGTGGCTGGCCAACCCCGCGGCCATCGGCCTGACCCAGGACGACGTGGCCGAACTGGCCGCCCTGGTGGGCACGGCCCAGCAGCGGCTGCTGGCCGCCCAGCAGGCCCGGGCCGCCAGCAAGGGGGCAACGCTCGCGCTGCACGCGGGCGTGGACGATATGCGCGGCTTCACGCAGGCGCAGATCGACCGCATCCGCGTGCACGCGAGGCTGAGCCCCAACCCGGCCCTGGTGTACCAGGCCGCCGACATCCCCCCCCCGGCAGCGCCAAGCCCCACGCCCGCGCCGGGCACGCCCTTTGGTTTTGGCATCGGCCTGGACCAGGACGGCGTGATCGAACTTACTTTCAAGTGCGTCAACCCCGGCAGCAACGGCGGGGTGACGTATAAGATCGAGCGCAGCCTGTCCGGCCAGCAGGGGCCGTACTTCTATCTCAAGACCGTGGGCGAACGCAAGTTCTCCGACGACACGATCCCGCCGGGCACGGGCCTGGTTTCTTACAAGCTGACGGCCATCCGCTCGACCCAGCCGGGCTCGCCGGGTTACTTCGCCGTGCGCTTCGGCGCGGGCAACCAGGCGACGATCGTCGAGGTGGATAAGGACGAGGCGGCCTGAGGGCTGGCCGTCCGCGGCACGCCGCGCGTTCGATGGGCCCCGGGGGCCATGGGCTGATGGGAATCGGGCCCGTGGCACCCGGGGCTCTTTGTGTCTGGGGGCGGCTGGCCGATGCCAGGGGGCGATGGGCCGCGGGCGGTGCTGGCCCGTGGCCGGCCCCCATGGCCGGAGCCCGTCTACGCTCGCCCGATGGACGAGCACCGATACGCGATGGTGATGGCCGGGGGCTCGGGCACGCGGCTGTGGCCCATGAGCCGGCGCGAGCGGCCCAAGCAGCTGCTGCGCTTCCTGGTCGAGCCCGGCCAACAGCGGCCGCGCAGCCTCATCGAGGTCTCCGCCGGGCGGTTGGCCGGCCTCGTGCCGCCGGGCAACGTGCGGGTGTGCACGCTCGAACGCTACCGCGACGCCGTGGCCGATGCCCTGGGCGGGGTGTTGCCCGGGCTTTCTCCCGAGCAGATCATCGGCGAGCCGGTGGGGCGCGACACGGCCAACGCCATCGGCCTGGCGGCGGCGCTGCTGGCGATGCGCGACCCCGACGCGGCCTTCTGCGTCATGACCGCCGACCACGTCATCGAGCCGGTGGAGCGTTTCCAGCGGGTCGTGCGGCTGGGCTTCGAGCTGGTCGAGCGCTCGCCGCGCACGCTGGTGACCTTCTCCATCGAGCCCACGCACCCGGCCACGGGCTACGGCTACGTGCGCCGCGGGGCGGCCATCGAAGGCACCGGCGGGCTGGGCTTTGCCGTCGAGCGGTTCGTGGAAAAGCCCGACGAGGCCACGGCCCGGGCCTACCTGGCCGAGGGCGTCTACGGCTGGAACAGCGGCATGTTCGTGTGGAAGGCGGCGGCCTTCCTGGACGCCCTGCGCGCGTTCCTGCCCGCCTCGCACGAGGGGCTGATGGAAATCGCCCGGGCCTGGGACACGCCCGACCGCAACGCCGTGCTGGGCCGCGTGTACCCCGAACTGCCCAAAAGGAGCGTGGACTACGCCGTGATGGAGCCGGCCACGACGCCAGAAGCCCAAGGGGTGCAAGGCGGGCCGATCCAGGTCGCGACGCTGAAGATGGACGTGTCGTGGCTGGACGTGGGCTCGTGGGCCAGCTACGCCGGCACGCTGCCGGCCGACGCCGCGGCCAACCGCGTGGCGGCGACGGCCACCGGGGCCCACGCCATCGCGCACGACAGTTCGGGCAACCTGATCGTCAACGACCAGCCCGGGCACGCCATCGCGCTCCTGGGCTGCCACGACCTGGTGGTGGTGCATACCGCCGGGGCCACGCTCATCATGCCCGCGGCCCGGGCCGAGCAGCTCAAGGACCTGCACGCGAGGCTGCCCGACCCGCTGCTGTAGCGCCGCTGGAATCGACGCGGTACGATGCACCGACGGAGCCAGTGGAGGGCAAAGGGGGCGAGGGGCATGGCTGGCTTGGGTTTCTCGCAACGCATCGCGCTGCTGGTGTCCGGGCACCTGGTCCTGGCCAGCGTGCCCATGCTCGTGGCCATGGTGGCCGCGCCGGCACTTGCCCCGACCCCTTCCCCGGCCCCTGCCCAGGGCATGGGCGGACGCGGGCTGTGGGTCGAGTTCGGCGTGGCGCTGGGCTACGCGGCCCTGGGCCTGTTCGCCGTGCAGTTCGTGCTCATCGGCCGCGTGGGCGTGCTGTCGCGCCGCATCGGGCAGGACTCGCTGCTGGGCCTGCACAAGTGGGCGGGCATCGCCGCCGCGGCGTTCCTGTGGGCCCACCCGGTGGTGCTGATCGCGGCCAGGCCGGGCTACGCCGAGTTCTTCGACCCGCGCGTGAACGCGCCGCGGGCCCTGGCCCTGGCTGCGGCCCTGGCGGCCATCACCGGGCTGATCGTGCTGTCGGTGCTGCGGCGGCGCCTGGGCCTGCCGTACGAGTGGTGGCGCCTGACGCACGCCGGGCTGGCGGCGCTGCTGATGCTCATCGCCCTGGCCCACAGCGTCATGGTGGGCCACTACACCAGCACCATCGCCACCATCGCCATGACGGCCGCGTTCTGCCTGGCGCCGCTGGCGATCCTGGGCTGGGTCCACGTCGTCGGACCCCTGCGGCGCAGGCCCTGGCGCGTGTCGGCGGTGGAGCCCGTGCGCCCCCGCGTGTGGGCGGTGGAGCTGACCACCGACGACCAGAACGCGGGCATCGCCTTCGAGCCCGGGCAGTTCGCCTGGCTGGCCTTCGGCGATGGGCCCTTGCAGCTTCGCCAGCACCCCTTCACCATCGCCAGCAGCGCCGGCGCGAAGGGCCAGCGCCAGCAGCGCCTGGCCTTCACGATCAAGGAATTGGGCGACTTCACCGCCACCATCGGCCAACTGCCCGTGGGCACGCGGGCGTGGGTGGAGGGGCCCGCGGGCGGCTTTGGCCTGCCGCCGCACGCCCGGGGGGCCATCCTCATCGCCGGGGGCATCGGCATCACGCCCATGCTCAGCATCCTGCGGACCATGGCCGACCGCGGCGACCGGCGGCGGGCCATCCTGCTCTATGGCAACGAGACGCTCGAGAAGGCCGCCCACACCGACGAACTGGAAGCCCTGGGCAAGCGCCTGGACCTGGCCATCATCCACGTGCCCGAGCAACCGCCCGAGCACGCGCCCGACGGCTGGCAGGGGCCCAGCGGGTACATCGACCGGGCGATGCTCGAGCGCGTGGTCGATCGGGATCGCCTGGAAGGCGACCACGCCCTGGTCTGCGGGCCCGACGCCATGATGGACGCCGTCGAGGACGCGCTGCTGGCCCTGGGCGTTGGCCGGGAACGCATCCACAGCGAACGCTTCAACATCGTGTAGCGAACTGGACGCCGCGTAACGCCCGGAGAAACCATGGCCCGCACGCCCGCCCGAAGCCACGTCATCGTCCGCCGCCTGGCGTTGGTGGTCGCTTTGGCATTGCTGGCCTTGTCGTTCGTGGTGGCGATGCTGCGGGCGTGAAACCCGCCCGTGCCGGTGGTAGGCTCTCTCGGCCCATGACCATCACCCGATACATCGCCGTCGACCTGGGCGACCGCCGGACCGGCCTGGCCGTGGCCGACAGCCTGACGCGGGTGGCAAGCCCGTGGAAGGTGCTCGAGGTGCCCATCGAGCACGAGGACGGCGGGCGGCTCATCGACGAGATCGCCCGCGCCATCGCCCGCGACTATCCCTCGGCCCGGGGCCTCGAACTGGTCGTGGGCCTGCCCCTGCACCTGGACGGGCGCGAGAGCGAGCGGTCGAAGCTGGCAAGGGAATTTGCCCAGCGGCTGGGGGCCAAGCTGGGCCTGCCCGTCCACCTGGCGGACGAACGCCTGACGAGCAAGCAGGCCGACTGGGCGATGGGCCAGAGCGGCCTGACGCACCTCCAGAAGAAAAAACGGCGCGATGCGATCGCCGCCGCCGCACTCCTTCAGGGGTTCCTCAACGAGGAGTCCCAGGCCAGCAGCACCCCTCCGGCGCATCCCAATGATGTGTCGGAGCCGGACCCAGGAGCTTGACCGATGCGCATGGACGTACGCCCCATCTTGGCCGCCCTTGGCCTGTTGCTCTCGACGGCGGCCCACGCCCAGACCAGCCAGCCCGCGTCTTCGCCGGCATCCCCTGCCTTCCAGAGCGCCGAAGAGGTGCTCGAAGCCCTCGAACGTGCCGACGAGGGCCTGCGGACCTTCACCTCGGAAGTGACCTACGCGACCATCCCCGACCTGGGTGGGGCGATGACGACTCGGCGTGGGCGCCTGGCCTTTGCCGTCGAACCCTCGCCCGAGGGTGGGGCCCCGCGTCGCCGCTTTGGCATCCACTTCGAGAGCCGCTGGGTGGGCACGCGACTGATCGACGGCCCCGAGGCCAAGCAGACCATCGCCTTCGATGGCAATTGGCTCGTCGAGAAGAACTACGCCAACCAGACCATCGAACGGCGCGAGATCGTGCCCGCGGGCCGCACCGTCGACCCTTTCGAGCTGGGCGACGGGCCCTTTCCGCCGCTGCCCATCGGCCAGAAGCGCGAGGTCATCCTGGCGCGATACGCCGTGCGGCTTGTACCCGTGCATGATGGCCTGGAACCAGACCCCGACCTGGACCCGCAAGACCCCGACGATGCGGCCCTGCTCACGATGGCAAACCGACTGAAGGCTTTTACCAGCGGCTGCACGCAAATCGTGCTGACTCCCCGCGGCGGCGAGGGCGATGGCAGGTTCTCGCAGATCCGCCTGTGGTATCGTCCCGGGCCCGATGGCCGGCTGCTGCCCAACTTGTCGCGCACCATCGACACCCACTCGCGCAACGTGTCCATCGTCATGCTCTACCACCCCCTGGAGATCAACGGCCCAGCGGCCGAAGAACTTCTCTCCATCGAACCACCCGAGGGCTGGCCCGTGCGTGTCTATCCACTGGAAGAAGCCGCCACCACCGGGACAACCAGCACAACCCCCCGGGGTGCCCCATAATCGGCGCAATTTCCCGGAGCCGAAGGGCCTGTTGGTGCGAAGAACATGGAGACCGAGTGCGTTGGCTCCAGGATGCCACGGATGAGATCGAAGGCCCCAAAACCCCTGCACGCTCTGGCCACACTGCTGGCCTTGGCTGGGATTGTCTGCGGTCAGCAAAGGCCGCAGGACGACCGCCCGACCCTTTCGCCCGCGGTCGAACGGGCGCTGAACGCTCCATACCTGACCGATGCGGAGCGGGCCGAACTGCGGCTCTTCCACGGCCAGTGGGCACCCGCTGATCTGGCCACCCCGACCGCCGCCGCCCGCGCCGCATTGCAAGCGGGCGATCTGGGGCACCCGTCCATCGACGACCCACAAGCCGACGCCCTGGTGCGCGCCGAGGCCATGATCCTTCGAGGCGATATCCGCGAAGCGTTGGAGCTCATCGGAAATGCCGAAGACATGCACGCCATGCGTCTGCGCGCCCAAGGGCTCGAAGCGCTGGGCGACCTCGAAGGCGTGCGCTCCGTCACCGACCAGGCCGCCCGGCGGCTGTCCACGATGCGCGACCGCGATGCCCTGGAGTTAACCGAAGGCGTGCTGCTGCTGGCCATCCGCGCCCGAGCCGTGGGTGTCGAGCCCGGTGCACGCGACTACGAACTCATGGCACAGATGCTGGCCACGGTGCGCGACGGGCTCGATCGCCTCTACTGGCCCGCGCGGCTGGCCGAGGCGCTGTTGTTGGATTCTCGAGACAACCGCCCCCAGGCACGCGAGGCTTTGCTCGAGGCCCTCTCGCTCAACCCGGGCAGTGCCCTGGCCTGGCACGCCCTGGGCGCGGCCCAGGTGCGATCGTTCAACTTCGATGCCGCCGAGACCATCGCCAACGAACTGGACCGCCTGGCACAACGCTCCCGGCCCGAGGCGATCTCGCCCCACGCGGCGATCATCCGGGCACAGGCCCTGCTGCGGCAGAAAGAACCTCGTCTGGCCGCCGAAGCGCTCGAGCCCGTGCTCGAAGCCTATCCCAAGATGCGCGAGGCGTTGGCCCTGCGCGCCGCCATCGCCGCGGTGTATCGCGACGCCAAGACCGAGGCCGGGATGCTCACCAGGCTCGAGGATCTCTCTCCCGGAACGGCCGTCGGGCACTTCGAGGCAGGCGTACAACTCTCGGACTGGAGGCAATACGCCCCGGCCATGGCCCACTTGGAAGAGGCCACCCGCCGCCAGCCGGCCTGGCCCGAGCCCTGGATCGAACTGGGCTTGCTGGCCATGCAGGCCGCCGAGGACGAACGCGCCATCGCCGCCCTCGAACGCGCCACCATCCTCGACCCGTTCAACGTCCGCGCCCGCAACACCCTGCGCCTGGCCCGCGAGATGGCCACCTACGAACGCATCGAGACCGAGCACTTTCTCGTGCGATATCGCCAAGGGCCCGACGAGATCCTCGCGCGGGAAATGGCCACCCGGCTCGAAGCCATCCACCGTCGCGTGACCGGCCCGGACAACAACGGGCTCGACCACGTGCCCGACCGCCAGACCGTCATCGACCTCATGCCAAGCCACGATTGGTTCGCCGTGCGCATCACCGGCATGCCCGACATCTTCACCATCGCCGCCAGCACCGGGCCGGCCATCGCGATGGAGACCCCCAGGCCCGGCCCGGGCAGCACCACGCGGGGCTACGACTGGGCCCGCGTGCTCCAGCACGAGTACGTCCACACCGTGGGCCTGAGCCGGACCTTGAACCGTGTCCCCCACTGGTTCACCGAGGCCCAGGCCGTCTTCCTCGAGGACGGGCCCTGGGACGAGAACCGAGCCCGCATGCTCACCAGCGCCCTCGAAGCGGGTGAGCTCTTCCCACTCGAAGGCCTCAGCCTGGGTTTCATCCGCCCGAGAAGGCCCACCGATCGATCGCTGGCCTACGCCCAGTCGGCATGGCTGTACGAGTTCATCATCGAACGCTTCGGCTCTGCCGCGCCGCTCCAGCTCATGGACGCCTACGCCGATGGACAAACCCAGCGCGAGGCCTTCGAGGCCGTCCTGGGGCTGCCTCAGGACGAGCTGGAACGGCAGTTCCTCCAATGGGCCCATCGACAGGCCCGCGGTTGGGGGCTCTTGCCGCCCGAGGGCGTGCCCACTGCCGAGCAATTGGTCCAGCAGTACGCGGGCCAGACGCCCGATGCTGCCCCCAACTTCCAAAAACTGCTCGACACCTTCGCAGACCACCCCCAGGTCATCGAACTCCAAGCCCGTGCCGAACTGGAAGCCGTCGGCGGCCGCCCCACGCCCGATATGGCACCACTGCTGACAAGGTGGGCGCAGGCCGTCCCCGTGGCCGACGAGCCCAGGCGCATGCTCGTGCTGCTGGCCCGCGAACAGGGCATCGACCCCGACGACGACGCCATCATCGAGTATCTCGAACACCTCGACGCCCGGGCGCAGTACTCCGGCGCCTACGCCGCCGAACTCGCCCGGCTGTACCTGCGACGCGATGAGCCACGTCGGGCCTACGAGAAGGCCCAGCGGGCGGTGGGCGTAGAGCCCTTCGACGCCCCGATGCGCGAACTGGCCGCGATGGTCGCCTGGCGCGCGGGCGAGTTACACGTGGCCCGAAGCCACGTCCACGCCCTGACCATCATCGAGCCCGACCGCGAGATCCACCGCCAACGCCTGGAAGCGATGGACGACCGCATCGGGCGGTGAAGTACAGACCCTACCCAACACTGATCGGCGAGACCCAGCCGCACTGCAACCTGTTCCGAGCCCACGTTCACGTCGGCGGTGTCGAAGGCGCGGTCGCCGGTGATGTCCTGCCCCCGGTGGTGCCGCGCCTGGCCGTAGGGCGTGTACCACACACGCTCGGACACCTTCGCGTTGTTATCAAGCAGGGCCATCGTGCTGAACTGTACGTCGGTGATGTGCCAGTAGTCAGCACTTGCATTGCGGCTGCACATCGCTTCGCTTCTGGCAGATCAGGCTAGTCATCAGTCTGGTGCAGAGTATCTATTTCAATCATATCAAACCAGGGCGCCCAAACATTAGCTCCAATAATTTCTGCCACATCATTTCTGCAACACAGGCCGCCTCCCCATAATATTCCGTACTTCTCAAGCATCTCCACTGACATAGTTACCTTGCTGCGGCCTGCTACAAGAATACTATCTTCTCGAGTTACTATGTAATGACGCAGATCCATTGGGCAAGGCAGCATTCTGCGCACATCTGCACTTTCGATCGCAAAGTACTGTTCTTCAGTATTTTTTCTAGTGATAGTTCGGCGGGACGCGATATTTCTCACAATATCAGGCACCCATGCATCCACAATCACGCTTCTATCCACGTCGTCAAGAAATGAAGTATCGCCAGGCCCACAGTCATACTCATACCATACAAGATCAATGCGACTCGCCGTCACATTGCAGCAAGCGCGCAGCAACTGCAAAACCCGTTCTGAAACAACCAGCCTGCTCCCCGCCATAAAAACCGGAGCCAGGTTGGATGCATTTTTATAAAATTGACCCTTGGCATCCACACTCGAGTCCGAAATGGGAGTAGCATGAAATAGCCCAGCATGCACAGGATCGACTTCTTGAGCAAGCTCTCTACAGTAGATTGTCTGATAGATATACGTAAACATCTGGGTCAGGACAACTATATACTACCGATCCTCACACTCCGTATCGCAGTCGTACCCGGACAACTCATTTAACAAATCGTTCGTGCGACGGTGCAACTGGTCGTGGTTCTTCTGCACAAAATTGCGGACAGCTCCTTGGCCACACTCAATTCCCATACCCACCAGTTCGGTGTCAATAACTACGTTGTCAACGACTGCTGCCGTAGCTGACTTGTCAGTAAAGACCAAGTCATACACGATGAAGACTGGCGCCCCGATCTTGATGAAGCGAAGGAATTTGCCACCTGCTCTTCGTATCCAACCGGGCTTTGCGCCAATCGCCTTCCGAAGCCTTTGAAACTCTGCGAGCTTTTTTTCCTTGGACTGACCTCCCCATTTGCTGAAAGACTTATCGGCTTGGGCTCCATTCCTGAGCCACTCTACAAAATCTGGATGGTCTGTCTCACAAAGAAGCTCTTTGAGTTTCTTATCAAGATCGGCCTCCGTTATCGCCGAGCCCTCCGCTACCGATTCGATATATTCATACCACTTGGCATTCCAATCACGATGAATCATGTCATAGCCCGGATGATCTTCGTAAGCAAATATCCAGCCATACTTTGGCTGATTAATGATTGTACCATCAAACTCACATCCCTTTTGTTTCAGAAGGTCTTTGATCTTCTGAGGAATCAGATGGTGCCATCTCGGCGCTTCTTCGGCTTGCAAGCCGAATGGGTCGGTCATGAGACTGACCCAACCTCCCACATACTCATACAGCCCCATCCCATCCACATACCCCGCCGGATCCCTCTGCATCCACCGCCCAAGCTCCGGGCTGTAGCTGCGGAACCGCACGTGGTACAGCGAGCTCGCCCCCTCCCACACATACCCCGCGTACCCGATCCAGTTATCCGGCCCGCTCGTCGCACCAAGGTCCGAGACCTGCCCCAACGGCACCGCGGCCTGGGCCGAGCCCGATGGCAGGTCGGCGAAACTGATCACGCCGTCGCGGTTCAGGTCGTACTCCACTTCGTATTTGGCCGTGTCGGTGATCGGCACGCTGCCGCCGCCGATCTTGGTCAGCAGCGCGTTCACGTCGGCGGTGTCGAAGGCGCGGTCGCCGGTGATGTCCTGGCCCCGGTGGTGCCGCGCCTGGCCGTAGGGCGTGTACCACACACGCTCGGACACCTTCGCGTTGTTGTCGAGCAGGGCCACGGTGTTGGATGATACGCCGGACGGGTGCCGGTGGATCCGACGCGTGTCGAGATCGGGCCGCACGCAGGGCGCCGGGCCGCACGCACGTCGTCCATCACGCGTGCCCCGGCGCACGAGCGGCTTACGGCAGCGCCTGCTCCAACCGCCGCAGCAGGCGGTCGGCCTCGCGGTCTCGGCCGGCCTGGCGCAGCAGGGCCTCGTGGCGTTCGCCCACGATCATGAAGGCGCTGGCGCGGACGGTGGCCTCGTCGCCCCTGGGGGCCCGCAGCCGGCGGTGGGCGCGGGCGTAGAGCTCGACGGGGTCGATGCTCGCCCCCTGGGCCGCGAGCGATTCGAGCCTGGCAAGGCCTTCCAGCGCCAGGGGCGAGTTGCCGATGGCGCGGTTGGCCATGTCCTCGAAGAAGCCCGCCGCCGCCTCGCGGTCGCCCCGGGCCAGGGCCGCGTCGCCCTGGGCCAGCACGACCATGGCCAGGCGGTCGGCGTCGCGACGCTGGGTCTGCGTCAGCCACTCGCGCAGCTCGCCGGCGTGCTCGTGCCCCTCGATGGCCTCGAGCACCAGGCGCAGGGCCAGCAGGGGCCCGTGGGCCTCGGTCCGGCCCAGGAAGTCGTTGATGGCGCGCTGGACGGCTTCGAGCGTGGGGCCGGCGGTGGCCAGCCGGTCCTCGAGGTCCATCGACCAGCCGGCCACCAGGCCCATCGTCTGCCCCTGGCTGGCGTGCAGCAGCGCGCGGACGGACGTTGGCGTCTGCCCGGGCACCTGGGCCGCCCGCAGCAGGGCCCAGGCCGTCCGCGTGGGCCGGATGCCCGCCCTGGCCAGGTCGGCCGTGGGCGGCAGCTCGTCCAGCGGCATGGGCCGGCCGGAGACCGGGTGCACCGTCGTGCCCAGCGCCAGGCCCGGATGGTCGGGGATGGCCTCGAAGTTCCACGCGTAGGCCCGGCGCTGGGCTTCGAGGAAGGCCGGGGCCATGAACCGCTCCTGGCCCAGCTGGCCCACCGCCAGCGACACGGGGTAGCCAAAGGCCTGGCCCAGCTGCTCGGCGTAGAAGCCGCGGACCGGCCCAAGGCCGCCGCGCGACGCGATGCGGTCCAGGGTGAACTCTTCGGGGGCCCGGGCGGGCTCGCCGGCCAGCAGCCCGGCCTGGCGGAAGGGCACGCTCTTATACAGATCCAGGGGCGTTGCCCGCCGGGCCGCCAGCACGACGGCCCGCAGGCCGTCGCCGGTGAGCGCCATGTCGGCCAGGTACACCAGCACCTCGGCGGGCAGCTCGTGCAGCGGCAGGGCCGACACGCGCCGGTCCTGGTGGGCATAGACCATGGCCGCAAAGACCCCCGGCCCGTCGGGCCGCACCGCGCCCAGGCCCGGGTACGTCCGCTGGCCGGCCTGCACCACGGCCACCGCCGCGGCAAGTTCGGGATAGCCGGCCAGGGCCTCACCATGATGGGCGGCGATGGCCTGCGCGATGGCGGCGATGCCCAGCACGTCGGCCCCCGGCTCGGCGATGCGGGCGATGGCCCCCACAAAACCGGGGTGCGACACCCAGACGGCCGAGAGCAGGCCCTGGGCCGAGGGCGGGGCGGCGGCCAGGAGCGACACCACGGCGTGGTGCTCGACGGCCACCACCAGCGGGGCATCGCCCGAGGCGGGCCACGCCGCCAGGGCGCTGTCGCGGGCCCGCGTGGCCTCGCCCAGGGCCGCGGCCGGGTCGCTGGCCAGCAGGTCGGCATACCGCTGGACGGCCGAAGGGCCGCCCGGCTGGGCCGGCGACGCACCCGCCAGGCTCAGAAACACCACAAGGGCGACGGCGATGGTGGCTCGGATCGTCATGCGGGACATTCTTGGCACGCCGGGCAGTGGCCATTGGCCTGGGGGGGAGGGGGAAGGCATTGGGCATCAGGCACTAGGCATTGGGCACTAGGCACTGGGCATCAGGGATTGGGCATTGGGCACTAGGCACTAGGCACTGGGCATCAGGGGGACAGCGTTCGACGAATCCCGTCGGCTCCACGCATCATGCCCGATGCCAATTGCCTCCTCCCTCCCCCCCAATGCCCGATGCCCAATGCCCAGTGCCTCCTCCCTCCCCCCCAATGCCTGATGCCCGATGCCAATTGCCTCCTCCCTCCCCCCCAATGCCCGATGCCCAATGCCCAATGCCTCTTTATCCGCATTCTGTTCGGGAAATCGGCCCCCACGCCCCGCCAGGGGGTTTTCGAGGTCCGGATATGGTGACGGTCAACCCGTTTGTCCGTGCGCGCAGGCCGCTTGTCCGTGAGGACAAACGGCTTGTTCGTGCGCGCAGGCGGGTTGTTCGTGAGGACAAGCGGCTTGTCCGTGCGCGCAGGCGGGTTGTTCGTGAGGACAAGCGGCTTGTCCGTGCGCGCAGGCGGGTTGTTCGTGAGGAAAGGCCGCCCGGCCCAACGGACAAAGGGGCCGTCGCGGGCGGCGGGCCGCCGGGCGGTGCCGATCATGGCCCGAACCCGGCGGAGCGTCGGGCGGGGCGTGGCGAGGGGCCTGGGATCGGCAATCGGCCATCGGGAGTCGGCCAAGAAGGCTCCCCGATCGCCGACTCCCGGCTCCCGATTGCCGAATCCCGACGCCCGCGCCCCAGGCCCCCTGCCCGGCCCCGGACATCGCCCGCGGGGCCGGGCCCGGGGCCCGGTCGGTGGCGATGCTCACGCGTAGGGGTCGATCCAGCGCAGGCCCTCGCGCTCGCAGCGGCGGGCCATGTCGTGGCGGTGCAGGTACGAGGAGAGCAGGACCGCCGCGTGGGGGGGGCAGCGCGGCGGCCCGACGATGGGCCAGCCCCACAGCGTGTTGCCGTGGTTGCGGGGGTCGTCGTCCAGGACGCAGGCGACGCGGGCGCTGGCCAGCACGGGGGCGATGGCCAGCGTGTGGCGGCCCGCGCCGTAGACCGCCAGGGGGCCGTCGATGGTGGCGATGGCCGCGGCCGCCCGCTCGGCGGCGTCGGGGGGCACCGAGCCGTGGACCGCCCCCGGGGCGGCCGGGCCGCCGGCCCCGAAGACGCACGGGCGCTCCAGCGGCCACCAGCGCCCCGGGCCGGCCACGCAGCGGGCCAGCAGCCGGGCGCAGGCGTCGGCGTGCGTGGGCAGGGCGTAGTGGCGGGCGGCCCGGGCGTGGGCGGCCTGGCGCATCGTGGCCAGCGCCGGGGCGTCCAGGGCGGCGATGGCGTCGGCCAAGCGGGCCGCCACGGCCGCGTCGTCGCCGTGCGGATCGATCAGCAGGCCCTCGCGGCCGGGCCCGATGGCCTCATCGGCCCCCGAGCGCACCCGCGTGACGATCGGCACCACGCCCATGGCCATGGCCTCGAGCATGGCGATGCTCAGGCCCTCGTAGCGCGAGGCCAGCACCAGGGCGTCGGCCCAGCGCAGGTGCTCGAGCATCTGGTCGCCGTCGGCCGCCGGCCAGCGCGTGGCACGGGGCAAGCCTGCAAGGGCCCCCTCGACCTGGGCCGCCGCCGGGCCGTCGCCCACCAGGCGCAGCTCGCCGGGCACGCCCCGCTCGTGCAGCAGGCCGGCCAGGGCCAGGAGCACGCCCACCCGCTTCTGCTCGTGTTCCAGGCGGCCGGCGTACAGCAGGCGGATGGGCCCCGGGCGGCGCTCGGGCGGGGGGGCGGCGACCTCGACGCCGTAGGGGATGTGGTGGACGTCCCCCGCCCGCCAGGGCAGGCGCTGGCGCAATTGCCCGGCGATGTGGTCGCTGACGCCCACCATCGCGGCCAGCACGGGCTCGTAGGTGGCCAGCAGGGCGGCGTCGAAGGCGGTGTCGCTGTGCTGCCAGCCGATGGTGCGCAGGTGGTCGCCGTGGGCAGCGCCCAGGGCGGCGGCGATGGCAAAGGCGCCCGCGTCCAGGTTGGGCAGCAGGACGGCCGGGCGCCGCGGCGAGGCGCCCAGCTCGGCCAGGGCGTCGCGATAGGCCGCCACGAAGGGGGACAGGCCCCGCCCCGGGGCGTCCAGGGGCGGCCACCGGCGCAGGTCGAAGGCCCGCACGCCGGGGGGGACAAGGTGCCCGGCCGACGGGTAGTGGGCCGGCTCGGGGTGCAGCACCAGCCCCACCGGCCAGCCGCGGCCGGCCAGGGCCCCGGCCAGGCGCAGGGCCCAGCGGACCACGCCGTTGACCCCCAGCCCCTGGGGCATGGGGATGAGCACGGGCGGGCGGTCGGCCGGGTCGGGGTGGTCGGGCATGGCCCCATGCATCGGCACAACCGGCGCGCCCCGCCGAGCCCCACGCGCCAACGATGGGCGATGCCCCCGCGCTACGACCTTCTGGCCATCGACCTGGACGGCACGCTCGTGGGGCGTCAGGGCGCCATCTCGCGCGAGAACATGCAGGCCATCCGCCGGGCCCGCCGGGCGGGCCTGGGGGTCACCATCTGCACGGGCCGGGTGCTCAGCGAGTGCCACGCCGTGCTCGACGCGCTGGAGCAGCAGGAGCCGGTGGTGGTCTCGGGCGGGGCCCAGATCGCCTGCGGGACGCGGCGGCGCACGCTCGACGGGCGGTCGCTGGACGCCCTGCTCATCGACCGCGTGGCCGAGCTGAGCCGGGGCCACGACCTGGCGCTGCTCATCCAGAAGGACCGCGACCACGCCGGCTACGACTACGTGGTGGTCTGCGAGGGCCAGCGGCCGCACCCGGTGCTGGAGCTGTGGATGGACAAGCAGCGGGCCAAGGGATCGCAGGTGGAATACCGCGTCAGCCGCCAGGGCCCGCTGCACCAGTGGCCCAGCGTGCGGGCGGTGGCCTCGGGCGACGCGGTGGAGGTCGCGCGGCTGAGCGAGCTGCTCGCGCGCGAGCTGGCCGGGCGGGCGATGGTCCACGCCTTCCCCCTGAGCACGCACGTGCCCGAGGGGGTGGACCCGCCCCACGTGCTGGAGGTCTTCCCCATCGACGCGGATAAGTGGAGCGCCCTCAAGCGCCTGGCCGACCGGCTGGGGGTCGGCCACGACCGCGTCGCGGCCATCGGCGACCAGGCCAACGACGTGGCCATGCTCGAGGGGGCCGCCCTGGGCGTGGCCATGGGCGAGGCGCCCGAGTTCGTGAAGGCCGCGGCCGACCGCGTGGCCGAGCCGTGCGCCCAGCACGGCGTGGCGCGCACGATCGACCGCATCCTGGGCGGCGAGTGGTGACGCGTGCAGACCCTCGCGCAGATCAAGGATTTACTGGAAAGCCGCGGCCTGCGCCCCAAGCGCTCGCTGGGCCAGAACTTTCTCACCGACCATAATCTGATCCTGAAGCTGGTCCGCGCGTGCGGGGTCGGTGCGCACTCGCGCGTGCTCGAGGTCGGCCCGGGCACCGGCACGCTCACCGAGGCCTTATTAGAAACCGGCGCGCGGGTCCTGTCGGTCGAGCTGGACGACGCCCTGGCCGGGTTATTAGAAGAGCGGCTCGGCGAGCGCGACAACTTCACGCTGCTGCACGGCGACTGCCTGCGCGGCAAGCGCTCGCTGCACCCGGGCATCATCGAATGGATCGGCGACGCGCCCTTCCTGCTCGTGGCCAACCTTCCCTACGGCTGCGCCACGCCCCTGCTCTCCACGCTGCTGATGCACCACCCCCGGTGCACCGTCATGGGCGTGACCATCCAGAAGGAACTGGGCGACCGGCTGTTGGCCCCGGCGGGCACGCGCGACTACGGGCCGCTGTCGGTTATCGCCCAGGCCACGTGCGAGGTCGAGCGCCTCGCCCACCTGCCCCCGGCGTGCTTCTGGCCCCGGCCCCAGGTGGACAGCTCGATGCTGGTGCTGCGGCGGCGGGCCGAGCCGATGGCCGACCCGGTGGTGCTGAGCGCCGTGTGCGCGGCCCTGTTCCAGCAGCGGCGCAAGCGGATCGCCGGGCCGCTGCGCACGCTCTTGGGAGAACGTCCCCCGCCCGAGGGTGTTGACCCTGCGATGCGGGCCGAGGCCGTGGGGGTGGGGGCCTTGTGCGCGCTGGCGCGGCTGGTGGGGGGCCCGGACGGCGGAACTTGTACGGATACTGGTGGGGAAAACGGGCCCGGCGCGGCCTGAGGGCCGTTCGAGCGGCCCCTTTGCGAGCCCGCACCGGAACTTTGCAAGCAGGAATCTCTCCCGTGCAAGCTTGCAAAGCTCCCGTGCAAGCAGGAATCTCTCCGGTGCAAGCTTGCTAAGTTCCCGTGCAAGCAGGAATCTCTCCGGTGCAAGCTTGCAAAGTTCCCGTGCAAGCTTGCAAAGTTCCCGTGCAAGCAGGAATCTCTCCGGTGCAAGCTTGCAAAGTTCCCGTGCAAGCAGGAATCTCTCCGGTGCAAGCCTGCAAAGTTGCGGTGCGGGCTTGCATTTCTCCGGTGCGGGCCCGGATCGATTCGGTGCGTGCCAGGATCTCCGCGGCCGCGGCCTTTCGGCCCCCGTTCAGCGGTTGACCATGAACAGGGCCGTCTGGGTGAAGTAGACGCGCAGCTCGCGATAGAGGTCGGCCTCCAGGCCCATGGCGTCGAGCGCCGCGAACATGAGCTCGAGCCAGCGCTCGGCCGCGGCGTGGTCGATGGCAAAGGGCGCGTGCCGCATCCGCAGGCGCGGGTGGCCGCGCCCGTCGCTGTAGGTCGTTGGCCCGCCGAAGCGCTGCACCAGGAAGTCTCGCAGGCGCCCGCGGGCCTCTTCCATGTACGGGGCGAGCGCGGCGGGGTCGTCGGGGTCGACGCCGTGTTCGTTCGCGAGGTGCCGGCGGTACATGGGGCCGAGGATGTCGTCGCCGGGGATCGCGTCGTAGAAGCCGCGGGTCAGCAGGTCGAAGCCGTCGCGGCCGAGGCGGTCGTAGGGGGATCGGTGGGTCACGCCGGATCGTTGGCGCGCAGGCGGATGCCGCACTCGGGGCACCGCTCCTGGGCGTCGTGGGACAACAAGGGGTACCCGCAGCCGGGGCAACGCCGATCGGGGATGGGCACGAGCCATCGGAGCACCACCGGCTCCCACAGCAGCATCGCGGCCGCCGGGACGGCGTAGAAGGCCGCCATCACCAGGGACCACCAGAATTGCACGTAGGCCATCCCGCTCACATAGCCGCTCTGGGACGACTCGACCAGGTAGTAGCCCCACGCCAGCAACGACCTGGCGGCCAGCAGCCCGAGCACGACGCTGGCGATGCGCAGCGCCAGCCGCGCCACCATGCGCACGCGACCGATCCAGACGCCGTCGGGGATGGGGTGGGACATGCGGCGGCTTCCCTCAGTGGCCGAACAGGTTCGTCTGGGCGAACATGCCGGATTCCTCGAAGTGGTTCACGGCCTCCTCGACGGTCGAGAAGATGCGCGTGGCGGTCTCGGTGATGAAGGGGCTGGGCGTCTTGCTCGGCCGCCAGACGACGTAGACCTCCTTGGTGTGCTCCCAGGCGTGCTGGAGCTCGCGCTCGACGCCGCTGGAGAGCCCCGGGATGCCGCCGGGCAGCTCGGGGATGTAGCTGACGATCATGTCGCTCTGGTCGATGAGCTTGAAGTCCCTCATGTAGATCTGCCCGTCGATGTCGCCGGCGATGTCGAGCACCTCCCTCGTGCGGACGCGAAGTGGCTTGCCCGGGGCGGCGCCGAAGTGGTGCGGGGCGTGGGCGAAGAACTCCTCGCCCGCCCGGGCGGCCTCGAGGGCCCGCTCGAGCAGCAGCTTCTCGTCCACGTCGCCGGGGTCGAAGGTGATGAACCGCTCGGCCAGCGTGGCGCGGAAGGCGTCGATCTCGGCGAGCACCTCGGGCATGTCCACCACGTGGCTCATGGGGAAGCTGGGGTAGACCTTTCGCATCTCGGGCCGGCAGACGAGGCGGAACATCGTGCGCACGGTGCTGGCGTGGCGGCCGCGGCTGACGATGAAAAAGTCGCTGCCGGGCACGGCCTGGCTCATGAGCTCGGTGGCCAGGAGTTCCTCTTCGCGCCAGACCATGCAGTCCTTCATGGTGGCGTCGATCTCGTGGTCGCGGTGCAGCCGCTCGTGGACGCGCTCGATGTTGTCCACCAGGCAGATGAACAGGTCGGGCTTGAGCCTGGTGATCTGGTCGAAGTCGAAGGCGCTGAAGAGCCCGTGCCGCCAGCGGAAGGTCGCGTGGGTGTTCACGATGGCGTTCTTGTGCCCCTGGGCCTGGGCGATGACGTCCTTGAAGGCCGCCCGGCGCAGCGAGTGCAGGCGGCTCAGGGGCAGGTCGAGGATGCGCCCCGGCCGCACGTCGGGGGCCTCGGCGTACATCATGTCGCCCACGTTGAGCAGCTCGATGGCCTCGCCCTGCTGGCCGGCGAAGGCGGCGACCTCGTCCAGGTACTTTTTCTTGTCGAGCCCGACCTGCCCGGTGACGATCGCACGCATCGTGTCCCCTTCCATGGCCCTGGGCCAGCGTGGAACTGCCCAGGAAACCCGCCGGGGGCAGTGTATGACCGCCCGCCGGGCCCCCACGCCGCCCCCACGCCCGCCCCCACGGCGGCCCCCCGCCGGGCCCACGCCGCCCCCCCGCCGGGCCCTGTGGCAGCGAACTGGATCGCCCCATCGGGCGTAGCTACGCTTGAAGTTGGACGGCGGCCTCTCGACAGGGGTTCTGCTGGCCGCCAGTCTTCCGATGCGACTTGCCCTGAAGGTCTCTCTCGGATGCATCCTCTCAGGGCAGGAGTCAGAATCGTGAAGATTTATGTTGGTAACCTCCCGTACGACACGAACGAAGGCACGCTCCAGGAACTCTTCGGTGAGTTCGGCGAGGTGGAAAGCGTTTCGCTCATCATGGACCGCGAGACCGGACGCCCCCGCGGCTTCGGCTTCGTCGAGATGGTCGACGATACCGCCGCCCGCAACGCCCTGGAAGGCCTCAACGGCAAGGACTTCGGCGGCCGTCCCCTGACGGTCAACGAGGCCAAGCCCCGTGAAGGCGGCGGTGGCGGCGGCGGCGGCCGTGGCGGCTTCGGCGGTGGCCGGGGCGGCGGTGGCGGCGGCTACGGCGGTGGCCGGGGCGGCGGCGGTGGTGGCGGTGGTGGCGGCTGGGGCCGTCGTTAACCGATACCTGTCCGTCAAGCCATATTCTCAAGGGAAACCATGACAACCATCCCATCTCCGACCCCCGCGGTCGTCCGCCGTGACGCCGCGGCACAGGCTACCGCCCGCGCCCAAGCCCGAGACATGGAAGACTACGGCCCGCTGCCCCTGGGGCAACGGATCGTGAACCTGATCTTCATCCTCGTGCCCCTGTGCGCCTTTGTCTGGGCCGTCGTCTACGCCTGGGGCACCGGGGTGGGGTGGACCGAACTCGCGCTGATGACCGGGCTCTACCTGGTCACCGGCTTTGGCGTGACCATCGGCTACCACCGGTTGTTCACGCATAAGTCCTTCCGCACCGGGCCCATCATGACCACGATCTTCGGGATCCTGGGCTCGATGTCCAGCCAGGGGCCCATCATCTCCTGGGTGGCCCACCACCGATGCCACCACCAGCACTCCGACCACGAGCACGACCCCCACTCGCCCCACGGCCACGGCTCGGGCTTCATGGGCATCGTCAAGGGCTTCTTCATGAGCCACGTGGGCTGGATGATCCTCGGGGGCCGGCGCGACCTCAAGAAGTACGTGCCCGACCTCGAGGCCGACCCGCTGGTCCGCACGCTCAGCCGCACCTTCCTGGTCTGGATGGCCCTGAGCCTGCTGCTTCCCGCGGCCATCGGCGGGCTGATCAGCATGACCTGGTGGGGCGCGTTCCTGGGCTTCGTCTGGGGCGGGCTCATCCGCATCGCCCTGGTCCACCACATCACCTGGAGCGTCAACAGCGTCTGCCACATCTGGGGCAGCCGCTCCTACGACAGCCACGACGAGAGCCGCAACAACCCCATCGTGGGCGTGCTGGCGCTCGGCGAGGGCTGGCACAACAACCACCACGCCTTCCCCACCAGCGCCCGCCACGGCCTCAAGTGGTGGCAGTTCGACAGCAGCTACCTCATCATCAAGGCCCTGGAGAAGCTGGGCCTGGTCTGGGACGTCAAGGTGCCCAGCGCCGAACGCATGGCCCAGAAGGCCCTGACGCGCAGCGCGTAAGCGCCCGCGCTCCAGCACGGCGCGGTCCACGCCGATGGCATCCAGCAAGCCCACGTCGCCGGACGTGGGCTTTTCGTTGCCCGCTCGCGGCGATCAGGGGTCGGGCGTGGCGTCCCCGTCGCGCTCGGCCGTGTCCCCCTCGATCCAGCGCTGCAAGGCGTCGGCCACGTCCACGTCCAGCCCCGCGCGCCGGGCCATCTCGAGGCGTTCGGCGTGGCGGGGCATGGGCAGCTCGGCCTGCGTGAGGGCGATGGAGGCAAGCCACGACGCGCCCGTGCGATGCACGCCCGCGTACCGCTGCACGTCGCGCTGCACGCGGCGCCACGACGACAGCGAGTGGATGGTGTCGCGGCCCAGGGGCTCGAAGACCAGGGCCGGCTCGCCACGGTATGCCCGGGCGATGACGGTGATGCCAAGTTCGGCCTGGCCGTCGAGCACCAGCGCCACCCCCAGCAGCCGCTCGGCCCGGCGGTCGCCCTCGTGGGCCAGCACGTGCGCGGTCAGGTGGTCCACGGCCTCGCCCGCCCGGCCGCGCTGCAATGCGGCGGTGCCCGCTGCCAGCGGATCGATCCGGGGCGCGTGCTCGACCTCGACGGGCTCGGCGGGATCGACCTCGTTCGTCCGCACGCCCGTGCGGTCGATGATGATCACCGTGGGGCCCTGCACCACCGCCTGGCGGGTGTCCCAACGCGTGTGCCCGTACGGGAACGAGCCGTGCGGCACGTGCGGGACGCGGCACGCGCAATGGGACGGCCAGCCGCAGGAGCCACCAACAAGAACGTCGCCGCCCAGGTTGATCCTGGCCTCAACATCCCCGAAGCGGGCGCCGATGTGGATGCCCGACCCGCCGATGACCACGCCGCGGTCGTGGCGGACCACGCGTGTCACGGCGGGCCGGTAGACGGGGGGTCGGGTGGTGGCCGGCGGCGCGAGGTTCGACGGCCCGGCCCGATCGCGTCCGGCCTGGTCCTGCTCGATGGCCCGAAGGGCCTGCTGGCCCGCGTCGCGGCGGGGCGATTGGGCCCGAACGCCCTGCTGGGCCAGGACCGGGGCCACGATGCCCGTGAGCGTCAGCAGGGTGGCCACGGCGTGGATGCGTCGCATGGAGTGCCTCGTTTCCTTCTCTGGGGTACCGTCCCTTCGGTGCCCGCCCATCAGGTTGTACGGGCCCACCCGGCCCCGGGCTGCAATGATCCGGGGATTTTCCTGCCAACCCGGCGGCCGGGGCCTTCCTTCCCGCCCGGGAGCGGCCCTTGCGGACCGCCGGGCGGCCACACAGCGACGGGAACGCGATGCACCCAGACACCTTCCGATTCCCGGCACCGGCCCGGGCCCCCGCGGCCGCCCTGCCCGCCCTGGCCATCCTTGCCCTGGCCCTGCTGCTGGCCGGCTGCGGCATCGGCCCCGATCGCGTCCAGATCGAGAGCATCGGTCCCGGACCGGGCCAAGGCTCGGGCACGGGCCGGGCCGGCGGCCGCCTCGAGCACCGCCCACGCCTGGTGGCCTACCGCTCCGAGAGCCCCACCCGGGCCGAGATCCTGGCCACCGACCTGCCCATCGAGGCCCTGGACCCGGCCCGCGGCTTTGCCGGCCTGAGCGGGCAGATCACCCGCGTGCGGATGTTCAACGTGCCCATCCCCGGCCGCACGCCCGTGTCGAGCACGGCGGGCAACACCGTGGTCCAGCACGTGGTCATCCACGACGGGCTGCTGGCGGTCTACAGCGGCTCGGGGCTGCTGCGGCCGCGCCAGCGTCCGGGGGCCGATCCCATGGCCGTGGTGCTCAGCGCCGGCACGCTGCGGCTGACCCGCCAGAGCGGCCCCCTGGAAGACCCCATCGGCACGGCCCGCCTGGACCTGTGGCTGACCGCCCCGCTCAACGCCCCGCTGGCCACCCTCATCGCCACCCGCCTCGAGCAGGTCATCGAACGCACCCAGCCGATCACGGACCCGCCCGCCCCGGACCGACCAACCCGGCCCTGACGGCCCGCGGCGAAGCGGCCCCCCCACGCCCCGCCGGTCGCTCCGCCGGGTTCGGGCCATGCACGGCACCGCCCGGCGGCTAGACGCCCGCGACGGGCCGTTTGTCTGTTGGGCCGGGCCGCCCGACAGTTGAGTCGAGCGGCTTGTCTGTTGAGTCGAGCCGCTCGTCTGTTGAGTCGAGCCGCTTGTCTGTTGAGTCAAGCCGTTTGTCTGTTGAGTCAAGCCGCTTGTCTGTTGAGTCAAGCCGTTTGACTGTTGAGTCAAGCCGTTTGTCTGTTGAGTCAAGCCGCTCGTCAGTTGAGTCAAGCGGCTCGACAGTTGAGTCAAACGGGTTGACCGTCACCATATCCGGACCTCGAAAACCCCCTGGCGGGCCGTGGGGGCCGATTTCCCGAACAGAATGCTGTAAGAACGGGGTTCGGCAATCGGCAATCGGAACCCCTGAACAACCCGCCCCCGAGAACGGGCCCGCCTCTTGCTCCCTCTCCCTTCCAGGGAGAGGGCCGGGGTGAGGGTTCTTCGAGAACCTATGGCGCTCGGAAGACCCCTCACCCCAACCCTCTCCCCGAAGACGGGGAGAGGGAGCAAGATGGGCCGCGACCCATTGTTCAGAGGCTCCAATCGGCAATTGGCGAGGAAGGCTCCCCGATTGCCGATTGCCGGATGCCGGATGCCGATTGCCGAATCCCGACTCCTCCCCGATGCCCGCCAGAACCGCCCCCGGCTATCTTTGCGGCATGGTCCCGGCCCCCACCGTTGGCTTCGCCCTGCCGTGCGTGGGGTGTGGGTACGACCTGGTGGGGCTGGCCGAGGACGGCGTGTGCCCCGAGTGCGGGCTGTCCATCGGGCGGTCGGTCAGCGGCGACCACCTGCTTGCCAGCTCGAAGGAGCATCGGCGGAGGCTGGCCGCCGGGGCCCGGGGCATCCATCGCGGGGCCATGGCCGCGTGGGTCGCGTTGGCGGCGGCGGCCGTGGGCTACGCCCTGCACGGCTCGCTGCCCCTGGCCGGCTGGCTGGCGGTGGTGCCGGTGGCGGCGGCCCTGCTGCTGACGGGCTGGGGCTGGCTGCAACTGACCGTGCCCGACCCCGATGGCGTGGGCGTGGGCGTGGGGGTTGATGTGGGCGTGGGGGTGGATGTAGGGGTCGATGTGGGGGTGGGCCGGCTGCTGGTGCGGCTGTGGGCCATGCTGGCCTTTGGCGTGGGCCTGTCGCTGGTCCCGCTGGCCCTGAGCATCTTCCTGCTGGCCGGTGGGCCGCACACGGTCCTGCTCGACCTGACGCTGGCGGCGGCCGTGGGGACGGGCGTGCCGGCCCTGGCCCTGTCCGGGGCGTTGGCCGGGCAGGTGGGCGGCTTCGCCCGGCGGCTGCTCGAGGGCGACCTGGCCCAGCGGGCCCGGGGCCTGCCGCGGGCGGGGTATGTGGCGTTGGGGCTGGGTGTCGGGCTGGTGGCGATCGGGGCCCTGGGTGCGCTTGGGGTGCTGGGGGTGCTGGGGGTGCTGGGGGGAAGGGGGGTGATGGGGGTGATGGGGGTGATAGGGGTGGTGCTGGTGCTGCTGATGTGCCTGTCGCTGGGCGTATCCCTGCTGGCCTGGGGCATGATCTACCACGCCCTGGCCCGGACGCTGCGGGTGGCCCTGGCCCCACTGGCCAAGGGGCCCTGAGGGCGTTGGGCGATGGCCCGGCGGGCGATGCCCGGGGCGGGCCGTTGGGGGGCCGGTGGGGGCGGGCTGGTGGGGGCCGGTGGGGGTGCCGCGTACCCTTGGCCGCATGTTCGAGGTGACGGCCCAAACCACCTTCAACGCCCTGCACGCCATCGTCATCGATGGCCAGCGCGAGCCCCTGCACGGGCACGACTGGCTCGTGCGGGCCACCATCGCCGGCCCCACGCTCGACGGCGACGGGCTGCTGTGCGACTTCCACGCCGTCGAGGCGGCCCTGGAGCGCATCGCCGAGCCGTGGCGTCACCGCAGCCTGAACGACTGCGAGCCGTTCCGCACACGCGGCCTGGAGCCGACGGCCGAGCATGTGGCTTTTGTCGTGGCCCAGGGGCTCGCGAGCCTGCTGCGCGACACGCTGCCGCGCGGGGCGCGCGTGGCGCGTGTGCGCGTGACCGAGGCCCCCCACTGCGTGGCCACGTACGCTCCCCCCACCACAACGACGCCCACAGAACCGACCCCCACAGAACCGGCAAGGACGCCATGAACGATCGGCCCGCCACCCGCACGCCCGCGCCCGTGTCCCGAAGCGAGCCCGCCGAGCCCGGGCCCGAGTCGTTGTTC
This sequence comes from Phycisphaeraceae bacterium, assembly GCA_026126305.1. Classification (GTDB taxonomy): domain Bacteria; phylum Planctomycetota; class Phycisphaerae; order Phycisphaerales; family UBA1924; genus JAHCJI01. Next base: position 26,425 of record JAHCJI010000006.1, read on the forward strand.
AACCGCGACCTGTCGTGGCTGGCCTTCAACCAGCGCGTGCTGGAGCTGGCCGAGGACGACGCGACGCCCCTGCTCGAGCGTGTGAAGTTCCTTTCGATCTTCGCCAACAATCTTGACGAATTCTTCATGAAGCGCGTCGGGCTGATCCGCCGGCAGGTGGACGCGGGCATCGAGTCGCCCTCGCCCGATGGCCTGAGCCCCCGCCAGCAGCTGGCGGCCGTCCGCGAGAAGGTCGTCGCGCTCCAGCAGCGTCAGGCCGATTGCTGGGAGCGGTCGCTGCGTCCTGGGCTTGAAGCCAACGGCGTGTCCATCGTCGGCGACGAGCAGCTGACCGCCGAGGAGCGTGCCCGCCTGGACGCCTGGTTCCAGGACGAGGTGTTCCCCATCCTCACGCCGCTGTCGATCGACCCGGGGCACCGGTTTCCCTTCATCAGCAACCTCTCGGAGAACCTTGGCATCCTGCTGACCGGCGACGGCGGGCTGCCCGGCATGGCCCCGGCCGGTGAGGCGTCGCCCGGGCGGTTCTGCCGCCTGAAGATCCCCGACGGCGTGCCCCGGCTGGTGCGCTGCGACGACCCCGAGGGCCAGGGCGACAGCGCCCGCGCCCTGGCCGAGGCGGGCCGGCTGCGGCTGATCCCCCTGGACCGGGTGATGCGGGCCAACCTGTCCATGCTCTTCCCGGGCGTGAACGTGGTGGCCTCCAACGCCTTCCGGGTCACGCGGTCGGCCAGCGTGGAGGTGGAAGACGAGGCCGGCGACCTGCTCGAGAGCGTGCAGGAAGAGTTGCGCCGCCGACGCTTTGCCCGCCCGGTGCGCATGGAAGTGGCCGAGGAGCCCAACGAGGCCCTGTGCGCGTTCTTCTCCACGAGCCTGGGCCTGCACCCCGGCGACGTGTACGTCCGCGGCGGCCCTCTGGAGTACGGCGACCTGATGGAACTGGCCGACCTGGACCTGCCCCACCTCAAGCACAAGCGCTGGAAGCCCATCACGCCCCCGCGGCTGCTGGGCATCGACGTGCGTGGCGGGCGGGGGGACATCTTCGCGGCCATCCGCGAGCGCGACATCCTGGCCCATCATCCGTACGAGAGCTTCGACGATTCGGTGCGGGCCTTTGTCAGCGCGGCCTCGCGTGATCCCGACGTGCTGGCCATCAAGCAGACGATCTACCGCACCAGCCGCGACTCGCCCTTCGTGCGCTCGCTCGTGCGCGCCGCCGAGGCGGGCAAGCAGGTGGCCTGCATGGTCGAGCTGCGGGCCCGCTTCGACGAGAACCGCAACGTCCACTACGCCCGCCGGCTCGAGCACGCGGGCGTGCACGTGGCCTACGGCATCGTGGGGCTCAAGACGCACTGCAAGTGCTCGCTGGTGGTCCGTCGCGAGAAGGGCGGCCTGCGGGCTTACGCCCACGTGGGCACGGGCAACTACCACCCCCACACCGCGCAGCTGTACACCGATTTCTCGCTGCTGACCTGCGACCCGCGGATCACCGGCGAGATCGCCGAACTCTTCAACGCCATGACCGGGTTCTCGCTCAAGGCCGACTACGAGCACCTGCTCGTAGCGCCCACGACGATGCGGCCCCGTTTCGAGCGGCTCATCGAGCGCGAGATCGCCCACGCCCACGCGGGCAGGCCGGCCCGGATCTTCGCCAAGCTCAACTCGCTGGAAGATCGCAAGATGACCGCCTGGCTCTACGAGGCCTCGCGGGCGGGCGTCCGCGTGGACCTGTGCGTCCGGGGCTTTTGCTGCCTGCGGCCCCAGGTACCCGGGCTGAGCGAGAACATCCGCGTGGTCTCGGTCGTCGGGCGTTTCCTGGAACACTCGCGCATCTACCACTTTGCCAACGGGCAGGCCGACCCCTTGCAGGGCGATTGGTACATCGGCAGCGCCGATTGGATGTACCGCAACCTGAACAACCGCCTGGAGGCCATCTGCCCGATCCACGACCACTACGCGCGCAAGCGGCTCTATGAGGCCATGCGCGCCAACCTGGAAGACCAGGCCTTCGCGTGGGACCTGGATGCCGATGGGGTGTACACACGGCGGCGCGGCAGCGGTCGTGGTACGTTTGCCGTGCTCATGCGTGCGGCTCAGAAGGCCCACGCCGCCGCCCTGGCCGATGCGGGCGGGCAGGGCCTCTGAGCCATGCGCATCGGCCCCACCACCATCGACGCCCAGCATGCGCCATACATCATCGCCGAACTGGGCGTCAACCACGACGGCTCGCCGTCGCGGCTCATGGACCTCGTGCGTGCCGCTGCCAGCACCGGCGCGAACGCCATCAAACTCCAGCTCTTCACCGCCCACGACCTCTTGGCCCCCACCGCCCATCTGGCGCGGTACCAGGCCGACGCGGGCGAGCACGACCCGCGCGCCATGCTCGAACGCCTCGAACTGCCCCTGGACGTGGCCCGCCAAGCCATCGATCTGTCGCACGAACTGGGCCTGCACGCCATCGCCACGGTGTTCGACCTGCCGCTGCTGCCACTGGCCCAGCAACTGCCGCTGGACGCCTACAAGACCGCCTCGCCAGACCTGGTCCACAAGCCATTGCTCGACGCGCTCGTCCAAACCGGCAAGCCGTTGATCATCAGCACCGGGGCGGCCACGCGTGAGGAAGTCGCCCGCGCGCTGGTCTGGCTCGCCCCCGCGCACGAGCGCCTCGCGCTGCTCCAGTGCGTCAGCAGTTATCCCACGCCGCCCGAGCACGCCGCCGTCGCCGCCGTCGCCGACCTGGCAACCCTCTTCCAAGGCCCGGTGGGCTACAGCGACCACACCACGCACACCGACACCGGCGCGCTGGCCGTCACGCTGGGCGCCCGAGTCCTCGAGAAGCACCTCACCCTCGACCGCGCCCTGCCCGGGCCCGACCACGCCGCCTCGGTCGAGCCCGACGAACTGGGCGAGTACGTCCGCCTGTGCCAACTCGCCTTCGAGGGCCAGTGGCACGCCGACCCCGACGACCCGCGGCTGGGCCCGCCCACCAAGTTCCTGCTTCCCATTGAAGCCGACGTGCGCCTGGTGGCCCGTCGCAGCATCGTCGCCGAAAGGGACCTGCCCGCGGGCCACACGGTCACGATGGGCGACCTGGCCTTCAAGCGCCCCGCCGGCGGGCTCGAACCCTGGCAGGCCGACCTGTTACTCGGCAAGCGCCTCGAGTTTCCCATCGCCGCCGACCGTGCCATCCTGCCCGACGACGTACTGGATTGATCCTGCCACGGCGAGCCCCATGAGCAACTGCCACATCGCCAGGATGTGCGAGTTCATGTGCAGGATCTCGAACAGGCACGCCACGAACAACCCCAGCAACGCCCACGCCAGGCCACCCGCGTAGGGATGCTCGTGCAGCCGAGACACCCACGCGATCCGTGCCATCACCAACAGTACGATCGCGTACAGCGTGAAGCCGATAATCCCCGTGTTGGCCAACGGCTGGAGCAGCGTGTTGTGCGGGTGCGGGCCCGTGTGCGTTCGGCTGGCGGGATCGATGCCGCGCTTTTCCAGATTGGCCAGCACCCAGGGCTCGTACCCACCCTCGCCCGTGCCGATGATGGGGTGGTCGGCGAAGGCCTGCACCGCCCACCACATGAGCAGCAGCCGCGTGCCGGTGTACGACGAGAAGTCCTTGTCGTCGAAGACCTGCCGAAGTTCTTCTCGCGCTTCCATCGCCCGTGGGGCGGCCACTTTCCAGGCCAATGCCCCACCCACGACGACCAGCACCAAGGCGACCGCCCCAGCCAAGGCCGCCCGCCGGGCCGTCCAACGCGCCTTCCACGCCCCCACCACGCACGCCAGGCCCACCAGCACGGCGGCGGAGATCCACGCCGCCCGCGTTCCCGTGGCCACGATGGCCGCCAGCGTAATGATCGTGCCCGCGCCACCCAGCAACGCCCACCCAAGCCGCGCGGTGTACAGCCCCCTCAAGCACGCGGCGATGTGCAGCCCCAGCACCGCGCACAACTTCGTGCCCCCCGCCACCGGATTGTTCCAGCCCGAGTTGCGGTTGGGCATGTGATCCCACTGCGGCAACCAGTCCACGCCCCACCGGCCCAGCGAGTGGCTCACCTGGCTCAGGTTGTACACGAAACTGCCCGCGATGATCCCCAGCACCAGCGTGCCCACCATGGGCGCCAAGGGCAGCAGGAAAGGGATGTTCCACACGAATCGCATCTTGTCGATGCGGTCGATGCCCGCCGCCACGTCGGGCGACCACGCCAGCGTCACCACCCGCCAGAGCGTCCACGCCACCATCGCCAGGAACAGCGGGTGGGCCAGGCCCATCACGAACGCCCGCCACACCCAGGGCATCCGCGCCAGCGTCACGATCCACAGCAGCCCGCCGCCAACCTCGAGGTACGTCGTTCGCCCGCTGACCAGCACCATCCACGCCAGCCCGCCGGCCACATGCACCCACCAGAGCCAACTCGGACCGCCCTGGGCCCGAGCCAACGCGTCGCGGGCATACTCGCGGGAGAAGAAGCCCAGCACCAGGCGTTCGGCATGCATAAGGGATAACCCCCCGATCGACCTCGCCCGCGCGCCATCTCGTGGCGATAACCCGAAAAGGAATGCAACGAACCCGGGCTCGATTCGTACAATAGTGAGGTGGGGGTTCACAATCGCCCGCCATCGGTCCGATGCGCAGCCAGAGAACCCACGGAGGTGCCGCCATGCAAGCTGTCCACCGCGTCGTCCGCAAGGCCTCGCTGCGGCTCTTTGCCCGACTGTTCCTCCAGAAACTGGCCGTGACGACCTTCGTAGCCGTGCTGGGCGTTCTTGGGGCCAAGGTCGGCTTCTGGCTCGCGGGCGTCGCGCTCGACGCGAGCGCGACCATCGCCATCGCCGCCGTGGTGGCACTCGCCTCGGCGCTGCTCTGGGCGCTGCTGGCCCGCCCGCGTGGCGTGGCCGTGGCGCGGGCCGTCGACGAGGCCGCCGGCCTGCGCGAGAGCCTGAGCACGGCGTGGATCTATGAAAAGCAAACCGACCCATGGTCGGTCGCCGTGCGCGGCGACGCCGAACGCCGAGCCTCGGCCGTCGACGTTCGCGCCGCCCTGCCCCTGACCCTGGGACAGTTCTGGAAAGCGCCCCCCATCGCCGCCGCCGCCGTCGCCATCATCTGGCTCGTCCTTCCGGCCAACAGTCCGGACATCTTCGGCTGGATGCGCCAGGCCGAGGAACAGGCCAAGGCCCAGGATGAACTCGAGCAGGCCCAGGTTGCCATCCAGGTTGCCGAGGAGATCTTGCAGCAGGTTTCTGAGAAGACCGGCCAGCAGTTCGAGAACTTCAACACCGAACTGCTGCCCGAGCTCAAGACACCGGAAGCGCTTCGCATGGCCGCCCTGGACAAACTCACCCAAGCCGAGCAGGCGTTGCGCGAGGAAGTCGAGCGTGGCGAGAACACGATGAAGCTCGAAGCCATGCGCCGCGAACTCAGCCGCATGAAGCAGCCCGGCCCGGGCCCGGCCGCCGAGTTCGCCCGCGAACTGGCCCGGGGCGAATTCCAGGCCGCCAACGAGAAGCTCCAGGAACTGCGCGAGAAACTCGAAGCCGGCGAGCTGAGCGAGGCCGACCGCCAGCAATTGGCCGAGCAACTTCAAAACATGCAGGAACAACTCGAGCAGATCGCCCAGGACCGCGCCTCGCTCGAGAACGCCCTCCAGCAGGCGGGCATGAACCAGGAGCAGGCCCAGCAACTGGCCCAGCAACTGGCCCAGCAGGCCGGCAACCCCCAGCAGATGCAGCAGACCTTGCAACAGGCCATGCAGCAGATGCAGAACCTCTCGCCCCAGCAACAGCAGCAACTCATGCAGCAGGCCCAGCAGATGGCCCAGGCCTGCCAGGCCTGCCAGAACATGGGCCAGCAACTGGGCCAGATGGCCCAGATGTGCCAGGGTGGCGGAGAGGGCGAAATGGGCCAGATGGGCGAAGGCGGCATGCTCAGCCAGATGGAAATGATGCAGATGGAGCAGATGGCCGCCCAAGCCATGCTGGCCCAGACCCAGGCCCAGATGGAATCCATGTGCCAGAACCCCGGGAGCGGTTTGGCCAGCCTCCGGCAGGGTGGCGGCTCGGGCAACTCGCCCAATGCCGGAGTGGGCACCAGCCACGCCACCGGCGACGAAACACAACAGATCGAAGTCGACCGCCAGGCCCAACGCACGCCCACCCAACTCGGGCAGGGGCCCATCGTCGCTGAACGCCTGGTGTACGGCAACCTCGTCCGCGGCGAATCCGTCGCCCAGTTCTCGCAAGCCGTGCAGGCCGCCAGCACAGGCGTGGCCGAAGCAATCGAGGACAACGTCGTGCCCATCGAATGGCAAGAGTCGCTCCAGGCCTACTTCGGCCGCCTCCAGAAGCGGGCCGAGGTGGTGCAAGGCGCGGCCAAGCCCGTCGAGACCAAGCCCGTCGAGGCCAAGCCCGAGGGCGGGAACTGAGTTCTTCCGTCCGGTTCATCGCCTTTGACTAAACCAAGCCCATAACGCCGACACGCTGGGGCTCATGCCATACAAGAACAAAAAGAACCCCGCGCAGAGCCGCGGGGCTTTCAATGGCGCACGCGTTGTCGGGCTGGGTCTACTGCACGCTGAGTTTCTGGAAATATTCGCGGCGTTCGGCCTCGGCGTTTTCGATGTCGCGGAGCAACTGGGTCGCGGATCGTTGCAGCTCGTTCAGCTTGTCTTCCTGCTCGGTGAGGGTGGCCAGGTAGCGGCGGTAGAGGTCGGTGGTCTTGTCGATGGCCTGCATGTTCTGGCGGATGCGGGCCTGGTCGGTCTGGATGGCGTTGATCTGCTGCTGGTTGCCCGTCTGGCTGGCGCGAAGGTCGGCCACGCGCTGGTTGAGGCGGGCACCCTCGCGCAGGGCGTTGAGGAGACGCTCGCTTGGCCTTTCGCCCCGAGAGACCTGCTCGATGAGGTTGTTGATGTTGGCATCGACCAGGCCCACGCTGGTGCGTTCGGTCCGGCGCTCGACGACCTTGAGTTCGAGGGATTTTCCAGCGTCGACGGCACGTTCGAAGCGGACCTTGCCGTCGTCGCTACGGGCGCCGTTGGTGGGCTCGACCAGATCCCACCCGCCCATGGGCTGGTGCTCGATGATGACGGTGCGTTGCTTGTCAGCCTCATTGCGCAGGGTGTAGGTCTTGGTATTGGTGCGCACGAAGCTGCTCTGGAGCAGGCCGTTGGTGATGCTGTAGGTAGCACGCGAACTGCTGCTGCTCTGGGCCTGCTGGGCCTTGAGGTCCATGTCGACCGCGTAGGCGAGCATGCGCTGGGCCCCGCGCGGCACGAAGCCCACCATCGCGTCGCCCGCATACGCGCCGTCGTAGACCGCCACGGGCCCCTCGATGAGCGGGGCGGTGGTCGAGTTGGTCAAGTCCACGCCCAGCATGGGCTGCTCGCTCTCGCTGGGGGTATAGATGCTGATCTTGCGAGCCTTGACCCGCTCGGTCAGCACGGGGATCATCGCGCTCTGCTGGCGGTCGAGGTCGATGGGGTTGGCGATCCGCAGCACGACCGACTCGCCCACCTGCACCGCGGCGGCCATGCTGGCGGCCGAATCGAAGAACGCCTCGGCCGACTCCAGTGTCAGCAACGCGGAACCGCTGCGGCCCCGGCTCGCCGACTCGCGTGCCGCCGCAGGCGCGCTCCGCATCGCCCGCTGCAAATCGATCTCGGGCACATCGCCCCCATCCTGGAACGGCGATCGACCCCCGCCACCGGTATACATCTTGGGCCGCGCCAGCATCCCACCGGGCACCGGCACATCCGGCCGCTGCACGAAGAGCGGCGTCTGGAGGTCCATCGTAAAGCCCACCGGCTGGCTAGCCACAAGCGAGAGATCGATCTTGCGCCAGTCCTCCTCGGTGGTGTTCTCGACGATGGCCCAGGCCTGGAGGATGGGCTCGCGCTGGTCGTTGAGCACCAGGCGGTACGCGGGCTTCCACACGGGCATCTCGTGGACGTAGCTGACCAGCAACTGCCGTTCGCCCCGGCCCGCGCTGGAGACCTCGACCGTGCGGATGTTCTCGTCGCGCTCCTGGGCGAGGATGGCCAGGGCCCGCTCGATGTCCTGCTTCAGGCGTTGGTCCTGGAACTCGAGGTTGATGATGTCGTCCAGGTCGATGCGCCGCACGCCCGCTCCGGTGAAGACGGTGACGGCGTGGGTCGTAATGGGGATGTCTCCGCCGGAGCGCTGGAGCGCCTCGACGCTGGTGATGGTGCCCTCGGCTGTGCTGTCGGCGGTCTGCACCTTCACCCGTGCCCCCCGCAGGCGGCCCAGCAGCGTGGCCATCGACGGGTTGTCGGCAAGGTTCACCCCGAAACTGGCCAGACGCCGCTCGATGGGCTCTCGCGAGCCGTAGCTGATGGCCCCGACGGTGCCTGCCTCGTCGAGCACGACCAGGCTCTTGAGCAGGTCGTTGAGCTGGCCCTGGTCGACCCGCAGGCGGACGCTGGCGTCGCCGCGCACTGGGCCGACACGCTCGAAGCTGCCCACACCCGAGCGGTAGAGGGTAATGGCGGTGATGGGAAGGTCCTGGGCCTCGTCCTGTGCGGACAAGGGCAAGGCAAGGCCGGAAACCAGGGCAAGGGCCAGGCAGGTGCGTGCGGGTGCGGCGGGCATGGGTTCTTCCTCCGTGTGTTGGGTAAGGGCATGTACGGACGCCAGCCCACTTGGATCGACCGGGCGGGGGGTTTCCGTCCAGCCGACGCGCCGATGTGACACGAGCGTGACCGATACCCTGTCGGATGCCTTCCATTCACCTTCCACAGATTGATCCGAGCACCGGTGCCCTGCCCGCGGGCATCTTGACCGCCCTTGAAAGCACCATCGAAGGCCAGGTGCGGGCAGGTTTTCACGACCGCATGCTCTACGCCACCGACGCGTCCAGCTTCCAAATCGAGCCCCTGGGTGTGGTCATCCCGAAGCACGCCGGCGACGTTGTGAAGGCCGCGCGCCTGGCGCACGACCACGGCCTGCCCCTGCTGCCCCGCGGCGGGGGCACGAGCCTGGCGGGTCAGTGCGTGAACCGGGCCCTGGTCATCGACACGAGTGTGCACATGACGGCGATCCGATCCATCGACGTGCTACAGCGTTGCTGCACGACCGAGCCCGGCATCACCATCGACGACCTGAACTCGGCCATCGCGCACACCGGGCTGTTCTTCGCGCCCGATCCCTCGACGGCTCGGCAGGCCAATATCGGCGGCAGCATCGGCAACAACGCCGCGGGGGCGCGGTCGGTGCTCTATGGGCGGATGGCCGAGAACGTGCGTGCGATCGAGGCGTGCCTTGCCGACGGCACGGTGGCGCGCTTCGAGGCTGGCTCGACCGAACCCGCCGCCCGGCGCATCGCGCGCCAGGTCATCGAGATCGTCAAGGAATACCGCGCGCTCATCCGCGAACGCTTCCCTAGGACCCTCCGCCGCAACGCGGGCTACGCGCTGGACATGGTGCTCGACGACATCGAACGGGCCGAGCGCGAGGGGCGCGACCCGCTGTTCGTGGTGAACCTCGCCAAACTGCTCTGCGGCAGCGAGGGCACGCTAGCCATCACGCTGGCCGCCGACCTGATCTTGCACCCATTGCCCAAGGCCCGGGGCCTGCTGCTGCTGGGCTTCAACGACCTGGACCACGCCATCGCGGCCGTCGGGCCCCTGCTTGAGACCAAGCCCGCGGCGGTGGAGTTGGTCGACGACGTGGTCATCGACCTGGCGCTGGCCAACCGCACGCACAAGGCCTCGGCGATGGCCATGCCCGCGCCCAGCGAAGGCACGCTGCGCGCCGTGCTCTACGTCGAGTACTTCGCCGAATCCATCGAGCTGTTGCGGGAAAAACTCGAACACGGGCAGCGTGTAGCGGCGGCGTGCGACCCAAAGGCGGGCGCGTACGCCATCGAAGACCCGCGCGAGATGGCCGGCGCCTGGGCCCTGCGCAAGGCGGGAGAGCCCCTGCTGCACGGCGTCGTCAGCGACCGCAAGCCCGTGACCTTCGTGGAGGACAACGCCGTGCCCGTGGAACGGTTGGGCGAGTTCGTGCGACGCTTCCGCGAGATCGTGCAACGCCACGGAACGTTCGCGGCGTTCTATGCCCACGCGTCGGTGGGCGTGCTGCATGTGCGTCCGATGCTCGACCCGCGCGACCCGTGCGACGAACTTCGGTTGCACGCCATCGCACTGGAAGTCGCGGACCTGGCCAAGGAACTTGGCGGGGTGATGAGCGGCGAGCACGGCGACGGGCGCGTGCGCGGGCCCTTGCTCGAACGCTTCTATGGTCCCCAGTTAATGGCCGCCTTCGCGCGCGTCAAGGCCGCCTTCGACCCCAAGGGCCTGCTCAACCCCGGTAACATCGTGGGCACCCCCACCGCCATCGAGACCATCACCCAGCAGACACGCATCCGCCCGCAAGGCCGGGACGTGGACGTGCCGCCCGTGCCGACGTACTTCGACTACGCCGACCAGCACGGGCTGCGCGGCGCGGTGGAGATGTGCAACGGCGCGGGCGTCTGCCGAAAGCGCAGCGGCGGGGTGATGTGCCCCAGTTACATGGCCACGCTCGACGAGCGGCACAGCACGCGCGGCCGCGGCAACGCGCTGCGCCTGGCCACCACGGGCCAACTGCAATCCAGCGACGCCGACCCGTGGAACGACCCGGGCACGATCGAGACCCTGAACCTGTGCCTCAGTTGCAAGGCGTGCAAGAGCGAGTGCCCCAGCAACGTGGACATCGCGCGGCTGAAGGCCGAGTACACCGCCCAACGCTTCGCCTCGCTCGGGCGTCCGACGCTCCAGGCCACCGTCTTCGGGCACGTGCGCGTGCTGAACCGCCTGGGCTCGCTCACGCCCGGGCTGGCCAACGCGGTGAACCGGACCGGACCGGCCAGGCGGGCCGCGGGAAAACTCTTGAACCTCGACGAGCGCCGCAGCCTGCCGGCGTTTGCACGATCCTTGAAAAAGCAATGGAAGCGCGCGGCGCTGGGCCAGCAGACGAATCGCCCGATGGTGCTGGTGTTTGGCGATTGCTTCACGATGTACAACGAACCTCGCATCGGGCTGGCCGCCGGCCGCGTGCTCGAAGCCTTCGGCTACAACCCCGTGCTGGTGGACGCGGGTTGTTGCGGCCGCGCGATGATCTCCACGGGCCTGCTCGACGACGCGGCCCGCACCATCGCCCGCACGCACGCAAGGCTCGTCGCGGCCGACGCGCACGCGCCCATCGTCTTGCTCGAGCCGAGTTGTCTGTCGGCGATCATCGACGATTGGGTGCAACTCAAGTCCGCCGTGCCGCTGGCCGACCGTACCGGGCTGGCCTCGCGCACGTTCGGGTTCGAGGCCTTCCTGCACGAGCACTGGGACCGGCACCCCATCCGGCCCGAGACGCAGGAAAGGCCCGAGATCTACTTGCACGGCCACTGCCACGAGAAGGCCCTTCGCGGCATCGGTGCATCGACGAAAATGCTCGAACGCTACGCGATGGTGCGCACCGCCGACGTGACCTGCTGCGGCATGGCGGGCTCCTTCGGCTTCACGAAGGACCGCTACGACCTCTCGATGAAGATCGGCGAACTGGGCGCGCTGCCCCACGCGCGCCGGGCATCGGGCAAGGGCCAAGTCGTGCTCGCCCCGGGCACGAGCTGCCGCCACCAGATGCTTGACGGAGCGCACGTGCGGGCGCTGCACCCGGCGGAGTGGTTGGATGGGTTGCTGCGTCAGCCGGCGGGCTGAACGGGCAGTTTCCACCTTGCATGACAGTGTGGGCAAGGGACCAGCCCATCATCATCAACACCGAGGCCGCGAATGTTGGTATCGCAGGCTGGGCAGATGTCCAGCGCCAGGTTGTACTGCCGAAACACTCCGGACACGCGTGCTTTCAGCAAAAATACACCGATTCCTATCGATGCCAAAAGCCCGGCGACACTGATGAATTCGATCGCAGCCTCGCCAAGCCAACCGCCCAGGCCCCACTCTGTCAGCTTGAAGATCAGCCACGGAAGCAATAGCACGCACAGCACGACCGACACCCATTGCACGAAGATACCAAGGCTCGCCCGCTCGCGCTCGCGCCTCGTCCTTGAGCGTAGAGAGGCCTTCCGGCGTTTCGCGTCTCCCTTGCGCGGCCGCTCGACACCGGCATCATCCACGACGCCACCATGCAACAGGACACTGTCGTATCGCCGACGGGCGGCACTTGGCGCGGGCCATTGATCGCCGCATTCGGGACAGATCATCGTGTCTTGTGGCGCGGCCTCGGGCGCGCTCGTCAGGTCGTAGTCGCACGTGGGACAGGCTTCGGGCGATCCCACGCGCCACACGGCCCAGCAGGACGGGCATGGGGTGAGCCCGTCGGCATCGGGCACGATCCCCAGCAGTGAATGCCCGCACGACGCACACGACCCGCGCGAAGCCATCATCCGCGCGGTGATGGGCCTGCCCTTCCAAGCCCACAGCCCAGCGACGATCAATAGAACGACGGGCACGAGCCCCGAAATGCTCAGCATGAGAAAGCCCACGCCATAGAGGAGCAACCCATAGTTGCTCGACCCACTCGAACCGAGCGTGGGCAAAGCAACCGTGAGCCAGAACACCGAAACAAAGACACCCTTGGCAAGCAGATAGGCACTGCACGCCCATGCGCCTAAAAGTAAAGAGCGAATCCTCATGGGCACCATGAATTGTCGTCGCCACAGACGCAGCGGTCCCGGTGCCCTGCGCAGGGGCTTGACTACCCGCACGAGCCGTCCCCGTTCGTCGGGTGTCGATCTCAAAAGACGGTCGAACATGGCCACTCCATCGCCTGTCGGCAACTGACGCACAGTATTCGCCCTCCCCAGCCCCCCGGATCCCCCCTACGATAGGGCTTTGTTATGAACGCCAGCCCGCCCCAACTCCGCACCATCCTCCACGCCGATCTCGACGCGTTCTTTGCCGCCGTCGAGCAGCGCGACCGGCCCGAGTTGCGCGGCAGGCCCGTGCTCGTGGGCGGGGAAGGGCCCCGGGGCGTCGTGTCGGCGGCCAGTTATGAGGCTCGCGCCTTCGGCTGCCGGAGCGCGATGCCCGGGGCGGTAGCGCGAAGGCTGTGCCCGCAAGCCGTGTTCGTGAAGCCCGACTTTGCCCGCTACCGGGCCGCCAGCGACGCGGTGTTCGCCATCTTCGAGCGCGTCACGCCGTTGGTCGAACCCCTGAGCATCGACGAGGCATTCCTCGACGTGACCGGCAGCCGTCGCCTGCTGGGAGATGGGCCCGCCATCGCAACATGGATCCGCGAGGAAGTCCGCCGCGCCACGCAACTGACCGTCAGCATCGGCGTGGCGCCCAACAAGCTCGTCGCCAAGATCGCCAGCGACCTGCGCAAGCCCGACGCCTTGGTCGTCGTGCCCCATGACGGCGTTGAAGCATTCCTCGCGCCCCTGCCCATCTCGCGCCTCTGGGGCGTGGGGCCCGCGGCAGAGGCCAAACTCGAACGCATGGGCATCCGCACCTTCGCCCAAGCCCGATCACTCGACCGATCCACGCTCGAACGCCTCTTCGGCACCATGGGCGGCAAGCTGCACGACCGCTGCCGGGGCATCGACGATCGCCCCGTCGAGACCGACCACCGCGCCAAGTCCATCGGCCACGAGCGCACCTTCGGCGAGAACCTCACGAGCCTCGACCAATGCCACGCGCAGGTGGTGGACCTGGCCGAACGCGTAGCCTGGCGCCTGCGCCGGGCCGGCCGGGCGACGGCGGCGGTCACGCTGAAGGTCCGCAACGGGCAGTTCAAGACCCTCACCCGCAACCACACGCTGGCGCAGCCCACGAGCGAGACCGGCGCCATCCAGCGGGCCGCGCTCGACATGCTCGAACAATGGGCCCGCCAGCGCTTCGAGCCCGTGCGCCTGCTGGGCGTGAGCGCGAGCAAACTCGTTGAGCCCGAGGGCCCGGGGCTGTTCGACGCCCGCGAGCGCGAGGCCTCGGCCAAGGTGGACCTTGCCGCCGACGCCATCCGCGCGAGGTTCGGGGCCGGCGCGATCGGGCGGGCATCGGGGCTTGGGCGATAGATTTACGCCCTGAGTCGGATCCGGATCGAGCCACGCATCGCATCCGGATCGATTGCGACACCATCTTGGGTGATTTCGACCTTGCCTTGGCGGGCCAGACGACGTACGGCTCTTCGGGTGCGTTCCTGGAGCGACTTGTTGTGTTCTGGCTGGAGATTACGAGCGGCCTCGCTTGGGCAAAGCGTGGCACCTGGACCTCTGGCTTGCAGCAGATCGAGGATGTCCGCTTCCAGCCTTGCATCGAGCGGGCCGGGTTTTTCGCGACGGCAGAGATCCGAGCAGTAGCGGACCTCATCCCAGTTTCGCTCCCACTTCTTGCGCCATGAAAAAGAGCGTCCACAGGTTTCGCATATCTTGAACTGCTGACCGCGTGGGCTCATGGTCATCTTGTCCTGGAGCCGGCCAAAGGGTCCACCTTCGGCCTGGGGTCGCCATGGAGGCGGATACGCTGGGCGATCATGGGCCAAGCGGATAAGGCAGTCCCGCTGGGAAGGACCGCGAGAATGCGACGCTCGTCCTCCTTGGGCATGCGAAGGGCCTCCTCGACGGACAAACCGGCAAAACGACGGGCCGTGTAGGCGGCTACGGCGGCACGAAGTGCGGCGGCGATGAGCGCCCGGCGAGGCGTGACACCCGTGCCAATGGCCTCGATAATGAGCGTGGCCTGGGTGCGGATGGTGTGTCTGGCCTTGTCGCCTTCGAGGCGTCGCACGCCCTGAGCGTCGGCGACGGCGATGGTGGGCATGGCATCGGGATCTTGAGCGTCGAAGCCAACGATGAGGTTGCTGGGCTTGTGGTCGCGATTGTGCAGGCCCGCGGCCAGCAGGCAGCCCACCTCGAGCCCCACGGCCCGGGCCAGGGTGTGTTGCCGGCGCACGGGCATCTGGCCCCGATGGGCAAGGGCCATGCACTCGAGCAGCGTCGGGCCTTCCAGGCGGTCCAATACCAGGCAGTCCTCACGCTGTCGGCCCTCGCGGCGGCTGAGCAGGGCAAGCGTCTGGGCACAGGGAAGGCCCTCGGCGGCCAGCAGCGCCGCCCCAGCCCAGTGCCGATCGCCCGCGGCCATACCCAATCTCGACCGCACGCGAACGAAGATGCTGTCGTGGCGGTAAAACTTCAGCACGACGGGCTGGCCTTTCAGCGTAGCGGCCAGGACACGGACGCCGTCGTCGCGTTTGAGTTCACGGCTGGTTGCCTGCCAGGGCTCTTGGTCGAGGGCCCGAGCCCAGGCTGGCCCGTCCTGATCGACGCCGAGGCGGCGGGGCTTCCAAAGCGTGCTGACGATCGGAGTTGGCATCTGTGCGAGGGTATCGGCCCGTGGCGGCGGTGCGGCAGAAAACGCCGATGCTGGGGTTGAACTTTGCCCCTTGGGGTCCTTTGCTGGGGGTACCCATGCCATTACCCCTGTCCATCGTCATCGTGTGCAAGGACAACGCCGGCACCATCGGCCGAACGCTCGAGAGCGTGCGCGGGTTGGGCGCGGAGATTGTGGCCGTGGATTCGGGCTCGACCGATGGCACCCTGGACCTGCTGTCGGCCCATGGCGCGAGGGTCATCGAGCGGCCATGGATGGGGTATGTCAAGACCAAGCAGTTTGCCCTGGAGCAGTGCCGGAAGCCCTGGGCCCTGTCGCTGGACAGCGATGAGTCGCTCGAACCGGATCTTCGGCGGGCCATCGAGGCGCTGGATCTTTCCCGAGCCGGCGGGCCCACGGGGTACCGTGTGAACCGTAAGGTGTTCTATCGCGGACAGTTCTTCGAGTACACCTGGCAGCCCGAGTGGCGGCTGCGGCTGGTGCGAAGGGACCTTTTCCACTGGCAGGGGTATGACCCCCACGACGAGCTGAGGCCCATCGGTGCGGGCCAGCACATCGAGGACCTGCCTGGCGACCTGAGGCACGAAAGCTTCACCAGTTTCGAGGACCTGATGCGTAAGCACGTGGGACACGCGAGGCTCATGGCCCAGAGTTTGCACGAGGCCGGCCACCGCGCGGGTCCGGCCAGGCTGGTCGTCTCACCGGTGGCAGCGTTCCTCAGGCAGGCGATTCTTCGGCGTGGGTACAAGGATGGAGCCCGCGGCTGGGCCGCGGCTGGTGCGGTGGCCGCGTACACACTCATGAAGTACGTGTGCTTGTTCGACTTGCAGGACCGGGCAACGTCGCCCATGGAATCGGGCGGGGACGAAAGGGGCACGGGGCAATGACGCAGGCAGCGGCTGCGATCGACCTGACAGGCGTCAATAAGACGCTGCAATACGAGGACGCCCGGGACCCGCGCGTGGCGCCCACGGTGGCCGACCTGAAGCGATGGGTACGCCGTTGGCGACTCCGGGGTGAGCCGCTGGGGGTGAACGGCGCGGTTCGCAAGCGTTGGTACGTGCGGCCGCACAAGATGTGGGAATACAGCCGGGGGCTGGCGTTCACCGGTGCCAGCCGGCCCGCGCGTGAGCCGGGCTCGACGCTGCATGTGCTGGACGTGGGTGGGGCGATGACCCTTCCCATCCTGTATCTGGCAAGCCTGGGCGACCGCGTGGTGTGCCTGGACATCGACCCCACGATGACCCGCCAGAGCATGGAGGCGGCCCACCGGCGTGGCCTGGACCTGGACTGCCGGACGACGAACCTGGGCATGGAAGACCCGTCTGCCTCGGACCTTGGGGCACCCGGGGCGGGCTTCGATCGCGTGTACTGCTTCAGCGTGATCGAGCACATCCGCCCGCCCGAACAGGAGCGGGTGGCCTCGCGGATGGGGGCGCTGGTGCGGCCCGGCGGGATGTTGTGCATCACCTTTGACTTCGGCGAAGATGGCCCGATGGAAGCGCCCATGCGCACGATGGAGGACGCCCACCGGCTTGGGGAACTGATCGGCCTGCCGATGGCGGGTGGCGCTTTCATCGACACGGGTGATCGCTATGCGCTCAACCGCAAGCACCCTTCCGCACGATATACGTTCGGCTCGATGTTCTTCCGGCGTCCGTTGTAACGCGGGGAAGGATGGCGGGTAAACTCAATGCCCTCATCGTGAGGGCGATGCAACACTCGCGGCCACAAGCCGCATAGAGGACACCAGTATGGCCAAGAAGACCGCGAAGAAGGCGTCCACGAAGAAGACGACCAAGAAATCGACGACGAAGAAGACCACCAAGAAGGCCGCCACGAGCAAGCCGGCCGCACCCGCCGCCAAGAAGGCCGCGAAGACGGCCAGCTCGAAGAAGACCACCAAGAAGGCCGCTACGAAGAAGGCCACCAAGAAGGCCAGCACCGCCGGTCGCAGCAAGGTGACCCGCAAGGAGATGGCCGCCATCGCGCCTACGGTCTGAGCCACAGACAGGCCTCCCCCGCTCCCTCGGGCGGCATTCGGCCTGCGAGCGGTGCGACGAAGCTCCGCTCCAAAGACCAGCCCGCGCGGCTCGACCGGCGGGATCGAGATTCGGGCATCCCGGGGCACGCGGCTACGATGCCCCGGGATGCCGGCCTTGGCAGCCCGGCTTGTTCCAAGCCTGTCCATGGCCCGGCCCGGCGATCCGCCGAGGCCATACCGAGAGGATTCGAACCCTGCCCGCCCCGAAGAAGATGAGCAAGAAGCCCGTTCAGTCCGGCAAGGACGACGGTTCGTTCGCGCCGAAGCCAACATCAGGCCGCCCCAAGGACGCCCATAAGGACCGATCCGCCCTTACAGCAAGTTCGCCCAAGCCGTCGGACAAGTCCAAGGGGCTCGGCGACCGCGACGCCACGATCTTTGACACCACCTTGACGTTCGATGACTTCGACTTGGTCGAGGACGTGCTCGAGGGCATCGACGACGAGGGGTTCGTCCACCCCACCGTCATCCAGGCCATGCTCATCCCCGTGGCCCTCACGGGCAAGGACGTGCTTGGACAAGCCAAGACCGGGACGGGCAAGACCGCCGCCTTCGGGCTGCCACTGCTGTCGCTGATCGACCCTGGCGACGCCTTCGCGGGCCTGGTGCTGGCTCCCACGCGAGAGCTGGCCCTCCAGATCACCAGCGAGCTCCAGACGCTGGGCAAGCACACCGACCTGCGCGTCGTGGCCGTCTATGGCGGGGACCCCATCGAGAAGCAGGCCAAACGCCTGGCCCAGAAGCCCGAGATCATCGTCGGCACGCCGGGCCGAGTCATGGACATGGAACGCCGGGGCTACCTGCGATTCGATCAGGTGCGGGTGGCCATCCTCGACGAGGTGGACCGGATGCTGGACATCGGTTTCCGCGAGGACATCCGCCGCATCCTGAGCGTGTGCCCGGCGGATCGGCAGACCATCTTCGTGTCGGCGACGCTGACCGAGGAAATCGAGAAGCTCGCCCGCAAGTACATGCGCGAGCCCGAGAAGATCGTGGCCACGGCCGGCTCGCTGACGGTCAGCGTGGTGCAGCAGCACTACCTGACGGTGCAGCCCTGGGACAAGAAGCGGCTGCTGGTTCACCTCTTGACGCATGAGGAGCCCGCGTTGACGGTGGTCTTCTGCCGGTTGAAGCGGGTCGTGGACGAGCTCGAGAAGCACCTCCAGACCAAGGGCATCGACGCGGTGGCTATCCACGGCGACATGCGACAGAGCCGACGCAACACGGTCATGGGTCGCCTGCGGACGGGCAAGCTGGGCGTGCTGATCGCCAGCGACCTGGCCAGCCGGGGCATCGACGTAGAGGGCATCAGCCACGTCATCAACTACGACCTGCCCGAAGACCCGGACCTCTACATCCACCGCATCGGGCGCACCGCGCGGGCGGGCCGGGGCGGGGTGGCCTGGAGCCTGGTAACCCCTGAGCAGGGCAAGCTGCTCACCGAGATCGAGACCCGCATCAACACCCACATCCCCCACCTGGAATACCCGGACTTCAAGCCCGGGCCCGAGCCCGACTCGGTCCGCCAGCGCCGCGAGGAAGAGGCCGCCCGCGAGGAACGTTCTAAGCAACGCACCCTCGAACGCATGGGCAAGGTCTTGCCCAAGCAGGCCGACGAGGCAAAATTCCCCGGCGGCGTCGTGCCTACGAAGTTGCCGCCCAAGCGTTTGGGCGGTCGTATCTCGGGCCGTCGCTGATCGCCCCGTCAGGCCGCGAGCTTGCGCAGGGCCTTGGCGCGATCCCGGGTCACCGTAAACAACCGATCCACCCGAGTGGTCTTCAGCACGTCGGCGATGGGCGCGGCCAGGCCGCACAACGCCAATGTGCCTCCCTCACAGACGCAGGCCTCGCGCAGTTGCACGAGCATCGAGATGCCCGAAGAGGTCATGTATTCGACCTTTGTCATATCCAGGAGCAGGCGTCCGCGAGCGCTGGGCACCTGGGCCACCACCTCAGCCAGGAGCGCCGAAGCGTCGGACTCGCTCAGGCTCGGGCCCTTGGGCGAGACCACCAGCACACCCTGATAGACCTCACGGATCGCCGTGGGGGTTTCGAACAAGTCTGGCTTTACAGGTTTGGCGTCGGTTGGCATGATCCTGGCTCCTATGGGCACTCGGGCGTGCCGAGAGTCAGATCGTCCGCGCCGCCCGGGTTCACCTGCAAATCGAGGTGCCCCGGTCTGGGGCCAATCGCCTGTAGGAATCGTTCGGATCATCTGCTGTTATTGGACAGAAACTCAGGGATTTCTCGGCGTTGGCAGCCGAATTGTGACGCTCGAACGCTCGGGTGTGTAACCTCTTCAAGTACCTATGAAGGAGAGATCGCCCATGAACCACAAGATCCGTTTTTCGGGCCCGCTGCTGGCCTTGGCAGGCGTCGCCGCCACGACGCCTTCGGCACTGGCGCAGTGCCAGCCAACCTGGGACCCGGCCATCGGCAATCCTGGGATTTCCACGGGCTACGTGCAGCCCATGCGCGCCTGGGACGACGGCACCGGCGAGCGCCTGTACGCCGGCGGATCGTTCAACAGCATCGGCGGGGCGGCCGGGACGACGATCCTTGGCCGTTGGGACCGCGACACCAACACCTGGTCGCGCGTTGGCACGCCCGGGCTGAGCACGGGCAGCACCAACGGCTTTGTGACACGGATTGTGCCCTTTGAGGTCTTTGGGCAAGAGCGTCTGGTGGTGGCGGGCTTCTTCGCCAGCGCCGGGGCCATGCCCGACACGCAGTCCATCGCCGCCTGGAACGGCTCGGTCTGGGTTTCCATGGGTTCGCAACTTGTGGCACCCAACTCCATCTGGGGCACCGACGTGGGCGACCTGGGTGACGGACAACGCCTCTTTGTCGGCGGGGCTTTCCCAACCATCGCAGGGATTCCCGCCGGCGGGCTGGCCCAGTGGGACGGCAACGCATGGGCCGCACTGGGCACGGGCGTGGGCATCACGGGCCCATTCAGCCCCACCGTCTTCGGCGTGAAACTCTTCGACGATGGCTCGGGCCTGGCCCTCTACGCCGGCGGCCGCTTCGACGGCATCGATGGCGTTCCCAACACCGACCTTATCGCCCGCTTCCGTGATGGCGCATGGGAAGCGGTGGGTGCTGGGCTCTCGGCATCCTCCATCACCGCCGACGCGGGCGTGCTCGAGGTCTTTGACGACGGCACGGGCCCGGCTTTGTACGCCGCCGGGCGATCGCTGATCGCCCCCGGGCAACCCGGCGCCAGCGTGTTCAAGTGGGACGGCTCTTCGTGGACGGCGGTGGGCCAGTCTCTGGGCGGCGCGGTGACCGCATTGCAAGTCTGGGACGACGGCAGCGGGCCCGCGTTGTATCTGGCCGGGACGGCCATGCCCGGCATCCGCTACATCGCACGCCTCGAAGGCGGGCAGTGGGTGACCCTCGACGGGGGCATCTCGCCCGAGCCCAGCGTGAGCGGCAGCGGGTTCGCCTCGGCCTTCGGGCTGGCCGTCTGGGACAACGACCTGTACGTGGGCGGCTCGTTCACGCTCGTGGGAGACCCGTCCCAGAGCGTGCGGGGCATCATCCGACGCACGGGCTGCGCCTCGCCGTCGTGCTATGCCGACTTCGATGGCGATGGTGAACTGACCATCTTCGACTTCCTGGCGTTCCAGAACGCCTTCGCTGCGAGCGACCCGGCGGCAGACTGTGACGAGGATGGCAGCCTGACGCTGTTCGACTTCCTGTGCTTCCAGAACGCCTTTGCGGCCGGTTGCGGGTAAAGTGAGCGGTATCAAACACGTACGAGCCCATCACGCGAGCGAGGGGAATGGGCGACCAACGACCATTCCCCTCGCTCGCGTGATGGGCTCGCTGCTTGCATCGATGCGTGCTCAACCGTTCCTGAACCCCTTCAATTTCAGCCTCGTGCGGTGGTGGTCGGGGGCGGTCGTACCGCCGGCGGTCTGGCCCTTCATGTAGTCCTTTTGCCAGGTGTCTTCGCCGCCATGGTGACGCAGGATGGCCTTCTGCCGCGAGGCCGCCCAACTCAGGAATGCTTGCTGCGTCTGTGGCTCGGCCTCGATGGGCTTCTGCGCGGGCTCGATCCATTCCAGCAGCCCGATGGGATAGGGCATCAACATGCAGATGGGCTCGCCCTTGCGAAACCACACGTCCGTGCCACGCTTCATGATCTTCCAGTTCATCGTGAACGTGCTGGGCGACCAGTCGGTCTCCACAAGTCCGTCGAGCGGGACGGCAAAATCCTTGGGAGCGTTCGTCGCCCCACGCACGAACAGCCCGATCTTCGGCGGCGTGCGGAAGAGCCAGGGCAGACGGAAGGTCACGATGCCGCTGCCGAAGTGGCTGACGATGAACTCCTCGATGCGCGGCGGTCCATCGTGGATCTTGATGGACAGCCCTTCGGGGTCGTCCTTGCCGTTCCATTTCATGGACACCGTGGCCGGGCATGGGATGATCCAACCGGCTTGGTTGGCCATGGCCAGTGGCAGGCACCGGTAGGCGCCCTTGGCGGGGGTCTTGTCCATCCACTCTCGCGTGGGGCCGCCGGGCTCGATGGTCCAGCCGGTGGCGTCGCTGACGACATAGGCGGTCAGAGGACATGGGCCGTCGATGGCAATGGTTTCGGGCATGGTGGCTCCTGGAATGGGGGCCTGAGAGGATAGATGGCGATGGGATGGGCGTGAACGAAAATTTCACACAGAATGGACCCCAAACACTTGACGGCATGTTCGGGCTCTGGTACACTGGCCCCAGCCGGGCACGCGACCAGCGCCGCCCCCGGCTCCTGCGGTTTCTGGTCATGGTGGACCGGGCCCGGGCCACGAGCGCTGTAGCGGCGTGACGCCCGGCTGGGGAGCAGGACTTCCCCCGCAGGCCCCGGCACGCCGAGGCAATATGGAGGTGCCCGCATGGCACGCACGAAGGCTCCCGCCGGTCCCGCCGTCGCCGAGAAGTCGCCCGTCAAGACCCAGGCCGCCGAGGCCAGCGGCAAGGCCGCGCCCCATGGCGCGGTGGAGGTCATGGCCCCCGAGAAGGCCGCCGCCCAAGCCCCGGCCACCTCGCCCACGCCGATCAGGAAACCCGAGCCCAACCCCGAGAAGGCCAAGGCCCTGAACCTGGCCGTAGGGCAGATCGAGCGGAACTTCGGCAAGGGCGCGATCATGCGTCTGGACGAGAACGCGGCGCTGAACATCCCGGGCATCAGCACCGGGGCGCTGTCGCTGGACCTTGCCCTGGGCGGGCGGGGCATCCCCCGCGGGCGGATCATCGAGATCTTCGGGCCCGAATCCAGCGGCAAGACGACCCTGGCGCTGACGGTGGCCGCCCACGCGCAGAAGGACGGCGGCGTGGCGGCGTTCATCGACGCCGAGCACGCGCTGGACCCCTCGTGGGCCCGCCGCCTGGGGGTGAACATCGACGACCTGCTGGTGAGCCAGCCGGACACGGGCGAGCAGGCGCTGGAGATCTGCGAGTTGCTGGTGCGTTCCAACGCGGTGGACGTGATCGTGATCGACTCGGTGGCCGCGCTGATCCCCAAGGCCGAGATCGAAGGCGAGATGGGCGACACCCACGTGGGCCTCCAGGCACGCCTGATGAGCCAGGCCATGCGCAAGCTCACCGGCATCATCGCCCGAAGCAACTGCACCGTGATCTTCATCAACCAGATCCGCGAGAAGATCGGCGTGATGTTCGGCAGCCCCGAGACCACCCCCGGCGGGCGGGCGTTGAAGTTCTACAGCTCGGTGCGCATCGACATCCGCCGCGTCAGTTCCATCAAGGAAGGCGAGGAGGCCGTGGGCAACCGCGTCCGCGCCAAGGTGGTCAAGAACAAGGTGGCCCCGCCCTTCCGGCAGACCGAGTTCGACATCATGTTCAACGAGGGCATCAGCATCGCGGGCGACCTGGTGGACCTGGGCGTGGAGCACAAGGTCATCGACAAGAGCGGGGCGTGGTTCAGTTACGGGGAGGTCCGCCTGGGCCAGGGCCGAGAGAACACCAAGCAGTTCATCCGTGAGAATCCCGACCTGGCCAAGGAGATCCGCACGAAGGTGCTCCAGAAGTACACCGAAGCCGCCCAGGCCAAGGACAAGAACCGCCGATAAGGAACCTGATCGGTCCTCCCGGGCGTACTGGTTCGGGCCTTCCAGTTGCTCTGGGGCGGTCTGGTGGTCTACACTCCCCACCGCCTTCGGGCGACGCCGCGGACGTGGCGGAATTGGCAGACGCGCTAGGTTCAGGTCCTAGTGGGAGTAAAATCCCGTGAAGGTTCGACTCCTTTCGTCCGCACTCAAGCCCCGGGCTCGCCCCGGGGTTTTTTGTTGCCCCTCAGAGCCCCTGGAACTCCAGGCCAACTGCGGGATCCAGCCCGTAAACCTCGACCAGCACGACCCCCACGAGCCCAACGGCGGCCTCGATGTCGCCGCCAAGATTGGCCGACAGCGCGTCGACCCCGTCCGGATCACTCTCGGCTGGCACCGACACGCCGTGGGCTGGCAGTATCTGCCTGGCCCGCTCGGCCTCGTCATCCGTAAGCGCGACCAACGGGAGATCGAAGACCAAATCCTCGCCAGCCCCGCCAGAGAACTGCACAAACTTATCCGTACCGCGGGCCGTGATGATTAGGAACGGCATCCCCTCCAAAGGATCGCCAGGGCGCTCCATCAGGGCACGCAGTTCCCGTCGTACCGCCTCGGCCTGATCGCTCATGCTGGCCTCCCCGGCCGCGCTCTCGCTGGCGGTCGGCTCTACTGGTGCCGGTGGCGTCTCCCGGCAACCGAGTGTGAGCATGACCACGCCCAGGCCCGCCAACCCGACGATGTGCCGCATGACTCGCCCCCCCGGCGCAATCCGGACATTCCTGAAATCGATCCACGTAATGCCGGAGGGGGGACTCGAACCCCCACTGGTTTTACCCAAGCGGATTTTGAATCCGCCGCGTCTGCCAATTCCGCCACTCCGGCGCGGGGGGCATCTTAGGACGCTGCGACCCCGGCGGTGGCGGGTTCGGCACTTTGGGCGGCCATATCGGCGACACTTGCCGGTGGCAAGCCGGGGGATTCGGTGCCGGCGTAGGAGAGGCCCAGTTCCTCGCAGAGCAGGCTGCTGGTGATCTGGCTGGAGAGGAAGATGACCGGCAAGCCGCTGCCGGGGTGGGTGCCCCCGCCGACCATCCAGACGCCGTCGAGGCCTTGCAATCGGTGGCGAGGGCGCTTGTGGAGCATCTGCCCCAGGTTGTGGGCCAGGTTGAAGGTCGCGCCGTGGTTGATGTTCATGGCCGCCCAGTCGTCCGGGGCGATCATCCGCTCGCACTCGACGCGTTTCTCGATGTCGCGTATGCCGAAGACGCGCTCGATCTGGTCGAGCATGTCCCGTCTCATGCGGGCTCGCTGGGCCTTGAAGTCGACGGTGCTTTGGAGGTTGGGCGTGGGCATGAGCGCGTAGAGCGCCGCGCAGCCGGGCGGGGCCATCGTGGGGTCGGTGGCCACGGGGTTGCAGACATAGGCCGAGGGGTCTTCGCTGAGCGTGCCCAGGCGTGAGATCTCGTCGAGGTTTTGCTGGTAGCGGGACGAGACGTAGATGGTGTGGTGGGGCAGGTCGGCCTGGCCGGCGATGCCCAGGTAGAGCATGGCCGTGCTGCACGAATATCGCTTGTGGTCGATGGCTTGCTCGCTGTCGTAGCCGCTCACGCGTCGGCGGGCGGCCTCGGGCAGCAGTCGCTTGAGGGCCCATGGCGCGTCGGCGTTGAGCACGACCTGGGCGTGCTCGTGGCGCTGCCCATCAACCACGAGCCCGGTGACGCGCGGGCCGTCGAAGGTGAGGCTCTCGACCGGCGCGTTGGTGAGGATCTCGACGCCCATCGAGCGCGCGACGCCGGCCATGGCGTGCATGAGGCGGTTGAGCCCGCCTTGCACGTGCCACACGCCGTACTCATACTCGATGAAGGGCAGGATGGTGAACAGGCTGGGGCAGTCGTAGGGGCTCATGCCCAGGTACTTGCTCTGGAAACTGACTGCCAGTCGCACCTGGGGGTGGTTGAAGTATTTGCTGAGCAGGTCGTGTACGCTCTTGTGTGGGTTGATATGCGGCAGCGCGCGCAGGGCGTCGGGCTTGAGCAGGTCGAGCGGCGATCGAATGGCGCGGCGGAGGATGGGCTCGGCGGCGCGGAGTTTGGCGCGGTTGTCGGCGATGAATCGCTCGAAGGCCGCGCCGTCGCGCGCGTCGATTTCGCCAACGCGGCGGGCCATCTCGCCCACGTCCTGCGTGGCGTCGAGCGTGAGTGGCGCGTCGCCCGGACGGCCCAGCAGCAGGCGGTACATTGGGTCGAGGCGGGACAGGTCGCAGTGGTCGGCCAGGCGCGTGCCCGCGGCTTGGAAGATCTCGTCGAGCACGTAGGGCATCAGGAAGAAGGTGGGCCCCAGGTCGAATTGGAAGTCGCCGCTCTCGCCTTGGAGGGTGAGTCGGCTGGTGCGGCCACCGACATGGGACTGGGCCTCGTAGACCTTTACGCGGGCACCGCTGGCGGCCAACAGCATCGCGGCGGCCAGCCCGCCGGGGCCAGCTCCGACGATGGCGATGGTCTGGTTGCGTTCTTTCGGTGCGGGCATGCTTCACTATACTGCCCTCGATGGCCGATGCCGAGCCCCAGAGCGAAACGAACGAGGGAGCCCCCGAACTGTTTGCGGGATCACCAGCGGTATGGGCCATCGAAGATCGGTTGGCTTGGGTTCGGCGGTTTCGCAAGGCGGTCGTGAAAGGGCAAGACGACTTGATCGCGCTGGCGGGCGAGGAGGTCCGCAAGGACGCCTTCGAAGCTTTGGTAAGCGACATCGTGCCGCTGCTGAGCAGTTGCAAATGGCACGAACGGCACGCGCGGCGGGTGCTGCGGGCCCGGCGGCTGCGCGGCGGGAGCGTGTGGCAGGTCGGCCAGCGGCACTGGGTTCGGCGAGAGCCCCTGGGGCTGGTGGGCATCATCGCGACATGGAACTACCCGGTGCAGTTGCTGGGCATCCAACTCGTGCAGGCCGTCGTCGCGGGGAACCGGGTCGTCGTGAAGCCCAGCGAGCGGTGCCCCAAGACGCAAGGGCGGCTGCTGGAGATGGCAAAGGAAGCAGGGCTGACCGAGGACTTGTTGCGCGTGCTGCCGGCCACGCGCGAGGCCGGGGCGGCCATGCTCGAACGCGAGCCGTTGGACCACCTGGTGTTCACCGGGTCGACCGAGGTGGGACGCGTCATCGCCGCGGCGCTGGGGCCGCGCCTGGTGCCCAGCACGCTGGAGCTCTCTGGGCGGGATACGGCCATCGTGCTCGAAGATGCCGACATCGCGCTGGCGGCGCGGTCGATCGGGGCGGCGGTGCGGCTGAACGCCGGTCAGACGTGCATGGCGCCGCGGCGTGTGCTCGTCGCGTCGCAGGTGGCCGAAGCATTCGCCGAGTTGCTGAGGGAAGAGGCTGGCAGGAGCACTTCGATGCGGTTGATTGACGGCTCGAAGTGCCAGGCTCGTGTCGAGATCTGCGGACCGGATGATGCATTGGTCCGGGGCGCACACTTTGAGCCTGTCATTGCGGTCACACCGTGCGAGTCGATTCAGGACATGCTCCGGGTACATTGGGCGGTTGGACAGCATCTGGCGACGAGTGTCTTCACGCAGGACGTGGCAAAGGCCAGCGCACTCGCAGGCTGGCTTGGTTCCGGCACGGTCACCATCAACGACGCGGTCATCCCCACGGCCCACCCGGGGGCCCCACTCCCGGCGCTGGGGGCCAGCGGCTGGGGAGTCAGCCGCGGGGAGCTGGGGCTGCTTTCGATGACGCGGCCGGTACACGTGAGCGTGACCAGCCGGCGCGTGCGCGTGCCAACGGCCCCACCGAGTGCGAAGCAGGCCGAACAGGTGAAGGGGTTCGTGCGTTGGTGGTACGGGCGTTGAGTGTCACTCGACGGTGACGCTCTTGGCCAGGTTGCGTGGCTTGTCCACGTCGTGTCCTCGCAGGACGGCGGCGTGGTAGGCCATGAGTTGCAAGGGGACGACGGCGACCATAGGGCTGAGGCACTCGGGCACGTCGGGGATGTAGAACACGTCCTGGGCGTGGTGATGGATCTCCTGATCGCCCTCGGTGGCTACGGCGATCACGTGCCCGCCGCGGCTACGCACCTCGCTGATGTTGCTCATGACCTTCTCGTACTGGCTGCCACGCGTGGCGATGAAGACGGCGGGCATCCCGTCGTCGATCAGCGCGATGGGCCCGTGCTTCATCTCGGCGGCGGGCATGCCCTCGGCGTGGATGTACGAAATCTCCTTGAGTTTCAGGGCGCCTTCCAGGGCCGTCGGATAGTTGTAACCGCGGCCCAGGAAAAGCCAGTTTTCGCGCTCGACGTACTTCTCGGTGATGGCGCGGATGGAGTCGTTCAGCTCCAGGACACGTTCGATCTTGTCGGGCACCTGCTCGAGTTCGCGGATGAGGCTGCCGCACTGTTCGGCACTCATGAACCGGCGCCGCGCCATGAACAGGCTGACCATGGTGAGTACGGCAACCTGCGCGGTGAAGGCCTTCGTGCTGGCCACGCCGATCTCCGGTCCCGCGCGCAGGTACACGCCCGCGTCGGTGATGCGGGGGATACTCGAACCCACGACGTTGATGACCCCCAGCGCGAGGGCGCCGCGTTCCTTGGCCTCGGTCAGGGCCGCCAGGGTATCGGCGGTTTCACCGCTCTGGCTGACGGCGACGACGACGGTTCCTTCCTCGATGATGGGGTTGCGATAACGAAACTCGCTGGCGTACTCGCATTCGGCGGGCACCTTGGCCAGGTCTTCGAGCAGGTACTCGCCGATCATCGCCGAGTGCAGCGCCGTCCCTTGGGCGGCGAGGATGACACGCCGGCTGCGTACCAGTTGCGGGGCGAACTGACGCAACCCACCGAGCACGACGGTCCCCTCGGCGGCGTCGAGCCGGCCTCGCATGCAGGTGCGCAGCGCCCGGGGCTGCTCGAAGATCTCCTTCTGCATGAAGTGCGAGTAGCCGCCCAGTTCGATCTGCTCGAGATCCAACTCCAACTGTTCGACGCGCGGGGTCACCGGCACGTTGTGGATGGTGCTGGTGGTGAATTTCTCACGGGTGATCTTGCAGACGTTGTAGTCGTCCAGTGGGAAGGCCTGGGTCGTGTGCGCCACGATCGCCGAGGCATCGGAAGCCACCACGAATTCCCCGCTGCCCACGCCCACCAGCAACGGGGAGCCCTTGCGGGCGCACACCAGCGTGTCGGGCTCGCGCTCGCACACGACGGCGATGGCGTATGCGCCCGTCACCTCACGCAGGGCGGCCTGCACGGCCTTCTCCAGATCCATCCCGTGCGCCGGGTCGTAGAGCTCGCCGATGAGCATGGCCAGCACTTCGGTGTCGGTCTCGCTCGTGAAGACATGCCCGCGCTCGGTCAGGTAGGTGCGCAAGGCGCTGTAGTTCTCGATGATGCCGTTGTGGACCAGGGCAATCCCGTTGGTGTCGTCGCGGTGTGGGTGGGCGTTGGCCTCGGTCACCCCGCCGTGGGTGGCCCAGCGCGTGTGGGCGATCCCCAGCGTGCCCGTGAAGCCGGGATCGGCCGTCACCAATGCTTCGAGGTTGCTGACTCGACCCACGGCACGGGCGACGTGCAGGCCGCCGTTG
Organism: Phycisphaeraceae bacterium; assembly: GCA_026126305.1. Taxonomy (GTDB): domain Bacteria; phylum Planctomycetota; class Phycisphaerae; order Phycisphaerales; family UBA1924; genus JAHCJI01. The sequence goes on from JAHCJI010000006.1 coordinate 55,455, forward strand.
ATCACCGCCATCCCCGCCGAGTCGTACCCGCGATACTCCAGCCGCTTGAGGCCCTCGAGTAGCAACGGGCGGGCCTGGCGATGGCCAAGATAGGCGACGATTCCGCACATAGACCAAATCTCCTGGGCGCCCCGCAATGAGGCCGCGGGCATTCCAACGGTACACGATCGGCGTTCAGCGGGTTCGGGCTTGGGGCAAAGGCCCCGAGCGACGACCATGGTTCACCGGACGGGGCTATCGGACGCTTCGCGACACTCGGCCTTCCCCCGTACCCTTGTGCATGACCGCTATTCACCCCGTTTCGTCCGAACCGAGCCAGCGAATCGCGCCGCTTTCCATCGCCGGCCGCACGGTCGATAGCCGCCTGTTCGTGGGGACCGGAAAGTACGCCGACTTCGGCGTCATGCGACGGGCCCTCGATGCCAGCGGCTGCCAGGTGGTGACGGTCGCCGTTCGGCGTGAGCGTCTGGTGAACGAACGGGGCGAGAGCCTGCTGGAGGCAATCGATACTCGCAAGTACACCATCCTGCCCAATACGGCGGGGTGCTTTACTGCCGAAGACGCCGTGCGCGTGGCGCGGCTGGGTCGTGAACTGCTGAGCCAGATCGATAACCCGGGGCAGGACTGGGTAAAGCTGGAAGTGCTGGGCGACAAGCGGACGCTGCTGCCCGACCCGGTGGGCACGGTCGAGGCTACCAGGCAACTCGTCGAAGATGGCTTCAAGGTGCTGGTGTATTCGAGCGACGACCCGATCGTGGCCAAACGGCTGAAGGATCTTGGCGCGGCCAGCGTGATGCCCGCGGGCAGCCCCATCGGCAGCGGGCGAGGCGTGGTGAACCACGCGAACATCGTGCTGTGTCTGGAAGCGCTCAAGGAGAACGATCCGGACTACCCGGTGATCGTCGACGCGGGCGTGGGCAGCGCCAGCGACGTGTCGGTCGCGATGGAACTGGGTGCCGACGGCGTGCTGCTCAACACCGCCATTGCGCACGCCAAGGACCCGGTGCGGATGGCCCACGCCATGCGCCTGGCGCTTGAGGCGGGCTACCTCAGCGCTCGAAGCGGCCGCATCGAGAAAAAGCTGTACGCCTCGGCCAGCAGCCCGTTCGAGGGGGCGATCAGTTACATCCCGGGAGAGTAATCAAGACCGCCGGCCGGCTCGGTAGACATCTGTCGGGACCCCCGCGAATCCCCAGTTCTGCTCGTCGATCTCATCGATCACGATGTGCGTGTGCTCGGGGGCCTTGCCCAGCACACGGCTGAGGGTATCGGTGAACTCGGCGATGATCTGGGCCTTCTGCTCTCTCGTGGCGGCCGGGGTGATGCGGACGTTGACGTAGGGCATGTTGCCTCCCTGGATGCGGCCCTGCATGGGGGACGCATGCCGATCAGGTCAAGCGGGCGGTCTTTCTGGCCTCCGCATTTCGAACCGCGGCATCGGTCGCCAGCATCCGCTGCACCTCGATCACCAGCGTGTCGTCCTCGGGTGGGCCGGTGCGGCGGGCGTCGAGTTCGGCGATGATGCGACGGGGCCACTCGCCGGGCTCATACTTCGCACCCGCGATCATGCCGGTCAGCCATTGGCGGCCGATGCACTTGCCCTTGTCGTCGCGGGCTTCCATCGCGCCGTCGGTATAGGCAATCAGCATGTCGCCCGGCACGAAAGTGTGCGACTGCGGATCGGCTTGGAAATCTTCGGGCCGGCACGCGCCGAGCACGATAGCGGTCGAGTCGAGCTCTTCGATCGTCCCGTCGATGCCGCGCAGGAACATCGGCGGATGGCCCGCGTTGGCGTAGGTCAATTCGTTCGTCGTCGGGTCGATGCGCAGGCACACCGCCGACGCGTAGATGCTGTGCTGTGCCAGCGTCAGGTGGACATAGCGGTTGAGCAGGCCCAGCACGTGGCCCGGCTGCGCGTGGGGGTCTTCGGCAAAGATCCGCTCGAGTTCGCCGTGCAGACGGTTGACCGTCAACGCCGCCGCCAGCCCGTGGCCCGTGACGTCCAGCAGCACGACGTTGACGGGCACGCGGCCTTCGATGCCCGGGCTTTCGTAGCAATAGAGGTAATCCCCGCCGATCAGTCGCATGGGTTGGTAGGTGTAGTTGAAGACGATGTCCCCCACATCGCGGGGTTGGGGGAAGAGGTCTTCATGGATGCGCCGGGCGTCGGTCATCTCTCGGCGGACCTCGCCGTAGCGGTTGGTGAGGAACCGCATCTTATAACTGTGCATGCGTGTGGAGTGCTTGACCCAGCAGACGACCACGCCCGGGGCGACGAACACGGGGAAGGCCACCAGCCAGAGCCACGCCAGGCTCGGGGGTCGGTGCGTGGCCATATAGACCACCGCGTGCAGTCCCAGCACGACGCCCACGGTCCGCAGCACGTCGCGGGGAGACCATGGCAAAAAGACGCAGGCCATCAGGAACGCGAACGAAAAATTGATCGTTGCCCCCGGAAATGCCGAACCGCTCATGCCCGGGCCAGAGAAATCGATGAAATAGTTCGAGAGTCCCATCGCACCGATGTAGATGAGCAGGATCCTGGTCAGACGCAAGATGGTGGGCTTGTCTGGACGGCTGCGACGCACGCGGCGGAAGAACCAAGCCAGGACGGAGATATCCACAACGGCGATGAGCACCACAAGGGCGAAGAGCAATGGCCTTTCGGTCATCTGTCGCCACATCAGCGCCATCGAAAGCAGGCTGACGCCCCACAGTGCCAGCATCGTGCCCAGGAACCACAGGAACCGACGACGCAGCAGACGCCCCGTCTCGGCGTCGAACTCCTGGGTGAACTCGCTGGTGAAGGTGGCGGTGGCCATCGTGGGCTCGATACTACCCTTGTCCGTCCTGGCTCGGGCGATTGGCACCGGGCTTCCACAGCACGTCGCCCCGAGGATTGGCGACGCGGCCCATCACGAACAGCAGGTCGCTCAACCGGTTCAGATATCGCAGGACCACCGTGCTCGTTTCATCGGGATGCTTCTGGATGGCCACCGCAGTCAGACGCTCGGCCCGGCGGACGATGGTGCGGGCCAGGTGCAAAGACGCCGCCGCGGGCGTGCCGCCTGGCAGGACAAAGCTTCTCAGGGTTTCGAGCCCTTCGTTATAGCGATCGATCAGGTCCTCCAGCCGATCGACCTGACCGGGCAACACTCGCAGCCGTTCGGCTTCCTTGCCGTCATCGCGCACTGGCGTACACAGATCGGCCCCGCAGTCGAACAGGTCGTGCTGGATGCTCTCGAGCAAGGCGGCCAGATCGGCCGTCGGTGGGCCGGCGTCACGGCAGGCAATCACAGCCAAGCCAACAGCGGCATTGGCCTCGTCAATGGTCCCATAAGCTTCAACCCGAATATCCGCCTTATTCACGCGAGAACCGTCGCCCAAGCCCGTAGTCCCGCTGTCGCCCGTTCGTGTGTAGATCTTGTTGAGCTTAACCATGCCACCTCCAAGGCTCACGCCATGAGGCGAGGCCTGCCGACTAGTCTACCACCCATGCCCCACTTGGCCCCGGCCCAAGACGCACCAACCATCCGTGGCCTCACCCGTCGGTGGCGGCTGCCATTGCCCCCGGGCCCTTTGGAGCCCGGCCTTCCACCGCTGTCCGCCCGGGTCATGTCGGGTCGGCCACAACTATGCCCGGGAGAGTTAGAGCCCAGACTCACCGGGCTGCACGATCCCTCGGGCATCCCCGACCTGGACAAAGCCGCCCAGACCCTGCTCGATGCCGCACGTGCCGGGCAGACCATCGCGATTTATGGCGATTACGACGTGGACGGGACCACCGGCTCGGCGATCTTGCACCATGTGCTCAAAGCCCTGGACCCCAACGCCCGGCTGCTGCATTATGTGCCCCACCGGCTGACGGAGGGCTACGGCGTCCATGCCCACGCCATCGAGGCGCTGGCCGCCCAGGGTGCCCGGGTCGTCGTCACGGTCGATTGCGGCATCACGGCCGTCGGGCCCGCCCGCCGGGCGAGGGAATTGGGCCTGACGCTCATCATCACCGACCACCACAACCCCCCCGCCAACATCGAAGACCTGCCCGACGCCCACGCCGTGGTCCACCCCGCCCGACCCGACTCGGCTTATCCATACCCCGACCTGTGCGGGGCGGGGGTGGCTTTCAAGTTGGCTTGGCGTCTGGCGACGCTGGCGGGCGAGGGCGGGCGGGCCACGGCCAGCCTCCGATCGCTGCTGCTCGATCTGTTGCCTTTGGCCGCGTTGGGCACGGTGGCCGACGTCTCGCCTTTGACGGGCGAGAACCGCGTGCTTGTGCATCATGGGCTGGCGATGGCGCGGCGCACGCGCGTGCGCGGGCTGGCGGTGCTGGCGCAGCGGTGCGTGCGCGAGGCTCGGGCGGTCCATGTTGGCGACCTTGGCTTTCGCCTGGGTCCGCGCATCAACGCGCTGGGCCGCGTCGACCACGCGGGCGAGGCCTTCGAGTTGCTGACCACCAGCGACGAATCGCGCATCGACACCATCTGCCAGACGATGGACCGTCTCAACGCCCAACGGCAAGCCATCGAGAAGCGGATCGTTGACCGCGCGTGCGCGGAGGCCTCGCGCCTGGGCATGGACCGCGACGACCACCGCGCCATCGTCCTGGCACACGAGGACTGGCACCCGGGCGTCGTGGGCATCGCCTGTTCGAGGCTCGTCGAGCGCTTCGGCCGGCCCACCATCCTCTTGCAGCGGGGCGAGGACCTGTGCAAGGGCTCGGGCCGGGGCATCCCGGGCTTCAACCTGCACGGTGCCGTCGAGGCGTGCCGGCACGAGGTGGTGTCCTTCGGCGGCCACAACGCGGCCATCGGGCTGGCCGTCGCGCCCGAGCGGCTCGACGCCTTCACCGGGTCTCTGGTCGATCATGCCAATTCGATGCTGAGCGTCGAGGACCTCACGCCCGAGTTGGCCATCGACGCGCACGCCACGCTGGCGGAACTGGACGAGCCCAACGTCGCCTCGCTCGAACGCCTGGGCCCCTTCGGCCGCGGCAACCCCACGCCGCGCCTGTTGCTTCGCAGCGTGCGCGTGCCGCAACCGCCCACGCTCGTGGGCGCGGGCGGCGGGCACCTCTCCTTGTTCGTAGCCGACAGCTCGGGCGCGACGTTGCGGCTGGTGGGCTGGGGCTGGGGCCGACACGCCGAGAAGGTCCGAAGCGGCACGACCCTGGACGTTGTGGTCACGCCCAGGGTCGAGGTGTATCGGGGTGTACCAAGCGTGCGCGGCGAGATCGCCGACGTGCGCATCATCAAGAAAGAGCCCGTTTAGGGCTCTCCGCAGTCACGCAACGGCGCACAGTGGATATTAATGGTCCAACAAGAACGCTTGGAACTCGACAAAGTCGTGGATATCGATTGCGCCATCCCCATTGATATCGGCACGTTCTTCGCCGGCGAGCCATGCTGCCTGGAATTCCAGTAAGTCCCATTCATCAACGCGGCCATCACGGTTGAAGTCGCCGGGAAGCGCATTGACTTCGACATTGGCCCAAGCGACCGGGCCGTGGGTATCGCCCAATTCAGTGCGTGCGAGCAGGATGATGCGTTCGTCATTTGCCACCGGCCAATTGACCGTGTCGGCGGTGTGTGCCCAGACAAGCAGCGTGCCCGTGCCCTGCATGTCGTGGACCGCTTCGGCCCGACCAATCTCGAACAGTTTGCTCTCGCCTGCGGCCGTCTTGTGGACGAGGAAGAAGGTCACCCCGGTCACAAGCGGGCTCCCAACGCTCACGGCAAACTCGTACGGCTTGCTGATGGTCAACGGGGGTGGTCCATCCTTGCACCAGACCAATTCGGGCTGGATCTGGTCCCCGCTGTCATCGACAGCCTCGGTACACCAACTGAGAAATTCAACAGCTCCGCCACCGCAAGGAACTTCTATAACACACTCTCCGGGACCACCATTCTCGCAGTCAGAAAGAAGATTTAAAAAGGCGGACCAACAGTCCGTTGGCTTTACGGCAACTCCGTCAAGGCAGCTTCTCAAGCTTATCTTAGCGCCTTCAAAACAAGCCTCGCGAACGTTCGGCGAATTGAAATCACAACATTCTGACAAAGCAATTTTGTACTCATCCCAGCATGATTGATAAGTATCCCCTTGTGCTGAGGCCGTACCTGTGGCAGTGATGACCGCCAAACACGTACCAGCGAGAAGACGGGAAGGCGAATTTTGATAGTCGATTCGCATGTCTTGCCTCATCTCGAATGCATGGATCGGAGCGGTTCCCTATTGATAATCTATAGTGTATACAGTGACATGGTGCTTGAATCAAGTCGAAATGAGAATGAGAGATAAATAGGGTTATCCCTAGGATAAGTTCCCCATGTTGCGACTTGAAAGTGCGTGTATATACCTATTAGGTACGGATTTAGTTAGAAATTCATCCGCATAAGGGACACTCAACGCCCGTCGCCGCTGACGCCGGCGTAGGTCTCGGCCTGCTGCTGCTGGGCCTGGAGGCTGGCGATCATGCGTGCGATGTTCTGGTTGCTTGGGTCGAGTTTCTGGGCCTGCTCGAAGCTGGACTTGGCAAGGCCGGGCATGTCGGCCTGCTGGGCGATGAGCCCGCGCAGGATCAGCGGCGAGGGGTCGCCATCGCTTCGCTGGATGGCCAGATCGAGGCTGGCCAGCGCGCCGTTGAGGTCGCCCGTGCCGCGCTGCTGGAGCGCCCGCAAGAGGTACCCCTCGCTGCGCTGGGGTGCCAGGGCGATAACGCGGCTGGCGGCGCGGCGGACGCGGGCCAAGTCACGCAACTTGTAGCACACGTGTCCCAGTTGGATCCAGGCGTCCAGGTCCTTGTCGCCTCCCTGGCTCTCGGTCAGAGTCACCAGGAGATCGCGGGCTTCGACCGGACGATCGACTTCCACAAGGCAGCGGGCCCGCATGTGCTGGAGGTCGCGCCGGTCCTTGAATCCTTCGGTACGCAGCAGCTCGGCCAGATTGAACTCGGCCTCGGCGAATCGGCCAGCGGCCAGTTCGGCACGGGCCAGGTCTTCCTGCACGCCCTTGTCATCGGGGGCCAGGAACCGGGCCTCGGTGAACCACGAGGCCGCCTGCTCGGGTTCTTCGCGCATCATCGCGATGTGCCCCAGCGTCTGGCGGATGCCCGCGTTGTGCCGGTACATCTCCAGGCGATCCTTCAAGTACTGCTCGGCGTCGTCGATGCGACCGATATCGATCAGCATCTCGGCGGCCGCGACGGCATAGATCGCCCGCGACGTGTCGAGTTCTGCGGCCCGCTGGAAGCGTTCCATCGCGCTCTCCTTCTCACCGATGCGTTCGTAGGCCACGCCCAGGAAATACTGCGTGTCCACGTCTTCGGGGTTGAGGACCTCGGCCTTGCCCAGTGACGACATGGCCTCTTCGAAGTTGCCCAGCTCCATCGTGATGCGACCGCGCAGCACGTGCGAGCGAACCACCGAGTCGTTCAGCGCGATCGAGCGATCGATGTGCTGCAAGGCCTTCTGCGGGTCTCCCGAGAGGAAAGCCTGCCGCGCCATGTCCCACTCCGTCCCGCTCTTCATGCCGGCCATCCGCTCGGCGGCGGCGTTTCGCGCCTCGGCCGAAGTCCGGCTGCCTCCCGAGCAACCCGACAGGAGCATGGCACCAGCCATCGCACCCGCCAGGAGAACAAGCCTTGCCGCACCGCTGGTCGTCGTTGTGTATCGTGCCTTGTGCATCGTCCTGCGTCCTCTCGCCGCCCGCTCACCCGCGGGCCCGGGCTGGTGGACGCGTGAACCACACACGCGTCCGACTGGTGTACCTTCGGCCCAATGCGGGCCACGCTGAAGTCCCCATGCCCAACTCGGGCACGGTTCCCGTGTTATCAGCCCTTGGGCTGGCTCTTGGCATCTTCACCAACCCACGAGGTCGGTTCGGTGTAACCATCTCGCGACACCTGGGGCTTCCAATCGAAACTGGTGTACCCAAGCGAGCCCAGAAGCACGTCCGTGAAGGCCGCCTCGATCTGCGACTCCAGCGGGCTCTCGGCCGGGCCGGGGTCGGACATGTTCGTCACGCCGGGCAGTTCGAAGTCTGTCGTGCTCTCGAGATTCGTGGCCGATGGAAGCGACATCGGGGCGTTCACGACACTGCCGGACGAGCCACTGGCCTTGTCGGTGCTCGACTCGACCACCGCCACGGGCTGGGGAACGACCGGAGTCTCGTTGGGAGTCCCGTTGCTCGCAACCGGGCTGGGAGCGGTCGTGGTCACGGGTTGGGGCGCGCTGGCGGCCCGGGCGGCGGCCTCACGCGCTTCGATGGCCCCCAGCGTAAGCACCCGGATCACCTTGCCATCTTCGATGAATCCAAAACCCTGGCTGGGCAGCACGGCCTCGAGAGTCTCCTCGAGCGTGAGCCCGAACAGCGAAGCACTCACCACGCCAGTCGCGTCGGCCGGCACGATGATGCTGCGTCGAGACAGTGTGGACAGCTCACGCAGGAAGCCGGGCAACGCCGCGTCTTCGACGGCGATGTCGAACGTGCGAGCATCGGCGTCGTACGCGACCGCCGGGGCGGGCGCGGGCTGAGGCTCTACCACGGCGGGCTCGGGCGTGGTCTGGATGGACGATGGAGTTGGTGTCGCCGCCGTCTTGGCCCCGATCTCGGCCTGGGCGAGGCTGCCGATCCAGTCATTACCCGCAAAAGCGCTCTCGCTCGATGCGGGCTTCTCCTGTGCGGCCGCTTGGGCCGCACGAGCGCCGGCCAGTTCGGTCTCGTCGATGCTCGCCTGTGTCGCGGCGGTTTCTTCGGCAAGGGCCAGGGTCGGGTCGACGGACTGCACGGTTTCGAAGTCTGTCATCAGCTCGGGCGTGGGATCGGTCGATGCCGACGTGCCACTGGCGACAGGTGTCGACTCGACCTCCACCAGCAGAGCTTCTTGATCTTGGTTGGACTCGCTCGAAGTGCTGTCCTGGGGCTGCGCCGGAGCCGAGGTCGTGCTCTGCGTGTTTTCGGCCTTGGCGATCATGGCCAGGCCGTCACGATCGGACGCCTTGGCCGAGGGCTTGCCCATCGTGCCATGCTGGTCGAGGTACAGGTCCATCTCGGTGTGGAAGGTGCTCTGGAGCACGCTCTGGGCCGGCCAGGTACGGCTCTCGCCCGAGAGACGCTCGAGCAGCAGGCGCGCCTGGGCCTGATTTGGGTTCAGCGAGAGCGAGCGACGCACGCAGTACAGGGCCTTCTTGGTCTTGCCCTCGGAGGCATACTTCTGGGCTTCGACCAGCAGACGCGATGCCTGCTTGTCGCGGCTGAAGGGCAGCAGCCCCTCACGCGTGCCCGCCACGGCGCTGTCGATCAGGCTCTTGGCACGCTCGGCGTGCTCGTTGACGATCTGGTCATTGACGATCGTCGGCGTGATCATGAAAATGATCTCGGCGCGGTCGGTCGAGTCCTCGCGCCCCTTGAAAGCGTGACCGATGATCGGCAGGTCAGCGATCCAGGGCACCTGCCGGCGGGTGTACTGCGTGCGCTCGCGGAACAACCCGCCCAGCACGATGGTCTGCCCGTCGCGGACCATGACGTTGGCCGTCAGCTCGTTGGTGGTTTCGTCGGGGATGGTGACCGAAGAGCCGCCCGAGTCGGTGGCGTTGCGGATGACCGCCTCGGACACCTGGGGCTTGAGTTCCATGCGGATCAGCCCGTCTCGCGACACGAACGGACGGAAGTACAGCTGCGTACCAGTGTCCAGGAACTCCACCGTCTGGGTCGTACCCGTCTGCGTCGTGGTGCTGCTCAGGTAGCCCACGCGCTCGCCCACCAGCACACGCGCCGGCTGGCGGTTGAGCGTCAGCACCTTCGGGCGGGCGATGATCGTCGTGTCCGTCACCTCGTCGAGCACGCGCAGGAAGGCCGCAAAGTCGCCGTCGACATAGCCAACCTTCAGCGATGCCGGCCCGGTCGTGCGTCCCACGGTGCTGTTGCCTGCGGATGCTCGCCCGTTGTTGCTGCTCGGCAAGGCCGTCGGCGTTCCGACAACGTTCTCGCCCTGGCCTCGGATGAGGTTGTCCACGGCGCTCAACGGCCCTCCCAGGAAGTCGCCGAAGTTCATGTTTCCGATGATCGAGAAGTCCACGCCGAAGGCGTTGTTCTCGGTCAGGGCGGCCTGGAGGATGGTGGCCTCGACCAGCACCTGGCTGGGCTTGGTGTCGATCTGTGCCAGCAGGTCACGGATCGCCGCCACGTTCTCCTCAAAGTCCACCACCACGATGAACGCCGAGGTTGCCAGGTCGTCGGCACCCACCGGGGCCGAGTCGGGGATCTGGAACGGCGCGGTCTTGCCCGGAGCCTTGATCTGCCCCTTCTCGCTCAGAAGAGCCTGGGCGAATTCTGCGGCGTCGGCTGAGTTGATGTAATCCAGGGGAATGACCGCCGTCGTCCGCTGCCGGCTGCTCTCGATGATCTTCCGCAGTTCATCGCCGGTGTAGACATAGATGAAGTTGCCCTCTTCGATGTACCCGAAGCCGTTGACGTGCAGGATGGCGTCGAGCGCCTCGTAGAACGTCACGCCGTAGAGCGTGGCCGTCACCGAAGCCGCCACGTTTCGGCTGGCGACGATGTTGCGCTGGCTCTGGATCGAGAGCATCTGGAGCACGTCGGCCAGTTCCTCGCCGACCACGTGCAGGTCCACGATCATGTGCTCGTCGACCTTGACCTCGCCCTGCACGGGTACGCGAACGTCCCCGCTGCCACGGCCCGCTCTCTCTGCGGAGATCAACTCTGGCGCCTTCTGCAATGTGAATGCATCGCCGGCCTGGCCCAGGGCCTCCGCACCGCCCGCCAGGGCGCTCAGCGCCGCTGCCGATGTGGTCGTCAGCTTCAGGTTCGTGCGCGATGCGGCCGGCTTGTTGCTGTGAACCATCATGGGTGCTCCCTCGATCCGCTTTGCGTCAAACTCCTGCCGGTCTGGCCAGGCCCACGCGGCGCGCCATCGGCATCATTCCAGCCTCTTACCTCGACCCAACCGGAGCAGCACTTCCTTCCCAAAGGATCCAATTCCTCAACACGGGCCAGCCTGTGCCGAGTGGGCAAACCTTGACGAATATGAGATCAAGAAGGCGCGGGCTATCGGCCCATCGGCCCGCGTGCGTCCGCCGCTGGCCCTTCAGCCTGCGATACGGCACCGTCGCGCGGCTCGGCATACGCCTGCCGCGGCACGTCGGTCACCAGCCGCAGACGAAGCCAGATCAGCGCGGTGAACAGCAACAGCGCAAGAGTCAAGGCCGGCCATGATCGTCCGAAAACGATCGTCGCAACGGTGCGGTGCTGGGTGGGTTTGCTTGATGTGGGCCTGAACATCGCGCGGCGCCTCCGACCACTCATGTCGGCATGACGACACGGGGGCTTCAGCCCAAGTCCACCAATCAATTCTCGCGATCGACCAGGACGCGGCCCGTATAAGGCTCGACCGTGATTCGGAAGGTCTGACCAGCCGCATCGCGGATACGAATGGTTCCGCCCGAACTGGGGCGGTCGCCCGTGGCCGTCTCGACCGGGCCGCCGAGCTCATCAAAGATCAGGACGTTATCGCCATCGAAGTCGACCGACAGGATCGCCGCGCCGCCCGTGTTGCGCTCGTTCCAGATTACCTCGTAGCGATCGTTGGGGCGTGACGGATCGAACAACGCATCGACCGCCGGGTCGATGAGCGCCCCGCGGACCTCGCACAACGCGTATCGCCCCTCGCCCTGGTAAAACACGATCGCTCGCCGGGACTGGTACGCCACCGCGTCGGACTGGGCAAACGTGATGTCGGCCACCATCTCCCGAACGGCGGCCTGCACGCGCAGATTGCCCGCCGAACTCATCGAAGGCACCACCAGTGCGGCGGCCGTTCCCAAGATGGCCACCACCACCAAGACCTCCAGCAGCGTGTACGCGCGACGCACGCCTGTGCGAACCCCAACAACGAGCCCCTCGCGCGAGCAAGGGGTCTTCGGGCACCGTGCGCGTGCGCTCATCATCACGTCCATCTCAGGGCCCCTTGGGCAGTGGATTGTCGTTGTTATCAAACCCAGCCGCCCACACCTGCCCAAGGTCCGGATTGAAGATCCAACCATAATCGGTGTGGTACGTCGTATCGGGCTCTTCACCCAGCACGATCGTCCGGCGGTTCGTGCCGCCAATGTAGCTGTTGACCGGCGGCATCATGAGATACTCCGTGCCATTGCCCACGATCTCGCCCCAGGTGCCGTCGCCCTCCTCGATCGTCGGGAAGGCGTCGTTGCGAGCCTGGTACACCACCACGTGACGGCGGATCTTTCCAAGGTCGTACAGCGTGGCGTTCACCTGAGACTCGACCTGGGCCCCGACCATCTGGGGCACCACGATCGCGGCCAGGATCGCCAGGATCACGACAACGATCAGGATCTCGACAAGCGTGAACGCGGCCCGGAACTTGGCCATCGTGCAACCCTCCAATCCAAGCCCCCGCACCATCGAAAGCCCGTCCCGGGCGTTGACCCGGAGCGGACGAAGAGTGAAACAGTGCTTACGGAGCCTCGACCCACTTGCCAGTCGATTCATCAAAGCCGTTCATCCAGATGCGGCCGGTGTCCTCGTCGTAGATCCAGCCGTCATCGCCACGCTGCACATATCCCAGCGAGTCAGATTCCTCGCCCGCGCCGATCGTGTCGGTACCGGTGCGGGGATTCTTGGGAGCCACACGCATGTGGTCCGCGTTGACGATCGAGAGCCAGTAGCCCGGATCAGGCTTCGTGAACGGATCGGCGGCATCGCCCGTGAAGAGGTTGGCGATTTCAGGGGCCACCCCATTGTTGCGGACACGGAACAACTCGATCTGGTTACGCACCGTCGAGAGCTGGCTGGCGGCGCTGCTGGCCTGGGCCTCCTCGCTGGCGCTGGTGAACTGGGGAATGACGATCGCGGCCAGAATGCCGAGGATCACCACGACGATCAAAATCTCAACAAGCGTGAATGCCTTGCGAACCTGTGCGCGCATGATGCGAGCCCTCCTGGTACCAGCCACCCGTGCTCCCGCCGAAACACTTCGGCATCGCGTCGTCACGCTCGCGCGGACGGCCCTGTCTCGGTCCACGCCGGGCACCATGCCAGGCGCGGCCAAGCCAAGCATCGGATTCTCCACGACCTCGATCCCGTGGTTGGGCAATGTCGAGCGTGAATCGGTGTGGTTTGTGTGGGTTGGTGGTATTGCGATGGGTGTCGGCGGGGATTTGTGCGTTATCGCCCCAGCAAACGAGCCCCTTCGCGCGAGCGTGGGCATACAACGAAGTAAAAAAACCCCACGCTCGCGCATGGGGCTCGGTGGGTTTCTTAGGGTTCTCGGTCTTACGAACCGCGGCCGTCGAGGATCAGGCCCGCCAGGTCGTCGCTTGGGACGCCGAGGGAACCCAGAAGGCCAGCGGCGGCAATGGCCTCGGCGTCGCTGCCGGAGCGAGCCAGTTGCAGAAGACGCTGGACTTGCCGCTCGAGCAACTGATTGCCGTGCCGGCGAGCGGAATTGGCCGCGTGCCCCAGCAGTGTGACGCGCTGGGCACCCTGGGCCTGGATAGCGCGATCAAAGATCGCCTGTTGCGCGTTGGGCTGGTCGATCCACGACAGCAACTCGGCCAGGGGCAGATCAAACATGCCCGTATCGGACTCGAGCGCTTGCGCGAGTTGGGTCGTCGAGTCCGAAGCCACGATCACGGAGTTATCGGAAATCGCAAGTTCCAAGAGAGCGGCGATGGCGCTGGCCGCGTACTTCGTCGCTTCTTCCTGAGAGATCTGACCGCCCAGCGTGCGCAGGACCAAGTCGTCGATGGTGGCCCGCATCTGCTCGCTGCGGATGCCCGCGGTCCGGATGGCCACCGAGCGCTCGTTCCCATAACGCCGGCGCAGCTCGATCTCGTCGGCCCCGTCGCTGAGCATCAGCAAGGGCGAGGCCACCAGCCGGCGCGAGGCCCGCATCTGCGTGACCAGGCCAACGGACTGGTCCAGGGGCAGGCTCGAGACCACCAGGTCGATGCTCGCGGCCGCTTCGTATTCCTGACGCAGGGCCTCGAGCGAGACGCCGGTAGGCCCGACACGATAGCCCATACCCTCGAGCATGCGTTGCAGCCCGCGACCGACTTCCGGATCGCTCGAGACCACCAGAGCGTACCGGTCGGTGGCTCCACGGATCGACGAGGCCAGAATCGGCGCGACCAGATCGCTGCCCTCGAACGGGCTGCGAGGCTGGGCGTGGGCAAAGGCCAGCGCCGCCTCGTACTGCACGCGGCGGTTGGGGTAGGTCAAGGCTTCAACCAAGGGCTGGGTCGAGCCGGTCGAGCCCACCCACAGGTCGCGCCCGCTGGCGGTCTTGCCGATGGCCTCGATGGCGCGGCGTGCCAGCGGCGTGTTGTTCGTGCGCAGGGCGCGGGCAAGGACGTTCTGGGAGATCGTCGCGCCCGAGGCCACCGCGTAGTACATGGGCTCGCGCAGGCCCAGGTTCAGATTGGCATCGGCCGGACGCTCGATGTCAAGGCGAAGGTACGAGGCCACCCACAACGCCAATGCGCTGGCGTTCGGCCGGCGGACCAGACGCAGTGAATCCTCGCACAGACGCATCGCCATGTACTCGTGATACACCGCCGTGGGCATCGCCGAGAAGATCAGCCCCCCCGCCGTCGGCTGGTACGACCACACGGGTTGGGCCGCCTCGCCCGGGAAGCTCGTCACACTGGCGTCTTCGGCGGAATACTTCTCGGCGATCTGTACGTACAACTCGTGGGCGCTCATGCCGCGGGAGTTACCTGCGAGCCCGTTGAGGGCGTTCGTGGCGGCTTCGCGGACGGAAGGGTTGGCCGACGATTTTGCGACCTCGGCAAGGAAGGGCACCGCGGTGTCGTAGCCGATCTGGCCCAGCAAGTCGGCCACGGCCACCTGGGTCTGGACGGGTGCCTGTCGTAGCGCCACGCTCAGGGGCATGACGGCCTGCTGGCCCAACTGCACCAGCACGGCACGCACCTCGCGCACCAAAGCCGGATCGCCGCCCTCGTCGATCACACGCAGCAACTGGGGCACCGCGTACTCGCCGGCGGCCACCAGGCGTTCCTTGGCGATCAGCCGGCCACGCAGCGGCCCAACCAGCATGGCGATGTTCTCGGCGATCTCGCGCGGGTCGCGGGCACGTTGCAGGCGGCCTTCGCTGTACAGGCCCCGCAGGGCGGCCGCCTGTGCTTCGGCCACGCCCGAGCGGATGGCCTCGCTCACCGCGCGGTCGAACCGTTCGGCCAGCCCCGCGCCCTCGACCAGATCCACGAAATCGCGTGGCTCGATCCCCCTGCCGAGGAGTTGGGCCGCATAATCGGCCGCTACGTCGTCGCGGTCGATGAAGACAAAATGGATGAATTCGTCCAGGAGTTGCCGATCGGTCAGCCGCTGAGGGCTTTCCTGACCCAAGGCAGGTGCTGCCATGGGCGTGGGGAGCGGCATGGTCAGGGCCAGCGCCAGGCAGCCGGCGACTACGGGCACGGTCGATCGCGAGAGCATGGGCACGAGAGCGTTCCTCCGATACAACAGGGTCGAGACAGCCTGACGGACCACCACACCAAGCCACGGGGGGAAAAACCGCCCGAACCCGGGTGGACAGGATAGACCGGTGCCGACCGGCGGGAGGGATCCGGTAACGGGCAAGGCCTTGGTGGGGGACAGTACGCCCCCCTTGTCAAACGGATGCAGCCCAGGCCCTAGAACCACTCCTAGCCGGTTGTCGCACAAGCCCGCCATTGCGTCGAGCCACAATCTCACGGTCCAAAGGCCGATAGGCCTCAGGGCCGTGACCGATAGCCAGTTCTTCCTGCATCTTCCTCGCCCTAGAACCACTCGGATGTCCGCCTAACCCTCAAAAACCACAGAACTTACGGCAAAATCAGAGCCCCGTGCATCAAGCCTCCAACACGCCCAGCCGATCGCTTGTACGTCCGCAGGAGGCCGCGACGCTTGGGGCGTTGCGGGTAAGGGATGTGAGGTGAGCCGATGCCGTTCGAGAAGGACGTACTGACGACAGGTGAGGTTGCCAAGATCTGCAAGGTCGCCCCCCGTACGGTGTCCAAGTGGTTCGATATGGGAGAGCTTGAGGGGTACAAGATTCCCGGTTCCAAGGACCGGAGGATCCCGCTTTCGGCCCTGGTCAAGTTCATGAAGAAGCATCGCATGCCCATGGACGGGCTCAAGACCACCGGCACCCGCGTGCTGCTGGTCGATAGCGATCCGGCGGTTATCGAGGGCCTGGGGGCCATCATCACCGAGCAGACCAGTTACGAGGTGTTCTCGGCCTCGACGAGTTTCCAGGCGGGGATGCTCTGCGAGAAGTTGCGCCCGCACGTCCTCTTATTGGACATGCACCTGGGCGAGAACGAGAGCCAGCAGGTGGTGCAGATGGTCCGCAACAACGAACACCTGGCCATGACCCGCATCGTGGCCATGAGCAATCGGCTGACCGATGGGCAGGCCCAAGGGCTCCGCGGACAGGGCTATGACGCCTTCCTGCGCAAGCCCTTCCCAGCGCGCGAAGCCTTGCGTGTCATCGAGCAGATGACCAGCATGGTGTGAGGGCAAGGCGACAGGTTTTGGGTTGAATAAACAAGCCCACGTCCGACAACGTGGGCTTGTTGTTGTGCTCCGGGATACCAGCGCCTCTCACACCACCTGCAACACTTCCTTCACGGTGGCCACCAGATCGTCCGCGGTCAGGCGGCACTGCTTGAGTACCTCGTCAGCCGTACGGGCGCTGCTGGGGATATGGCGCACGTGCATCTGCTTGAGTGTGAAACCGTCGCCGTTCTCGGCAATGGCCTCGGCGATGGCGCTTCCAAGGGCCCCGCCGTAGTTATCTTCGAGGCTGATGACATACCCCCCGTTGGCGGCGATCAGGTCCATGAGCTTATCGGTATCGAAAGGCAGGGAGTACATGTCCACCAGGGTGGCCTGGATGGCGGCCTTGTCGAGCAGCTCGATGGCCTTGTTGGCCTCATGCACCATGTACCCGCTGGCGCAGATGCAGATGTCGCGGCCCTCGTTGAGCACCTCGAACCCGCCCAGGTTGAACACGTCTTCGGCGCTGTACAGGAACTCCACATCCGGACGCTGCGTCCGCATATAGCAGCAGCCCTCGTACTCGGCCATCACCTGCGTCAGGGCGTAGGCGCTGTAGGCGTCGCTGGGCTGGAGCACATAGCACCCCGGATTGCCGCGATGGTCACGCATGGTCGTGAAGCTGCGGAACCACGACACGTCGGGCAGGCCCATCTGGCTGGGACCATCGGCGGCCAGGGTGATCCCGCTATGGCTGCCCACGATCTTGAGATTGGCCCCGCTGTTGATGGCCATCTCGATCTGGTCATAAGCCCGCGTGATGAACTTGGCAAAGCTGCTGACAAAGGGCACCTTGCCCGCAGCGCTCAGGCCCACGCCCATCGACACCATGTGTTGCTCGGCGATCTTGCACTCGAGGAACCGCGACGCCAGGGCCGCGTCCTTGGCGAAGGTCTCGGCAAAGGTGGAGTTGCTCACGTCGGCGTCGAGCACCACTACCTGGGGCATGGGCTTGCCCATGGCACGCAGCGCCAGCCCATAGGCGCGGCGCGTGGCCAGGCTGCCGGCCTGACGCAGTGATGTCATGTCCAGTTGCTTCATGGCCTGGTCCATGTTGGGCACTTCGCCCACGCCGGCGGCTGGCATCGTGGCCTCGGGCGGCGGCTGGATGGCAAAACTGTCGGCACTGCTCAGCGCGCTGGTCAGCTCGCCGCGACGCTCGTCCAGTTCGGCCCGGGCGCGTTCGAGGGCCTGGTGGCTGGGCGGCTTGCCATGCCATCCGTTGCCCTGCATCGAGGGAGCGCCCCAGCCCTTGACCGTGCGAGCCACGATCGCCAGAGGGTTGCCTTCGGACGCCGAGGCGATTTCCCGCGCCTTCTCAAAGGCCGAGCGGATGGCCTTGGGGTCGTGCCCGTCGATCACCAGCACGTCCAGCCCGTAAGCACGCAACTTCTCCGACAGGCGATCGGGGCCCTGCTGGGGGCTCACGCGGCCCGCCTGCCCATACCCGTTGCAGTTGAAGATCGGCACCACAGAACGCAAACGACGCTCGGCCATGTAGTCCAGTGCCTCGGCCACCTGCCCCTCGCGGCTCTCGCCGTCGCCGATGATGCAGTAAATCACCCGCGTGCGATCGTCGAGACGATCGGCCTCGGCCAGGCCGCAGGCGACGCTCAGGCCCTGCCCGAGTGAACCCGTGGCGGCATCAAAGAACGGGAAGCCCTCCATGGGGTTGGGGTGCCCGTCGAGTACGCTGCCTTGCAACCTCAGGGTCTTGGCATCGTCCATGGTGAGCGGCCGGCGGTTATCGGGGTCTTTGCCCACCATCACGCCCAACTTACACGCAGCCGCATAGACCACGGGGACAGCGTGACCGGCCGAGAGCACCAGGCGGTCGCTTGTGGGGTAATCCGGGTACTCCGGGCTCCACCGCATCGTGTGGTAGAGCAGCACCGTGACGACGTGCGAGAGGCTCATGGCCGTGGTGGGATGCCCGCTCCCAGCGGCTTCGGTCATCTCCAGGGACAACTTGCACAGGTCAATGGCTTGGGCGTGGACGGCGGCTTCGAAGGACATGGCGCTTCCTTTCAAGGGCAACCTCACCCCAAGGTCGGCGGCGGTCGCCGCGACCGTGGGGCGAGCGGCCCCTGGCCATGATCGGGCCAAGTGCCGCCAGTACCCATGAGGAGCGCCGGACCGCCCGGGGGCAGGTGCCGATGGTCTCTATGTCGATGCCCGACCGCCCCGCACCCCAAGGATCCGGCTCGGCACGAGCAAGCACGTGAGTATCTGCCCGTCCGGACGCATTGGCAACCCAAAACGTCCGCTAAAAGAGTCCAAGGTTAAAATCGTGGCCCAAATCGGCCTCGTCGGCAATGGCCGAAGGTGGGCGGGAGGGCAAATCGGGCACCTCGACACCCATCATCGCGGCCCGACGGGCGGCTCGGATGGTGTCCCCATCGGTATACCAGCGGATGTGGTCGGCCATGAGTTCACCCGCAGGCCGGTTGCCCAAGACACCAACGTCGATCGTGACGTCGGTCATGCTGGGCGTCAAGCGTCGGAGCCTGAGCACAGCCAAGTCTCCCCGCTCGCTGGTGATCTGGTAGACTCGCGTTCGGACCTCGCCCCCGGCCCGGATTTCGGTGGTCAGCCTGGCTCCGAGATCCAGACCAACCATCGCACGTTCGGCGGCCAGGCTTACGGCGTCGAACTCGGCATCCTCGACGAAACGCAAACGAGAGCCGACCCAGGCAGAGTAACCAAATCCGGCCACGGATGCCACGGGGGCGACCGGCATGGCCGCGGCCAAGCAACCAGCGGCCAGCAGACTGCTGGCAAGCAGACCCAAACTTGCGAAGATACGGAAAGCGTCCATAGATGGGCCGCCTAGGCGCAGTTGGCGCAGACGCCGTACAACACGATCTCGTGCCGGGTCACTCGGAAGCCATGAGGAGCCAGGCTGGAGGGATTGTTGACGCAGCCCTGGACCTCATAGACCTTGCCGCAGTTTTCGCACTTGAAGTAGTGGTGGTGGCTGTGGTGCCGCTCGGCGGGCTCGTAACGGGCGGGCTCGCCTGGCAGTTCGACCGCATGGAGTTCGTGGTCGTCGAGCATGAGCTTGATAGTCCGATAAACAGTCGCCAAGCCAATGCCCGGAACATCCTGTTGGGCACGATCGAGGACTTCCTGTGGGCCTAGGGGCCCGTCTGCGTCGGCAAAGACCGTGCGGATGGCGCGGCGCTGGCGTGTGTCTCGTGTCATCGTCGGCAGTTTATGCCGCTGGGGCTGGCTTCGGCTCGCTGAAGCGATACATGAAATGGAAGCAGGTATTGAGCACGAGGACGGCGGTCACGCTGCCGCCCACGGTCAGCCAGGTCAGGCCCACGGTTTGCAAGGCCCAGAAGAACTGGCCCAGGCACAGTATCGACACGATGACCAGCGTGATGCCCTTGGGGATCAGGCGCATCATGAGGACACCAATGGGTGCGCCGATCAGTACCACTGGTGCCGCCGCGGACCATTTTTCCAGCACGGCCTGGTCGATGTGCCCCAGCACCGCGGCATTGATGGCCCCGACGAGCGAGGTAAAAGCCATGATGATCACGCTGGTGGCCACCGCCGTCCGCAAGTCGGCGCGGTACACCAGCACCAGCACGCAGTACAGCACCATGTCAATGCCCACGCCCGTCGCGGACGCCGCGACGCCCCCCACGACGCCCACGACAATGCCCACGCCCGCATCGAAGGAAGGCCGAAGGGCAATGCGTGGGTGCGGCGTGAGCAGTTGCTTCAGTTTAACCAGGGTCATGATGCCAAAGCCCGCCCAGATCACCGCGAAGACCAGTTTGACGAAATCATCGGGCAGGAAGGGCACGAGCAGCCTCGACGAGATGGGCAGCACCAGCAACACCGTGGCCATGCTCCAGAGCAGCGGCCGCACTGCCAGCGGGAGTCTGCCGCAGAGGATGAGCATCGTGGCCGAGCTCATGCCGACGCTCTGGATCAGAAAGCTGAAGTTCCTTCCCAGGCTGACGGGCTCATCGAAGAGGAGCACGAGGATGGGAAAGCCGACGGTACCGCCGCCCATGGGTGTGCTGCCGGCCACGTAGGAACCCGCCGCCATGGCGACGGCGATGGGCCACTCGCGGGCGAGAGTCGGCCCATTGCCCAGGTAGATCATGGCCACGCTCCAGACCATGAGAAACCAGAACGCCCAAGCCGCAAATGGCGCGTACCTGGCCATGACCTCGCGGACGGCGATCTTCTCTCTGGACAACCCCACGCTCCTCGGAAACGGGCCGACCATAATCCTGTAAACCGGCGGGAATCCTACGCCAATATGCCCGAACCAACGCCCGAAGACCAGCGATGGCAATAGACTGGTTGGATGCTCGAACGCCTGTACCTCGACAACGCCGCCACGAGTTTCCCCAAAGCACCGGGCGTGTACGAGGCCATGGTCCGATATGGCCAGGACATCGGCGCTTCGCCCGGGCGGGGGGCCTATGCCGAGGCGAAGCAGGGTGCCTCGGTCTTGGCCGAGGGCCGCCGCCTGATCGCACGGCTGATCAACGCTCCGGGACCCGACCGGATCGTGTTTACACTCAATACCAGCGACGCCTTGAACCTGGCCATCAAGGGCGTGGTGTTCCATCGATTGCGTTCCGATCCGGACAGCCGCATCCATGTGGTGACCACCGCGATGGACCACAACTCGGTGCTCCGCCCGTTGAACGCGCTGGCTTCACTGCTCCCCGGGTTGTTTCGCTGGACACGAGTGCCCGTGGACGCGATGGGTCGCGTGGACCCGGGCGACATACAAGGGGCGATCACGCCTGAAACGGCGCTGGTGTCGGTGGTACACGCGAGCAACGCCACGGGGGTGCTCCAGCCCGTTGCCGACATTGGAGCGATATGCCAGAAGGCCCGGGTGCCGCTGCTGGTCGATGCCGCCCAGAGCCTGGGACATGTGCCGGTGGACGTGCGAGCCATGGGCATCGATCTCTTGGCGTTCCCAGGCCATAAGGGTCTGCTGGGACCGCTGGGGACGGGCGGGCTCTTTCTCGGCCCGGATATGGACGAACGCCTCGACCCATTGCGTGAGGGCGGCACGGGCTCTCGCAGCGAGAGCGATACCCAGCCGATCGATATGCCCGACAAGTACGAGCCCGGCTCGCACAACACCGTGGGCATTGCCGGACTGAATGTCGGCGTGCGTGCCTTGCTCGAGCGTGGTCTCGACAACATCCGCGTGCATGAGCGCGCGTTGATCGAACGGTTCGTGGCGGGCATGGCCGAGATCGAAGGGGTCCGCATCGTGGGGCCAAGCGATGCCGACCAGCGTGTGGCCGTGTTCGGCCTGGTGTTCGATGGGCTCGACCCCCATCAGGCCGCCGAGCGTCTGGAACGCGATCACGGCCTGCTGACCCGGGCCGGACTGCACTGCGCCCCGGGCGCTCACGAATCGATGGGCACGGCCTCGATGGGCGGCACGGTACGTGTGAGCTTCGGGCTCTTTACGACGCACGGGGACGTGGAACGCACGCTGGCGGGCATCGCACGGGTGGCGCAGGTGTGCGCCGTTTCTCGGTGATCGAAGTCTTCGTGGACACTCAAGGGCGTTGGGCGGGCCGGCGTCGCAAGAGCCAGACCGACGCGAGCCAACGCACGCTCCAGCCCAGGCGGTGGAGGCGCAACTGCACGTCCAGGCGGCGGAGCGAAGCATCTTCGGGATCGACCGACAGGGCCTGCCTGATCCAGTAGCGGG
This sequence comes from Phycisphaeraceae bacterium, assembly GCA_026126305.1. GTDB lineage: Bacteria > Planctomycetota > Phycisphaerae > Phycisphaerales > UBA1924 > JAHCJI01. The sequence goes on from JAHCJI010000006.1 coordinate 77,761, forward strand.
CACGGGACCATTGGCCTTCGCGCAGCAGCGCCAAGGCGATGTTGTGCATCGCGGGAACGAATCTCGGGTCGAGGCGGACAGCCTCACGCGTGGCGTCGATGCCAGAGACTCGATCGCCCGCGTGGAAGTGGGCCAGGCCAAGCCAGTGCCACAGACGGGCATCGTGGGGCCTCATGCGGACGGCCCTGCCCAGGACGCGGATGGCCTGGGTTTGAGCGCCGGCATCGATGAGCAGTTCGCCCATCTCGGCCAGGGCCGAGCCTTCGATGGGCGGTTCGTCCAACTGGTCTGGCTCGGCAGCGCGATGCAGGCGTTCGACTTCGGCTTCGAGGAGTTCGATGGTGCGTTGGCGGTCCTCTGCCTTAGGCGATGCCAGGAGCAGCCTTGCCAAGCGGCGTGTGACGTCGCCTCGGGTTGGATCCAGGCGTCGAGCCACGTCGAGATGGACCACGGCCTTGCTGGGCTCGCCTCGCCGCTCGTGCAGGAAGCCAAGTTCGGCGTGCGCTTCGGCATGATCGGGCTCGAGTTCGAGGACGCGTCCGAATTTTTCTCTGGCCTCGTCGTACTTGCGCATCTCGACGAGCAGGCGTCCCAGGTTCATGAGCACGCCCACGTCGCCCGGGTCTTCGCGCAGTTCGATCAGGAACAACTGGCGGGCGCGCTCGTGGCGGCCCGTCTGCCAGTAGGCCTCGGCCAGTTTGGCCTGCACGCCGGGCAGGTCGGGTTCGAGGCGGGCGGCCTCGCGCAAGCACCACACGGCGCGATCGTGCAGCCCGCGGGCCAGCAGGCTGCCGGCGATCGCCGAATAGGCCTCGGCACAGTCGGGCTTGCGCTGCTGGAGCATATAGAAGGCCAGTTCGGCCTCGTCGTGCTCGCCCAGTTGGGCGTGGGCCTCAATGCGCGCGATGGCGGGGTAGACCTCGGCGGGCTCGGCTGCTTCGGCCTTATCGAACCAGCCCAGCGCCAGTCGTGTCTTGCCGGCACGCACGAGGTTCACCCCCGCGGCCATGGCGGCGTTGAAATCTCCCGAGCGCAATTGGTAACTCTCGCCAAACGCGTTGGCGGCCTCTTCATACCGTCCATCGGCCTCGAGCGCGACTCCCAGGTTGAACAACCAATCCGGCTGGTAGGGGTTCAGCGCGATGGCTTCACGCAAAGCCGCAGCGGCTTCGGCCCAGCGGCCGGCCTCGTAGAGGTCGTGCGCTCGTTCGACATGGGACTCGGCGTCGATCCAGTCGCTCATGGGTCGCCCTGGCGTCCTCCACGGATCGGCATGCCTGAAGCCGTCCCGCGGAACCATTGTATCGTCGGTCGACGGAGATTCTCTCCGCAATCTCCCGGATGGGAACACGGATGTGTCGTTCTCGGTCCCCTAACTCATAACCGACGGAAACGACAGTCCGTCGAAAGGTACATGGGCGTTCCTCGTAGAACCTGGGATTGAGGATTTGAGAATGACCCCAACGGGATTCGAACCCGTGTCGCCGCCGTGAAAGGGCGGTGTCCTAAACCACTAGACGATGGGGCCTGTGTTGTCCGAGGGGGAGGATAGGACGATCGTGCCTGTGTGCCAAGCCCGTCGTGTATTCCGGCGCAACAATCCCGGATGCAACAGCAAGCCAGCAGCCCCACCGAAGTGATCGAGGCCAATTTCGACAGCCTGGTGGGCCCGACACACAACTACGCGGGCCTGGCGCATGGCAACCTGCTGAGCTCCGAGCACGCGGGGCTGGCGGCCTATCCGCGTGCCGCCGCCCTCCAGGGCCTTCGAAAGATGAACCACCTGCGATCGCTTGGGCTCGTGCAGGGCGTGCTGCCACCACAGGTGCGGCCCGATGTCGAATACCTGCGGGCTGTTGGGTTTCACGGGGGAGATGATGCGTCGGTCATCCGTCGAGCGGCCCAGGAAGCCCCCCGGCTGCTCGCCGCCGCCAGCAGCGCCAGCGGCATGTGGGCGGCCAATGCAGCGACGGTGTCACCCTCGGCCGACACGGCCGACGGACGGGTCCACCTGACCCCGGCCAACCTGGTGACCAACAGCCATCGGTCGATTGAGGCGGTCCAGACGACTCGTACGCTCCGTGCCATTTTTGCGGACGCATCTCGATTCGTGGTGCATGATCCCTTGCCCGCCACGCCCGATTTCGCCGACGAGGGAGCCGCCAATCACACCCGATTCGCCCCGGAGCACGGGCGGCCGGGCGTCGAGTTGTTCGTGTATGGGCGGCTTGGTTCGGGCGAGGGTTTGATCGCCATTCCCGGGCGATTTCCCGCAAGGCAGACGCTCGAGGCGAGCCGGGCCTTGGCTCGTTTGCACGGTCTGGACCACAATGCTGTTGTGTTCGCCCAGCAGCATCCCGGTGCCATCGACGCGGGGGTGTTCCACAATGACGTGATCGCCGTTGGGAATGGGCCGGTGCTGTTGGCCCACGAGATGGCCTTTGCCGATCGAGACGGTACATTGGCGCAGCTGCGCCGTGTCTGTGAGGCCCGTGGCTTCGAGCTGATCCTCGTGGAGGTGCCCGAATCGGTCGTGCCACTGTCAATGGCCGTCCGGCGATATTTGTTCAATAGCCAATTGGTCAACCTCCCGGACGGGGGCATGGCTCTCGTTGCACCAACAGATTGCCGGGACGAACCGACCATCGTGGCGGCAGTCCAGGACATCCTCTCGGACACATCAAATCCGATACGGGATATCCATTACGTCGATGTCCGCCAGAGCATGCAAAACGGTGGTGGTCCGGCTTGCCTGAGGCTCCGGGTGGTGCTGAACAAGGGTGAACTCGATTCGTTGGCCAGGGGAGTTCTTCTGACGGATGCACTTTCTCAGCAGTTGGAAGGCTGGATCGAGCGTCACTACCGCGAATGCATCAAGCCCGCCGATCTTGCCGACCCTGCTCTCCTCGACGAGAGTGTGGCCGCCTTAGACGAGTTGACAGGGATCCTTGGACTTGGGTCTATCTACCCATTTCAGCGGTCATCGGTCACGGTCTGGTAGGGTCAAAAAAAATATAAATTGTCGCGTGAGCGACGGCTCCAACGCACGCTTGTGTGTATGTGGAGGGAGTGTTCGTTTCGTGCCCAATAGTGATACCCCGGGCAGGCGCGAGCACACCTTGATTGATTTGGGGCCGTTTCTCGGATCCGAGGGAGAGCGGGGCGGCCGGTCGTTTGGGATATCCGGCGGCCGGTCGCGCCCGTGCGCGCTGCATGAATGAAGTGTGCGGGTTTTTCCTGCTCTGGCCTCAATCGTACTTGTAGACCCCTTGGCCGGTCTTGTTACCCAGGCGGCCTGCGGTGACGAGTTGCTCGAGTTTGGGGCAGGGACGGTACCGCTCGCTGTGCAGGCCGTCGGCCAGGACGTTCATGATGTGGGCGCAGGTGTCCAGACCGATGAAGTCGGCAAGTCGCAGCGGGCCCATGGGGTGGTTCATGCCCAATTTCATGATCTCGTCGATGTGCTGGGGCTCTGCCACGCCCTCCATCCAGGCATAGAAGGCCTCATTGATCATGGGCATGAGGATGCGGTTGGAAACGAAACCCGCGCGGTCATTGGCGGGAACGGCGGTCTTGCCCATGGCGGTGGAGAGGTCGAGGACAGCCTGGGTGACTCCGGGGTCTGTGGCCAAGCCATTGATGACCTCGACCAATCCCATGACGGGCACGGGGTAGAAGAAGTGCATGCCGATGACCTTCTCGGGGCGCTTGGTTGCGGCGGCGATTGCGGTGATGGAGATGCTGCTGGTATTGCTGGCCAGGACGCAGCCTGCGCCGGTGGCCTGGTCGAGCCTGGCGAAGATGTCGCGTTTGACCTGCTCGTTCTCGACGACGGCCTCGATGACGATCTGGCGGTCGGCCAAGTCCATCACGTCGCTGACGTAGGCGATGCGTGCCAGTGCGGCGTCGGCTTCGGCCTGGCCCATCTTGCCCTTCTCGACGGCTCGGGCGAGCAGTTTCTGGTGTGTGGCCTTGCACCTTTCGACCTGCTGGGCACTGGCATCGAAGACCTTGACCTCGAGCCCGGCCACGGCGGCGACCTGGGCGATGCCCCCACCCATCTGCCCAGCTCCCACCACACCAACCTTGTTGATCGCCATCGCATAGACTCCTTATCAGGAACCGGACAACCCGGCCGTTTGTTTGAAGTAAAGCCGACCTGGGTGGCAACATTAGCGGCCGCCGCCGCCCGGGTCAGCCAGGAAGGGGCCTCTCCCGCCATGGAACGTATCGCCCAATTGCTGCGAATCCTGGAGATCGAGCCGCGTGACCCCTTCACGCTGTACTCGCTGGGACAGGAGCACGCGAAGCGTGGTGATCACGAGGCCGCAGTGGGTTTTTATGAGCGGTGCGTCGAGGCCGATGCTTCGGTTCACTATGCCTATTTCCACATGGCCCGGTCGCTGGAGGCCATGGAGGACGAGGGTCGCGCGGTGGAAGTTCTGCGGGCCGGGCTTGACAGGGCGCGTGCCGATGGTGAGATGAAGGCGGCCAGCGAGTTATCGGCGTACCTCGACCAGATCGGGTGATGGGCGAGCGGCCATGGAAACAGAAGAGACGATTTCACTGACTCGGCGTGCTCCGGATCGCTGGAGGCTGGTGACTCCCGAGCACAAGGGGGCCACGCTGGACGACGCGGCGGTGCTCGATGGACAACTTGCCGACGGTGAGCCCTGGACCGAAACGGTGCGCGAACGCGCGAGACGCGCGGTCGGCGAGGCCGGGGCTCGCCTGGCTGCCTTGCGGCTTTTGCGTGTTCGGGCACGGTCGAGCGCGGAGTTGCGCGAGCGATTGATCGGACGTTACCCGCATGAGGCAGTCGAGAAGGTTGTCGGTGCGCTCGTTCGCGCCGGCGCGGTGGACGATGTGAGGTACGCCGATCAGTTGGCCGAGCAGATGGGCGCTATCCGACCGCACGGCCGGGAGGCGGTCCGTGCGCGTCTGGAGCGAGCGCGACTCGAATCGGGAACGCTCGAAGAGGCGTTGGACGCACACGTACCGGCTTCGGATGAGGGGCTTCGCGCACTGGAGGCGGCACGGGTACAGGCACGGCGGCTGGCGTCGCTGGGGATCGGGCCCCAGGCGATGCGTCGGCGGCTGTACGGGGTGCTGGGCCGGCGCGGGTTCGATGCCGAGACCGCCGCCGAAGCAGTGGAGCGTGTGCTGGGCCCGATGGACGACGCTGGCGACTGTGGCGGCATTGGCTTGGATAGGATGGACGATGATGAGGACGTTTCCGAGTCGTAGTTTGCTCTTCCTGATTGTGGCGGGCCTGGGCCTGACAGGCTGTATCGCCGCGGCCCCTACGGGCGATGAGGCTTGGCGCGCCGGTGGCGTGACCCCGATGTGGGGGTTGGCGACACAGGAAGCCATCGACGCCCGGGAACTCATGAGCGGATCGAGCGCTGGCGAGGGCACCAGTCGGGGCGACGTGATGACGCGCACCGACTGGACGCCGATGGCCTTGCTGGTGCCCAGTGCTTTGACCTTGCACCCGCCACACAACGCGCCGGCTCGGCTGCCCACTACGGGAGACTTCCGCTATCACGGCGATCTGCCCGACGAGTTGACGGTGCTGGACTTTGGCAGCGGCAATGGGCACCAGCGCAAGAGCCTGGCTTACGAGCCCTTCCTTCAGGTGTATGACCTGGTCATGTTGCCGATTCGGATGTTTGTTGGTGTGCCGCCCCACCGTCTGGATGCTTCGCCCGATGCCACGTATGTCCGGGCGCCGCAGGATTGGTCACAAGATTTGCCGATGACCGGACGGGCGACGGGGCCCATTGGCACGACGGTCATCCTTCGGAGCACGGGTCGCGGGCGTGCGGGCATGGCAACGATGGATGGTGGACGGAGTTGATGGTCGACTTTGACGAGCGTGGCCTGCCCGCGGGCTATCCCTTCAAGCCCAGTTATGAGATCGCCCCCACCGAAGCGGCCCGGATGCTGTCCGAGGGCCGCGCGCTACTGGTGGATGTTCGTCTGGCCGAGGAACGTGAAGTCGCCCGCGTTGGGAGTTTGGGTGACGAGGTTCATGCTCCGTTGCACCAATTGAATGAATGGCTCGACGAGATCGAAGAAGCCGCCCAAGGTCGGCCGATCCTGACGCTGTGCCATCGTGGCGTTCGCTCGATCAAGGCGGCGTTGGCTTTGCGAAGTTGTGGGTTTGAGGACACGCACTCGATCGCTGGCGGCATCGAGAACTGGTCGTTGGCCTTGGACCGGACAGTGCCCCGATACACACGAGATGGCTCGGTGTGCAAACGCCTCTGAGGCGCGTCTCACGCCGATGTTGATGCCGGGATCGTGTCGAGCACGATGCTGACCAGGGCCTGGCGGGTCACGGGCTTGGTCGCGTAGGCGTCGCAACCCGCTTCGATGCACTTTTCCCGATCGCCGGTCATGGCATGGGCGGTAAGCGCGATGATCGGGAGTCGACAGCCTTTGGCCCGTAGCAGTCGGACGGCGGTGTATCCGTCCATTTCGGGCATCTGCATGTCTGTGAGGATGGCGTCGTAGGGCATGGGGTCTCGCAGCGGGCTCTCGATCTGCCCATCCATCGTGAGCAAGGCCAGGCCTTGCTTTCCATCCCTTGCAGCATCGACGCTGGCACCGCAGGCTTTGAGGTGGGTGGTGATCAGTCGGAGATTATCCGGTCCGTCTTCCATGAGCAGGAGTCGCAAGCCTTGGAGCGGTTTGCTCTTTGCGATCGAGCGTGTTGCCAGCGTTTGCTCTCGGCTTGGCTCGGCAACAAGATCACGCGTGTCGAGCAAGGGGACACCTTCGATGGGACCGGTGTCGACAGTCAGAGTGAAAGTGCTGCCGATATCCGGGGTGCTGGTAAGGGTGATGTCCCCGCCGAGCATCTGCGCGAGTCTCTTGCTGATGGGCAGGCCAAGCCCGGTGCCGCCGAAACGCCGGGTGACGGACGCGTCGGCTTGCATGAACGGATCGAACGCATCCTCGGCCTGCCTGGGTGTCATGCCGATGCCGGTGTCTTCGACATTGATTCGGAGGATGTGCCTGCCGTGTTCCATTATGCACGCCATCGAGATCTTCACGTGTCCTTGCTGCGTGAATTTGATGGCGTTGCCGATGAGGTTGACCAGGATCTGCCGGAATCGAGTCGGATCGGTGGTGATCCGCTTCGGGATGGGCGTGGTGGCTTCCACGATGATCGGCAAATTCTTCGCGTCTGCATGGACCCGCATGAGTTGCGTCACGGCGGACAGGATGTCGTGCGGGCTTGTCTCGATGCGTTCGAGGTTTACCTTTCCAGCCTCGATCTTGGAGATGTCGAGGATGTCGTTGATGATCGTGAGCAGGTGCTCGCCGTTGCGACGGATGGTGTGTACGTAGTCCGCCCTGAGTGTGGGATCGCCGTCCGCGTCTTCGAGCAGGTCGGTGAACCCCATGATGGCGGTCATGGGCGTGCGGATCTCGTGGCTCATGTTCGCGAGGAACTCGCTCTTGCTCCGGCTGGCATCTTCGGCTCTGAGTTGGGCTTCCCGAAGGGCGGCTTCTCGTTCCACTTCGGCGGTGATGTCTCGTACGGTGCCGTAGAGCCCGGTGGTGCGTCCGTTCTGATCTGTCCTGGCCCTGCCTTCAATGGCAACATACCGGATGCCGTTGGTTGGGTTGGCCCTTTCGAGCGTCAGTGCATACGGGGTGCCGTCGTCCAACGCCTCTTGGACGGCCCGGTCAAGACGGTTTGCGTCGTCACGCGAGTATGACTCGAGAGCCTGGGCGTAGCAGGGCTCGCCGTGTTCGATGGGCCACTCATAGATCTCGAAGAGTTGCCTGGACCACGTGACCTTTCCGGTATCGGCATTGAAACTCCAGCTCCCCATGCGGGCGATGGACTGGGCCACTTCGAGCATCAGATTCGATGCCTCGAGCGCTTCGCGCTGGGTGCGCTGCTCGGTGACATCCTGGAACGCTCCGACGAGTCGGACGACACGCCCGTTCTCCAGTACTGGTTCGCATACGGAGCGGACCCAGATGCGCTTGCGTTTGGCGGTTATGAATGGACACTCGATGTCGTAGGGTTTCGCATGATGAATCGCATCGTCAACACTCTTCATCACGAGTTCCCTCGCCTCGCTCGGATAGAAGTCAAAGGCCGTTTCGAGGATTGGCACATAATCTGGCTCGACCTGGTGGATAGCGCGGACCTGATCGGACCAGTGCAGGACACCACTTTGCAGGTCCAGCTCCCACCCACCGATGCCAGCCATGCGAACGGTGTTGGCCAGGACCGTCTCGCGACGGGCCAGTTCCGCGCGTGCGATGACCTGATCGTGCACGTCCATCAGGATGCCGACAATGCGACCCGATTCATCGGATGTCACCCGCTTGTATTTCTGACCGAACAGCCGCACCCAACGCCAGGATCCATTCCTTGTCTTGAGTCGACTTTCCACGGCTACCTGCTCGATGGTTCCGTTGAGGTGCTGCTGGATGGCTGTTTCGATCTGTTCGAGATCTTCCGGGTGGACGCGCGAGAGCAACGTGCTGGCGTCGGGGAGGAGTTCGTCGGCTGCCTCGCCGAGGATCTCGGCCCATCGCTGGTCATAGGCGACCTTGCCCGTCTCCAAGTCCCAGTCCCAAAGCCCCATGCGGCCGGCCTGGAGGGCGAGGCCCATGCGGTGGCTTGCTTCGTTCCGTTCGATTTCGCGAAGGACGCGATCGGTGACATCGACGTGGGTGCCGACCATGCGGGTGGGTTCGCCTTTGGGATTCCACGCGACGGCTTTGCCCGTCGCGCGGATCCATCGCCAAGTGCCATCCGTGTGCTTCATCCGGAACTGGACGTCCTGATATGGGGTTCCATGATGGACGCAGTCCATCAACCTCTGCATGGCCTGGTCGATGTCGTCTGGGTGGACCCGGCTTGACCATGCTGCGGTTGTGTTACCGATGGATTCGATGGTCTCACCGACCATCTCGGCGTAGCGTCGATCGAAGCGGACCGTGTTGCCGGCGATGTCCCAGTCCCAAGTGCCAAGGTCTCCGCTGGCCAGGGCCAGTTCGGTCTGCTCGGCCTGCTGGAGGAGCGCACGCTCCATGTCGAGTCGGTCGGTGATATCACGCGCGGCCCCGTAGATAAGCCCGCTGTTGCTTCTTGACCTCCATTCCAGCGTCCTCCAGCAACCGTTGGCCGTTCGGATTCGATTCCGATAGCCTTCAACTTTCTGTCCGCGAATCAGTGCGTCGAGATGCCGCTCCGTTTCGAGGACGTCTTCCGGATGCACGAACTCGACGATGGCTCGCAGCCGGAGTTCTTCGCTTCCCACGCCCAGCAGTTCGGACCAGACGCCGTTGGCTTTCAGGAATCGACCGTCGAAATCAAAGATGCAGAGGAGCTCGAGCGAACTCTCGAAGAACCCTGTGAGTTCTTCGGTGACGCGTTGCTGTTCGAGTTGTGCTCGCTTGGTCTCGGTGATGTCGGTCTCGACGGCCATGAAACCATTGTGCCGACCATCGGCATCAACCGTTGGCTGGATGTCCACCGATAGCCAGTATTCGCGTCCGTCCTTGCCGTGATTGAAGATCTCACCCTGATAGTGCAAAGATTTTGAGAGCGCGATGCTGATGTCCCGAATGGTCGCCGGGTCAGTCTTTGCTGATTGCAGGATGTGCCCGGGCACCCTGCCGCGGACCTCTTCCATGGTGTACCCGGTCATCCGCGTGAAGGCCTCGTTGACCCACGTAATGCAACGTCTTTCATCGGTGATGATCACGGCGTTGGTGGTACGCTGGGCGACGGCCGCAAGCCTCTGGAGTTCTTCGCGCTGGGCCGCAAGGTCTGATTCATGGCGACGGATCCACCGGACGGTGGGCTCGAAGATCAGTAGGAGCACCAGGCATGCCACCGCAATTTCAATACCAAGCAACCAGCTGCCAATTTGATTGACCCAGCCCAAGCTTCGCGCTGATTGCGCTCGCCATTGATCCATGATTGTCTGGGTCACGTCCAGGTATGCATGGGACACTTCATGCATGAACTCATGCCATGGATGGCCGTCTTGGACATGCTCGATGTGGCCTTCCGCTCTCAGAATGTGTCGTGCCGAATTGCCTAGTTGTTCTCGGGCCTTCAGGAATTCCTGGTCGAGAGCAGGCAGTGACGCTCCAAGCATTCGCCCTTGCGCATCACTGAGCAGCGCATCCAGCCTTGCCGTATCGCCATCGAACTCTTCGAGTGCATCGGCAAGCAGTCGGACCTGATGTTGGTCTCCAGGCTTGCTCGCGAGGAGCAAGGCGTGCAGCACGACGTGCTGGGAGTGCGTGCGATGGCGGCCGATCAGATCCACGGCTTCGGGGGACACCCGTGCGTGATTGACCAGCATCCCAGTTTCGATGCGATCGACGCAAACTACGATCACAAAGGCAAGGACGACTGACCAGAGCAGGACTCGGACACGCCGATGCATAGCGTGCTGCTTCGCAGGTCTGGCGGGTTTCTCAGGTTGTTCCACTCGCATTGGACGATACCCTCAGCCCAACTATTAGTCCTATAACTACTCAAGCGATTTTCCGCCTGTCCTTGCAGGATCGGCATAGCGCGAGCGTGGATGAAGCCAAGACCACCGAGGGCGCTCAGGAATCCCCTTGATGGGTGGCATGAGAGGGCGGGGCTGAGCACCGAACAGGTCGGGCGAGGCGGCCCCTATGATGGCCTGATGCACCGGCGATTTGTTCGCTTTTACCAACGAAGCCGCCTCGTCAACATCAACCTCAACCTCGTCGTGGCGGGGCTGATTGCCATCGCGCTGGCCAAGTACCCGGTGATGCTGATTGCCCAGTGGCTTGGGCCCGAGAACAAACTCAAGATCACGATACTGGCATACGCCCTGGACACGGTGCTGGACGTATGTGTGTACTTCGCCTTGCACTGGGTGGCCAATCACTGGCGTCCAAGCGCACTCCACGGCAAAGAGCCCACTCCAAACCGGCCCAGGCATCGCCGGAACTTCCTGCTCGACGCCGGTCGTGTGCAAGCCGAGCGGATGGTGCTGGTTCCGGTGTTTGCGGCTGTCTCGATGGGCATGATGTACGGGCTTCAGAAGTACGCAGGCATGACGGCATCTTGGGCGTTTGTATACAGTTTCGCCAGCGCCATCGTCGTGACGCGTGCCCTGCACACGATCAGCGGGATCTGGACTGGCACATTCAAGAGCGACCAGCACTACTACGCTGAGGGGACGGCCCCAGCGGACCCGGCGGCACCGCGAGCCCTGCCAAAGCCCGCCGAGCGGGAGGCCGTGTAGTCGTTCGGCTGCCTACAACCCCCTACCATGTGCGGTATTGCCGGTGTATTGCGGATCCATGAGCCCGGGGCGGTGGTGCCGCACCCGTTGGAGGCCATCCCCGAGGCTTGGCTGGACGTGCTGGACGATGGCACCCTGCATCGCGGGCCGGACGGCGAGGGTCGGTTTCGCGATCGCGCGACGCGTGCGGATGGCTCGGTGGTTGATGTGGCGTTTGTACATCGTCGGCTGAGCATCATCGACCATGCGGGTGGGCACCAGCCGATGGTGCATGATGGGGAGCGATTGCGGCCCGACCTGACGTATCGGCGTGGGGAGGCGCCGAAGTTGGCGCATGAGTTGTGCCCTGGGAAGGCTTTGGTCGCGGTTGTTTTTAATGGGTGTATTTATAACCAGCGTGCGTTGCGGGCGGAACTCGAGGCGAGCGGGCATCGGTTTGAGACGGATCATTCGGATACAGAGGTTTTGGTGCATGGGTGGCGGGCTTGGGGTAACGGCCTCATCAACAGGCTCGACGCTATGCATGGCTCGGGCTTCTGGAATCGGCACGGTGCCGTATTTGGCATGATGCGCGATTTGGCGGGCGAGAAGCCGGTGTTCGATGTATCGCTCGGGCATTCGTTGGCATTCTCTTCGTGCCCCACGTCCCTTTACCGGCTTGGAGTCGATCGGAAGCTCTGGCTTGTCGAACCCGAGCGTACGAATCTGGAGAGTTTTCGTTGTGTCACGAATGGGGATGCTGTCCCGAGGCCGGTGGACTTTCTTCAGCATGGGTGCGGTGGCGGTGCCAGTACCGTCACTGATGGCGATGGCCTTTCGGTATATTTCAACACATGCACCAATATTGTGGTGCCTCATTCGCGTATTGACACCGACAGTTTGCAGGTATTGCATGATTCGCTTATCGCACATGCGGTCCGCTCTCGTCTGGAGGCAGATGTTCCACTTGGTGTATTTCTCTCTGGCGGGCTCGATTCGGGTCTGATCGCTGCGATTGCGAAGCGTCAGATTCCGGGATTGAAGACGTTTACATTGCGGATGCCCGATGCGCGGTTTGATGAGTCGCATGATGCGGCGGAGACGGCCAAGGCGATCGGGAGTGATCACACAACGCTGGAGTGCGAGCCCGACCCGGCGGGGGATCTGGTGCGGCTGATTCGGCAGTTGGGGTTGCCCTTTGGGGATAGTTCGTTATTGCCGACGTATTGGTTGTGCAAGGCTGCGCGGGAGCACGTGAAGGTGGCGCTGAGCGGGGATGGCGGGGACGAGTTGTTTGGCGGGTATCGGCGGCACGCGATCGCGCCGATGCTGAATCGGTGGCATCGGGTGTTGCGGCTGGTGCCCGATGGGTTGCTCGATCGGCGGGTGCCGGGGTCGAGGAGAGAGTATCTTTCACGGCTCGCGGTTGCGGCGCGGCATAATGGGTATCGGGAATTGCTTGCGATCTTTCAGACGCCCGATCTCAGGCGTTTGATCCCGATGTTCAGTGGCCGGGGTCTGGATGCCGATGGGTTCGATCGGATTGCCGATCCGCTTCGGTACGATTTTGAGCATTACCTGCCGGATGATCTGCTGCGGAAGACGGATACGGCCTCGATGGCGGTGGCGCTCGAGGTTCGGGCGCCGTTCCTGGCTCGCGAGTTGGTCGAGGCTGCGTTGCGGACGCCGTTGGATGTGCTGATGCCCGGTGGCGAGCGGAAGGGGTTGCTGAAGCGGGTGGCTCGCAAGTATCTGCCCGACCATGTTGTCGATCGGCCCAAGCGTGGGTTTGCGATCCCCATCGGGCGGTGGTTCCGCGACGACTATGGCGGGCTTCGCCAGTTGCTGTATGACCACTTGGAGTCGGCGGAGCCTTTTCCGGGGCTTGGCGAGGCGGGGATAGAGATTGACATGGGGTTCGTGCGACAGATGTTGCGTGAGCACGACGCGGCGGGCGAGCGTTCGATCAATCCTTGGCATGGGCGAGACCATTCGCAGCGGCTGTATATGTTGCTGGTGCTGAGCATCTGGGCGAAGTGGGTGGAAGGATTGCGATCGGAACAAAAGAAAGATCCCTCGATTGCTCGAGGGGATCTGTAAGGCACCGGGTTGTGCGGAATGCTCAGTCGTTGCTCACTCGGACCCGGAGCGGTTCGGCCAGATGCAACTCGCGCTGCGGGAAGGGAATGCTGATGCCCGCGTTGTCGAGCGCATACTTGACGCCGCGGACGAGGCGTTCCTTGACGGCCCAGAAATCGGCCGTCGGTGCCCAGACTCGCACGGACCAGTTGATGGACGAATCTCCCAGGTCGCTGAGGTAGATAATCGGATCTTGTGCCTGATCTCGGCCTTCCACGGCACGAGCGGCGGACAGAAGAACTTCGCGGACGGTATCCAGATCGGCGTTGTACGCGGTGCCGACGTTGATGTCGACGCGGCGGGTCTTGTGATGCGTCACGTTCTCGATCGTCGAGCCGAAGATCGAGCCGTTGGGCATGACAATGCGTCGGTTGTCCGGGGTGTCGAAGGTGGTGGTGAAGAGTTCGATCTCGTCGACCTTGGCGGTGATGCCGTTGACGCTGATGACGTCGCCGACGCGGTAGGGGCGGAAGACCAGCAACATGACGCCCGCGGCAACGTTGCCGAGCGTGCCCGAAAGTGCCAGGCCGATGGCAAAGCCCATGGCGGCGATGACGGCGGCGAAGCTTGTGATCTCGATGCCCACGGTCTGAAGGACGGTCAGGCCGCCGATGACCAGGATGGCCCACTTGATGAGGTTGCCAAAGAACTTGGCCAGGGTTGCCTCGACGCGGGCCTTGGTGGTTGCCTTGATCGTCAGCCGCTTGGCCCAGCCCGCCACGAGCATGATGACGATGATGAGGACCAACGCCACGACGACGGGCTGCACCACCGCCCAGATCTCGGGCATGGTAATGCCAGCGAAGTTGCCGCTGGTGATCTTCTGCCAGAGGCCCATCGCGGCCGCTTCGAGTTCGGTCGGCGGTGTGGGCGACGGTTGCCCATCGGCGGCTGGGGTTTCGTCCTGGATCATCAGCATGATAGTGTTTCTCCCTCGATGAATGAAACAAGACTCAGAACGTCATCAGGATGGTGACGTAATAATTGATGTTGTTTTCCTCGGCGGTGCCGGGCTCGGAGTCGTACTCATGCTCGGCCCCGAGGCGCAAGCGGATGTCTCGGGCGTTGCTGAGCTTGACCTCGTAGTGGGCGTAGTTCAGGGCGCGGAACTCGCCCAGGTCGTCCAGAGATGGGAAGATCTCGGTACCCGCCGAGAAGGTGTTGCGGTCGTCGATGGCCCAGGTAAAGTCCAAGCCGATCAAGGCTTCGGGGTGCCACTTGGTGTCGTCGCCACCGAACTCACGGTTCACACCGAAGCCAAGACGGCCCCGCAACGATGCGCGATCCTGCCCGTTCTCGAGCAGGGAACGCTCCTTGAGGAACTCGTAACCGCCGCCGGCAAAGCCCTGGAATCGCGTGTCCCAGTCCTGGAAGCGGTCATAGTCGTACTGGACCTGGGAGAAGACGAAGTATCGTTCGCCGGGGAACTTCCAGTCGTTCTCGCCGCGCAGGCGCGCCTCGTCCTGGGAGATGGTGCCGCCGTCCTTGCCGTAGAGGTAACGGCCACGGAGCATGGTGCGGAGCCGGTCGGTCTCGCGTTGGGTCTGGACAATGGCACGGAGGTTGATGGTGTCGTTGTTGCCGCTCGAGCCGGTCAGTCCAGCCTCGATGGAACGCTGCCAGCCCGACCAGAAGTCGGGCTCGTCCGCCGGTGCTTCCTCGGCCTGCTCGTCCTGGCCCTGAGTGGCCAGCGCTTCGAAGGACGAGTTCACGATGGATTCCAGCGTGTAGGGCGAGGCAAGAACGGAACTCACAAAACCGAATCCAACCCAAACACACGACACCAGAGACCGATTGGTAAGGAACATTCCTTACGCTCCTTTCAGATGATGAACCCCCAAGGATTTGACGCCCAGACAGTGGGGCGACTTCTTGAATGAGGAGGTCAGTTTATCATGTCTGCTGGGTCGGGTCCAAGAACAAACCGTCGATTCAAAGTGGTAGAATGGCCGATGAAGGATCTGGTGGAAGATCCCCGGTCACGGCGTGAGGTGCTGTTGGGTTCGCTTGCTATCGGCGGGCTCTTGCTGATGGGCTGCGCCCGTAGCCAACGTCAGGCACTTGGTCCGCCTTCGCCGGTTTGGCCCTTGCAGCGTCGCGGCCTTGATGAAAATTTATCGGACCGACCGGGTTCGCTTTCGGCAACCCCAATGCCACTCGATGCTGGCACGCCCCGAGTCATGCCCCGTTCCGCGTGGGCACGAACCGGCCCGACCCTTTCGCTGGCCAACCCGATGGGACGGATCGAGCGGATCACCATCCACCATGATGCGATGGATGCGAGCGGTTTTCGCAATCAAGCGGATGCCAGCCAACGCCTGTCAAACATCCAGCGTGCCCACCTCGGCAACGGCTGGGCGGATATCGGCTATCACTACGCGATCGACCCGATGGGCAATGTGTGGGCTGGTCGGCCCGTGCAATTGCAGGGCGCGCACGTCAAGGACTGGAACGAGAACAACCTGGGCATCATGTTGATGGGCAACTTCATGCATGAGCGTCCGACGCCCCAGGCCTTGGCAGCTCTGGCCCGTTTGGTGTCCAGCGAGAGCACCCGCTATCGCGTGCCATCCTCGATGATCCGAACCCATCGAGAACTTTCACCGACGGCGTGCCCGGGCGACCATCTCCAGCGTGAGATCCACGCGGCTCGCAGCCGACGCCTGGCCGGATTTGTCTGAATCTTCACGTTCTGCTTGGCTATTGATCGAGTTCGTCGGTCGCGTTTGCGGGCTGGCCGAAGATACTGCTGCCCACTCGGACGATGTTCGCGCCCTCTTCGATGGCAACTTCGTAGTCGTTGGACATGCCCATGGACAGGATGTTGAACTCTCTGCCAACGGGCCCAACGGTGCGGATTTCCTCGAAGAGTTCTCGGCATCGGGCGAACGTCGGCCGGCTGTCTTCGGGGTGTTCGGAATCTGGCGCGATGGTCATCAGGCCACGGAGTTTGAGGTAGATCATGGAGTGGATCTGCTCGACCATGTGCAGAAGTGCGGGCGTTGGGCAACCGGCCTTGGCGGCCTCGCCCGAACAATTCACCTGGAGGAGGACCTCGACCGGCCTGTCGCGCTTAAGGCCGACCTCCTGGAGTTCCTCGGCAACTTTGAGGCTATCGACGCTGTGGATGAGACGGCAGGCATCGGCGACCTGTCGGGCCTTGTTGCGTTGGATCTGCCCGATCATGTGCCAGCGGATGGGCTCGGGCTTGGCGGCCGGATCTGCCCCCAGAGCGGCCCCGAGGGCGCGCATGCGAGCGACCCGCTCATCGATCATGGGAGCCCGCTGGAGGAGTTGCTGGACCTTGTTCTCGCCGAAGTCTCGGTGCCCCGCCTGGACGAGTTGGATGATGTGCTCGGGCTCGGCAAATTTGGTGACAGCGACAAGGACGACCTGCTGGCCTTTGCGTCCGGCCTTGGCCGCGGCACGCTCGATCCGGTCGAGCACGAGCCCGTACCGGTGCAGGAGGTCTCCGTCGGGGGTGGCCTTCTGGGCGATCGCCATGCCATAGCATACGCCGCCGATTGGTCGTGCGTGGGGTGATCGTGCGTGCGTGTTTCCCGCATGAACCGACGGCTTGTGGATGGAGCGCTCGATGCCGATGACCAGCAGCCTGCCCGAAAGAGACCAGCCGCCCCGTGTGGGGGATGTCGTGCCCGACTTTACCTTGATGACGCAGGACCGCGAGGAATGGACACTCAGCCAGGCCCTTGCCCTTGGGGATGTGGCCCTGTGCTTCTACCCAATGGACTTCAGCCCCGTGTGCAGCACCGAGATGAGGTGCGTCACCGATGAGTTCGACCGGTGGCATGACAAGGGTGTCCATGTCGTGGGTGTTTCGTGTGACAGTTTCTTCGTACACGCGGCGTGGGCCCGCGAACTTGGCCTGAAGCAGACACTGCTGGCGGACATGCACCGGGCCGTCTCGAAGGCGTACGGGTTTTATTGGCCCGACCTGAACATCTCAAGCCGCGGGACGGTGCTGATCTCCCGTGGCGTGGACGGCAGTCCGACGGTGAGATGGGTGCAGCAGCGCGAGATCAAGAATGCGATGGACTTGGGTGAGTTGTTGGCCCAAGTCGGCTGAGATTCCACATCGAACACCACAGGCCCCGTAGCTCAGCGGTTAGAGCACGCGACTCATAATCGCTTGGTCCCCGGTTCGAATCCGGGCGGGGCTACCTTACATTCATGCAGGCCGATGTTACATTCGGCAAGTTCCCGCATAAACACCGATGCGTCCACGGGTTGCGACCCTTGCTTCCGATTCTTGCCATCGGACGCGGGAACGTGCTGCGCCGCTTTTTGCGCCACGAGTGCGCCGCTTTTTGCGCCGCTTTCGAGCCCGGCGGCCTTGGCGAAGTCGTCATCGCGGACGCGGAGGTAATGCTTCATGGCAACCTTGGGCGAATGCCCCAGCCAGGCGGACACGACGTGCATCGGGTGGGCCTCGCACCAGTCGGTTTCGCACGATGCCCGGAGGTTGTGGAACAGCCTCGGCCAGGGGGTCAGGCCAGCCCGCGCGAGGATCTTGAGGCCGGTCGTGCGGAGGTTGTCAGAGGTACCCAATCGCGGGAACAACCGGGGCTCGCCGGGTTCGGCCAGGTCGTAGAGGTCTTCGAGTAGCGGGGCCAGCATCGGGACGATGGGAACCTGCCGCGCATCGCCGCCCTCGTGCCGCTTGGTCTTGGGTGACGCCACGCGAAGGCGACGCTCCACGAGGTCTACGTTGCCCCACGTGAGCCCGGCCAACTCGCTCGGGCACCGAAGCCCCGCATATCGGCACAAGCCGAAGATGGCACGCCAGCGGGCATCAGGGCAGGCGTCGAGCACGCGCTGGGTGTCTTCCAAGGTGATGTAGCGGGTTCGCTCCGAATTGGCCTCGCTCCCCCCGCGCAGCCCGGCCATCGGGTTCTCGGGGATCCAGCGCCAGCGGACGGCCATCGCGAAGAATTGCCGCGCCAGCCGGACGCGCTTCGAGATTGTGGCGGGCGCAAGGTCTTGGTCGCCAAGCCAGGCCCGCCAGAGGTCGGCTTGCCGTGCGTCGATGGTGTCCAAGGCCCGGTCCTCGCCGAAGTAGTCGAGCAACGAACGCTCGGCTTGGTTGTGAACAAGGCGCGTGCTGGCGGACACGGTGGTGGTCGCGGCAAAGTGTTCGAGCAGCGCCCCCAGCGTGTGCGTTTCCGGGGCCGTGCGGGGCTCTACAAGCCCGACGCGGGCCAGGCGGTCGTGCAGGGTGTCGCCAAGGTCGGCGACCCACAGGGCCGTCGCACGGGGCGGGGATGAACCGGCCAGGCGGGCGCTCAGCAGGGCCTCGACGTGCCCCAGGATTGATTGGGCGTCTTTGCTGGTGGCCTTGCCCAGGCGGATCGTTCGGCGTCGCCCGTCGCCGTCTACGAACAGGATGCGCCGGGTCGAGGTCGATTTATCGAATGAAACGGATGCCATGCCTTGCCCCTGTTGAATCAATCTTCATGCATCTTGTGCGAGGGTTTCGTAGCCCCGCAGAACACCAACTTCTCGCGCCAATTCTTCAAGGTCGATGTCCTTACCGACAACATAGTTCCTGCTGTCGTCCACGACGAAGTACCTGCCGAGGTTGGCGTAGTCGCGTGAGTCAATCCGACAACGCCGAAGAGATTGGCCCTCACGCTGCAAAGCGCGGTTGACTCGACCAAACAGTGCCCGCTCGCTCAACTGAACTTTCTGGCGCATAGTTTCCTCCTGCGCAGGTGTGCGTATGTGTTCGATACACAATGACACAATAGCATGGTCCAGTGGGCCCGTCAAGCGGCAGCGGGTCAAGTCGCCCCCCATTCGTCGTCCCAACTCCCAAGGCGCTCACGTTCGCCCAAGGCGCTCACGTTCTCAGAGGTGAGCGCCTTCGGTGGTGGGTGAGCATCTTGGGCGGGCACGGCCCATTCCCACGGGCCACCGAAAGCCGATTTGCGGGCGACCACCCCGGTAGCCGCCTTCGCGCGGCGCAATGTCGCCAGCGAATACCCGGCGTCGCGGGCCTCCTCCTCCACGTCACGGGCGCGGCGCGGCCCTGCGGCCAGCAGGTCGAGCAACCATGCCCCCGCGTCGTCACGTTCGGTGCGTCCGGCCTCTCCCCCATGGGATGCCGCCAGCAGGTCGTCCGCGTGAAGGTTCAGAGGGAAGGGTTCCCACAAGATCGTCGCCGGGTCGCCCTCGATCGTGAAAGCCAGGCCCGGGCACGGTGGGCCTAGGTTGCACTTGCCGGGCAGCAGGAGTTTGCGGGCCTTGGTTTCTGGGTCTTCGGCCAGGTGGAGCACGCTCCGCGCCAACCCGGTGAAGGCGCGGCTCCCCAAAACCGAGTCGTCGGCGCGGGTGACTTGGGCCTTCCGCGTGTGTGCCACCAGCAGGACGGCCAGGTTCATGTCGGCGGCTAGTTTGGCCAGCGGGGCCAGGACGGCGCGGGTTTCGTTGTCTTTGTAAGAATCGACCCCGCCGCCGAGATAACTTCCGATGGGGTCGATCACCAGCAGGCGGTAGTCGTCGTGCCGGCGCAGCGCGTCCTCGATAACGTCCAGGTCGGCCAATGTAACGCCGCGTTCCTTCCCTTGGAAGGTCGAGCACGTCAGCGCGTCCACCATCGAGCAGGAGGCGCCAGCGGCCAGCAGGCGCGGCTTGACCGTGTCGGCGGGGTCGTCCTCAGCGCTCAGCAGCAGCGTGCGGCCAGGCTCGGACGTGGTGCCATCGGGCCATGCCCGGCCAACGCTCAGACGCGCGGCCAGGTCACACGTAATAAAACTCTTGCCGCATCCGGGGTGCCCGGCCAACAGTGTGATACGGCCAAGCGGGATCCGGCCACGCCAGAGCCATCGGACGGGCGACGCCTTCACGTCGGCCAGGTTCAACAGCACGGGGCGGGCGCGGTCGTCGGCTTGCGGCTTGGGTGGTGGCAGGTGCCCGTTGTTATGTTGGGGCGCTTTCAGCCTCGCCAATCGGCACCCCCCGGTCGCACGAACCCGGCCACGAGTTCGCGTATGAAGATCGCGGGCCAACCCATCGGCGGCCAGCGTCGAGCGTCGAGCCCGAGCAGCACCCGGGGGGACCATCGGCAACACGCCCGCCAGGCGGATCGCACGTCTTGGTCGTCCAGCCTCACGGGGATCGCGGCCAAGATGTTCACGGCCAGGTCTGGGCTCTCGCGCAGTGTTGTAATGTTCGCCCGATCGCGTTGGCGTTGGAGCAGCGGATGGGCGTCGAGTTCGATGGTGCCGTCCCATCGGCCCATCGCGCGAAGGGCTTGGGCGTACTGCGCTTGAAGTTCATCGCGGGTAGGATTCAGCGTAACGTCCTGCCCCCAGTGCCCTGCCAGGCTCGGGGCGGTTTCTCGCCATCGGCTCATCGGGTGCCCCCCGTCGTGCGGCTCTCAGCCCATCGGCGTAGACCCTCGGCGGGGTAGCGGACGCAGCGCGAACCGATTCGCACGTGCGGCAAGCCCTCGGTCGCCCGCCAACTAAACAACGTGCGCTCGCTCACGTTCAGCAGGCGGGCGGCCTCGCGGGCGCTCAGGAGGATCGGGGCGGTCTCGGTCGTCGTGCTCATGCAGGGTGCTCCATTCAGGCCGCGGCGTGCGGCGTGTTGGAGCAACCTTCAACGCGTTGCTGGACGGTATCAACCGGCTGAATTTTTTGACACGGGCAAACCACTATACAGTGTCTTGCGCATTCGGCAGCCATTACTTGGCGTACATTGGCCAAGGCAGCAAGTGGACCAATTCACGCTCCACCGGATACTCTCGCGTACAAAACACTTGACGGCCTCGGCCATCGTGTGTGCATAAAGGGAGCATGGGGCATGGAACAGTTCATCGTCCGGGGCGTGGACAAGTTGACGGGGCGGGAAGTTGAGCACCGTCTAGAGGCTGTGGATGCCGCCGAAGCGCAGGCGATGGCCAATGGTGCAGGTGTGGCGGTTCGGTCAGTCGAGAAGATGCTGGCGGGCGCGGAGCCAAGCCGGGATGCCGCGCTCGCCGATAGCCTCAGGCGCATCGAGGATGCCATCTTGGCGAACACCAACCTAGTTCGCGCCATGGCCCTCGATATGGCCGAGATTCGGCGGGCAATGACCCACAAGGACAGTCGGTTTTTTGTTGTGCTCTACAAGCGTGTCCGGCTGGCGATTGTCATTGGGATTCTGTTGTTGCTGGTGATCGTCTTGATCTTGATCCCGGTTACCTTCATGGCAGGACGGTTGTTGAGAGTCTGGCTAGATACCCAACTTTGATGCAGCGTTTGGCCATTACCCGCCTTGGTCAAACTCCAAGCGGATGCACACGGCGGACGGGTCGGGCAGTTCGTCCTCGATGGGCCGGGGTCGCCCGATCGCATACTCCAGCACCAGCCGTGCGGCGGTCACGTCCCCCGCCCGGGCTTGTTCCACCATCGCGGCCAGCAGGCCCACCAGGTCGGCGTCGGTGACGGCTTGACGAACCAGCGCCCGCAGCCTTGCCGCCTCACCAGCCGAACGCCCGACCGCGGCCCGGTTGCCAGGCCCGAATCGGCCAAGGCTGTCCCGCCCGTTCTCGACGGCGGCTAACGGTTTTCCCTCATGTTCATGCATGGGGCACCCCCCGGGGCTCGCTCAGCATCCAGGCCAGAGCGCCCGCCACGATGGGGCTCAGGCGGCTAGGTGCGCCGGATTCTGCGCCGCGCGAGTCGGGAATGTGCGTTTTTCCCGAGGATTCTGGGGGTGGTTCGAATCCGGGCGGGGCTACTTTCGTCCGACGATGGGGTCGAGGGTGGCGGTTGCTTCGAGGCGGTGGCGTTCGGCTACTGGTACAGAGTGCAGCAGGCCGAGGGCGTTGTAGGTCTCCAATCGAGACCTGGCATCGATGGCCGCGTAAACCGTATCGGTGTCGATGATGGGGCGACCCATGATGGCTTCGAGTTGTTCCCGGCTGTATTCGGGGCGTTTGGAAGCCGTCGAGGCGGTGCCGTATTGGTTGAGGTTGCTGGCAAAGATGCCCGCGGCGCTGATGGGGAGGAAGTCTTCGTAGCGCAGCCCTTCACGAGATGCGTAGCCCAGCGAGACCAGATGCAGCATGTCGGTGACTGGGATTCTTCCCCGGGCCTCTCGGCCGGCATCGGTGGCCGCGTACTGCGCGTACACAATGTTGCGGTCGAGCAGGCCTTGCAGGTCCTTTGGAAATATGGCGAATGCATTGCGTTGCACTTCGAGGAATGCGTCTTCGTCGTCCTTGGCCAGCGTGGGGTAGTTCGCGCGGGCTTCCTCGAAGGCGGCCAGACACTGGTCGTACATCGCCCGGCCGGCGGGCGTCGTGGCGTAAAAGCGTTGCTCGATCTCGCCGAAGCGTGCGGTGTGGCTTGCCTTGACTTCGCTGCCGTCGGCCTCGACGAAGGTCACGGATTCGGTGAGTGCCTTGTACGCGTCTTGACGCAGCAGGATGGGCGTGTCGCTGGCAGGCCCTTCGGTGAAGTCCTTGAACCCGCAGTGGGGCAAAGTTGTCAGGTCGAGATCGGCCTGACCGAGGCGGTCGGCCAGCGCATGAACATGTGTCTCGAGCGTGTGCGAGCTGATTTCGGCATTGCCTCCAATGGAGATGCGATCGTGCCCCAGGTGCTTGAAGTGCAGAGTGAGCCAGTCGGCGTCGGACATTTCGAGCATCTGCCCGAGCGCCCGCGAGGCACGCCGGAGAAAGGTCGCTCGATCGCTCTCGCCCATGCAACGCTTCATGGCGGCGGTGTACAGGTCCATGCATAGCGTGTTGGGCGTGAGGTGGTTGAGGTGGTGGCGTTCGAAGCACGCGATGTCGGCGGCGATCTTGAACCCGGCCTCGCACAGGTCGTTGTAGAGCTTCAAGTCGTGGGCCCTGCCCGTCCATTTGAAGATGCGAGTGGTGGCTTCGCCGATGAGCGCCTTTGCGTCTTCGCAGGTCAGACCGCCCTCTCGCTCGCACTGGTCGATCAGATCGATAGCACGCTGCGAGAACACGCGTCGCTCGGCCAGCGCGTTCTCGATGCGACGCTTTGTCGCGTCGTCAAAATAATCGGTCATGAGCAGGCTGGTGAACACGCGGTGCTCGGGCTTCTGGGGAGAGCGGAATGCGGTGGCGATGACAGGCTGGCTCTTAGCGCCGATGGCCGTC
This sequence comes from Phycisphaeraceae bacterium, assembly GCA_026126305.1. Taxonomy (GTDB): domain Bacteria; phylum Planctomycetota; class Phycisphaerae; order Phycisphaerales; family UBA1924; genus JAHCJI01. Next base: position 101,290 of record JAHCJI010000006.1, read on the forward strand.
ATGTCATAAAAGTTATGGGGCTCCATGCCGAAACAGGCGAAGAATCGCGTGATAAGCCGGTACTCATCGGGCCGACCGATGCGGATGGCCCCGTGCCTTTCGCCGCTGGTGCGTTCGATTTCTTCGTCGCTGACGGTAAAGCCGGGGTGGCGAAGGGCAAGCAGGTCGCACACCGCACGGTTGCAAACAAAGTTCACGGCCAGCGCCTTGTCATAGAGCGGCACCTCCTGGCCGAACATATCAGAGAGTTCGGCAAAGAGGCGGTTCTGCAAATCGGTCTTGTCGGCGAAGGCGGGCATGTCGGTCTCCGTGGACGGTCGGCGGGAAGGTTTCGAATGATATCGTCCCGCAGCGATGCTGGGTTCAGCCCGGCCGCTTGATGATGCCCGCCGTCAACACCTCGCACCCATGCTCTCCCACCACCACGTTATCCTCGATCCGCACACCCTGGATTTCGGTGCGTAAGGCATCGATCGTGTTCCAATGGACGGCGTCGCTGTACCGTTCGCGTGTTTCGGGCACGTCGATGAGCCCGGGGATGAAGTAGATTCCGGGCTCGACTGTGAAACCATGGCCAGCCCGGAGCGGGATGTCGACACGCACGCCGACGCCGCCGGGCCCCATACGGGGGGCACGTCCCGGCAGCCGACCGCCCGCGCCCCGCACGCCCAGGCCAATCATGTGGCCCACGCCATGGGGAAAGAACAGCCCCGCGACTCCCCGCTCGACGAGTTCGGCAGGATCGCCGGTGATGGTGCCCAACGCGATGAGGCCTTCGATGACCTTTTCGCTGGCCCGGCGGTGGACGTCGTGCCATTCGACGCCGGGACGGCACATAGCGATGCCGGCTTCTTCGGCATCGATGACGATGTTGATGAGGTCGCGCTGCGTCTGGCTTGGCGTGCCAACGGGCCATGTGCGCGTGACATCGCCGGCGTACCGCCTGTACGAAGCGCCGGCGTCGATGAGTACGCACTCACCCCCGGAGATGATGCGATCGCTCGGAGCGAAGTGCAGCACGGCGGCGTTTGGCCCGCTGCCCACGATGGTGTCGTACGCCGTACCGTCTCCGCCGTTGCGAAAGAACGCTGCCTCGATCTCGACACGGAGTTGACGTTCTGTCATGCCGATAGCCTGGCCGCTGGTCAGCAGTTGATGGGCGAGCGTGTGGCCCGCGGCCGTGGCCCTGCACGCCGCTCGCATGTTCGCGATTTCCACCCCGTCGAGTACGCGGCGTTCGTGCAGCAGTGCATCGGCCAGTTCGGCGCTCAGCAGTTGGTCGATGCCTCCGGTGTAACTTCCCACAGGACACCCGAGCATGGCCACGGGCCTGCCCCGGCGCTGGATGAGCCATGGAGCCAGTTCGATCAGTGGCGCGCCCTCCCATGTTACATCGCCTTCCCAGGTACGATGGGCCTGGGTGACTTCTGGCGCAAAGGCCCGCCAGGGTGCATCGTCTCCTTCCGCAAGATCGATAGCAAGCACGCCCCCTGGACACTGCTGCTCGGTCAGGTAGTAGTAATCGCTATGGGCCATAAAGGGATAGACCCGATCGTGCTGCCCGGGCACGCTGATGGGCTCGCCCGCCCCTAAGAGCACGACGGGCATGGCCGTACGTTCGCCGAGCGCCTGCCTGGCCCGTTCACGCAGGGCATTGGCGGAACGTTGGCGGCGTGCGATGAGGTGTGCGGCGGGAACGAAGTCGGTTGTCATGGGGCCAGTGTATGGGCGGATATGCTTGCGTTGCCCCTGCCCGAACCGGGACCATCTTCCCCCGGCGGCTTGGGGCGTTCTTGTGGCCCTTGTGGCCAGTTGGGGAAAACAGCGATGGGACTGATCAAGGAGTTTCGCGAGTTCGCCTTGAAGGGCAACATGATGGATATGGCCGTGGGCATTATCATCGGCGGGGCGTTCGGCGTCATTATCAAGTCGATGATCGACGACGTGATCATGCCGATCGTGTCCATCCCCGGCAAGGTGGACTTCAGCAACCTGTACGTCCCGCTTTCGGCCAAGGTGAGCGAGGCCAACGAGGCGGCTGGGAAGGTGATGCCGCTGGCCGATGCCCGGGGCCTCGGCCCGGTGCTTGCCTATGGCAACTTCATCACGGTGTTCATCAACTTCATCATCCTCGCGGCGGCGGTGTTCATGATCGTGAAACTCATGAACACGGCACGGAAGCGCTTCGAGAAGGAGCAGGCCGCGGCCGCACCAGCGGCCCCGCCCGCCGAGGTGTTGCTGTTGACCGAGATCCGTGACGAGTTGCGGACTCGCCGGGGCGGCTAATTCATTCTGGCTCCGCGGGCAGACTCATAGGCCCGCTCTCCCTCATCGGAAGAACGGAGTTGCCGGTTTTTGCCCAGCGTCCACTTGGGCATAGGCCGGTTCGGGTCGTTCTCGCAGATCACCCACCCGTCAACGACCATCACTTCCATGGCCTGGACAAGCTGCCGCATGAGCATGGTGGCTCGTTCGGGCGTTTGTCCGCCGCGGATCTGCTGCTGGAGGTAGCCGAAGATCTGGTTTGGGTCGTTGCTCTTGGCGAGCATGTTGACCAGCACGGGGTACGCACCGACCTTGGGCAGGATCTTGCCGTCCCGCACCACGCAATCGACGGGTACCACCCGGCCCTCCCGATACTCGGCGACCTTGTCGTCGCGGACGTTTCGGAAGTCGAGCGTGAGCTTGTTGTATTGCATGAAGGTGAGGGTTTCCTTCTCGAGATCAAGCTCAGCATCGCCGAACTTGCCGACGAGTTGCTTGGCGGTGCCAAGGTCGAAGGAACCAAGGTGGGCGGCGTCGAGGGTCTGGTTCGAGAATCCGCCCTGCGCGAGCCAGCGCCAGGCTTCCTGCGGGTTGAGTTGCAGCCCCGCTTCCTGGGCGATGTTCTGGCAATGTTCCTGGAGGTCCTTGAAGCACCCGTTGGAGGCGTACCAGAACTGCGCGAAACGGATATGCTGGCGGATGTTCTTGCGGGTCTTCTCGTCGTAACTCCTCTTGAGCCACGCCTTGTCGAGCTCGCCACGTTCCATCTCGAGAATCGTGTAAGCCAGTTCCCGGGCCGAGCCGTGGGCCAGGGTCATGCCCGCGGCGAGGATGGGGTCGGCAAAGCCGGCGGCCTCGCCACACACATACCAGTTGTCCCCCGTGACCCGGTGGGCCACCTGGGACCAGTCCTTCGCGGCGTGGACCTTGTCGGTCTGGGCAGATTCGGTCATGAGCGAGGCGATCTCCTGCTGCTCGGAGAGTGCCTTGTGGTAGATCTCCTCGGGCGAGAGCCCGGTGTTCTTGTAATACTCGGCAGGGCAGATGAGCCCGACACTGGCGCGTGTGGGGCTGAGAGGGATGAACCAGATCCAGCCATACGGGAGGCTGCGGACCTGGACCCGGGTGCCCCCGACGCCGATCTCGACGGCCCACTGGATATTGTCCCAGTAGCTCCAGAACGCGACGTTGCGCAGCGAGTGTGGAGCGTCGACATCGACCCCCATGGCCCGCCGGAGCGTGGCGTGCGTGCCGCTGGCGTCGACGTAATACCGGGCCACGATGGTGTCGCCGTTGTCCATGTGCAGGCCGTCCACCCGGTCGCCGGTCTTGAGGATCTCGCGGACCAGAGCGCCTTGGCGGACATCGGCACCTTGCTCGGCGGCATGGTCGAGCAGGATGGTGTCGTAGATGGATCGCTCGACCTGGAATGCGGTGCGCGTGCGCTGGCCTTCAAACTTCGCGGGTCTGGGCTCGTCCTTGAACTCTTCGACGGGGTAGAAGTCAAAATCCCAGCGCTCGTTGTCGCGCCCCCAGGTCAGGCTGGCACCGAGCTTCACTGGAAAGCCCGCGGCCTCGACCTTGTCCCACACGCCCATCTCCCAGAGGATGGGGCTGATGGCGGGCAACTGGCTCTCGCCTACGTGCTCACGCGGGAAGGTCTCTTTTTCGATGACAAGCACGCTCAAGGCGGGGTTGTACTTGCGCAGGAGGGTTGCCAGCGTGCTGCCCGAGGGCCCGCCGCCGATAATGGCCACGTCGCACGCGTGCGTTCTGGATTCGTTCACGACTTCCTCCCGGTTGGCAAGTTCAAAGCAGGCTCCTCAATCGCCCGCGAGGGCACCCCATCGGCTCTCGATTATTGACTGGTTCTCCTTGGCCCACTTGATCTGGCGGCTGGGAACGTACTCCCACTGGAGCATCGGCCGATCGGGGTTGACGCTTCCGACAATCCACCCTTCGAGGACAAGGCTCTCGAGCGCCTGGATGAGCAGGTTGCGGTAATAGGGGTGTTGTGCTGCGGGTGTCTCGGTTGTAACCCAATGCTGCAAGAGCGCGAAGACCTGATTGATATCGGACGTCTGGGTGACGAACTTCATGATCAGGCCTTGGTGCCCGCGGTAGGCTACAAAGTAATTGCCGCGCATGAGCCCTTCGACCCGCTCGACCCGTCCCTTGTGATACCGCGCGATGGCTCCGGGCTGTGCACCTTCGAGGTTTGGACGCAGGACATTGAACTTATCAAAGGAATAGCCGTGCTTCTGACCGCTGAAGATCTCCATGACGCGCCGAGCGGCGGCCAGGTCATAGCTGCCAAAGAGCGGGATGAACGCGTCGGCATTGGTGAAGCCGCCCTGGGCCAGCCAGGCCCACGCCTGTTGTGGTGAGAGGTTCAGCCCGGTCTCTTGCGCGATCTTGGCGCAGTGCTCCTGCAAATCGGTGAACTGGCCGTTGGACGCGTACCAGTACTCAGCAAACTGGATGTGCTGTCGGATGGAACGGCGTGTGCGGTCGTTGTACTGAGAGCGCAGCCACTGCGGATCGATCTGGCCCCTGCGGAGTTCGAGGATGGTGCAGGCTAGGTCTCGCGCCGACTGGTGAGCGAGGGTCATGCCCGCGGCGAGGATGGGGTCGGCAAAGCCGGCGGTCTCGCCACAAAGCCACCAGTTCTCACCGTGTAAGCGATCCGAGAGTTGCGACCAGTCTTTGGTGCTGAGGACTGGCCCGCTGGCCCGGCCCTTGGCCAGCAAGTCGGCGATCCTGGGTTCCTTTGCCACCGCTTCGGCGTACAAGGCTTCGGGCGAGAGGCCTCGTTCCTTGTAATAGTCAGCCGGGCAGACCAGCCCGCAACTGGCGCGAGTCTGGGAGATGGGGATGTACCAGAGCCATCCAAAACCGATGCTCCGGACCTGGACCCTCGTGGCATTGCCGATGGCAACGGCCCAGGGAACGTCGTCCCAGTATTGCCAGATGGCGATGTTGCGCAGGGTTGGCGCAACCTGGCTCTCGACGCCCATGGCCCGGCGCAAGATGCCCACGGTGCCGCTGGCGTCGACGTAGTGCTGCGCGGTGACGGTCGAGCCGTCTTCGAGCACCAGGGCGTCGACATGGTCGCCGCTGGTACGGATCTCTGCGACCCGTGCCCCCTGGCGGACGTCGCAGCCGACCTCGGCGGCGCGATCAAGAAGGATGGTGTCGTACGTGGCGCGATCGACCTGGAACGTGGTCAGGCGACGCTGGCTGTCGAGCACGCCCGGCCTTGGACGCTCCTCGTACGCGTCGATTGGGTAGAGATCAAAGTCCCACTGCTCGGGGCTCTTGCCCCACGTGTAACTGGCACCGATCTTGATCGGAAAACCGGCGGCCTCGACCTTGTCCCAGGCACCCATCTCTTCGAGCACGGCATTGATGGGCGGCAACTGGCTCTCGCCCACGTGCTCGCGTGGGAAGACCTCCTTCTCGAGGATCATGACCGAGCGTGAAGGGTCATACAGACGCAAGAGTGTGCCCAGCGTGCTCCCGGCTGGTCCGCCGCCGATGATGGCCACCGCGCACGAAAAGCCTTGACCAACATGCATGACAAAAACCCCCCAACTTGGACGCCCGCCTCGGGCATACCAGCACCTATGAGGGAAGATGGTACCTTGCTTTTCCCTGGACGTTCCGCTGTTTTGATGATCGATGTACTCGCCCCGACCACCCATCAGTAATTTCATGATAGACAAGGCATTTCATGGGTGTTATAGGACTTTGACACCCGCCTATGCTGTCGATTCACCGCCGCTACTCAACCAAAACCGAGTACATCAGCTTGCTGTATCTCACTCCACGCCGGGTGGAATCGCCTTGCCATGGGGATCGTGCTGTGGACCTCCGGATGGGAGCGGCTCGGCGAGGTGTTCCAGGTGTTCGGCTGGTTCGTGGGCGTGGTCGGCTGAGATGCCCGCCCGGTGTACGAGGTATGTCTCCCAGAGGCGATGGCGCCGGATGAGTTCGGCAGCACGTTGCCGCCCCGCTTCGGTGAGTGTGTCCTGACCGGGCATGACCAGGCCCGATCGGCGAGCTCTGGCGTAGACCTTTGGAGCAAATCGGCTGGTGATCGGGGAGCCCTCTTCGTGCCGGTAGAGCGCGGCGAGCAGGTCGTCCAAGGCGATGCGTCGCGTGAGGTAGAAACGTCGGATGGCTGTGGCCAAGACCCCGTCGCGCGGGCCAAACAGCATTGCGACGAAGAAGAGAACCCCCAAGGCGATGGCGATGCTACCGGCGGCGTTGACCTGGGGCTTGTCCATCGCGCTCGGCAAGGCGATGGAACCGAGATAGCCCATGACCGCCGCGACAACAGCGATGGTGGTGCTCAACAGCAACTGTGTGGGCATGCGATCGGTCAGCAGCCGTGCGATGGCGGCCGGGACGATGAGCATGGCGATGACCAGGATAGAACCGACGGCCTCGAAGGCAGCAACGGTCGCACCCGCGACCAGGACCATCAATGCGTAGTGCAGGATGCTGGCATGGAATCCCTGCGCGGTGGCCAGGGCCGGATCGAACGCGGCCATGCGGAGTTCCTTGTACAACACCAGCACAAAGACAAAGGACACCGCGCAGGTGATGGCAAGTGTCCAGACCTGGGGAGGGACGGCTGCAAGCGTGGCCGGGTGCAACACGTCCAGCCATCGCGCGGGCCCATCGGGCCAGAAGAGCGATTCGAGCTGCCCGTGCAGCACACAGTCGGCGTCCAGATCCGTGTTCCGCGCGACGCGTTCGATGAGCAGGACCCCCAAAGCGAACAGGACGCTGAAGACCACGCCCATGGCCGCCCCGGGCTCGACACGACCCAACCGCTTGATGAGCTCGACAAGAACGACCGTCGTGATGCCGGCCATCAGAGCGCCGAGGAACATCACCGGCGCGGCACGTGATCCCGTGAGCATGAAGGCGATCACCAACCCGGGCAGCACGCTGTGGCTCATGGCGTCGCCCATCAGGCTCAAGCGTCGAAGAACCAGATAGTTACCAAGCAGACCGCAACAGAAGGCCGCCAACACCGCGGCGAGGATGGGGAACAGATCGATGTTCGGTGCCAGGTTCATGCGGGCGAGCCTTCCGGCGATCGGCCCGGCTGCCGCTCGGCCGCGAGCAGTTCGGCTTCGAGTTCGGCGACCAATGCCGGGCTCAGGACGTGCTCGACCATGTCGGCGGACCAGTCTACGTGCCCCGGTGCGGCATCGGCATGGGTTCGCAGGTATTGCTCCCAGAGGCGGTGGTTGCGCGCGATCCGCGCGCCACGGACAACGCCGGGGCCCGTGATCTCATATCCATCGCCGGTGCGTCGTAGATGTCCTTTTCGCCGCAGACCATGCACGACGATCGGCCCCATCCACACCGGCCAGCCCCAGAGCCGTTCCATCGCGCGCAGCGAACGCGACGAGAGTGTTGAGACACCCCGGCGTGAGACGCTGTGCTCGTAGGCCGCTTCCAGGAGGTGCTCGCCGGCGATGCGAAGCCGTAGTGTGATCCGGCGCAAAACGGTGGCAACCACCCCATGCCGGGGCGCGGCCAACAGGCTGACGAAGAACACACTCCCGGCGGACAGCACGATGACCGAGCCCGCGGGTGTCCTTGGCAACAGCGCGCTGGCGGCGGCACCGGCGTATCCGCTGCACGCGCCAAGCCCGCCGGCACAGACCACCAGCACGGGCAGGCGATCCGTCCACAAGCGCGCCGCGACGGGCGGGATGATGAGCAGCGCAATGACCAGGATGAGCCCCACGGCCTGCAAGCCCGCAACCGTGACCAGAACGACCAACGCGAGCATCGTGCCATCCAGGAGGGTGAATGGTAAACCCAGCACCCTCGCGTGCTCACTGTTGAAAGTGACCAGCACGAATTCCTTGAACAGGGCCGCCGTCACGCCCACGGCAATCAGTGCCAGGGCGGCCATGACAAAGGCATCGCCCGCGCGCATGGCGGCGGTCTGGCCATAAATGAAGTGGTGCAGGCCCGCGGGGGAAGCGCCGCCGGTGTTGCCCGGATGCTGCACATAACTGAGCAACACGACACCGACTCCAAAAAATACGCCCAGCACGATGCCGATAGCAGCGTCTTCTCGAAGTCGCGTGTACCGGATGATGGCAAAGATGCACGCCACGGAGAGCGCACTGGCCAGGGCCGCTCCGAGCAAGAGAACGGGCAACGAGCGTCCCGACATCCCCATCGCCACCGCCGTCAGAAATGCCAGGACAATGCCCGGCAGCGTGGCGTGGCCGATGGCGTCGGCCACGAGCGACCGCCGTCGCAAGAGTGCAAACACTCCGACCACACCCGCGGCCAGGCCGAGCATAGCAGCGCCGGCAAGCACGGCGTTGGTGTTGTACCCCCCCTGAAACGTCAGGACTCGAAGGATTTCGTTCCAGGTTGGCGGTTGCGGTGACGCCGGGGACATGGGAGAGCAATCCTAACGTACGTTGATGCCAGCGCGTGCGACGGCCTCTGCGGCTTCGCTGAGCAGTGTGAGCCGGCCTCCATAAGTCTTCTGGAGATTGTCGGGTGTGAAGACCTGCTCGACCGGCCCCGCGGCCACGACACGCATGTTCAGCAGCAGGGCGTGGTCGAAGTACTGGGTGACGGTCTGGAGGTCGTGGTGGACCACGATGGCAGATTTGCCCGCGTCACGCAGGTCTTTGAGCAACTGCACGATGGTGCGCTCGGTGGCCGCGTCGACGCCCGCAAACGGTTCGTCCATGATGTAAAGGTCGGCTTCCTGCGCGAGGGCCCGCGCGAGGAAGACGCGCTGCTGCTGCCCGCCGGAGAGTTGGCTGATCTGGCGATGGGCCAAATCGGCAAGCCCCACGCGGTCCAGGCACGCCATGGCTGCCCGCTTGTGCGCTTGGCCGACAGGGCGGAACCAGCCGATGCGTCGATACCGGCCCATACAGACCACGTCCAGAGCGCTGACGGGGAAGGTCCAGTCGACGCTCTCTCGCTGGGGCACATAGGCCACGCGCTCGCGCACGTGCTTGAAGGGAACGCCCCAGAACTCCACCAGGCCCGTCGCCCGCGGCACCAGGCCCAGGGCGGCCTTGATGAGCGTGCTCTTGCCCGCGCCGTTGGGTCCGACGATCGCCACCAGGGCACGGGGTGGCGCGTCATAGTCCACGTCCCACAACACGGGCTTGCGCTGGTAGGCAACCGTCATGGCATGGATCGAGAGCGGACTGTCGGCCGAATGCTCGGGCCTTTCGGCCAGGCTCGATGGCCTTCTGGACGTATGGACGACGCTGGTGGTCATGGTGCGAGTTTGCCCTGCATGCCTCGTGGCGGAGCCTGCCCCCCCAGGGCACGAGCGATGGTTGTGGCGTTGTGGTCGATCATGCCAACGTACGTCCCCTCATACGTATCGGCGGGGCCAAGAGCATCGCTGAAGAGTTCGCCGCCGATGACCACCGTGTGCCCACGCGACTTGGCACCGGCGATCAGAGCCTTGACGTTGCGATCGGAGACCGTCGATTCGACAAAGACCGCGCCAACCCGTCGTGTCACCAGCAGGTCGACAAGCCGCTCGATGTCCCGCACGCCGGCCTCGCTCTCGGTCGAGAGGCCCTGGATGCCCAGGACCTCGTAGCCGTAGCGTCGGCCGAAGTAGCCGAAGGCGTCGTGCGCGGTGACCAGCACCCGCTGTTCGATCGGCACGGAATGCAGCACCCGCAGGCAGTACTGATCCAGACGCTCGAATTCTTCGAGCAGGGTGGTGGTGTTTTGGTGGAAAGTGCTTGCTCCGTCGGGATCGCGCTCGTTGAGACGGTCTCGGATAACGATGGCGGCCTTGGACCACGCGGTAGGGTCCATCCAGACGTGCGGGTCGTCCTTACCTTCGAGATCTTCGGGCTGGGCAAGGTATTGGGGGTCGATGAGCTCGGTGACGGCGTGAACGCGGCGGCCGTCGGTAGCGGCGCGAACGAGCGCGTCGGTCATGCGGCCTTCGAGCAGGAGCCCGTTGTAGAAGATGACATCGGCGGCCAGGATGCGTCGCATGTCATCGCGCGTCGGCTGGTACAGGTGCGGGTCCACGCCAGGACCCATGAGCACCTCGACGACAGCCCGGTCGCCCGCGATCCGACGGGCCACGTCGCCGATCATGCCTGTGGTGGCGACGATCCGGAGTTTTCCGGCCGAGGGTTCGGGCTTCGCGGGCCGCTCTCGGCAAGCTTGCATGGGCAGCAGGAGGCAGGCCAGGAGGGCGAGGAGCAAAACTCGGATCATGGCGTTGATCGGCGATCGCTGCATCGGCGACTCCCTGGCTTGCGGGTGCGGAAGACGAATAGTAGCCTGTGCTACATTTGTAGGCAAGCGCATCGTGGGCGGACCTTGGACATTGGAACTAGAAGCTCAGTCCGGCCCGCAGGCCCAAGACCCATGCGTCGTCGAGCGCGTCGTTTCCGCCCGGGTTGGCGATGAACTGGACGCTGGGCTGGAGGAAGAGCGAGCCGACCAGGTCGAGGCGGTAATAAGCTTCGATGGCCAGTTCGTCGTCGCCCAGGCCCGCGCCGGTCTTGTCGCTGAGGACGGCCAGGGAGGCGTACAGGCCCAGGCTGTCGTTTGGGCGATGCGGGAAGACGCCGTGGGCGTCGAAGCCGATGGCCCAGTGCGTGCCGACCTGGCTGATGTCGTCTTCGGTCCAGCCGAACTGGGCAAATGCGTCCATGCCGCCTTGCTGCCAGTCGACGACGCGTTGCTCGATGGTGGCGTAGACGCCGTTGACGCCAGTTTGTCTGGAACCGTCGAATCGGTCGAAGGTACCGGTATGGTGCCAGAACCCGGCGCTGAGTCTGCCCTTGCCGAGCCAGCGGGCGCGCAGCGCGTCGCCGAAGATCGATCCCAGGTCTTCCCATGCGAGTTCGGCCTGGGCGATGTGGAAGTAATCGTCCGAGAGTCGATCGTTGAAGAAGGTCGATGGCCCGCGGCGTCCGGTCTCGACGCCGTCGGCGGCGGCGGCGCCATCGAAGATGGCATAGCCCAGCGTGAGGGCGGTGCTGTCCGTGCGATGGACCGTGGCGAAGATGGTGGCACCAGTGGCGGGGTCGGGATAGGTAGGGATGGTGAAGATGGTCGGGCTGATGCCCGCGGAAGAGTGTGCGAAGTCCGTAGCGGCATCGACATAGGCGAATTCGGCGTTGGCGTCCATCTTGCCGAACTTGAAACGCAAGCGTTCGTCGAAGAGGGCCTGCTCGAACCAGAGTTCGCTGATGATGTCCAGGTGTCGTCGCGTTTCGATGTTGCTGATGCCCTGGATGTCGCCCACGTCGTTGGAGCCGCCGCGGACGCCGCCTTCGGGGTTGACAGAGAGATATTGGAAGAAGACGCGGGCGCCCTCCCATCGGTAGGCCGAGAGGTCGAGCTCGGCCTCGATGGCCAGGATGTTTCGGAAGGAGCCGCGTTGGTTGACGCCGCCGTCCAGGACGCTGTTCCACTCGGCGGTGTAGGAGCCGCCCAGACTGAGTCCGCCGCGATCACGGATACGATTTCGAGCGCCACCCCAGTCGCCGGTGAGTCCGTAGTCGTCTTCGTCGGCGTCCGCCGCGCTGGTGGCCGCGGGGCCGGGGCGTCGTTCGTGCGTGCTGGTGGTCTGTGCTTGCGGATCTGTGGGCGGGTCGCTCTCGGGCTGGCTTAGACCCTGCGCATGGGCCGTGCACGCCGCGAACAGTATCAGCGAAAAGATTTCTTTGGTTGGACTCAGCTTCACGCTCGTACCCCAAGAGGTGTTTGGATCGTCATCGGCAATCACCACGTCAAATGTAGCCTGTGCTACATATCTATGTCAAGCATCTGCCGCATCCTCTCCAGCGTCGCCCTGCTGACGTGGTGCTCGATGCCCTCGGCGTCGACGGCCGCGACCCTCTCGGGCACGCCGATGGAGAGCAGGAATCGGTAGACCACCTCGTGACGCTCTTTGCACGCTTTGGCCAAGCGGCGTCCCATTGGAGTCAATTCGATGGGCTGATAGGGGCTGGTTCGCACCAGGCCTTCTTGTTCCAGTCGCGCGACCGTCCGCACAACCGTCACGTGGCTGACGCCGAAGTGCGATGCCAGGTCCTTCACGCGGCAGTCGCCCTGCGAGTCGATCACATCGGCGACGGCCTCGACATAATCCTCGGCGATCTCGCTGGCGTGGTCGTCGCGAGTCCGCTGATGCGCCGTGGGGGCACTTGTCAAGTTCGATCGGCGGGGTGGGCTGGGATGCTTGTCCGGTGGCACCAGTGAACATAGGCCCACGACGAAGTACTACAGGGACCCCATGATGCGAGGTCTCCCCATTTGACGAATGGTTTTTGTTAGGAAAGTGAGCGATACTGGACTTGAACCAGTGACCTCCTCGATGTCAACGAGGCGCGCTAGCCAACTGCGCTAATCGCTCGGATGTGCCGCCAAGAGCCATGGGGGCATCCCGGTGGTGGGCAACAGTATATCCAAGCCGCAACCTTCCGGTCGCGGGGCCGTAAACTTCAGCAGAGCCCAGCGCGCCTTGCCGTCGGCCTAGCCCCAGGGTGAGCCCGCCGACCCCGCCCCCGCAAGGCCCGGCTTTCCACGCCAGACCCGGATCCGATCGGTCGAGGCGATGGGACACGCGGAAGGAGCCCTCCGATGCGTCCGATGCAGTTCCTGGCATGTCTGCCCTGTGCGTTCCTGGCGTTGGAAGCCGCCTTGGCACAAGACGGGCCGCTCACGCCCGCCAGCCCGGCACCTTCGATGCTGCCGCCCGTGGAAGATCCTGCAAGTCTTGCCAGGCCTGAAAGCGTCGAGGCGGCCATGCGTGAGCACACGTTGCGTCGCGGGCAACTCGAAACCGAGTTGCGTCGCATCCGCCAGACGTACTTTCGCAACCCCCGCGCCAAAGACCTGCGTGCGGCCGGCATCGAGAAACTCCGCCAGTACACCGAACCGGCCACGTTCGAGGCCATGATCGAGATCTTCGCCCGCAGCGGCGACGACGTCGTCGGCGCGATCTTTGAGCACCTGGCCAGCCTGGACACACCCGAAGCGCTTGCAACCATCGCCTGGGCGGCGGTCTTCGAAGACCATCGCGGACGCCGAGGCATGGCGCATGACACCCTTGCCCACGCCCTCAAAGGCCGGGAGGTCCCCCGCAGCGTCCAGAGCGTGGTAGCCGAAGGACTGCGTCGCACCCACGATCCGCACGTGGCCAACGCGGCCGGACTGGCGGCGACACTGCGGCTGGCCGATGCCATACCGGCCATGATCGCAAGCCAGGTGCGAGGTGCCGGCGAGCAGCGCGGCGATCGCTCGCTGGCCTACATACTCATCGGCCAGCAGCAGGCCTTTGTGAGCGACCTCCAACCCGTAGTGGGCAACAGCGCGGTGGCCTTCGACCCCGAGTTGAGCGTCGTAACCGAGGGCGTCGTGCTCCGCGTGATCGACGCCGTCGTGGTGACATATCGGGTCGAGGTACACGCGGCCCTCGTGCGGCTGACCAGCGAACTGTCGGGACAAGACACCGCGTACCTGGGCTGGGACATACCCAGGTGGCAGCGTTGGTACGCCCAAGAATTCCTGCCGGGAAGGCAGTGAATCCAAACGCCTGATACCGTACGAGAAAAAGCCCCGCGCTCGTGGACGCGGGGCTTTCTTCGTGTGAGTTTCGCAGTTCGTGCACAGGTCTCAATCGACCGCACACGCTTCGGGCCGGTTCAGCAGCCGATGGCAAACTCGTTCTGGAAGACCAGGAAGTCGAAGATGGTCAGCTGGCCGTCGCCGTCGAAGTCGGCCCGCAGGTCGCCGGCGGCGAAGAAGTTCTGGAACTGGAGGAAGTCAAAGACGGTCAACTGGCCGTCGCCGTCGAGGTCGACACGGCAGGGCTCCACGCCCGAGTCGCCCTGGATGTAGAAGTTGTCGGTCCGGATGTTGCCACTGGCGCTGGTAGCGCCATTGAGCGTGAACACGATGCGAGCGTCGGCCACGCCGTCGAGCGCGCTGATGTCGTAGGCGAAGCTGGCGAAGGTAGTGCTCAGGACCAGGCCGGGCTCGACGGTCGACACGAACGAGCCGCCATTGAACAACTCGATGAGGATGTTCTGGAAGCCGGTGCTGGTGTTGCGGGCGTCGAACTGGAAGAAGAGGTTCTCGAGGCTGCTGGCGTCAAAGTTGATGACGATTTGCGAGCCGTTGTTGAGGGTGTCGGTGCCGCCCTGAATAGCCAGCGACCCGCCGGCAGGCTCGCCGAACTGGGCACCCAGGTCGGTGCCGCTGAACGACTGCACCCAACGCAGCACCTCGTCTCCGCCGGTGGTGACGGTGGTCTCGTCGAGGATGCCGCCGACCAGCTCGATGGTGGCCGAGCCGGTCTGGCTGCCGAACTCGGCGGCGAAGGGGAACTCGTCTGCAAAGAAGCCAAAGCCCCCGCCGGGCAGGCCCTGATTGCTGAAGGACCAGTAGGCGATGTCGTCGGCGACGGCAACGGCGGAAACGGACGCGAACGCGGCGGCCACGATGCTGGCGATGGTCTTCATAAGGTTCTCTCCCAACTCGGTTTGCTCTTGAACCGGTACACCTGGCCAACTGAGGCTACATGTCCAGATTCGCCCGATTGTAGATCACTCGATCGCATTTCTTCGGCGCGGGGCGTCCCGAATTGACGGAACATTGATACAAGGGTGGGAGAGTGTTCGGATCTCGTTGGATTATGGGGCGAACACTTCAATGCCCGAGCGCTGTTTCGCAAGATGCCGTCAACCCACCACCCGCCAATCCTTCCCCTCCCGCTCCACGCGGCGGTACAGCGTGTCGCGCTCCACCGGCGTGAAGCCGGCCTCGCGGATGGCCCGATGCAGGTCGGCCACGGTCGTCTCCTGGTGCGTCGTCGAGCCCCCCACCTTGGTGATGTCGTACCACACGACGGTGCCGTCGATGTCGTCGGCCCCGGCCTCGAGCATCAGTTGGGCCATGCTCAGGGTCTGCATGATCCAGAACGCCTTGACGTGCGGGAAGTTGTCGAGCATCAGGCGGGCGATGGCGATGGTGCGCAGGTTCTCCAGCCCGCTGGGCCCATACAGGTGCTCCATCTCGCTGCCGTCGGGGAAGAAGGGCAGGGGCGTGATGGTCTGGAAATAGCCAGCCTTGCCCTGCGCCATCGCGGGCGTGGGCTTGGGCGCGCCCAAACGGCTGAGCGTGATGACCGGTGCGGTGACGCTGGCGGTCGCGGGCAGGCCCGGCTCGACGAAGCCGTCCTCGCCGGTGTAGCCAAGCCGCTCGAGCGCCTGGTCCTGGGCTCGGCGGAGGATCTCCATGTGGACCAGACGCTCGCGGCGTTGGTCGATGTGGCCGTAGAGGATCGTCGCGTTGGTGTTCAGCCCCAACTCGTGCGCGACCAGGTGGACGTCGAGCCACTCGTCGCTGCGGATCTTGCCCTTGTACGCTTCGTCGTGGACGCGGTCGTCGAAGACCTCGGCTCCCCCGCCGGGCAGCGAGCCCAGTCCCGCGGCCTTGAGTTCGCTGAGCACCCATCGGATGCCGGACTGTCGATCGTCGCGCTTGTACTTTTTGGCGATCTTGGCCAGGTGGACGATCTCGACGGCGGTGAACGCCTTGATGTGCAAATCGGGGGCCACCGCCTTGATGGTCCGCACCAGTTCGGGGTAATAGTCCCAGGGCAGATAGGGGTGCAGCCCGCCGACGATGTGCATCTCGGTCGCGCCGCTCTCCACGGCCCCGATGGCCTGCTGGCGGATGTAGTCCATGTCGCGCGTGTACGCGCCGGGCTCGTCCTTCTTGCGGTAGAACTCGCAGAACTTGCACGAGAGGGCACACACGTTGCTGTAGTTCATGTGGCGGTTGATGTTGTAGTAGGCCGCGTCGCTGTGGATGCGTCGCCGCAAGAAGTCGGCCATCGCCAGCACGCCCCACAGGTCGCCCGTGGCGTAGAGCAACGCACCGTCTTCGAGGCTCAGGCGTTGGCCGGCCACGACCTTGTCGATCAGGGGTTCCAAGGCCCGGTCGCTGACGGACGGGCGATTCGGGGCGTGGGCATTGGGGCTGGCGGCGAGTGCGGTCATACCCTCAGTGTAGCAGGTGGCGGCAAGTTTTCAATGATTCCTGAAAGTTTGTTCCGCCAGATCGGGGGCCGCGATGGACAGAGACGCGACGCAATGGTTCCATGACCACAGCACACCTTCCGAGACGCCGCCCACCGAGGCGGGTCCGATCGTCGCGGCCAACCGCCCGGCATGGCCCACGGTTATTGGCATCCTGCTGATCATCTTTGGGAGCATCGGTTTGCTCCAGCGGGTCGTCGGGCTGGTGGCCAGTCTCGTGATGCCCAACGTGCCGTTCTTTGCAGACATGCTGCCCCCGCCTCACCTGTGGACGTGGACGCTGGTGCTGGGTGTCGCGTCCCTGCCCGTTTCGCTGTTGCACCTGCTGGCGGGCGTGCAGACGCTGCGGCGGAGGCCGAGCGCGTACGCCCTGGCGATGGGGTTCGTGCTGTACGCGGTGGTGGTGCTCGTGCCCGGCACGATCCTCCAGTATTACACGAGCCAGTGGCAGATACAGCAGAGCGCCCAGCAGAGCCAGCCGATGCCGGCCTTCGTCGCAGGCGGTGCATTCATGTTGGTCATGATTGCTTTTGGGGCGCTCTTCTCCCTGGCCTGGCCGACCTTCATCGCCATCTGGTTCAACATCTCCAGGCACAAAGAGCACGTACGCAGTTGGGGGCACGCCTGAGCCATGCGCTGCCCCGAGTGCGACTACGCCCTTTGGAGCCTCAAGGCCGGCCCGTGCCCGGAGTGCGGCCGGCCCTTCAAGCCAAGCGAGTTCGAGTTTCTGGCCAACGCCGTCCGGTTCTGCTGCCCGCATTGCGACCAGGGGTATTACGGCACGAGCGAACGCGGGCAACTCGTGCCCGAGCGCTTCGATTGCGTGTCCTGCGGCAAGGCCATCTCGACCGACGAGATGGTCCTGCGCCCGGCCGAGGCCCTGGGCGACCGCGACGCGCATCTGGGCACGAATCCCTGGCTCGATAAGCGCAGGGGCATTTTGAAACGCTACGTGCTGGCCATGTTCAGCGGCATCGGGCAGCCGGGCCGCATGATGGAAGTGACCCCGGCCTTTGGCAGCACGGGGGCGGCGGTGGGCCTTGCGATTCTCAACATCATGGTCGCCAGTTCGCTGAGCGTCGGCATGTTCGTATTGCTGACGGGGTTCAGCGGCGGGGCGATGCTCGGGCCCGCGGGCATGAGCATCTTTGTAATCGTAGTGACACCTCTGGTCTACATGTTCATCTGGACGGCGGTCACGCACGGGATGCTGAGGCTGTTGCGGGCCAAGCCCAGCGACACCATGGGCCGGACGTTGCAGGCCATCGGTTTCTCGAGCGGCGCCTACGTGCTGGCGATCGTGCCGTGCATTGGTCCGCCGATGGGCTTTGTTGCGTGGACGATCACGGCGACGATCGCGGTACGCGCGGGGCAGCGGGTGGGCTTGTGGAAGGCCACGATCGCCACGATGGCCTTTCCCGCAGTCGTGGCGGTCTCGGTTGTGGCGTGGTACTTGTGGATAACGATCAGCAGCATCAACTCCATGGCACAGTACAACCAGCAGCAGCCCCCGACCTGGAGCCAGCCTGTGACCCAGCAAAATTGGGCACCGGGTACCGACATCCGTCTGGGAACGCAGGGCGTGGCCGATGTGCTGCGGCAGCAAATTTTGCAAGGCAACCCTCCACGCCATGCCGCAGAGTTGCTCGGCGATGCGCGAACGGATTCCATGGCGTTCATGGAACACCCCAGCGCCCAACCGCCCGTGGTAGGCGGTTTCAGGTTGTGGGATCTGAACCGGCTGGATGCCGTGACGCGGCGGAACGCGATCAATGTTGCAGTGGCCGCATGGCCACCGGACATCACCGCCCACCGCGTGGGCCGCATCCTGCTTACCTACCACGGCATCACGCCCACAAGCCCCACGGACCTGTGGATCATGGTGCAACTGCCCGCCGAACCGGGCGAGGACTTCTGGGCCATCACGATGAACAGTTACGAACGCTTCGACCGAGGCAACCCGCAACCGGCTCTCGATGGGCAGAACCGCAAACGCGCCGCAGCCGGCCTTCCACCCCTGCCCGACATGGCAACCATCCTGGGCAACCCCGGCCCTTGGTCGGCCGGCGACGGAACGCCGCCTCCATAAGGACCAAATCAGCGTACTCTGAGACATGGCTACAGAGACGGAAGAGCTGCGGAAGATACGTCGGCGTCTGGAGGGCATGAACCCGCCCAGCGTCGGCTGCGGCGTGTTCGTGGGCCTGTGGCTCTTCCTGGGCAGCCTGCTGCTCCTGCGGGTCTGGCTGGGCATCGACGCCCTGGCACCATTACGAGGGCCCAAAGTGCCCGCGGCCCAATCGCCTGCCACAACGGCAGCCCAAGACGACACCCCGGCCGACGGGGAGCTGCCAAACCCCCTCTCGGAGCGCTGAGAAGCCCCGTGTCAGGCCGGACATCGGCTCGGCACGTTGGCATCGGCCTTGCTCAATCCCAAACATGCAGAGGTACCGCCGGTGCCGAAGCTTGACAGGAGGCCACTATGTCCAAAATCATCGGCATCGACTTGGGCACGACCAATTCGGTCGTGGCCGTCATGGAAGGCAGCGAGGCCAAGGTGCTCATAAACGCCTCGGGCAACCGCACGACCCCCTCGGTCGTGGCGTTCACCGACAAGGGCGAGCGCCTGGTCGGCCAGCAGGCCAAGCACCAGCAGGTGACCAACCCCAAGAACACCATCTACTCCATCAAGCGATTCATGGGCCGCCGCCATAAGGAAGTGGCCAGCGAAGAAAAGAACGTGCCCTACGAGGTCACCGGCGGGCCCGACGAGTTCGTCAACGTCACCGTGCGAGGGCAGAGTTACACGCCCCAGCAGATCAGCGCCTTCATCCTCCAGGAACTCAAGAAGGTCGCCGAGGATTATCTCGGTGAACCCGTCACCGAGGCCGTGATTACCGTGCCGGCCTACTTCAACGACAGCCAGCGCCAGGCCACCAAGGACGCCGGCGAGATCGCGGGCCTGACCGTCAAGCGCATCATCAACGAGCCCACCGCCGCCGCCCTGGCCTACGGGCTGGATCGCAAGAGGAACGAGAAGGTGGCCGTCTTCGATCTTGGCGGTGGTACTTTTGACATCTCCATCCTCGACGTCGCCGACGGCGTGTTCGAGGTGCTCAGCACCAACGGCGACACCCACCTGGGCGGCGACGACTGGGACCAGCGCCTCATCAACCACCTGGCCGACGAGTTCAAGCGGCAGGAAGGGGTCGATGTCCGCAACGACGCCATGGCGCTCCAGCGTCTGAAGGAGGCCGCCGAGAAGGCCAAGGTCGAGCTCTCGACCATGCAGGAAACCACCATCAACCTGCCCTTCATCACGGCCACCGACACCGGGCCCAAGCACCTCCAGATCTCCATCACGCGCAGCAAATTCGAGAGCCTGTGCGAGGACCTCTACAAGCGGCTTCGCGAGCCCTGCCTGGCGGCCATCAAGGACGCCAAGATCGACGCCAGCAAGATCGACGAGATCGTCCTTGTCGGCGGCTCCACCCGCATGCCAAAGGTCCAGGCCATCGCCCGGGAGATCTTCGGCAAGGAGCCCAACAAGAGCGTCAACCCCGACGAGGTCGTCGCCATCGGCGCGGCCGTCCAGGGCGGCGTGCTCAAGGGCGACGTCAAGGACGTGCTGCTGCTCGACGTCACCCCGCTGAGCCTGGGCGTCGAGACCATGGGCGGCGTGATGACCACGCTCATCGAACGCAACACCACCATCCCCACCAAGAAGAGCGAGACCTTCTCCACCGCCGCAGACAACCAGCCCAGCGTGACCATCAAGGTCTTCCAGGGCGAGCGCAAGATGGCCGCCGACAACCGCCTGCTGGGCCAGTTCGACCTCGAAGGCATCCCACCCGCTCCGCGCGGCATGCCCCAGATCGAGGTCGAGTTCAACATCGACGCCAACGGCATCCTCCAGGTCACCGCCACCGAGAAGAAGACCGGCAAGACCGCCGACATCAAGATCACCAACTCGGGCGGCCTGTCCGAGGACGAAATCGAACGCATGAAGCGCGACGCCGAGCTGCACGCCGAGGAAGACAAGAAACGCCGCGAACTGGTCGAGACCAAGAACCGAGGCGACCAGATGGTCCACCAGACGCGTCAGCAACTCGAAGAGCACGGCGAAAAGGTGAGCGGCGACATCCGCGGCAACATCGAGAGCGCCATCTCCAACCTGGAAACCAAGCTCAAGACCGACGACAAGGACGCCATCGAGGCCGCAGCCAAGCAACTCGAGTCCGCCGCGATGGAACTGGGCAAGGCCATCTACGAAACCCAGGCCGCCGGCGGCGGCGCCGCCAGCCAGGCCGAACCCAAGGACTCAACCGAGACCGACGACGACGTGATCGACGCGGAGTTCAAGGTCAAGGACGAGGATAAGTAGGCTTCAAGGCAGAGATCGAGAGAGACCAGAGCGGCCCCACGCGGGCCGCTTTCTCGTGATACAGCCGCTACGGCGAGGCGACGTTCTCGGAAGATGTGCTGCTGAGCAGTTGGGCATCAATCCCGCTGGCGTGCCGGGCCTATACTCACAATCGTCGCAAGACTAACTACCCGCAAGATTGCAATGATGCATACGAAGCTGGCTTCTGACTTACTCTCATATGAAAGTAGAGTTGATATCATATGCGGCACGTTGATCTGGGCAATTTGAGTCGAACGGTACCGTTCTATTCGTGCCTGCACCTCTACGGCAGCAAGGTGATGCTGTACCACAAGAACGACACCGGCAAGCGAGTCTGGTGGGGAATCGCCATCACGTTCGGATTGTTGAGCCTTCCAATATTGCTACCGGTATTTAGCTCTTTGTTTACACCTTCCGAACGGTTTTTGGCCGCGCTAATCGGTGGCATCGTGTTTGCCTTTGCTGCCTTTGCTGCTTGGTTTGCCCGACGCCTTGGTCGTCAAGTGGCTGGCGTTGTCTTTGACGGCAGCGGGTGGGCATCACTTGTCGTTAGCAATAGCCTGGATCAGGCTATCGCTGCGAGCAGCGATCGACTCAACGAATCCATGCAAGCCGAAGTCTTGGTGTGTCGTGCAGAACTTGAGTTGCCGGGTTTCTTTGGTGCTACAAGGGGTTTGCCGCTATCGTACAGTTTCCAGAGGATAACATAGTATTAGCCGTAGACGATACACCGGCAAAGGTGCTGGACTATATCGAATCGTTACTGGAAGGCTACGCTATATTCAGTACCGATTATACTTGTGTCGCCAAAGGCATGGCAAACCGTCGCCTTTTCGCAAAAGCAAAACCGTAGTCTTCCAATATTCGACCGAACCGCTGACCTGCCCCTAAAAACTGAGCCAGTCGGTCCTCGGTGAAGCCCGAGATGCATTCAGCAGACCATGCGACCCGCCCGCCTTGCCCTCACCCTTCCACCTCCCGCCGATGCCCCTGCTGGTCGTACTCGTACACCTTGCCCTCTTGCTCGTCCTTGCACGCCTTGTGCGTGCCGTCGCAGAAGGGGAAGTTGTTCGTCAGGCCGCAGCCGCAGACGAAGACGGGCTTGTCCTGCGGGTCGATGCGGATGGGGCCGGTGCCGTTGAGCGTGATGCGTCGGGCCATGGTGGTGCCTCCGAATAAACCGGTAAGATTCGGATAGACTCTACGCGCGTGGCGCTGCGTGGTTCAGAGCCTGGGGTCCACCGGCTCGCTCTCGAGCGCCAGCACCGCGAACACGCACTCATGCACGCGGCGCAGCGGTTCGCGTCGCACGAAACGCTGTATCGCCTCGAGGCCGAGCGCGAACTCGCGGATCGCCAGCGATCGCTTGTGCCGGAGCCCACGCTTGCGCAGCCGTTCCAGATTGGCGGGTTCAAGATATTCCGGCCCGTAGATGATGCGCAGGTACTCCGGCCCCCGACACTTGACCGCCGGCTGCAAGAGCCCGCGCGTGCCGTGGGCGATGAAGTCCATGGGCTTGACGACCATGCCCTCGCCGCCGTCGCTCGTCATCGACTCCCACCACGCAACCGCCGACTCGATGCTCGCCCCGTCGCTCAGGTCGACTTCTCGGCAGGCTGTTGCCATGAGCACCGGATCGTCCCCGGCCAACCGAGCCAGCGCCGACATGTGCCACACGTGGTCCTTGTCGGTGTGGACCTTGCCCTCGCTGGCCAAAAGGTGGAAGGGCGCGAGACGGAGATCATCGAGGCTTTCGACCTCCCAGCAATAGTTTCGATAAGCCGCGGTGTATCGCTGAACGGCCGCATGTCGACGCTCGTATCGCCCGAGCAGGTCCGTGACGCCCGCATGGCCGCTCAACTGCTCGATCGCCGCCGCCGTGCAGGCCAGGGCGGCGCTGCCCACCGCGGCGTATTGCTCGCGCACGAGTTGCTGGGCCTTGGCCGACCACGGCATCAGTTCGCAATCCAGGCACATCCACTTGGTTGATAATTCATCCCACAGCCCGGCCCGATTGACGGCTTCGCGTACGCGGTCGAGCAGGCCCTGTTCCATCTCCATGTCGGCGAAGAACCGCCGCCCCGTACGCGTGTACACGATACCCGCCTCGCCGGTATCGATGCCGAAGCGGTCGCGCGCGGCTCCTGCGTTCTTGCACACCACGACGACGGCGCGCGAGCCCATGTGCTTCTCTTCGCAGATGGCGCGCCCCACGCCGCGATCCCGGTAGTACGCCAGCGCCTCGGCCGGGTGCTCGAGCAAGCCCTCGCGCTCGCTGGTCTCGCAGGGCGACATCGTGGGTGGCAGGTAGATAAGCCACCGCGGGTCGGCGGCGAACCGGCTCATGATCTCGAGCGCGGCCGTCGCGTTCTCCTCGCGCACGATGACCATACGCTCCAAGGCGGTCTCGATCACGCGCTTGCCCGTCACATCGCCCAGGTCGAGCACGTCGTCGTGGCGCTGCTGGGGCGAGACCCCGGCGTCGTGCTCGGACAGGAAAGGCTTCTTGCTCTGAGCGTACGCCGCCTTGGCCTCGACCGAGACGACCTCGCGTTCGGGGTAACGCAGCGCGCTGAGCCGCCCGCCATAAACGCAGCCGGTGTCCAGGCAGATGGTGTTGTTCAGCCACTGCGCGTTCCGGACGGGCACGTGGCCATACACCACCATCGCCCTGCCCCGATAGTCCAGCGCCCAGTTGAGCCGCTCGGGCAAGCCATACTCGTCGGTCTCGCCGGTGGTCTGGCCATAGAGACAGAACTCGCGCACCGCCCCGCTGGCGCGGCCCTGCATCTCTTCCTTCAGCCCGGCGTGCGCGACGACCAGCTTGCCATCATCGAGCACGTAGTGGCTGATGAGACCGTCGATGAACGTGCGCACCCGCTCGGCGAACTCGGGCGTTTCCTTCGACAACTGCTCCAAGGTCAGGTCCAGCCCATGCGTCAGGCGGACGTTCTTGCCGCTCAGATGTCGCAGCAGCTTCACGTCGTGGTTGCCCGGCACGCACAGGGCCTTGCCCTCATCCACCAAACGCATCACCAGCCGCAGCACGGCGGGCGAGGCTGGCCCGCGGTCGACCAGGTCTCCAAGAAACACGAGCGTGCGTGGCACGCCGTCGGTCGTCGGCGGCACCACCTCGCACTCGCCCGCCTCGCCTCGCACTCCGTAGCCGAGCGCGCCGAGCAGGTCGATGGCCTCGTCGTAACAGCCGTGGATGTCGCCGATGATGTCGAATGGTCCTTGCAGTTGCCTCTTGTTGTTCCACAGGGGAGTGCGCTCGATCGTCGCCGCGATGGCCTGTGCCTCGCTCTCGAGCACCCAGACGGCGCGATATCCCTCGCGCTTGAGCCCCTTGCCGCCGCGCCCGCCCATGCCCCTGCGCAGCGCGAGCCGCTGGTTGCGGATGACGTGGGGTCCGAAGTCGCGATCGGGTCGCAACGCATTACGATCCTGGCATACCTGTTCGGGCACGTTGAGCACGATAGCCACCGGCAGGCAGTGGAATTCTCGCGCGAGTTGCACGTACCGCCGGCGGTCCTCGGCACGCACGTTGGTCGCGTCCACCACGGTCAGCAGTCCGTTCTTCAGCCGCTTGGCGACGATGGTGTGCAGCAGGTCGAACGCATCGTCGGTCGCGTGCTGCGCGTTCTCGTCGTCGGCCACCACGCCCCGGCAATAGTCCGACGACACGATCTCCGTCGGCTTGAAGTGCGCCCGGGCAAAAGACGACTTGCCGGCTCCGGAGGGGCCTATGAGGACGACCAGGGCGAGTTGGGGGATGGAGATCTTCATCGCTCGAATATCCCCATCTGCGTTGGGCTCCCCAGAGACTCATCCACCGGCCCCACCGGCAGGAAGCGGACGGCGTACCCGAACTCGCCCGCGACGCGCTGGGCCCATGCCCGGAACTGGGCGCGCGTCCACTCGAAGCGGTGGTCGCGGTGGCGGTACCGGCCGGCGGGCAGGGTCTCCCACACGCTGTTGTACTCGGCGTTGGGTGTGGTGATGACCACCGCACCCGGCCTGGCGAACTCGAAGACAGCGCGCTCGAAGGCGCGCAGGCGCGGCTCGTCGAGGTGCTCGATCACTTCCACGCACGCGGCAGCGTCGAAGCCCACGAGCCGCTGGTCGCGGTACATGAGCGAGCCATGCATCAGCTCGATGCGCGTGCGTTGCGCGTCGCCCAGGCGATCGAGCCGCAGCCGCTCGCTGGCCCGCTCGAGGGCGCGGATGGCCACGTCGACGCCCACGATGCGGGAGAACTGCTTCTCCTTGACCAGTTCTCGCAACAGGTTGCCCTCGCCGCAGCCCAGATCGAGCACGCTCGCGGCGTTGCTGGCCTTGATCGCCGCCATGACCGCGCCGATGCGCTGGCTGTTGAGGCTCAGCGGCTTCTCGATGGCCGCCTCTTCGGCGTCGCGCAGGCGCTCGGTTTCCTCGGCGTCGCCCACCTCGTCGGGCATCAGGCGGCCGAGCGCCTCGCGCGTCAGCCGACGCTGGTTCTTGAGGTATCGCGCGGCGATGGTCTCCTTCTCGGGGTGGGTGGGCAACCAGTCGGCGGCTCGGGCCAGCAGCTTGTCCACCTCGTCCTTGCCCACCCAGTAGTGCTTGTCGTTGTCGAGCACGGGCATCAGCACGTACAGGTGCCGCAGCAGGTCCTTCACCGGCAGCGTGTGCTCGAGCGTGAGCACGCCGGTGGGCGCGGGGCCCCAATCCAGACTCGCGTCCAGCGGCGGGCGATCGATGCCGACGGCGTAGCCCAGCGGCTCGAACAGGCGGCGCACGAACGCCTCGCCTTGCATGGGCACTACGGCGACGCTTGCGCGCAGAGGCAGGGGCTCGGCGACCAACTGCGGGCGTTCCTTGCTGCGGCCGTTCATGGCGGTGGAGAACAGAGTGTTCATGGCCACGCTGAGCAGGCTGCTGGCCGCGTAGGGCCGATCGTTGACGTACTGGTCGAGCGACCAGTCGCCCCGCCCGCGCACCAGTCCGACAGGGTCGACCTCGACCAGCACGCACACGCGGCATCGCTCGGCCTGGGCCACGGGGTAGAACACGTGGGCCACGCCGAAGGACATCTCGAAGCGCTGCACGCCCGCGGGGTTCTTGTGCAACAGGTAGCCCAGGTCGGTGGCCGGGGTCAGGGCCGGGGTCGAGATGGCTTCGATGGTGAGCATCATGGCGTGCTTGATTCTCCCGGGCGGTTCGTGCCTCCCAGTTTAGCCGGAAATCCAGCAGCCGCAACAGAACCCGATCGCTGAGCGCGAAGATTGCGCGCAGGCGTGGACCTGCGCGAGAAATTCCGGTCTGTTGTGCGAATGGTTGGACGCACGAGGCCACGCCCCCCACCACCCCCACGACCCACGGAGGAATCCCATGCCCGCCCTGCCCGCCGTGCTGCTCGTCCTCCTTGCCCTGATTGCCGTTCTTGCCACCACTTTCGCCCCCGCCACGCAGCGGCCCGAGCACCCCGATCTGGGCCACCTGCGCCTCAACCAGGTCCAAGTCATCGGCACCCACAACAGCTACAAGGCGGCCATCCAGCCCGAACTCTTCGAGATCATGCTGGCCCACGATCCGGGCTCGGCCAGCCTCGATTACGCGCACCCGCCCATCCCCGAGCAACTCGACCTGGGCGTGCGCAACCTCGAGCTGGACCTCTACAACGACCCGCAGGGCGGGCACTATCGCCGGCCGCTGGGCCACGTCATCCTCCATGGCGTGGGCGTTGCGCCGCTGCCGTTCAATGTCGATGGCGTGATGGACGAGCCGGGCTTCAAGGTGATGCACGATTGCAACTTCGATTTTCGCAGCAACGAGCTCAGATTCGTGCGGACGCTCGAGGACCTGCGCGACTGGTCGGCGTCCAACCCCGGCCACCTGCCCGTGTTCGTCACGATGAACCTCAAGGGCGGCCGCTCGCCCGCGCCCGGCGGGGTGGCGGCCGTCGAGTGGGACACCGCCGCCATGCGAGAGCTCGACCGCGTGCTGGTCAAGGCGCTGGGCGAGGAGAACCTCATCACGCCCGATGATGTGCGCGGCGGGCACGCCTCGCTGCTGGAAGCCATCGAGCGCGACGGCTGGCCGAAGGTCGACGACGTGCGCGGCCGTTTCCTCTTCGTGGTCGACCATGGGGGGCGGGTCCGCGACATGTACGTCGACGGCAACGAATCGATGGCCGGGCGGCCGATGTTCACCAGCGGGCCGCGGGGCGCGCCTTACGGCGTATTCCATATCATCAACGAGCCCATCGAGCAGGCCGAGACGATCGAGCAGTTGGTGCGGGCCGGGCACATCGTGCGGACGCGGGCCGACGCGGGCACGCACGACATGCGCTCGGGCGACCGCACGCGCTTCGAGGCGGCCATGCGCGTGGGGGCGCAGGTCATCACCACCGATTACCCCGTGCCCGACGAGCGGCACAACGCCGAGTATCGCGTGGTGTTCGAGGACGGCACGTACGCGCGGGCCAACCCGCTGCTGACCCCGTAGCATGCAAGTGTTGGATGTGGTCCAAGTCGGCTTCAAGGCTTAACATCCCCCCCTTGCCAGCCGGCGCGTGCCGGCCTGGCGGACCGCGTGTGGGAGGTGTGAAGATGGCCATGAACCTGTTGGTTTCGTTCGTGTCGTTGGTGTGTGCCGCGGTGTTTGCTCCGGCCAACGCACCGCAACTGGTCATGTCCCAGCAGTTGGACTTGCGCATCCTGCTGCAAGGCGAGATGCCGCGGGTGTACGCCGATGACATCCAGATCGTGTTCGCGCCGCCCGGTGAGTTCCGCTTCAAGGCCGTGTACAAGAACGGCGATGAAGCCATCGCGGAAAAGCAGTTCAGATCTCTTACCCGCGGGGGCCCCTTCGCACTGGCCCGGATCGACCGTGCGGGTTTTGTCGAACTGGGAAGCAACGATGGCCCGCGACGGGTCGAGTACTACGTGGACGACACGCTGATCGGCTCGCTGGACTTCACGCTCATCAAGCATACCAGCGACGACCCGTTCAACCCCCAGGTGTCCTGGAGCATCGAAGGGCCATGGTCGCAGCACGCGTACCTGGTGGTCGATGGTGATCGTGGCGAGAACGCGCGCCTCAGCCTGGTGTACTGGGTCGGCTCGCACGAGGTGCCGATCGATGGCGAGATCGTCGTCGTCCGCAAGGACGGCCAGCAGGTGGGCACGCTCGACAAGCGCCGCATCTCCAACCCCGGCAACAACCGATTCGAGCACAACATCCGCATGGCCGACAACAACTTCCTGACCATGGGCGGCCTGGCGCAGCTCGAGGGCGGATTCGTCATGGACGTAGAGCACAACGGCGCTATCCTGCGGAGTTTCCCCTTTGCCGTTTCGGGCGGCGTGCTTGTACCCCACGAACGCAGCCATCCCGCAGCGCTGGGCGAAATGCCGCTCCTGTCTCCGCGATTCATCGGCGAGGCCAGCCAGAACGAAGCGTCGCTCTCGCCCAAGGTGCTGACCTGGTCCACGGCCCGCTGAAATGGCGAGTCCCGGGTCAGGACTTAAAGCCACCGCTTGCGGCGGAACCACCAGAGCTCCCCGGCCGCGATGGCCAGCATCAGCAGGCACACAAGAGCAAATCCCAGTCCCGAATCGGCCAGGGGGATGCCGCCCACGTTGATGCCCAACAGCCCGGTGATGAATGAGAGTGGCAGCATGACCGTGGCGACAATCGTCAGCAAGTAGAGCGTGCGGCCGACGCGGGCCTCATGACGGGCGCGCATCTCTTCCTGCGTGACAGCCGCCCGGTCGCGCAGTTCCTCGAGTGCCTCGCACACGCGCGTGGTCTGCTCGAGCGCCAAGCGCATCTCCAGCAGGTCACGGTCTCTCAGCAAGGGCGACCGGCCGCTGGCCAGGGCACTCATCGCCTCGCGCTGGGGCACCAGGTATCGCCGATAGGTGATGGCGTGGCGTCGGATGGTGGCCAATTGCGCGCGGTCTGATGGAACATCCAACTCGCGGTCGAGCATCCCTTCCTCGATACCATCGAGCAGTTCCTCGAGATTATGGATGCTCGGGCCCATGCCCATCGCCAGGCCGTAAGCCACCGCCGCCAGGAACGCGCCAGCCGTCGCGGGGGCCTTGCCTTGCTGGGCGCGGGCCCGCAATTCGGCGATGGTCTGAAAGCGGTACTGCCGTAACGTAATGATGCGTGACGGCTCGAGCCACAGACGCACGGAAATCAACTCGTCCGGCTCGGCCCCCGGGTTCATGTTGATGCCCCGCAAGATCACCAGCAAGCCCTCACCAAAGACCTCGGCACGGGGCCTGGTCTCTTCGGCCAGCAACGACTCGGCGACGACCGGGTCTAGACCGGACTCCTCACGCAGCCAATGTTGAGCCCTGGACTTCGTTCGATCGAGGTGGACCCATAGCGGTGGGCCATCCCGCGGCTTGTCCAGTTCCTGCCAGCCGCGCTTCTTTTGTTCAAAGTCGCCATGTTCGCCCGGCAGTCGCGTGGCAAGTATGAGGCCGGCGGCCTCGTCGAAGGGTGTGAAGGGAGACAACGTTGCTCGCGTGTCGGTGTCGGTCATGGCGGGTTTGTCATTACGGAACACTTGATGCGGATATGGGTAGCAACGTGGCCTTATCGGCATCCTGGCAGACTTCGAACCGTATGGAAATGAAAAGTATCGGGTTGATGGGGTCGTTTGTGCTCCACGCAACCGACCGCACGGTCTTGCCCATCGGTAGGCCGCGGGTGTCGATGTGGATGGGCAATCTCACGGATGCTGTGGGCTCGACCAAGGTCTGCGTGGTGTACGTGCTGATGCCGGGAACCAAAGGCCCACGCAGTCGGAGCGGCTCATCGCCAAGGTTTTCAACGACGACTTCGAACATGATCGACATGGTGTCGAGGCTGGTACCGGCGTCGATGATGGGGTTGGGGACATTGACGCGGGGTCCGGAGTGCCTTGCTTGCCGTTCTTCCAGCGTGGCCGCGATGGGCTCTTGTGTGGTGGGCGTCGTGGGAATCGGTGCTGCGCAACCACCAAGCAGTAAGAGACCAATAAACACCCCGACCCCGAGGACCGATTGGCTACTCATGGGCCGCTCCTTTCCAGAATCGAGCCGACATGTTGTCCTTCGTACTGCTTACGACATGCCTCGGTGCTGTTATCCACGGCCTCACCTTACTCTAGCCTTACTTGTTCGTGGCCGAGCACGACGCGGATGGGTATCATTGGCCGGTGCTTCAGGACGCGAACTTCAACGCGGTGGCGTTGGCGCACGAGGACGGGCGCGTGGCGCGGCAGCGCGTGTTGGGCCCGTACGGCCGAATCTTACAAGAGGACGCGTTGGTGTCGGGCTCGCCGGCGACGCGCGTGGGGCACTAGGGCCTGTTCGCCGAGCGCCTGGACGCGGACACGCAGGCGAATCCGCTGGCGGCGGGCGGCACCGTGGCATGGCACAACCGGAATCGGACGCTGCTGAGCGAGTATGGGAGGTTTGCGCAGAGGGATCCCGTATCATCGGGCCTTGGGATCGCGGAGGCCATCCGCATCGCCAGCGGCCTTGGCGCCTCGGCGCCGGGTTTGGGTGTGATGCCCGATGGCATGTTCATCGATGGCAATAACTTGTATCAGGCCGTGCTCAGCAATCCGGTCATGCATACCGATGCGCTCGGCTTATATACCGATCCGTTCGATGCTATCGACGAGATCATTATGGAACATCTGGTGAGCGCTTCCGCAGTCATCTCGAGTTCCATCCGCGTCGCACAGGACGGTCTGATGGACTCGATCCTCTACACTCAAGCCGCATTCCTCTTCGATGACATGATTATGGATCGGGATGCGGGGATCCTGTTTGGCATGGCCGGTGGTGCCTTGTTTGCCCGCGCGTGCTTCGTAGAGGGGACGGACATCGCAACGCTTTCGGGCCCCCAGGATATCGAGTGCATCGAGCTGGGTCAGGCGGTGCATAGCCGTCCCGATCCTGAACTGCTCGCGGTCGAACAAATTGACTTCCTCAACCACGACCTACGAATTATCACGCTGTTCTATAGCGGTGACGATGGGCGATCGACCCAGATCGAACTTCTCCGTCCCGCCGCCGACGCCGAGGCGTTGGGTGCCATCCTTGGCCGGCTCGTACCCATCCACGTGCCCGAACTCGATATCGCCGGTTCGGCCCTTGTGACATCTATCGAGCCCTTTGGCGGCACCCTCGTGCCAGGGGTGCCGAGCATCACCGGCCGGTTCATCACCCAGAACGCCGAGGTTGTCGATGTGCACCTCTTTGGCGAGCATGATCCGATCGGGGCGACGCCGGGCCACCCCTTCTTCTCCGCCGACCGTGGTACCTGGATTGCTGCCGCACTACTTCAGCCGGGTGAACGCGTTCAGACTCTGACCGGAACCAGCACCGTTGATCGTGTGACTTGGCGTGAAGGCCTGCATACGGTCTATAATCTTGAAGTTCATGGCCCACACACCTACTTTGTGGGCAAATCGGGTGCATGGGTACACAATGCCACAAGTTGTCACCTGACAGATGAGCTGATATCAAATTTCGCATAACGAAGGGAGGCCGGTCGCAAATTTGATGGAATGACTGCTCGTGCATACAGGCGTGGTGATACCATGTACCTTGGTGGAAGTCATTTTAACATTCATTCTCAATTTCCTTGGATTGATTTTTCGAAAGGGTGGTCCAGGGGAGGGGCCGTGTGGGATGATTTGCGGCAGATATGGCGGTGGGTGCCAGAACCCTAATCGCTAGGAGCCATCGTGACGTCAGTACTCGTCGAGCAACTGCGTGCCCTTACACTAGATAACCATGCCAGCTTGCTGGATCGAGTGACTCTTGTTGATATACAAGGATCGGATCCATACGCACTATCTGATTTCATTTCATCCCGTCCTCCTTGGTATCAGCTTGCTGTTGCACTGGTGTGTGCTGATTTGTTGGATCCTATGTTTTTTGCGAGGAAAGCGGCTAATTTATTGGCTTATTCCGGCCCGTATGCGGACGGCGTTCGCATCGCAGCGGCTAACATACTGAATTCCTGCGAATGCTTGCCTCCCGAACTCATGGAACAGGTGCGTCGTGTCGCCATTGTTGGAAATGCGGATAGCGTATTTATTGATCGTGTTGTGAGTAGTCTACCTGAGCAGTAGAACTACTGAGACTTCAACACAAATTGCAGGATCATGACTAGCTGAGCCTTGATGAGTTCGTGGCCGAGTACGACGCGGCTGGCGACCACTGGCCGGTGATACAGGACGCGAACTTCAACGCGGTGGCGTTGGCGCACGAGGACGGGCGCGTGGCGCGGCAGCGCGCGTTGAGCCCGTACGGCCGAATCTTACAAGAGGACGCGTTGGTGTCGGGCTCGCCGGCGACGCGCGTGGGGCACCAGGGCCTGTTCGCCGAGCGGTTGGACGCGGACACGCAGGCGAATCCGCAGGCTGCGGGCGGCACCGTGGCATGGCACAACCGTCAGCGGACATTGCTTTCGGAGTACGGGCGGTTTCTTCAGCGAGACCCGCACGCGACGGGCGTGACGGTGCCGCAAACCCTCTGGTGGCATTCGGGGGATGAGCCGATTGAGTCGGCGTCGTCGGGACGCGTGCAACCTTCGATGATGGCCATGCTGCTGCCAAACCAGTACCAGTATGTGCTGTCGCACCCTGGTGGATTGGTGGATCCGACGGGCGGTTTCCCGGTGGATCCCCGCCAGGCAGCCCGGATTCCAGGGCCGGGTGAGGTGGCGATGCGTGGGGCGAGGATGGCAGGACGTGGAGCTACCAGTGCGTTCGATAGAATCGGTTCTGCATTTGCGGAAGCGGAATCAAAAGCAGGTCGTCCAATGCGATCAAGCAGCAAACGGGCGAACCGAGGCCTGGCACCTGGGCTAAACATGCTGCAGCAGGTGGGTCGAGCAACTGGGGCCACAGTTGCTGCGATGGCACTCGACGGCAGCCTCATCGGGAATGACGCGTATATGAGGACCATCGGCGGAGTCGGATTGTCCTCAGGCTTGACTGTCGCTGGGGGGTTGACGGATGTTATGACAAACTCGCCATTTGCATCTGTGTATGGCGGCCTGGCATCTATCACCATCGGATTTACTTCATCAGGACGTTGGCATTGGACAAGCGCCGCAGGATGGAGCAATACCTTTTCAATTGCATCGGAATTCACATTGGCTCACAGCAAGGTCAATGCAGTTACGCCATTTGTCGCCGGGGCTGTTATGGGGGCTTCATTCTATTCTGAGGCAATCGAGTATGCGGCGGAATCGGCATTTGATTGGTGGAAGTAATTTCCACAAGTATAATGAGGTGTCCATGGATTTTAACATAATCTTGATTCCAGCCTTTCTGATTGCCTTCGGAGTATTCGCATACTGGATGAAGCAATCCTCTGCACGCGCTGATGAGCCTGGTGAATGAGTTGTCGCTTGGCAAGCCGCCAACGGCCATACCCCGGAACCACCGACGAGTGGCGGACGGAAACTTATTCTTACGACGGGGCCCGTCGGATCGCCGAGCGTTGGCGCGATCCGATCATCGGCAACCACGGCGGCGGGCAGAGCGGCAACCAGCAGAACCAGCAGACGCAGTACGTCCAGTGGACCGAGCGGGAGTACGTGTACACGCCGGGGTATATCGACGAGTTCGTGGCCGAGTACGACGCGGTGGTGCGGCAGCGCGTGTTGAGCCCTTCTTGAGCGGCCTGCCATACCGTGTGTGGCTTGCGGCACGGGCCCTACCATACCCGGGCCGTACGTGCTCGTTCACCCGCCTTTGCGAACGGGGCGGTGTGCTTGTGCGTAGGCGTTGGCCGATGGGCCGATGATGCCCGGTCGTATCGTCCTTAAGCCCCATCCGCTTGCCGGAGCCTGGCGTGCCACACTCAGACGAGCGGTTATTCGAGCAATACCGTGCGGGCGACTTGGACGCGTTCAGGCAGTTGGTCGAGCGTTATCGGAACGATCTTGTTCGGTTTTTATACAGATTAACCGGTTCGGCACACGCCGCCGAGGATGTTTTCCAGGAGACCTTTCTCCAGGTTCACACGTCGGCTGGCAGTTTCGACAGTTCTCGGCGGTTCAAGCCCTGGCTCTTCACCATCGCGGCGAACAAAGGGCGGGACTACCTGCGTAAGAAGGGGCGGCGGCCGGCATCCGAACTCCACGCGCCGATCGCCAACGACGGACAGGGGACGACCTTCATCGACCTGCTGACGGTCGAGGTGCCCCCGCCCGACGCGGGTCTGGAGCGTGCGGAACTGGAGCGGCTCGTGCAGGATGCGGTGCAAAGGCTGACGCCCACGCTGCGGGAGATCCTCCTGCTGGCGTATTTCCAGAGGTTGTCGTACGCCCAGATCGCCGACGACTTGGAGATCCCCCTGGGCACGGTCAAGAGCCGCCTGCACGCGGCGGTGGCCTCGTTCGCGAGGCATTGGAAGGCCGTGATGCATGAGCGCGGGCTGGGCGAACGGGGAACTTCGGAGCCGGACCAAGGTGGCAAGGCCGATTCGAGAGGGGAGCGGGCGTGATCGAGCAGCACGACGAATCGAATCCGCATAGGGACATGCTGGCCCCGGACGACGCGCACGCCGTCGATCGCTGGATGGCCGGCGAGCCGACCGAGGGGCTTCGAGACCTGCGGCTGGCCGCGCTGCTGGGCATGCTCAACGCAGAGTCGGCGATCTCTGCCGATTCGACGCTGACCGATCTGGTCCTGCTGCGCGTGATGCGCGAGTCGGGCATGGGTGTGCCGAACGAAACAGACGAACCTGCCCCCGAGCTGGCACCCCTCGACGCCGAAGCGCTGGACACCTGGCTGCTGGCGGGTGGCCGGGCCGACCGCGTTCCCAGTGCGTTGCGAGATC
Source organism: Phycisphaeraceae bacterium (assembly GCA_026126305.1). Taxonomy (GTDB): domain Bacteria; phylum Planctomycetota; class Phycisphaerae; order Phycisphaerales; family UBA1924; genus JAHCJI01. The sequence goes on from JAHCJI010000006.1 coordinate 135,915, forward strand.
GTGCCATTCGGCTTGAGGGCATGGCCAACCTGGTGAGCGAAGGCCCTGTGCCCACGCACCGGAGCGATCTGGTTGATCGGCTGATGACGCAAGTTGCCTTGTTGCCACGCGGCACCGCGACGGTGGAAGCGCCCGATGTGGCCGGCCGCATCCGTATCGCCGACCTGATGTCGATCGCGGCGGTGCTGGTAGTGGGCGTCTCGGTGATCTGGCCGATGTTGTCCTCGATGCGCGATGCCCACTACCGCACGGTGAGCTCTTCGCGCATGGCCGCCGCCGGCGCGGGCATGGCCGCCTACTCGACCAACTACGGCGGTCTGCCCCAGGCCTCGGCCTCGATGGCGGGCAACCCATGGTGGGAGGTGGGCCAGAACCCGGAGCATTCCAACTCGGCCAACCTGTACCTGTTGGCCCGCGAAGGCTTCGTTGAACTCGCCCAACTGGCCAGCCCGACCAACCCCAACGCCCCGACCCGTTCCAAGGGCGAAACCGCCAACGACTGGGGCACTTTCGAGCAGGTTTCGTACAGCTATCGCAACATGTTCGGCGCGGACAATCGAGAATTTGCCATCCGCCCTGGTACGGCCCTGCTGGCCGATCGCTCGCCCATCGTCCCGCGATCGCGTCGAGGCGAGACCGCGCGGGCCGATGCCAACTCGGGCAACTACGCCGGTCGGGGCCAGCACGTGCTCTTTGGCGATGGCACCGTACGCTGGCTGGGCAGCCCCGTGCTCGACAACGGGGACAACATCTGGCTGCCCGGCAGTATCGAGCGCGACCTGGCCCGCGACGGACGGGCCACGCTCACCGGGCGAGAGACGGCCGATGGTCCCGAAGACGCCTTCCTGGTGCCGTAAACAGCACGCATCGACCGGCATTTACTTCCATGGATCGGGCAGTTCGTGAGCCAAACCAGGCAGCGTTGGCAGCAACAAGTCTGCCAGCCATCGAGCGGATCGTGGATCCTGTCGGGCCGGGCCCACGCCCACCACCGCCATGCCCGCGTTGACGGCGGCGTCCACTCCCGCGAGCGCGTCTTCGACGACCACGCATCGCGCGGGTTCGGTTTGTAACATTTCCGCTGCCATCAGAAAGCATTGCGGATCGGGCTTGGCCCGCGGCGCGTCGTGGCCGTCTATCACGGCGTGCAGCAAGGCGGACAAGCCCACCCGATCGAGCACCAGTCGTGCGTTGCGACTGGCCGAGGCGGCCGCAAGCCGCAGCCCCATCTCGCGCAGGGCCGCCAGCAATGGACGCACGCCGGGGATCGTGTCGTCGGGAGTCAGGGCGTTGGCCGCCTCAAGAAAGAGTTGATTCTTTGCATCCATCAATGCCACACGACGCTCGGGCGTGCATCTTTCGTGGGCATCACCGAGCAACAACTCGAGCGAACGCTCCCGGCTGACACCCCGCAAGCGATCGGCCAGACCATCGGGAAACGGCAGGCCCTCACGCTGCGCCAACGCTCGCCAGGAACGTTCGTGCAGCCGATCGGTCTGCACGAGCACGCCATCGACATCAAAGATGATCGCCTCGATGCTCATGGGGTGCGGTCGACCAGGCCGCGCAGCTCGCGCAACAGGTCGAAGGCGTCCAGGGGCGTGAGGGTTTCGAGCTTGGTTTCGGCCAGACGTTCAATCGCCGGGTGTGGGCGCGTGCTGGCGAACAGCGGCAACTGCGGGCCTTGGGCACGCGCCACGGGCACGCCATCCTCGCGCACCGAGAGCGAGGCGAGCACCTCGGCCGCCCGGCGCACCACCTCGGGCGGGATACCCGCCAGGCGCGCCACCTGCACTCCATAACTCCGGTCGGCACGTCCCGGCTCGACATGGTGCAGGAAGACCACCTCCTCGCCCACTTCACGCACGCGGACGGCCAGGTTTCTCACGAGTCCGGGCCGGTCATCTTCGAGGGTTGTCAGCTCGTGGTAATGCGTGGCAAAGAGCGTGCGCGGGCCGGGGTTCATGGGATCGCCCGCCAATCGTTCGGCGATGGCGCGGGCCAGGCTCAGGCCGTCGAGGGTGCTCGTGCCCCGGCCGATTTCGTCGAGCACGACGACCGAATGCGCGGTGGCGTTGTTGAGGATGGCCGCCGTCTCGGCCATCTCGACCATGAAGGTGCTCTGGCCGTCGTGCAACGCGTCGTCGGCGCCCACGCGCGTGAAGACGCGGTCGGCCAGGCCCACGCGTGCGCACTGGGCTGGCACGAAACTGCCCGCGTGCGCCAAGACCACCAAGAGCGCCGCGGTTCGTATGTACGTGCTCTTGCCGGCCATGTTGGGCCCGGTGATGATCGCCAGACGCCCCCGCTCGTCGAGCGAGACCGTGTTGGGCACCAGCCGATCGGCCAGGGTCCGCTCGAGCACGGGGTGGCGGGCGGCCACGAGTTCCAGCACGGGCGTCTGCACCATCTCGGGCCTCACCCAGCCACGCCGACGGGCCAGCGAGGCAAAGCACGCCAGCGCGTCGAGCTCGCCCAACGCCTCGGACGCCCGCGCGATGGCACCCACGTGCTCGCGGGCGCGCAGGCACAGGCGATCGAAGATCACCCGTTCGCGCTCGAGCGCCCGGGCCTCGGCCGTCTGCACGCGGTGCTCGAAGTGCCGAAGTTCATCGTTGACGTACCGCTCGGCGTTCTTGAGTGTTTGCTTGCGGCTGAGCCCGGCGGCCACGAGCGTGTCGCCATGCTCGCGGGCCTGGGCGCCCGTCAGTTCGATGTAATATCCAAAGACCTTGTTGAAGCCCACGCGCAGCGCGGGGATCTTCAGTTCCCGGGCCAGGCGGCTCTGGAACTCGGCCAGCCAGCGGCCCGCGTCGTGCTGGAGCGTGCGGGCCTCATCCAGCGATGCATCGACCCCCTCACGAACCAGCCCGCCATCGCTCAGCCTCGCGGGCGGGCGATCGACGCAGGAAGACATGATCTCCTCAGCGATCGGCGACAAGGCATCCAGCGTCGCGAGCAACGAGCCGGCGCGTTCGGCCAGCGCGGGAGTGCGTTCGCAAGCCGAGCACACCCCGGGCAACGCCGCCAGCGATTGGCCCAGGCCCACCAGGTCCCTTGGCGCGGCGCGGCCCAAGGACAAGCGGGCGGCGATGCGGGCGATGTCCTGGATGGGTTCCAGGGCCTTGCCCAACTCGCCGGCCTGCTTCGCGTCTTCCACCAACGCGGCGACAGCGGCGTGCCGACCGGCGATCTCCTCCAGCCGACCCGAAGGCTCGCGCAGCCAGCGGGCCACCTGCCGACGGCCCAGCGGCGTCACGCAGCGACCACCCGCGAGCACCTCGCCCACCAGCGAGCCCTCCACGCCGCCCTTGCGGATCGTGCGCTCGATCTCCAGCGCTCGCAGGCTGGTGGCGTCGAGCACAAGCCTCTCGCCCGTGGCCAGACGCCTGGGCGGGCGGATGTAAGACAGCGATGGCGTCAATCGTCCATCGCCGCAAGAGCCCGGAGCATGGGGCGTGCCCGCCGGAGCCTGCGTCTCGGCCGCGTAGCGCAGCACCACGCCCGCGGCGATGAGGCCCGGGTCTTGCGGCCAGAGCCCAAAGCCCTCCACCGATCCAACACCATAGTGCTTGAGGACCGCTTCCAGGGCCTCGCTCGGGCGGAAGTGCCACCCCGGCCGCGGCGTGATGGCCACGCCCGAGCGCCCCGCCTCGATCTCGATCCGGCTGCGCAGGCCCGCCGGGCAATCATCGGGCACGAGCAACTCGGCCACGCAGAGCCGAGACAGCCCGTCGATCAGGTCTTGCAGCGGCACGGTGTCCAGCACGAAGTCGCCCGTGGAAACGTCCAACGCCGCCAGGGCCACGCCGTCGCCGTGCAGGCAGGCCCCCGCCAGCGCGCCGCCCGAAGGCCGGCTCTCCAGCAGGTCGTCGTCCACCAGCGTCCCGGGCGTCAGGACACGCGTCACGGCCCGCTCCACCACCCCCTTGGCTTCCTTGGGGTCTTGCACCTGCTCGGCGATGGCCACGCGGAAGCCCTTGTCGATCAACTTGCGCAGGTAATTGTCGAGCTGGTGGTAGGGCACCCCCGCCATGGGCTGGCCCTCGCTGCGCTCGGTCAGCGTCAGGCCGATGGCCTTGGACACCTCGACGGCGTCCTCGTAGAACATCTCGTAGAAATCGCCCATGCGAAACAGCAGCACGCAGCCGGGGAAGCGTTCCTTGAACTCGTGGAACTGCCGCATCGCCGGCGTGAGCTTGCGTGGTTCGGGGATCGGGCTGGCGATCTTCAGGTCGGGCACGCCCACAGCGTAGTGGTCTTATCGCTCGGGGGCTTCGCCCTTGGGCCGGCCCAGCAGCATGCGCTTGATGGCGTCGCTGACGTGGTTGCCCCGGGCATCGCGGCCGTGGCCTTGCACGCCCCAGGCCGTCAACACGCCAAAGCCAAGCCCCACGTCGATCAGCAGCCAGGCGATCAGGTCCGGGCTGTACCGGGCCGTCACCTTATGGGCGGCCTGCCCGCTCTCGATCTCCCGGGCCAGGAAGGCGTGGACGCTGGCCATGTGCTCGCGCAGCGCCTGGGCGATGCCCTCGTCGCTCACCTCGGTGATGGCCTGGAGGATCACCCGGTACGCGCTCTGGAAACGCGGGTGCACCATCGGGTTGCCATCCACCAGCGTCGAAAGCCGATCGGCGGGCGTCCGGGCCCCGGCCAGCTGCTCGCCCCAGAACGCGATGGTCTCCTCGCTCGTGCGGTGGATCAGGGCGATGAACAGGTCCCGCTTGGACCCGAAGTGGCGGTAGATGATCGGCTCGGTCACCCCGGCCGCCTTGGCCAGCTGGCTGGTGGTCGCCCGCGCATAGCCATGCTCGGCAAAGAGTTCGGCCGCCGTCTCGAGCAATTGGGCGCGGCGGGCCGCCGCGGGCAACCTGGGCAAGGCTGGGCTCCAATCCGCCCGGCACGCGCGGCGGCACGCCGGGCTGGGCAGGGCAGGGCGGAGCGCTATGTTAGCCCTGACTAGAAGCCGAGGCCCGGCCCCGGCCACGGGAACACCCCTCGGCCGGCGGCACCGGGTCGTACCCGCCCTTCACAAACGGGTGGCACCGCAGCAGCCGCCACACCGTCAGCCGCGTGCCCTTGATCGGCCCGTGCGTGTGATAGGCCTCCAGGGCGTAGCGGCTACAGGTGGGCTCGTATCGGCACTGCCCGCCGACCAGGGGGCTCAGCGTCAGGCGATACAGGCGGATGGGCAGCGTGAAGGGGGCAATCGCCAGCCGCCGCCAGGGCGCTGCCAGCCAGGGACGCGGGCCGTCATGGTCGGGCACGTGCATGGCCGGGTCACCCGCCCCCTTCCTTCGCAAGCCGTCTGGCCCACACCCCGTGGCAGGCCCGGGCCAACTCCAGCAGCAGCCGCTGGTATTCCTCCGCCGCCAGGGGCTCGTGGGGCCGCACCTGCACCACGTAGTCGTAGCGGCCGCTGGCGCTGCCAGAAGCCCACGCCGGCAGGTCGTGCTGCACGTGCCGGAAGGCCTCCCTTACCGCCCGCTTGACGGCCACGCGGTCGTGGGCCTTGCCAACCTTCCGCCCCACCGAAAGCCCCAGCCGCGGCTGGGCCCGGTCGTTGGGCAGTGCCAGCACGTTCAATGGCCCCGCGCTCTTGCGGCACCGAGCGGCATAGACCGCCTGGAACTCGCGCGCGTGGGTGAGGCGGTGACGGGTTCGGAAGGCCAGGGGCACGGGCAAGGATAGAGGCCCGGCTCATGCGGTCATCAAACAGAGGATCGATCCTGTCGGGGCCTCTGGCCTTGTTGCAAGAAAACTCAATCGTTGAGCTTCGTGATCTCTACAATGTCGCACCCAAGCACCGCCCAGGGAGGGGTCGGCCCCCAGCAGCAGCCACCATCTTTTTTCTTCGCCATCTCGCGTGCTTCTTCGGCGGTCCTTGCGCGGTACACACAGACGCGTTCGATCGAGTTCCACTGACCGGTGGATTGGTGCTGGCGACGCACGCGCGTGCGAACACGCCAGTCCGAGTATTGCGATTCGGCGGGTTCTGCGTCCATGGCCGCAAGGACGCGATCCGCGGGCTCGTCTTGCCATGGATCGCCGCTCGATCGCAGCTCGTTCCTTGGGATCGGGATCGAACCCTTCGCGACAGGTTCCAGCCGATCTCCATTGCGGATCCATCCAACCGCGTAATGATGCCCATAGGCCGTGTAGCTCGTCATGCCGTGCATGGGCGGAGCAACCGGATTCGGAGCAAGGCCGAATCCGAACATGGATGCTAAAGCAATGCCCGCACCGGCGCCCAGTCCACCACCCAGCAAAGCAGATTTGGATCCACGCATGTTGTCCTCCGGATCTGGTTCTACAGCCGTTTGACTCCGTTCGAACTCGACACATTCCAGAACAATACCCGCTTGCTTGTCGTGGGGTTGCAAACGGACGCGGCGCTTTGGTTTTCGGGTCTTGGCCATGCTTCGAAGGGGGCCCCCGCCGCGCACGGATACGCCCTGGGGATCGGTCGAACACGGGCACGCCCATGGACAGGACACCCCCAAGCCCTGTACCAACTGCAAACGCTTTCAAAACTCGGAACTCGAATCCGCGAGCCCCGGATCCCGCATGGCAGAAACCGGATCTCGCATCCCGGATTCCAAATCCCGCATGGCAAATCTGGAATTTGCCTTGGCAGATTCCAGATCTCGCATGGCAGATTCCAGATCTCGCATAGCAAATCCCGGATCTGCCATGGCAGATTCCAGATCTCGCATGGCAAATCCCGGATCTGCCATGGCAGATTCCAGATCTCGCATGGCAAATCCCGGATCTGCCATGGCAGATTCCAGATCTCGCATGGCACATCTCGGATCTCACGTGCCGGATTGGGCTTGCGAATGGCCCTGGCGCTGGTTGGAGAGGGGTTTGCGGGTGGTTTGTGGGTGGTTTGTGGGGGTTTTGGCCCAGTTTCCGGGGCTGGTGCGATCTTTTTTTCTGGCTGGTTGGAATTTTGTTCCATGCTTTGGCTCAAGACGGTTTCCGGACCGCTCGATAGCCCTGGTGGCCGGGGCCATGGTGGCGTTCGGTCGAGCGGGTATGGAAGCCCGCAGGAGCCTTGTCATGCAGAGGCAGATCATGGATCGATCGTGCGGCCGCCCGGGCCGCGTTCCCCGTTCGCTCACCCATTCGCGTGGGCCCGCCGCCGGGCCCGCCGGGAAAGGGGGCCGGTCATGAGCACCGTACCCACGAAACTGCCCGAGGCCATCTCCTGGGTGGGCGTCCGCCTGCCCGTGTGGGTGGTCGCGGCGCCCAACATCGGCCTGGAAACCAGCCAGGTGGCCTCGCTGGCCGCCCTGCACGCCTCGGCCCAGACGCTGCGGGCCGAGTACGAGGCCCTCAAGGCCCAGACGCGGGCCAAGGGCCAGGAGTACCGCCAGGTTGCCGGCGGCATGCGGTCCACGGCCGCCGGCCAGGTGGTGCAGATCCGCGGCTTTGCCCGCACGAGCCCCAACCCCGGGGCGGTCTTCACCGAGGCGCAGCTGCCCCAGCCGGCCGAGCCGACGCCCAGCCCGCCCCCGGGCACGCCCGAGGCGTTCAAGGTCGAGCTGCTCCAGAGCGGGGGGCTGCGCTTTGCCTTCAAGTGCGACCATCCCTCGGGCGTCACGGCCGTGACGTACCGGGTGATGCGCCAGGCGGCGCCGCAGACGCCCTTCGAGTTCCTGCTCAACGCCAAGAAGCGGAACTTCGAGGACGACACGCTCACCGGCCAGAGCAACGTGGTGACCTACCTGGTGACGGCCCAGACCAGCACCAAGGACGGCAACCCGGCCTACTTCACCGTGCGCTTCGGCGCGGGCAACCAGGCGACCATCATCGCCCAGGGGCCGGTGGAGCCGGGCATCAAGCAGGTCGCCTGACCGGCCCGGGGCGGGGCCGGGGTTGGGGTTGGGGTTGGACCGATCGTTCCGCGCTGGACCGAGCGGGCCCGAGCCGGACCGACCACCCATCTCTCTTCCACCTCGCCGCCGGGCGCCGACGAGTGCGCCCGGCGGCTTTCTCATGCGCCGTGTCGGTGGGGGCATAAGGGTCGGGGTCGAAAGGGTGGGGGTCGAAAGGGTGATGGGCAAGAAGGCCCCCCCCACCCCCGCGCACTCGATGGGTTCGTTCGGTTCGTTCCGATGCCCGAAACCCCGATCGCCCGCCCATACGATGGCCCACCATGCCCCCCAGCCAGCCCCCCAGCCCACACCAGAGCCCGCCCTCCAAGACCCTCTACCTCATCGACGGCTACGCCCAGTTCTTCCGGGCCTACCACGCCATCCGCACGCCGATGACCAGCCCGGTGACCAAGGAGCCCACGAACCTGACCTTTGGGTTCGTGGGCATGCTGCTCAAGCTGCTGCGCGGGGCGGCGGCCGGGGCCACGAAGGTGGGCGAGGGGCCCGACTATCTGGCTGTCGCCATCGACGTCTCGGGCGATACCCAGACCATCCGCAGCGACATCGCGCCCGATTACAAGGCCAACCGCCCCCCCCCGCCCGAGGACCTGCCCGGGCAGGTGCAGCGCTGCCTGGAGATCCTGCGCGCGATCCGAGTGCCCATCGTGGGGCTGGAGCGTTACGAGGCCGACGACGCCATCGCGGCATTGGCCAGGCAACTGGCCGACAAGGTCAACATCCGCGTGGTGAGCAAGGACAAGGACCTCAAGCAGTTGCTCCATCCGCGTGGGGGGGCTGGGAACGGGGCGCGCGGGGCCTTGGAGCTCTACGACGTCCACAACGACGAGCTGATCACCGCGCAGACCCTGCACGAAGAGTTCGGCGTCACGCCCGCCCAGTGGCGCGACGTGCTGGCGCTGGCCGGCGACACGGTGGACAACATCAAGGGCGTCGAGGGTGTGGGCGTCAAGACCGCCGCCAAGCTCATCGCCGAGTACGGCGACCTGGACAACCTGCTGGCCAACGCCGACACGATCAAGGGCAAGCGCGGCGAGAAGCTGCGCGAGGCGGCCGACACGCTCACCACCAGCCGCCAGCTGGTCACGCTCATCGACGACATCGATGTCTCGCTCGACCTGGACCAAGCCCGCGTGGGCGCGCTGCAACTGGAGAACCTGCTGCCGATCTTGAAGGAACTGGGCTTCAACCGCTACCAGGACGAGCTGCGGCAGTTGCTGGGCCAGGCCGAGCCGGCCGCGGGCGAGGTCGAGCCCAAGCCCAGCCGCACGCGCCACACCGACGCGCCGGGCCAGGGTGGGTTGTTCGACACGCCCGCGCCGACGGCCAACCCCGCAAGCCCGGCCGACAGCCACTACGAGATCGTGCGCACGAAGGAGGCATTGGACGCCCTGGCCAAGGCCCTGCGCTCGGCCGATGTCTTGGCCGTCGATACCGAGACCACGCACATCCGCCCCATGCTCGCCGAACTGGCCGGGCTGAGCTTCGCCGTCGAGGCGGGCCGGGCCTGGTACGTGCCCGTGCGCTCGCCCGAGCCGGGCACCCACCTGGACGAGGCCACGGCGCTTGGCGTGCTCAAGCCCATCCTCGAAGCCGACAAGCCCGCCAAGACCGGGCACAACCTCAAGTACGACATCCTCGTGCTGCGGCGGGCGGGGGTGGAACTGGGCGGCGTGGCCTTCGACACCATGGTGGCCAGCTACCTGATCGACGCCTCGCGCTCCTCGCACGCGATGGACGCCCTGGCCCTGGCGCTCTTGGGACGAGAGAACATCTCGATCAAGAGCCTCATCGGCACGGGCAAGCAGCAGAAACGCTTCGACCAGGTGCCCCTGGAGCAGGCCGGCCCCTACGCCGCCGAGGACGCCGACGTCTCGCTGCAACTGCACGCGAGGATGGCGCCGCAGATCCGCTCGATGGGCCTGGGCGAGCTCAACGGCCAGGTCGAGGTGCCGCTGATCGCCGTACTGGCCGAACTGGAGTACAACGGCATCCTCGTGGACCCCGAGGAACTCCAGCGGCAGGAGGCCCGGTTGAACACGCGCATCGCCGAGCTCAAGGGGAAGATCCAGGACGAGGCGATGGCCTCGTGCGGTCGCCCCTTCGAGCCCGATTCGCCCAAGCAACTGGCCTCGATCCTCTTCAACAAGCCCGACGCGGCCGACGCGGGCCTGGGCATCCGCCCGCTGAAGCGCGGCAAGACCGGCCCGAGCACCGACGCGGAGGTGCTCGAGAAGCTCGCCCAGGACGCGACCATCGAGAGCCCGCTGCCCCAACTGATCCTCGAGTATCGCCAGCTCACCAAGCTGGTGAGCACCTATCTGGTGAGCCTGCGCGAGGAGATCCACCCCCAGACCGGGCGCATCCACGCGAGCTTCAACCAGACCGTCGCCGCCACGGGCCGGCTCAGCTCGAGCGACCCCAACCTCCAGAACATCCCCATCCGCAGCGAGGTGGGCCGCGAGATCCGCAAGGCCTTCATCGCGCCCACCGGCCGCGTGCTCATCGCGGGCGACTACTCGCAGATCGAGCTGCGCATCCTCGCGCACCTGTCGCAAGACCCCGCGCTCATCGCCGCCTTCGAGGCGGGCCAGGACATCCACCGAGCCGTGGCCGCCCAGATCCATGGCGTGTCGCCCCAGGACGTGACCCGCCAGCAGCGCGACGGGGCCAAGATGGTCAACTTCGGCATCATCTACGGCGTGACGGCCTATGGGCTGGCCCGGCGGCTGGGCATCGGCAACACCGAGGCCGGCGAGATCATCGAGGGCTACAAGAAGCGGTTCGCCGGCATCACGACGTTCCTCGAAGAGTGCATCGAGCAGGCCCGCAGCCAGGGCTCCGTCGAGACCATGCTCAAACGCCGCCGCCCCATCACCGAGATCGACTCGAACAACCCCGCCCGCCGCGCGCTGGCCGAACGCATGGCCATCAACTCGGTGGTGCAGGGCTCGGCGGCAGACCTCATCAAGCTGGCCATGGTCGACCTGCACGCGCGCCTGAGCCCCCACGCCGCCCACCTTCGCGGCGGCAAGGGGCCCGAGATCGAGGGCGTGCGCATGCTCCTCCAGATCCACGACGAACTGGTCTTCGAGGCCGACAAGAAGAACGCCGACGAAGCGAAGGCCTTGATCGTCGAGCGGATGCAGAAGGCCATGGACCTGCGCGTGCCCCTGGTGGTCGAGGCCAGCGTGGCGGGCAACTGGTACGAGGGCAAGTGATGGAAGCACCCGAGCCGTGGCAACGCCCCGAAGCGTGGCCCCTGCCCATCGTCACCGAGCGGCTGGTGCTGCGTGCCCCCACCCACGAGGACGCCCCTGCCATCTATAGCGCCGTCGAGGCCAACCGGCAGAACCTCTCCAAGTGGATGCCCTGGGCCAGGAGCGAGAACTTCTCGGTCGGCCAAGCCCACTACACCATCGAACGCTTCATCCGCGACCTGAACGCCCACCCGCCGGCCAACATGCCCATCTTCATCTGCGACCGCACGACCGGCGCGTACCAGGGCGGCACGGGCCTGCACGACTTCCACGCCGACACGCAACAGGCCGAAACCGGATATTGGATCACGCAGGACCGCCGGGGACAGGGCGTGTGTACCGAGGCCGTCGTCGCGCTCACCCGGGTCGCGCTGCGGCCGCAATCCCAAGGCGGCCTGGGCCTGCGACGCATCGAGATCCGCTGCTCGGCCGACAACGTGGCCTCGGCCCGCGTGGCGCACAAGGCCGGGTACCAACTCGAAGGCCGCCTGCGGGCCCACCGCTGGATCGACGGCCTGGGCTGGAGCGATACCCTCATCTACGCCACCACCGCCGACACATGGACCACCCCATGACCACCGCCGCCGAACCCTGGACCACCCGCCGCCTGCTCGACTGGCTTCGCGGCGCGCTCAAGGACAAGGGCATCGACGACGCACGCCTGTGCGCCGAACTGCTCGTCGCCCACGCCATCGGCTGCGAGCGCCTGCGCCTCTACATGGAGGCCGACCGCCCCGCCACGCCCGAGGAACTTTCCGCCCTGCGAGACCTGGCCAAGCGGGCCCTGAACCACGAGCCCGTGCAATACCTCGTGGGCCTGTGGCCCTTCTACGGCATCGCGCTCAAGACCGACAAGCGGGCGCTCATCCCACGCCCCGAAACTCAGACGCTCGTGGACCAGGCTGTGACGGCCATCAAGCCCATCGCCGATCGCGCCCCGCTCGTGGCCGACGTGTGTACGGGCGGGGGGTGCGTGGCCATCGCCATCGCCAGCCAGGCCCACACCGCCCTCGTCCACGCCTGCGACATCGACGCCGACGCCCTCGCGCTGGCGAGCGAGAACATCGAACGAACCAACCTCGCCGACCGCGTCACGACCTTCGCAGGCGACCTGCTCGCCGCCCTGCCCCAAAGACAAGCGTACGACGCCATCGTCGCCAACCCGCCCTACATCCCCGACGACGAATGGGCCGCCGTCGCGCCTAACGTCAAGGACCACGAGCCCACGCACGCCCTGCGAGGCGGGGCCGACGGGCTCGACCTCGTTCGGCCCATTATCGCGCAGGCCGCCGATCGGTTGGTCCAAGGCGGGCTGCTGGCCATCGAGGTGGCCTCGTCACGCGCCGAGCAGGCCGCCGCCATCCTCGAGGCCGACGCGCGGTACCAAGGCGCGGCGATCGTGCGCGACTTCGCCGGCCGGCCTCGGGTGGTTATTGCAACGCGGGCCTGACCGCTACCGCCGCCGACGCCCCGCAATCATGCCAAGGCCCAGCAGCGCCATCGCCCCAGCACCGGGGAGCGGCACGACCACCGAAGGACCAGATCCGCCCGTGGGGTCGTTCACCTCTCCCGGAGGCGAGGACTGGGGCGGCAGGTTCACCGGGTGCTCCGTCAGCCCCTCGACCACAGTGCCCGATTGCACACCCTTCGGCGTGGCGCCGCGCACCGGGACCGGCCCCACAGGCACCAACTGCTTCACCAAGTCGGCGGGCAATCGGCCGGTGTTAGCGACGTTGCTCGGCCCCACCGATGCAAAATCCAGCATCGGGCCGGGCCGTTGGAACGATGCGAACAACGCGGGTGAGGCATTGGAACGGTTCGACGGCCCGGCCATGTCGGCCATGACCCGCGACCAGTCCACCGAAGCCCGTGACACCGACCGAGCCGATGGCCCCGAGGTCGAATGCATGCTCACGGATTCCGCCAACGCTGTCGAAGCGAGCAGGCCAATCACACCTGCTCCAAGAAGTTCGAGTCCACGCATCTTGAGTTTCTCCCCCCATCCCTTTCGGCATGGTCCTGACCAGACAAGATACCCCAAGAGCGTGCGAAGGCAGCAATCTTGACGCGTCACTTGGAAGTTATATTTTGAAACGGGCCTGATAATCGCTCCGCCGATGAAAAAGCCCGCAGGCAAGTACGCCCACGGGCCTGGTATTCATGCGATGGATAAGAACCGGATCAGCGACGGCGACGCAGGCCAAGGGCCAGCAGGCCAGCACCCGCGAGCATGCCAGCGCCGGGAAGGGGGATCACCACGTCCGGGCCGGGCCCGCCGGGCACCTTGTCCGAGCCCCCGTCGGCCAAGCCGCGGAATCGAACAACGAAGCCGGGATTGCTCAGCGTGCCCAGGAAGTCGGCGGCACTGATGGTCGAGGCCATCGCCGAGGTGATGCTGAAGACGAACATGCCGCTCTGGCCGATGCCAAGGCCAGCCGTCGGCGAGCCTCCACCGAGGAACGAACCACCAAGGGCCGCCCCACCATCAAAAGTGCCGAAGGGCGAACCCGAGTCCGCGCCGGTGTTCTGGAACGAGATGGGGTTGGCCGAGGTCAGCGCCGCACCCGTCACCGCGTCGGCCCGGAACAGGAACCCGGTCAGGAATCCACCCACGGACGCGGGCGTGTCGTTGGTCAGCGAGACCTTCAGTTCGCCCGTGGACCCGCCCATGAAGTTGTATTCGAGAGACCCCGAATAAGTCGCCCCGGTCTGCTCGGTGCTGGCCGAGACGACGCCCTGGATATTCACGATGTCGGCCTGAGCCACGCCCACAGCGAGACCCGCAACGGCCACGCACGAGACCATCAACTGACGCATTGTCAATACTCCCTCTATGAAAAGCTCCGAAGAGCCACTCTCACTCCACGATGAGTATACAGGGCTTTTGAACGGGGAGATCCCGCACTCACAAATATTTGTGAGGACTTGTGACTTTCGTGATCGAATGCTGGCGTTATGACCCTTAGAAACGAGTTATCGGCCCTGAAGAGTCAGCGTCACCGTGACTTCCTGGCCCTCGCGGCTCACGCCCACGTTCACGACATCGCCGGCCTTGTGGTTTGCCAGCACGGCACGCCAGGCGTCGGGGGTGGTCAGTTTCTGGCCGTCCCAGCGGACCAAACGGTCGCCCGCACGCAGGCCCGCTTGCGAGGCCGGTGAGTTCTCGGTGATCTCCGCCAGCACGACGCCATCACCGGTGGCCTCGGTGTCGACGACCACACCCACGCGGACGTTGATCCGTGGCTGGTTGGCCTGGGCCTGACGCTCGCGCTGCTGGCGTTGCTGACGCTGCTCCTCGGGGCTGATGAACCGGAAACGCTCGGTCCGCATGGCCGCGTCGAAGACGATGTTCTCATACATCCGCACCGTCTTGACCGCGCCTACGCGGTTGATCTTCCAGACCACATCCTCTGGGGTGTGGTAGTCCGAGTGGAAATCGGCGATGATCGAGAACAGGACCGGCACGCCCGCGCGATAGAAGGGTGTGTGATCGCTGGCACCGCTCATCGTCTCGGGCACGACCACCTCCAGCCCACTCTCAGCAAAATAGGGCGCGATGAACTCGGACAAGCCCTCGCCCGTGAAGCCGCCAGCCACCAGCACACGCTCGTTCACGATCCGGCCGATCATGTCCCAGTTGACCATCAGCATGTGGTCTTCGATGGGCACGATGGGGTTCCGCGTGTAATACGCCGAACCGTTCAGCCCGCTCTCTTCGGCATCGAAGCCCACGATGAGGATAGAGCGTCGGGGGCGATCGTCGCCCGCGAGGCGCGTGCTCAACAGGTCTGCCAGCAGCAACAACCCGGCCGTGCCCGAGGCATTGTCGTCCGCACCGGGGTGCAAGGAGCCCGGGCCCGAGCGTGAGCCGAAGTAGCCCATGCCCAGGTGGTCCAGGTGGGCACCCACGACGATCCATTGGTCAGCGAGGTCGCCCACGCCGCGAAGGACACCGCCGACGTTCTCGGCGACCACGGGCTTGCGCTCGGCCTGTCCGTCGAGTTCAAAGGTGAACCCCAGTTCGATCGGGGCGCTGTTCGAGTCCGCGTGCTCGCGGAGCGACGCCGTGGTCTGGCTGCTGCCAAACGCCTTGAGGGTCCGGTCGGCCGCTTCGGCGGTCAGGACCATCACCGGCACGTTGCTGTAGACCGGGCCTTGGAAGCGGCCCAATTGGTTTCCGCGTGTATCGGACGCACCGGGCGGGTTGATGATGACAATGCCCGCGGGATTGCGCTCGCCGACGGCACGCAACTTCCCTTGGAACCCGGCACGCCCGGACCAGCCTCGGCGGCCTTCGTTCCACAGGCTGCGTCCCTGTCCGTCCATGGGCTCGAACCGGAACACAACGGCGATCTTGCCCTCGAGCGTCTCGACGCCCTCGAAGTTGTTGTAGCCATCGGGCCCGTCGTCGATGCCATAACCCAGGAAGACGGCCTCACCCTTCGAGGTGCCGTTCTGGCCCATGGCCGTCAGCATGAACTCACGCTCGGCCTGCATCTCGACACGCTGGTTGCCCTTGCTGGCCACCAGCATCTCTCGCTCGACCGACCACGACGACGATAGCGGGAAGGGCTGACGGTAACTGCGGAATGCGTTACCGTCGGCGTCGGGAAAGGCGGGTGTCAGTCCTGCCTCGACGAGGTGATACTGCACGTAGTCCTTGGCACGTTCCGACCCGATCGAGCCCGGCACTCTGCCTTGCATGTATGGGCCGGCCAGTGTCGAGATGTGGATGTCAAAGGCCCGAACGTCCGCGGGCATTTGCGACAGCACGTCGGCAATCGGTGACCCCTGAACGCTCTGCACACGTCGCTCGGTGTCGGTGCCGCCGTAGACGGACAAGGCCGGGAGCGTGACGGCCAAGGTCAGAAGGACGGCGGGCTTGAGTAAGCGGGGGCGGTTGGGCATGGGATTGGTTTCCTTTCGCCCGCTTGGGATGCGCGGGCGATCCTGGCACGTCGGGGCAGTATCCGCTGAATATAGATGGGCCGACGTACGATCGTTGCGTGCGGTTTTCCCTGATCCATGCCATTTCCCTGGTCTTGGCCACCTTCCACGCCCCGGCCGAGGCCTTGGCACACCCCCAGGATGGGCCCCACGCCGACCTTCGGCTGGCCATCGACGCCACCGGACTGACCTTCCAGATCGGGCTCAACCTGGCCTTCATCGACGAGGCCCTGGGCCTGCCCCGCGAGGCCCTCGACCAAGTGGGCGATGTCGAAGCCCGGGACATCGAAGACGGCTTGCGAAAGTATCTCGAGGAGCGGGTCGTGGTCGAGGCCGACGGGCGGGTCATCGTGCCCACCATCGACCGATACGACTTCTTCGCAGATCCAGAGCCCTGGATGTTGGGTGCTTTCCCCCAGTACGGTGCTCGGGCATTGATCCGCTCGGCCAGCATCGTGCGCTATGAGGCCCCGAATCCGCACGTTGTCAAAGTGACCTGGCCAACCTTCCCGCGGGACCGTGTCGCGGCCATGCTCGAAGGCATGACCGGGCCCGACGGCCTGCCGCCCTACATGGTGCTGGAATGCCTGTTGCAGACTTCCGAAGGCGGGGTTCAGATCGTCCATTTCAGCCACGCCAGGCCCACCATCGAGTGGCACGCCGACGAGTCGGGCGACTCCCGGTTCGCCGCCATCCCGCCCGTGCCCACGCCCAGCGAGCCTTTGCGGCTGTCCTTGCTCGGGTTGCTTGTACTGGTGCCCGGGCTCATCGCGTGCACGATCATCACGCGCCGCAAGGGCGTGCCCGCGGGCCTGGGCACGTTGGCCGCCGCACTTGCGGCCTCGGCCTTCGGGGTGCTCTTGCCCGCCTGGCGCGTGCCCTTGCCCGGCACGGGCGGGTCGATTGCCTTGCCCTCGGCCCCGGGCGTGGCAGCAATCTTCGAGCCCCTGCACGCGAACTTATATAAGGCCTTCGACCACGCCAGCGAGGGCGAGATCTACGACGCTCTGGAGCGATCGGTGAGCGGGCCGTTGCTCAAGACGTTGTATACCCAGGTCTACAACTCGCTGGTGCAGGCCGAGCAGGGTGGCATGTTGGGTATCGTGACGGGCGTGGAACCGCTGGCGCTGGACGTGCAAGGCATCGCCACCGACGAGCATGGCCGGGCACGCATCGAGGTGTTGCACCGCTGGCGCGTGGCGGGCACGGTGTACCACTGGGGCCACAGCCACACGCGTGTCCACGAGTACGAAGCCGTGTACACCCTGGCGGGCCTTGAGCAAGGCTGGCGCATCGTGGGCCAACAGATGCGCCAGCAGCGATGGGTCGAAGGCGATGGGGCGGAACCCGCGGCAGGACTCGAATCGTTCTAACGGCGACGCCGCACGCACACCAAGCCCAAGGCCAGAGCGAACACGCCAGCCGGTGCCGGCACGATATGGATAGTGGCAGACGCTTCGACCAACCCTTCGAGCCGCGATTCGGAGCGTGGGTTCAGCAACTCCGGGTATACATCGAATCTGCTTGTCAGCGTCGACAGGTCCAACGCCATCGGTGTTGCATCGGCCGGGGCGGTGTAGGTTGCCTCCCAGAACACAATCGGATTGATGCTCGGAGGACATCCTCCGATGCCACAAATAGGAAACATCAGTTGTCCGGCGAGAATGTCATCCACACCAGTTGCCGACAGCGTGCCGGCTGTCGTCCCGGGACCATCCAGCGGCGGCACGATGCGCATGTCGCTGAAACCCTCCGAGCCCGTGCTGCTGCGCAGGCTTGTCCAGATGCCCGCCACGGAATGATCCGCGGCCGGGAAGGCGGCCCAGAGTTGCACCTGTGTGCTCTGGCCGGGCAGCAGCGTGGTGTGCTCGATCTCAAAATAGAAACTCGATTGGGCCAGCCCGATACTCCCAACCCCAAGCAAGCCCGCAACCCCGCACACACGCCAGACCATCGGTCACCTCCCACGTTCGATGTGCTCGGTTTGGTTATACGGTCGTCAGAAAGCACCGGTTCCGTGTTTTGGTCGTTCCTTGGCCTATCACTATCCGTGCCCGAAACGCTGCTGGACGCCCGAGACCTGCGATTTGCCTTCCGTGCCGAGGAGGGGCCCGTTGTCGATCTGCCACGCCTGACCATCGCCCGGGGCCAGCACACGGCCATCGTCGGGCCCAGCGGCTGCGGCAAGACCACGCTGCTGCGCCTCCTCACGGGCATCCTCGTGCCCACCTCGGGCGGCGTGACGCTGGCCGGGCACGCGCTGGAGCGCCAGAGCGACGCCCGCCGGCGGGCCCTGCGCATCGCCTCGGTGGGCTTCGTGTTCCAGCAGTTCGCGCTCTTGGACTATTGCACCGCGCTGGAGAACATCCTCGCGCCCCTGCGGCTGCACCGGGCGGCAAGGCTCGACAAGGCCGCCCGCCAGCGCGCCCGCGACCTTGCAGAAGCCGCGGGCATCGCCCACACGCTCGCGCGACGGCCAGACCAACTGAGCCAGGGCGAGCGGCAGCGCGTAGCCATCTGCCGGGCGCTGGTCCACGAGCCCGCGTTGATCGCCTGCGACGAGCCCACGGGCAACCTCGACCCCGCGCGGGCGGGCTCGATCGTCTCGCTCATCCTCCATCAGGCCCAGCGCACGGGCGCGACGGTGCTGCTGGTGACCCACGACCACGGCCTGCTTCCACGCTTCGGGCACGTGCTGGACATGGGTCTTCCCGCGGCCTCGGGGAATCGGGCATGAAACTGCTGCCGCTGATCTATTGGCACGCGTGGCGGCACCGTGGCCGCTCGGCCTTGCTGGTGGCGTGCGTGGCGGTGGCGCTGCTGGTGCCCTTGCTCAGCCGATCGCTGGCAGCGCGGTTCGAGCAGGGCCTGCGATCTCGCGCCGAGATGGCCCCGCTGGTCGTGGGCGCTCCGGGCGGGCGCTTCGACCTGGTGCTGGCCACACTGTACTTCCGACCCGCGCCGCTGCAAACACTCGAGTTTGGCCACTACACGCGCCTGGCCCAAGATCCCCTGGCAACGGCCATCCCCATCCACGCCCGCTTCACCGCGGGGAGGATGCCCCTGGTCGCCACCGACGTGGGCTACTTCCAGCGCCCGGGCGTGCCCATGCCCCTGCGCGGCGGCAGGCTGTTCGCGCAATTGGGCGAGGCCGTGGCGGGCGCGTCGGCGGCAAGGCAACTGGGCCTCGAACCGGGCGGCACCATCTTCAGCGACCAGCGCGAGGCCTACGACATTGCCAAGGCACCGCCCGTAAAGCTCGCCATCGTGGGCGTGCTGGCCCCCACGGGCACCAGCGACGACGAAGCGATCTTTGTCGACATCGAAACCGCCTGGCTGCTCGAGGGCTTCGCCCACGGGCACGACGACGCGGCCAGCATCGACCAGCCCGAACTGGTCATCGCCCGCCAGGGCGACAAGGTGGCCCTGAGCGAGGCCGTGCGCACCTATCAGGAGGTCACCGACGACAACGTCGGCGGCTTCCATATCCACGGCTCGCGCGACGGCTTCCCGCTCACGGGCGTCCTGCTCTACCCCACCAACGACCGCGCCGCCACCATCCTGGAAGCGCGCCTCAACGCCCAGCCGGGCCTCCAGGCCATCGAGCCGGCGGCCGTTGTCGAGGAGATCATCGCCTTCGTCGTTCGGCTGCGGCTGGTCTTCGACGCGTTGTCGATCGTGCTGGGCCTGAGCACCGGGGCGCTGATCGCCCTCATCGCCACCCTTGGTTTCCGCCTGCGAGCGGCAGAACTCCGCACGCTGGCCGACATGGGTGCCCCCCGCCGGACGGCCCTGGTGCTGGTGGGCGGGGAGCTTGCGGGCCTGATCGCGCTGGGCGCGGGCATCGCCGCCGCTTTGGTGTGGGTAGCCTTGGGCGTGGCCGGCCGCCTGTCGGCCTTCCTCTGAGCCACACCGGGAGCCAATGCCATGCCCCACGCACGCCCACGCCACGCCACGCTCATGATGGCCCTGTCGGCCCTCTTGCTGGCCGCCCTGCTGCCTTCCGGCTGCGGCGTCGAGAACGAGCAGGTCGTGGTCGTGCCCCTCGAAGACGTCGTCATGACCACCTTCTACCCCACGCAGTACTTCGCCGAGCGCATCGCCGGCGGCTTGGTGCCTGTGCGAAGCCCCCTGCCCGATGACGAAGACCCCATCTTCTGGCGGCCCGACGCCGACGCGATGGCCCAGTTCCAGAACGCCAAGCTCATCATCACCAATGGCGTGGACTTCGAGAAGTGGGTGGCCGGCGCTGCCCTGCCGCGCATCCGCACCGTCGAGAGCCTCAGCGCAACGGCCCTGGACGAGGCGGGCGGGCCCATCACCATGGAGGCCACCACGCACAGCCACGGCCCGGCGGGCGAGCACACGCACGAAGGGCTCGACGGGCACACATGGGTCGCGCCCACGCTGGCCAAGATCCAGGCCCGCCGCATCGCCGACGCGATGGGCGCGACCTGGCCAGAGCACAAAGCGGCCTTCGATGCAAACTACCAATCGCTGCTGGAAGACCTCGACCTGCTGCACGCCTCGCTGCTGAACCTCTCTTCCAAAATCCAGGACGTGACGCTGCTGGCCAGCCACCCCGCGTACAACTACCTGGCCCGCGCCTTCGGCTGGCACGTCCACAACCTCGACCTGGACCCCGAGGACGAGGACGCGCAGGCCGTGGTCAAGACCGTCCACGATGCGTTGCACGAGGAAGGCGGCCTGGCCAGCGACGACAAGCCCATCGTGCTGTTGTGGGAAGGCCAGCCCACCGACGCCATCGTGCAAGCATTGGCCAACGAGCTTGGCGTCGTCAGCGTGCTGTTCTCGCCCGCAGAGACCAGGCCCGACCACGGCGACTACATGGACGTGATGCGCGCCAACGCCGACCGCCTGCGCGAGGCCCTGGGCGGCTAACCGCCCCGGCCGGGCCTATCGACAGGCCCAACGCTCGGCCCATCGCCCGGCCGGTCCAGCAGCCACTCGAAGAACGTGCCCCGTGCCGTGCCCTGCCGAAGGCTCTCCAGCCGCCCGCGCAGCCGATCGACGAACGCCTCGCCCCCACCCAGCCCTTGGCGAACGCTCGGCAACTCGTCGAGCAAGGCAGCGAAGAATTCCAGGTCTTTCTGGTGCTCGGCCCAGGCCATGAGCGCCAGGATGGCCCGGTTGCCCGGCGCGCCGCGGGGCCAGCCGCCAACGCGGTAGCGGTACGCCAGCGCCCGGGCCACGCCCAGCGTGTACGCCGCCGAGGCGACATCGGGCCGCCCGCCGCCATCGGGCCCAACGCCCAGCAACTCCATGATGCCCACGAACTCGTCCATGTTGTGGACGATCGGCCGCGGTTGGGCGGGCGCTTCGACAGGCTGGTCTTGGGGCCGGTCCTGGGGCCTGATCAGGGGCAGCGGCGGCACGGGCGCTTCGTCGCCGTCATCGCGAATCGGTGCCGCGCCGGCCGCAGGGCGCGTGCGCAGGTAGTGCTGCAAGGCCAGGTCCGGGTCGTACGCGTCCTGGGGAAACTCGATCTCGTAGATCTCGCGCAGCACGTGGACATATTGGCGCGCGTCGGTGGGGTTGACAACGTCGAGCCCGGCACGCAGCCGCTCGGCCCGCGCCCGCCCCTGCTCGCCCCGGGCGGCCCCGAAGGCCACGTCGCGCGTGTCGCGCACGCCCGCGGCCGTCTCGAACGACGCCAGCCACTGGTCCCGCGGCTGGTAGCCCACCAGCCGCCCGTAGGGCAGCCCGTCGCCGTCGAGCAGCAAGATGGTGGGATATCCGCCCGGCCGCAGGCGCTCGCGCAGTTGCAGGTTCTGCTCGTACAAAGCCTGTGAAATCGTCGTGCGGTCGCTGGGGAAGTCCAGTTGCACCAGCACGAAGCGCTCGCGCGTGGCCCGGTCGAAGGCCTCGCTCGAGAGCACCTCGTCGTGCAGCCGGATGCACCAGGTACACCAGTCGCTGCCGGTGAACTCCACCAGCACGTCGCGCCCGGCGGCCTTGGCATCGGCCAGGGCGGCGTCGAAGTCCGTCCGCCACCGCGGCCCGTCCCCCACACCCCCCACCGCGGCCTGGGCATGGAACAGCGCCACCACAACCACCACCGCCCAGATCGCACCCGCTCGCGCACGCATCGGCCACCTCCTGTTTGGGGGAAATCCGGTCATCCGAGCATACGCGCCGCGCCGGCCCGTACCATGGCCCATGCTCCGCGCCACACTCGCCGTCCTGTTGTGCGCCCTGCCCGCCTGCGGCCAGGGTGCCTCGCCCGCCACCGAGGGCCCCTCGCCCATCTTCTCCGACAACGAGCAGGACGCCCCAAAGGCCGATGGCTACCGCGTCGAGACGGTCATCGAGGGCCTGCGCCACCCGTGGGGCATGGCCTGGCTGCCCGATGGCTCCATGCTCATCACCGAGCGCGGCGGGCGCGTGCTGTTCGTCGATAGCGCCCAGTTCAAGAAGGACAACCCCTTCGTCGTCACGCCCGACGAGGTGCGGGGCGCGCCCGAGTCGAGCCAACTCGGCCAGGGCGGCATGATGGACGTGGCGCTCCACCCCGACTTTGCGAACAACAACCTGGTCTACTTCACCCATGCCACCGGCGACGCCCGCGCCAACCGCACCGTCCTCTCGCGCGGCACATTGACCATCCTCACCGGTGACGAGGACGACATTCCCGGGCAACCGCTCTCCAAGTCCGCCCGCATCGAGAACGTCGAGGAACTCTTCCGCGCCACGCCCGACAAGCCCGGCGGCCAGCACTTTGGCAGCCGCATCGTCTGGCTGCCCGATGGGACCCTCCTTCTGTCCATCGGCGACGGCGGCAACCCCCCCACCCGCGTGGGCGGACGCCTGGCCCGCGACAACCCCCAGCACCTGGACAACGCCTGGGGCAAGGTCCTGCGCCTCAACGACGACGGCACCGCGCCCGCCGACAACCCCTTCGCCGACCGCGAGGACGTGGGCCGCTTCGTCTACTCTTACGGCCACCGCAACATCCAGGGCATGGCCATCGACCCGGCCACGGGCCACGTCTGGGCCACCGAGCACGGTGCCCTGGGCGGCGACGAGCTCAACCGCATCGAGCCCGGCAAGAACTACGGCTGGCCCAAGGCCACCCACAGCGTCCACTACACCGGCCAGGTTATCAGCGAGCACGTCAGCCTGCCGGGCATGGTCGACCCCGCCTGCGTGTGGACGCCCGTGCTGGCCGCCAGCGGGCTGGCCTTGTACACCGGCGAGGCCTTCCCCCAGTGGCAGGGCGACCTCTTCGCCGGCGGGCTCATCGCCCGGCAGGTCCGCCGCGTCATGCTCGCCGATGGCGACGACGGCCCGCGCGTCAGCGGCAACCAGACCCTGCCCTTCGACGCCCGCGTCCGCGACGTGCGCCAGGGCCCCGACGGCCTGCTCTACGTCCTGACCGACCAACGCGACGGCGCCCTGCTGCGCATCGCGCCCGAGTAGGCACCAACCTCACTGGCAGCCGGCGTCGAAGGCGTTCTGGAAGGCCAGGAAGTCCAGGATGGTCAGCTCGCCGTCGCCGTCGAAGTCGGCGGCAAGGTCGCCATCGGCGAAGAGGTTGCCAAAGGCCAGGAAGTCGAAGAAGGTCAGGCGGCAGTCGGCGTCGAGGTCTGCCCGGCACGGCGCGTCGGGCACCCAGCGGGCCAGGTAGGTGGCCATGGGCCTGCTGCCGAAGATCCCCCCGCCGGCCAGCAGCACCGGGCCCGAGCCGTCGTCGTAGACGAACAATTCGACGACTAAGCCCATAGCGAGCGGCGGCAAAGGCGTGAGCACGCCGTCGCGAACACGGGCGACGTTCAAACCGCCAAAAATGCTGCTGGCCGAGACGAACAGGGCTGGGCCCGAGCCGTCGTCGAATGCGGCAAGCGCCAAGGGAATCAAGATGGTCGTGGGCAGCGCCTTGGTCAGCGAGTCCCAGCGATTGCCATCCCAGGCCGCGAGAGAAAGGGCGATCCGTTCGCCGCCCTCAAACACCTCATAGATGCCACCGGCGGCCAATACATCGCGTCCGTCATACTCGGTGAACAGGAGCGGCCTGAACTGACTGGACAAGATGCTCTGGTCGGGTCCCAGGGGCGTAGTCCAGGCCGTGCCATCGAAGCGGGCGATGCCTGGAACCGGCCGCGCACCGATGCTGTTAAACTCTCCCGTCAGGTAGATGTCGCCGCCAAAACTGGCCATCTCGATGGCCGCTCCCCCGAGCGGGCGTTCGTCGCCGGGCGAAGACCACGCCATGCCGTCCCACCGGCGGATGAATTCCGGGGGAATGCGTTCTCCCATGTAGATCACTCCGGCGGCATAGAGCATGGGGCCATCGCCGAAGTCGTGGGCGTGCAACTTGTAAATCCTTGAGATGCGCCCGGGCACGCCGGGCCCATCCAGCACGCTCCATTCCACGCCGTCCCATCGGGCGATGCCCACAGCCTCGCGCCCCCCGGCCATGCCGAACTCGCCCCCGACGTAGAGCGCCGGGCCCGAGCCGTCGTCGAAGACCTCCAACGCGATGGCCCGGCGGTCCAGTTCGAGCCCGGGGCCGTCCAGCCCGGGCACGGCCGACCAGCGGACGCCGTCGAAGCGGGCCAGCCCGGGGGCCCGCACCTGGCCGAAGACCGGGTCGACGACCACCTCGAAGTTGCCGGCCATGTAGAGCATGGGGCCGTCGCCCGCGTCGAAGACGATCAGGTCCGACACGCGGGTCGGGACGGTGCCGATGCTGCCGATCAGTTCCTCGATCAGCGGCTGCCAGTGCCCGCAGGCCGTCTGGGCTCGGGCCGGGGCGGTGGCGGCGGCGGCGGCCACCGCAAGGGCGACCATGACGGATGCAACGGCGATTCGGTCGGGCTTTGGTACCATTGGATACTCCTTTACGCACAGCATACCACAAACGCCCGCCGGCTCCAGGGCGATTTCTCGTTGGAGCCGGCGCTCGGCGCGGGGCCGCCCCTGCGCGGCAAAGAAAAAACCCGGGCTGGTGCCCGGGCCTGGTTGGGTGCGGCGTTCGCCTTGCGATCAGTCGCAGCCCTGGGCGAACTCGTTCTGGAAGGCCAGGAAGTCGAACAGCGTCAGCTCGCCGTCGCCGTCGAAGTCGGCGCGGAGGTCGCCCGCGCTGAAGAGGTTCTGGAACTCGAGGAAGTCGAACAGCGTCAACTCGCCGTCGCCGTCGATGTCGGCGCGGCAGACCGCCCCGGCCGCGTCCACGCGCACGTTGTCCATGATGATCCACGGGTCGCCGAAGACGCCGTGCCGCAGCACCACGCGCGACACGGGCCGGGCAAACTCCCAGCCGTTCCACGCCCACCGGCCGCACACGCCGCCCAGGTCGATGCGCTGGGTGTCGATGAGCGCGCCCGAGGCGTCGTAGAACTCGGCCGTGGGGCTGGGCCGGTCGGCGTCGAAGATGTTCGAGCCCAGAAAAGCCCCGAAGCGGGCGATGGGCTCGTCGAAGTCGATGATGCCCGGCCCGGCGGTCGAGCCCGCGGCCCGGAAGCCCTCGAAGGGGAACAGCTCGCAGCACTCCAGGAAGCAGATGAAGCCCCAGTAGCGGTCCACGGCCATGCGCCCGCTGGGCCCGGCCCAGAGGTCGGCGGTGTCGCCCAGGATGCGGCGCGACTCGCCCGTGCCAAAGCCCCCGGTGGGGAAGGCCTCGAAGCTCTCGCTGCGTTCGCCGTCGAACTCGCCGATGGGCGTGGCCTGGGCCAGGGCGCCGGCGGCAAGCCCCGCGGCGGTCAGGATGGACAGATACACGGTGGCGGTTGTGGTCACCATTTCTTGGGCCTCCTTTGGGGGGTTGGTTCCAAGGCAGTCTAGGCCCCCGCGACGGCCAGCGTAACCCTCGCGGCCCGCTGGGTTTACCCCACACACCCGCCGGGGCGTGCCGCGGGCCCTACTGCTCCTTCTTGAAGATCAGCAGGTAGTTGAACCCCCGCAAAAAGAAGTTGTCCTTCGCCGCCGCCTGGTGGCGGTTGCCCTGGCGCAGCTTGGCGTTGCGGCGCACCACGCACACGATGTCGATGGGCCGCATCCGCTCGCGCAGCATCGAGAACAGTTCAAAGCCGATGGGCATGAACACGCCCCCCGCCTGGCCCTTCTGCTTGCGCCAGCTGTCGCTGACGTAGACCGCCAGATAACGACGGTCGCGCAGCACGCGAAACGCCTCGTCGAAGACGCCGGCCATCGCCTGGTAGTAGGCCCCCTGGCTCGAGTCCAGGCGGCCGATGCAGTCGGGGTGGTCGCTGTACTCGATGTGCGTGGAGTAGGGCGGGTCGAGGAAGACAAAGTCCACCGAGGCGTCCTGGAGCGGCAGCGCCCTGGCGTCGCTCTGGCCGATGTCCGCCCGGCTGGGCACAAGATCAAAGCCCAGCCCCACGCGGCCCGTGTCGGCGCACACGTCCAGCGTGGTGCCCCCGCCGCACATGGGGTCGAGCACCGTGTCGCCCTCGCGCGTGTAGCGGGTCAGCAGTTGCCAGACGACCCAGCTCGGCGTGCCGCCGGTGTACGCCTTGTCGCCTTGGACGGTCTTGGCGCCGTCGTAGTGCTGGCTGGGGTAGGCCCACAGCGTGGTGGTCATCTCGCGCATGGGCGGGCGCTGGCCCGGCCGCACGCGGGGCTGGCCGGCCACGTCCTGCCAGCGGGGCGGTCCGGCCTTGGGGCGGTCTTGATCCTTCCCCCTCATGACGCGCCCGCCTCAGCGATGAGCTCGAGCAGCTTGTGCTCGGTTTCTTCCAGCGACAGCGTGCTGCGGGCCCCCGCCGCGCGCACGTGCCCGCCGCCGCCAAAGGCCCCGGCCACCTTGGCCACGTCGGGGCCGTCGATCTTGCTGCGCAGGCTGATCTTGACCACCGGGCCGGCGGGGGTTGTGGTCTCCACCAGCACGATGGCCACGCTCACGCCGCGCACCGAGAGCGCCGGGTCGGCAAAGCCGCTGGTCATGCCCACGCTGGCGCCGGTCTCCTTGAGGTCCCCGGCCGTCACGGCCACGATGGCCACGCCGATGTCCTCGCGCAGGTTCAGCCGCGACATCGCCCGCGCCAGCAGCCGCAGCCGCTGGGGCGGGTCGCTGAGCATCGTCATCTTCACGAGCCGCGCGTGGTCGGCCCCGGCCTGCACCAGGTCGGCGGCCAGGCGCAGGACGTGCGGCGTGACGCTGGGGTGGCGGAACCACCCCGTGTCGGTGCCCAGGCCAAGCAGGAGCGGCTCGGCGACGGCCAGCGGCAGGTCGGCCGGGCCGGCCACGCCCGCCAGCAGGGCGCACAGCTCGGCGGCCACCTCGCACGCCGCCGCCGCCGCGCTCTCGACCAGCCGCGTGTCGGCCAGGTCGGGCGTGCCGCTGGCGTGGTGGTCGAGGATGGCGACACGGTCGGCCTTGCCGGCGATCCAGGGCTTGTAGGGCTCCAATTGCCCCCAGGCCCCGGTGTCGCACACCAGGCAGCGGTCAAAGACCGGCGGCACGTCGCCCGCGTCCAGGTGGGCCCAGGGGGTGGCGCCCAAGACCTCGGGCATCCACGGGGGCAGTTCGCCCGCGTAGGCCAGGCTGGCCTCGACCCCCGCCAGGGCCGCCGCCCGGGCCACGGCCAGCGTGCTGCCCACCGCGTCGCCGTCGGGGCGCGTGTGGGTGATGACCAGCAGCCGCCCGGCGTCACGCAGCCACGTTGCCATGTCCCCGGGGCTGACGGTCGATTCGTACACGGCGCTCTCGGCGGCGTGGGTCATGCGCAAACTCCTTCAGCAGGCCCCGGCCGGGGCGGCGCGGCCCAGGATGTCCAATGCCCGGGCCACGTCGCGGGCCAGCTGGGCGGCCAGTTCGTCCACGCCGCCGAAGCGCACCTGATCGCGCAGGCGGCTGATAAACGCCAGGCGCAGGGCCCAGCCGTACCCGGGGGCATCGTCTTCGGGCTCAATCCCGATCAGGTGGGCCTCGACCCTCCGCTCCATGCCCCCGAAGGTCGGCCGCTCGCCCACGTTGACCGCCGCCGGCACGCGGCGGCCGTCCTCGAGCGTGGCCACGCAGGCGTACACCCCGTCGCCGGGGGGCATGGCCTGGCAGGCCAGGTTGGCGGTGGGAAAGCCGATGCTCCGGCCGCGCCGGTCGCCCGGCACGACCAGGCCGCCCACCTCGTGGGGGCGGCCCAGCACGAGGGCGGCGTCGGCCACGCGGCCATGGGCCAGCAACCAGCGCACCACGCTGCTGCGGGCGGGCACGAGGCTCTGGTCGTGCAGGGCAACCTCCATGGGCGGCACGACGTGGACGGCAAAGCCGCGATGGCGCCCCAGCTCGGCCAGCGTGTCGACGCCCCCGGCCCGGCCCGCGCCGAAGCGAAAGTCCGGGCCCTCGACCACGGCGATGGGCCTGAGCGGCACGAGGCACCGCTCGACAAAGGCCCCGGGCGAGAGCGCCAGCAGCTCTGGGGTGGGCTCCAGCCGCAGCACCTCGTCGGCCCCGGCGTCCAGCAGCAAGTCGGCCCGGTCCTCGAACGTGGTCAGCATGGGCGGGGCGCTGCCGGGGCTGAGCACGGCCCGGGGCGAGGGATCGAAGGCCAGGGCGACGACGCGGGCACCCCCACGATCGCCTTCGGACCCGCCCGGGTGGGCGTCCGCGAGCGCCCGGGCCCGCTCGAGCAGGGCCGCGTGGCCGCGATGGACCCCGTCGAAGACGCCGATGGCCAGCACGACCGGGCCGCCGGGGTCTGGTGGCCCATCGGGCCCGGGGTGGCCGCCGAGGTTCGGCGTGGGTTCGGATTGTCCGGCGGGTGCGGGCACGCCCCGATGGTATGGCCCCGGGCCCGCCCGCCCCGCGCCGCCGAGGATGCGGCCGGGGGCCCGATCCGGGGCTCCATCGGCGATTTCCGGCCCTGATGGCCGATTTTCGCCATCAAACGACAATTCGACAGGCCCGAAAACGGCGTGAACCGTGGCTCGGGTTGCCTCACCCGTGCCTCGGGTTGCCCCACCCGTGGCTCGCGCTGCCTCACCCGTGCCTCGGGTTGCCCCACCCGTGCCTCGGGTTGCCTTACCCGTGACGCGGGTTGCCTTACCCGTGACGCGGGTTGCCTTACCCGTGGCACGGGTTGCCTTACCCGTGGCACGGGTTGCCTTACCCGTGGCACGGGTTGCCTTACCCGTGGCTCGGGTTGCCTTACCCGTGACGCGGGTTGCCTTACCCGTGGCACGGGTTGCCTTATCCGTGGCACGGGTTGCCCCACCCGTGGCGCGGGTTGCACCACCCATGAAGCCGGCTGGCCGGCGCGTGGGGCCGGCGGGCCGGCGCCGCAAGGCAACCGCCCCGTGCCCGTACAATCCCGGCCCATCCAACCGCCCCGCCCCGCAAGGAACGCTGCCACCATGGCCATCTTCCGCCGCAAGCCCGCCACCCCCACGACCCCCACGACCCCCGCCACCCCCACCCGGACCCCCACCCGGACCCCCGCAACCCCCGCAACCTCCAATGGCCCTTCCAGCGCCGCGGCCGCCGCCAGCGCCACGCCCGACCCCCTGCACGCCCGGATCGAGGCCATCGGCCGCGACATGCTGGGCCGGGCCCGCGGGCACAAGGCCGGGCTCCTGAGCAAGGCCTTCTACAGCGACAAGCTCATGGACTGGTCCATGCGCGACCACGGCTTCAAGGTGGAGATGTTCCGCTTCGTCGACGCCTTCCCCGTGCTGACCACCAGCGACATGGTCCACGAGCACCTGGTCGATTACCTGGGCCAGGACCACGTCACCATGCCCCCCGGGCTGGACCTGGGGCTCAAGGCCGGGGGCCTGGCCAAGGGCCTGCTGACGCGGACCATCTCGGGCCAGATCGAGGGCATGGCCAAAAAGTTCATCGCCGGCACCGACGCCGCCAGCGCCCTGCCGGGCCTGGGCCGCCTGTGGGAGGGGGGCATCGCCTTCAGCGTGGACCTTTTGGGCGAGGCGTGCGTGAGCGACGAGGAAGCCGACACGTACAAGGCCAAGTACCTGGACCTGATCGAGAACCTGCCGGGCGCCGTCGCGGCGTGGAAGCCCAGCGACCGCCTGGAGCGCGACCACCTGGGCGGCATCCCGCGCACCAACGTCTCGATCAAGATCAGCAGCCTGAGCGCCCGCTGCAACCCCATCGACACGGCCGGCTCGATCCGCGATCTGCTGACCAGGCTCGGGCCCATCCTCGAAGCCGCCCGGCAGCGCGGCGTCTTTGTCAACTTCGACATGGAGCACTCCGCCCTCAAGGACCTGACCATCGAGCTGTTCATGCGCTGCTGCGAGCAGGTCGACTTCCACGCCGGCCTGGCCATGCAGGCCTACCTCAAGAGCGGCGTGGACGACGCCCGGCGCGTCAGCGAGTGGGCCCGGCGCACCGGCCGCGTCGTGACCGTGCGCCTGGTCAAGGGCGCGTACTGGGACAGCGAGACCATCCACGCCGAGCAGGAGGGCTGGCCCTGCCCGGTGTGGAACGCCAAGTGGCAGACCGACCAGTGCTTCGAGGACATGTGCAGGGTGTTCATCGATGCCTGCCCCGTCGCAGTCACCGCCTCCGGCGGCGAAGGGGGGCCGCCCAAGCTCGGCCCGACCACCGTCGAGCCGGGACGCGGCGGCGTGAAGCTGGCCCTGGGCAGCCACAACGTGCGCTCCATCGCCAGCGCGCTGGCGTACCTGGACGGCCGCGGCATCCCGCGCAGCGCCCTCGAGCTCCAGATGCTCCACGGCATGGCCGACCAGCTCAAGCACGCCGCCGCCGAGATGGGCCTGCGCATCCGCGAGTACGTGCCCGTGGGCGAGATGATCCCCGGCATGGCCTACCTCGTGCGCCGCCTGCTCGAGAACACCAGCAACGAGAGCTGGCTCAAGGCCGGCTTTTTGGACGGGGCCGACGAGAAGGTCCTGCTGGCCAAGCCCGCGCCCAGGCCGGGAGACGAGCACAAATCGGGCGACCTCTACAAGATCGCCGCCGAGCGCCACCAACTCGGCCGATCGCACCCCGGCGTGGGCGACGGCAAGCCCTTCTCCACGGAGCCCCTGCGCGACTTCTCCAGGAAGGCCGTGCGCGAGGCCTTCGCCGCCGCGGTGGAGCGCGCGAGCGTGCCCGCCATCGCCAACGACCACACGCCCGAGCAGGCCCGCGACATGGTGCGACGCGCCCAGATCGCTTTCGATGGGATGGGCGTCGACGGCGTGCAGCGTATGGGCTGGCGAGACGCCGACCCGGTGAAGCGTGCCAACGTCCTCGTCCGCGCCGCCCGGGCGATGCGCGAGCGCCGCGACGAGCTGAGCGGCATCATCATCAAGGAGAACGGCAAGGACTGGCGCAACGCCGACGCCGACGTGGCCGAGGCCATCGACTTCTGCGAGTACTACGCGCGCGAAGCCGTCCACCTCTTCGAGCGCCATCGCCTGGGCAAGTTCATCGGCGAGCTCGACGAGGTCTGGTACCAGCCCCGCGGCGTGGCGGTGGTCATCAGCCCGTGGAACTTCCCGCTGGCCATCGCCTGCGGCATGACCGCCGCCGCGCTGGTGACAGGCAACACGGTGATCTTGAAGCCCGCCGAGCAGACCCCCGCCATCGCCAGCGTGCTGCACGACATCCTGTCGGGCGCTATCTGTGAAGAAGTCGGGCTCAAACCCGGGGGAGATGTTCTCCAGTTCTGCCCCGCCCCGGGCGAGACCACCGGCGCCGCGCTCGTCCGAGACCCGCGCGTGGCCATCCTGGCCTTCACCGGCAGCAAGGCCGTGGGCCTGGACATCATCCAGGCCGCGGGCGTGACCGCCGACGAGCAGATGCACGTCAAGAAGGTCGTCTGCGAGATGGGCGGCAAGAACGCCATCATCGTCGACAGCAGCGCCGACCTGGACGAGGCCGTTCTGGGCGTGCGCACCAGCGCCTTTGGCTTCCAGGGCCAGAAGTGCAGCGCGTGCAGCCGATGCATCGTCGTCGACCCGCAGGGCCCCCAGGGCGAGCACACGCGCACGTTCATCCGCCGCCTGGTGGCCGCCACCAACTCGCTGGTCATCGGCGACCCGCGAGAGCCGGGCACCGACGTGGGCCCGGTCATCGACGAGGAGGCCGCCGCCAGCATCCGCCGCCACATCGACACCGCGAAGAAGGAAGGCCTCACGCTCGAACTGGCGATGGAAGTGCCCGCCGGCCTGGCCGAGAAGGTCGGCAAGCCCTACGTCGGGCCGCACATCTTCGGCGGCGTCTCGCCCGACAAGAGCCTCGCCCGGCAGGAGGTCTTCGGCCCCGTGCTTGCGATCATGCACGCCAAGAGCTACGACGAGGCCCTCAAGATCGCCAACGACCACCCCTACAAGCTCACCGGGGGCGTCTACACCCGCAAGCCCAGCCACATCGAGAAGGCCAAGCGCGACTTTCGCGTGGGCAACCTTTACATCAACCGCGGCATCACCGGCGCGCTCGTGGCCCGCCAGCCCTTCGGCGGCTTTGGCATGTCGGGCGTGGGCAGCAAGGCCGGCGGGGCCGACTACCTGCTCCAGTTCGTCGAGCCGCGCGCCTGCTGCGAGAACACCATGCGCCGCGGATTCGCGCCCGAGCTCTAGCCCGCTGGGAGTGTCAAGATCGTGTTTGCGCGGCGCTGCGTCCGTGTCAATGTTGTGTGAAACCGATCCCGGCCCCTCGACACGCCGGTCGATCCTGCGATGCTTGGGTGGACCCGCCAGCGCGTGGCGGGACGCGCTTGCACAGGGGAACACGACATGGCAGGATCGCCAGCGCCGCGACGCCGCGGCCCACGCCGCGCTTTCACGCTCATCGAACTGCTGGTGGTCATCGCCATCATCGCGCTGCTCATCGGCATCCTGCTGCCCGCGCTGGGCGCCGCCCGCGACACCGCCCGCATGTCGCAGGACGCCTCCAACCTCCGACAGCTGGGCACCATGTTCCTCACCCACTCGGTCGACCACAAGGGCCTCTTCAGCACGGGCACGTGGGACAACCGGCGCAGCCACAGCCAGGGCGCCCTGGACGAGAAGGGCTGGGTGGCCGACTTTGTGCTGGGCGGGTATGGCAAGCCCGGGGACCTGCTCAACCCCGGCAGCCCCGCGAAGTCCAGCCAGAATCTCGCGCCGGCGCGCTTCCGCAGCGGAGACGCGTACAAGTCCTTCACCGCCGAGGACATCGACCTGCTGATCGATCGCGGCTTCAACACGAATTACTGCCTGGCCTGGTACACGGCCCACACCGACATGCTCGACATGCGCACGGGCCGCACCAAGGAGCGCGCCTTTACCAAGGGCCCGCTGCGTGAGCAGTGGATCACCGCCAACACCACCACCAGCCGCCTGCCGCTGCTGGGCTCGGGCACCGTTCGAGACCTGGAGCCCGACGACCGCGTGCTCTACAAGGGCGAGGTGCTCTTCGGCGCCAAGGAACTGACCGACGGGCCCAAGCGCGCCATCGGTCCCATGGGCGCTGTCTGGGGCAGGCAGGACTACACCGACTGGGGACCCACCCACGGCCGCTCGAGCAAGATCCAGGGCGCCCTGTTCAACCACAACAGCCTCTACGGGCAGATCCTCTTTGCCGATGGGCACGTCGAGGTCTTTGCCGACACCACCCGCACGGGCGAGTTCGAGGCCGTCGCCGCCGAGGTAGGAGAATGGCGCACCCACACCTACCCGGAACTGGAAGACAAGGTCTACGGCGGGTGGCTCACCAGGCCCGGGCTGAACTTCTGACACGATCGGTCCGCTTCCCAAGCAAGCACACCCCGCGCTGGCGGGGCGTGCTGTTGCATGGTTGGACCGCAGCGTTTCAGTACACGCGGCTGGGCGTGGTTGCCGACGCGGGTTCCTCAGCGGGGATCTCGATGATCCGGGGTGCGACTTCGATCACGCGGTCGACGCGGCCCTGGAACTGCTGCCCGGTGATGCTCAGCTTGGCGCGCTCCTCGTAGGTGAGCTCCTTCTGCCCGCTGCCCAGGCTTTCGAGGCGTTGCTCCTGCTGGGCCCGGACCTGAGCAAGTCGGTCGCGCACCTGGTCGATGCTGTGGGCCTTGTAGGGGCCAAGCTCGTCCAGGGTCTTCTGGCGGGCTTCCATCATCTCGATCATCCGGTCGTTGCGGGCGATGGCGTCGATCTGCTGGTTGAGCCTCCACAACTCGGACTGGAACTGGGAGCGTTCGCTCTCGAGCTTGGCCAGCAGGTCCGTCAGGCGGTCGCGCTGCTTGTCGAGTAGGTCCAGGTCGCGGGCGATGGTCTGGACCTCGGCGGCGTACGCGTCGCGTGTCCGCACGATCTGGGCGGCCCGCGCCTGTGCGTCGGCCAGGTCCAGACTCGAACCGTTGAAACTCACCCGGATGATCGCCCCCGAACCAGCCTGTGCCCTGGCGTCCTGGGCACGGGCGAACAGTCCCTGCATCTGGTCGAGATCGGCCTGGGCCAATTCCACCACGCGCTGGGCCACGGCCAACTCGCGCTCATACTCGCCGCTCTGCGTGTCCAGCGAGGCAAGATCTTGACGCACGCGGGCGATCCGCTCGGGATACTGGGCCTCGAGCTGACGCAGCTGCGTCCGCATCTTCACCGGATCATCGATGTTGCGATCGATCGCGTCGTTGACCGTGTTGCGGGCCTGGCTCAGAGCCGCGCCCACCCGCTCGGGGCCGGCGACGGCGATCAGCCCGCCGCCCACGAGGGCTCCAATGACGCCAACGCGAATGATGGTCTTGACCAAGGGCATTGCCGACCTCCTTAAGCAGTTCGTCTCACGGACCGCCGCGGGGCCCATGCCCCTGTCCGAGCCGTCCGGCGGGCGAGGGCCGGTTGTGCGTCCGGCCGCCTCGCCCCGTCAACCAGTCATTGGGAAGCGGCTGGTGACAATTTCACGTCTTCCAGCAACCCGGGCGGGCGTTCTCCGAACAAGGCATGGGCGGCGGGCACGCCAAAGGCCAGCGCGATCCTTGTCGACAGAGGCCTTTCGGCGCGTCATACTGTTGGGGAAAGGCCCATGCCGATCCCAGAACGCCCGGGACCAGGGGGATGCACGCGGATGCTCAACGCCGTTACGACCGACTTTATCGGGCGCTTGCGAAGCAACGACCAGGCCGCCTGGTTCGAGCTCTGGGAAACCTTCGGGCCCGTCGTGCGCACCCAACTCATGCGCTGGGGCAAGGGCCGCATCGGCGTCGAGACCGTGCGTGACCTCTCCCAGGAGACCCTGGCCGCCCTGAGCGATTCCATCGACCGCTACGACCCAAGCCGCGGTGCCCGATTCAGCACGTGGTTATTGGCCATCGCCAAGCACGTGCTGGGCGACGAGATCGACCGGCGGATGGCCCAGAAACGCGGCTCGGGCAAAAAGGCCGTGGCCCTGGACGAACGCTGGGCCACGGTGCCCACGAGCATCGGAGCCGACGCCGAGTACGAGGCTGCCGTCTTCCGGGCCAAGATCGAGGCCGCCCTGCGTGCCGTGGAGCATGAGGCCGAGTTCGTGGACTTTTCCATCTACCGCATGCGCGTGCTCGACGGCATGAGCGGGCGTGACGTGGCCGCCCAGTTGGGCGTCAGCGAGCCGACCGTCAGCCGGCGGCTGGCCAAGATTCGGGACATGGTCCGCCTGCGGGCTCGGGGCATGATCCAGCAGTTCAGTTTCACCGACGACGAATTGGGCGAGGCCGCGCGAAACGGGATCGACCTCAATCCGACCAAGGCCGACGACGACC
Source organism: Phycisphaeraceae bacterium (assembly GCA_026126305.1). Lineage (GTDB taxonomy): Bacteria > Planctomycetota > Phycisphaerae > Phycisphaerales > UBA1924 > JAHCJI01. The sequence goes on from JAHCJI010000006.1 coordinate 171,672, forward strand.
TGTTCGACGAGGCCATCGCCGAGATCTACCACCGGCAGGCAGAATTGCGACGCAAGGACGAACAGGCCGCGTTGGACGGCTGACCGGAACACCTCCCCCCGGTCCGTCTGGAGGCGACCATGACCACCTTGACCACACCGCTGCTCGTGATCCTGGCCATCCTGCTGCTGATCCCCGCCGCCGTGGTCATCACCATCTACGCCTTCAAGGGCATGGCCTTCCTCGTCAAGCAGGTGGGCGCGTTCGTCTTTGGCATGATCGGCGATACGCTCCGCCTCATCGGCGTCCTGGTCACCGTGCCCATCCTCAGCCTCCTGGTCGTGGCCAATATCGTGATCGGTAGGTGGTCGGCGGCCGGGCATTTCGGCAGGGGCGTGGCCGACGAGGTCCGCACCTTTGGCACGGCGTTGTATCGCCTGGTCATCGGGCACCCGGCCCGGCTCTTATGCCTCACGCCGCTGACCGAGGGGCTCGAGCGTCGCCTGCCCGAGATCATGGCCGCCGCCCCGGGTCCCGATAAGCCCAGCCGCCGCATGGGCACCTTCGAGGGCTACACCATCACCGGCTCGCTGCCCGGGGGCGGCTCGGGGGGCAAGCTCTATATCGCCACTCCCGACGAGCGCAAACGCGGCGCCTTCCTGAGGCAAGGCCTGGGCGAGGTCCAGCAGGTGGTCATCAAGGCCTTCCACCTGCACGAGGGATCGAGCCTGCCGCAGATCGTCCGCGAAAGCCGGAGCTTGGACTCGGCCCGCAAGATGGGCCTGGTGCTCGAACACGAGCTGAGCGAGGAGCGGTTCTACTACGTGATGCGATACGCCCCGGGCGAGTCGCTCACGCGCGTCACCCAGCAGATGCACGCCATGACCGGCGGGCAGGGCCTGAGCAAGCGCGACCTGCGCAAGGCCCTGGGCTATGCGCGAGACCTGCTGGACACCCTGGCCGCCTACCACGCCGGCGGGCTCTGGCACAAGGACGTCAAGCCCGACAACATCATCGTCGGGCACGACGACGACGGCGAACGCGCCCGACTGGTAGACTTCGGGCTCATCACCCACTTGCGGTCGGCCATGACGCTGACCACCCACGGCACCGAGTACTTCCGCGACCCCGAGATGGTGCGCATGGCCCTTCGCGGCGTAAAGGTCAACGAGGTTGACGGGCAGCGATTCGACGTCTACGCCGCCGGCGCGGTGCTCTACTCCATGATCGAAAACGGCTTCCCCGCGCACGGCGGGCTCAGCCGCATCAGCCAGCCGTGCCCCGAGGCGATCCGTTGGATCATCCGCCGAGCCATGGCCGACTACGAGAAGCGGTACGGGTCGGCGTTGGAGATGCTGGCTGATCTCGACTTCGTGCTGCGGGCGCCGGACATGTTCGCCGTCACCACGGCCCAACTGCCCAGCATGGGCGCGGGCGCTTCGGTGGCTTCGGCGCTTGAGGCCGACACGATCGACGGGCACCGCGAGCACGCCTTTGCAGGCACTCCGTTGCCCAAGACCCACCCACCGTTACCGGCAACCCCACAGGCCCCACGTCTGCGCCTGCTGAACTGGTGGACGGGCGCGTTCCAGGTGGGCGGCCACGACGAAGCGCCGTTGCCCGGCGTCGCCGTCCGTGTCGGGACGCCATCACCGGCCGCGATGCGGGCTTCGGACGTGGCGATCTCCGGCGGCAAGGGCGCGCCAAGGACCGCTCGCGAGCAGGTGTCTTCGGCCCGGAGACGCGCCCGCGAGCGCCAGCGCCGTGCCCATGAGCGCCGCCGATCGCTTACGGGCAATCGCTCGAGCGGGGCGCGGCTAGGCATCGGCCTGGCCATCGTGCTGGTTGTGCTGCCGGCCATCGCCGCAGGCCTTTTGACGGTGCGGTACGCCTCTTTCAAGCACGGGCCCAGGATTGGTGGTACTTATCTCACGCCATCTGTTCCCATCGCCCCCGTTGCACCCGCACCCCCATCGGTCCATGACTTAGCCGAGCACGAGGCCACCACGCTCGCGCGGCTGAAGGATGTCGACGGCAAGTTGCTGGTGGTCCGCGACGCCACCGGTCTCTCGCCCGAGCAGCGCACGCTGCTCGAAAGCCGTCTTGCCGCCCTTCGAGACGCCGGCGTCGAGGTGCTCGACGCGCACAACTCCGCGACGGAAGATCTCCCCAAGATCACCGAGCTGCTCGCCCAGGTCCGCCGTTCGATCGGCGTTGCCGAAGCCCGCTCGCCGGCCAGCGGCGAGCGGATCAGCCATTGGCTGGAGCAGAACGGTGAGATCGACGTGGTGTATTGGATCGCGCCCGATGAGCGCGACGCCACGCGGGCCAACCCGGTGATCGTCGCCTCGGGAGACCGGGGCCAGACCATCCTCAACGCGCTGCGGCAGATGCGTTAGTCGCTTGCGTTCTCCACGGCCTTGGGCCGAGAGACCCGAGCCACGGCCTTCTTGGCGATGGTGCCGACGATGCCGAGCACGAGGAACATCAACACCAATGCGATGATAACCTCGACCCTGCTGCGGCTGAACAGGTCCACCAGGTCATCGCCACGTTTGGCCCCTTCGGAGGCCAGCCACACGGCGGCCAGTGTCCGCGGCGCCATGCCGATGGCCGTCCCGATGACAAAGGGCAGCAACCGAACGCCCGAGGCGGCCATGGCCAGGTTGGTCAAGGCAAATGGCGAGTTGGGAGGCACGCGCAGCAGCGCCACGATGGCCGTTGTCCGCACCATGCCGTGGCCGATCAGGGCGTCGCGGACGGCCTTGGCCTTGATGTTCTCTTCGATCAGCCGCTCGACGCGCCGGCGTGACACGGTGCGGGCGACGACGTAGCCCACCATCGACGCGCCGATGAACCCAGTCCACGCCGCCAGGAAGCCGTTGACCGTGCCAAAGGCCCACCCGCCCAGCAGCGATTGGGAGTACGTGGGCAGCGCACCGAAGCCCGCGCTGAAGATGAAGATCAGGACATAGATCCCGATGCCCAAGACCTTGTGGTCTTGCAGCCAGGCCGAGATCTCCCCGATGAAGGCAAGCAAGAGGATCCCACCCAGAATGGGCATGGCCGTCCAGGCCAGTGCCAGCAACCCGGCGGGCCCCAACCGCCTGAAGAAGGAGACAAGTCCATCCTTCTTTGGGATCTCGCCCGGCTCGGTCGGCGGCGTGCTCTGGTTTTCGGATGATGCGGGAATTGTCATGGCCCCAGCGTACGCCCCGGCCCCTTGGGTGTCGGCCTAAACTCCCCGCTTGCACAGAAACCCGCGCCCGACGGCCCACCGGCCGCCCGGGTGCCTTTCCCGCCCGCCAGGCCGGGCCGAGGTTGCCGATTCATGCTCCCCAAGCCGCCGCCGCGTGAGCCCTCGCTGGGCTTTATCTATTCGCCGCCTTACCGCATCCAGGGCATCTCCATCGCGGGCGAGGCCACGAGCATCCAGGTGCCCGAGTTGGACGTGGTGTTCGACATGGGCGCGTGCCCAAGGCCCATGCTGGCAAGCCCCTTGTGCGCCCTGAGCCACGGGCACATGGACCACGTGGGCGGGCTCGCGTACTGGCTCAGCCAAAGGCAATTCCAGGGCATGGGCACGGGTACGATCGCCTGCGATGCCCGCATCGCCGACGACCTGCGTCGGATGATCGAGGGCTACGCCGGCCTCGAACGCCAGCGCACGCCCTACGAGTTGGTCATTCTTGAAGACGGGCAGAGCCACCCCATCAAGCCCAACCACTTCATCCGCGCCTTCCACACCGAGCACACGGCACCTTCCATGGGCTTTGTCGCCTACGAGAAGCGCACGAAACTGCGCGACGAATACGTCGGCCTGCCCCAGGAAAAACTCGTTGAACTCAAGAAACGCGGGCAGGAGATCACCCGAGCCTTCGAGGTGCCGCTGGTGGCCTATACCGGCGACACCCTGCCCGGGGCCCACCTGCTGCGAGAAGACGTGCGCACCGCCCGCGTGGTCATCACCGAGTGTACCTTCTTCGAGAAGGGGCACCACAAGCGTTCGCGCATCGGCATGCACATGCACGTGGACGACATCGCCCAGTGGATGCCGCTGCTCGAATGCGAGACCCTTGTGCTGGGGCACATCTCTCGCCGAACGAATCTGGGTGATGTCCGCCAGGCCCTCGAGGCGAGGCTGTCCCCCGAACAACTTGCCAAGGTCCGGGTGCTCATGGACCACCGGACCAACCGGATGATCTACGATCGGCAGGTCGAGCAATCGGGCGAGCAAGCCCCCAGTGGCGAAGATGACGAAGCATCCCAAACCTGAAACCCCGCGCCAGGCCCACCGGCGCGGGGTGCCATTGCCTCGCGGTTGACACGGCGCGACGGTTGTGGTATCTTGACACCCGCGTCCGTTCGAGTGGGGAATTGCAGGCAGACCAACACCAAGCCAGCCGATCGCGGCCTGTCCGTGCTGGTTGCTTCATGACATGGCTTCGGCACACGAGTCGGCAAGAAGGGAGTTCGTGCGATGGGGATCATCCCCACAAGCCAGGAGAACAGTCGAACGCCTTCGGCTGAGGCCCAGCAACTCTGGGCCAAGATCCTGGATACCGTGCGCGCCGACCACCCCACGATCGTGCGGCTGTGGTTCGAGGACTTGTGGCCCCAAGACCTCGACTCGGGCAGCCTTCGCGTGCGCTGCAACGACGAATTCCAACGCGACCATATGGAGCGCCAGTGCGGCAAGGCCTTCAACGAGGCCGCCCGACTGGCCAGCGGCCGGCTCGTCCACGTCCAGTTCCTGGGCCCCAACGGACGGGCCGGGCCTTCGACGCCGCCTCGTTCGGCCCGGCAACTGGCTATCAACCCCGACAATACTTTCGAGAATTTCGTCATGGGCCCGGGTAACCGCCTGGCCCACGCCGCCGCCCAGGCCGTCGCCGAAGAGCCCGGCAAGAGGTACAACCCGCTGTTCATCCACGGCGACGTTGGGCTGGGCAAGACCCACCTGTTGCAGGCCATCTGCATCCGCATCATGTCGCAGCACCCCGATTGGGTGATCGAATACGTCTCGTGCGACGAGTTCACCAGCCAGTTCATGGAGGCCGTTCAGGCCGGTCGGATGAGCGACTTCCGGCACGAGTTCCGCCAGGTCGACATGCTGGTGATCGATGACGTGCACTTTCTGGCCAAGCGTGACCGCACGCAGGAAGAATTCTTCCACACCTTCAACGCGCTCTACCAGACCAATCGGCAGATCGTGCTCAGTTCCGACGCGCCACCCGAGGACATTCCCGACCTGGAAGACCGCCTGGTCAGCCGATTCAAGTGGGGCCTGGTCACCGCCGTCGAAGCGCCCGATTACGAGACACGGATCGCCATCGTGCAGACCAAGGCCCGACTGCGCGGTATCGTGCTGGGTGAGGGCGTGGCCGAGCACGTGGCCGCGTGCATCGACAGCAACATCCGCGAACTGGAGGGCGCCATCACCAATCTCCAGATCCGCGCCGCCGTCGACGGACGGCCCGTTGACCTCGCCCTGGCCCGAGAGACCATCGCCGCGCCACAACGCGAGGACGCCCAGGCCAGCGCCACTATGCAGGCCGTTCTCGACGCGGCCATCGCGTTCTACGGCGTGAAACTCAGCGACCTTCAAGCCAAGAAGAAGACGCGGTCCATCGCCCGCCCACGGCAGGTGGTCATGTACCTGGCTCGCAAGCACACGCGCCACTCGCTCGAGGAGATTGGCGGATACCTGGGCGGTCGCGACCACACGACCGTCATGCACGGCGCGGGCAAGGTTGCCGAGTTGATCACGTCCGACCCCAGCTTCGCCGCCGAGATCGAGCGGCTCGAAGCCCGGATCGCGGGTGATGCCCGGGGCTGATGGGCCACGGGCCGCCGCACTCCCGCATCATCGCAATGGGTCGGGCCGCCTTATTCGTCGTCGCTCTGCCTTGCGGAGGTCTTGGGCATGCTCTCGAGTACGGCGTCGATCAGCCCGTACTTGAGCATCTCCTGGTCGTCCAGCCACAGGTTTCGATCGCAATCGCGTTCGATCTTGTCCTTGTTCTGGCCGGTGGCATCGGCGTAGATCTGGTACAGCCGCTCGCGCAGGCGAATGATCTCGCGGGCCTCGATCTCCAGGTCTGTCGCCTGGCCTTCCATGATGCCACCGATGAGCGGCTGGTGCATCAGGTTCCGGCTGTTGCGCAGGCAGTAGCGTTTGCCCTTTGCCCCGCAGGCCGCGATCACCGAGCCCATGCTCGAAGCCTGCCCGATGATGTACGTACACACCTCGGGACGGATGAAGTTCATCGTGTCGATGATGCCAAGCCCGCTGGTCACGCTGCCGCCGGGCGAGTTGACATACAGATGGACGTCGGCTTCGGGGTCCTCATTGGCCAGGAACAGCAACTGTGCCACGATCAGGTTGGCCATCTCGTCCATCACCGGACCGCCCAGGAAGATGATGCGGTCCTTCAGCAGACGCGAGTAGATGTCGTACGACCGCTCCCCGCGGCCGGTCTTCTCGATGACGATGGGCACCAGGTAGTTCGATTCGACGCTCATGGGCGATATTCTCCGGCTTGGGTTCGGCTTGGCGAGGGCGATTCGGGGTTGCGGGGGCTCAGTTGCTCGCTTGCTTGGTGTGCTGGAGCACTTCGTCCACGATGCCGTAGGCCTTGGCCTCCGCGGCGCTGAAGTACCGGTCTCGCTCGCTGTCACGCTGGATGGTCTCGGCGCTCTGGCCCGTGTGCTTCGCCAGGATGTCGTTGAGCGCCTTCTTGCTCTTGATGATCTGCTCGGCCTGCAAGCGGATGTCCTCGGCCTGCCCGGTGATGCCCCCGTAGGGCTGGTGGATCATCACCTTGGCATGGGGCAGGATGTACCGCTTGCCCTTCTCGCCGGCGGTCAGTAGCACCGCCCCGCCCGAATAGGCCCGCCCGATGCAATACGTGGCCACCGGGCTGGAGAGGAACTGCATGGTGTCGTAGATCGCCAGCGTATCGTCCACGGCACCGCCGGGGCTGTTGATGTAGAAATTGATCGGCTGCCCGCGCTTCTGGTCCTCGAGGTACAGCATCTGCATCATCACCCGAGCCGCCGAGGCAAAGTTGATCTCCCCGATCAGGAACACCACCCGATTCTCGAGCAGCAGTTCGTCGATGGTCATCTCACGCGTGCGCTGGTACGAAACGGCCGAAGCGGGCATGGGCGGTCCTTCTCCTCTCTGAAGCCGACGCAAAGGCCGACCCGAGTCCTGGGTTTTCCCGACCAACGCCCGAAAGGCGATGGATCGGTCGGGCGATGGCACACGGGCCATCGTGACCCGCGGCGTGGATCGTGCAATCGGTGGGCCAGAGACCCAGCCCGACCGGGCCTCAGCCACAGCCAGCCAAGCCCGGGCCGCACGCTCCCGGCCTCATATCGGCTGGAAGGCCGGACAGCCTGAGCCCAATCAACCGCCGATGTGGCAGGTGCCGGCCCGGGCCGACCCATGCCGGTCGCTGGGACACTTGCCCGGGCCGATGGCCTTGGGGCCATCGGATCCGTACACTCCCGCCCACTGCCTTCCCGGCGGGTCGGTGGTGGTCAGGATGCCAGCGGGCGTGCCCGCGGAGGGTTTTTTCGTTGCCAACCGCCGTGATCAGTGACATGCACGCCAACGCCACGGCTCTTCGGGCCGTCTTGGCCGACATCGAGGCCCGGGGCATCGACCGCATCGTGTGTCTGGGCGACATCGTGGGGTATGGCCCCGAGCCATTGGCTTGCGTCGATCTGGTCCGAGAACGCTGTGCCTGGTCGCTCATGGGAAACCACGACTTTGCCGTTCTCTACGAGCCCACCAATTTCAACCCCATGGCCGCGGCCTCGGCCTATTGGACACGAGAGCAGTTCGACGCCGAGCCCGACGAGGCCAAGCGCACCGAGCGATACAATTATCTCGGTCGCCTCAAGGTCCGGGTTGTCGACACCGATTCGCCGTTGAAGGTGCCCCTGCTGGCCGTCCATGGCTCGCCGCGCCGGCCCATCAACGAATACATCTTCGACAAGGACGTCCGCGACGCGCCCGAGAAGCTCGAAGCCATCTTCGAGCGCTTCCATGGTGCCTGCGTCGTTGGCCATACCCACGTGCCGGGCGTCTTCACAGACGAGCCCGACTTCTACCCGCCGGTCGAACTGGGGCCCGATGGCTTCCGCCTGCGCGAGGGCGAGAAGGTCATCATCAACGTCGGCTCGGTCGGCCAGCCCCGCGACGGGGACCCGCGGGCCTGCTACGTCGTGCTCCACGAAGACCGCGTCGAGTTCGTCCGCGTTGCGTACGACGTGGCCGACACCGCCAACAAGATCAAAGCCATCGCCGAACTGGACGACTACCTGGGCGACCGCCTGTTCGGTGGGGCGTAACACACACCATGGCAGCACCATCTCCAAGCATCCTGCGCATCTTCGTCCCTTTGGTCATCCTCTTCGGGCTGGGCATGCTCATCGCACTGCCAGCTCTCCAGGGCAACCGCGGCACACAACCAACGACGCCCCAGCAGACGCCCACCACCGAGGCACAGCCGACCCTGCCGACTGGCGAGGCCGCGACCACCCCCATCGAGCCGGAAAGCCCTTCGACCGCGAGCACGACGCCCAGCGCTCCGCCAACGGCACCAGCAATGCCAATCATGACCCAGGGCGAGCTGCGCGTCGTTCCCGTGTTCGATACGGCGGGCTGGCAGTTCGACCGAGTCGGAGGGGTCGATCCGCAGCGATATGAGTTGGAATTGAACTTCTCCCCACGCGGGGCCGGGCTCGAGCGCGTGTTGCTGGCCCGATACCAGCACCGCCTGGGCTCGGCAGACCCTGTTCCCGTGCAGCAGGAATGGTCGCTGCAAACCTCCACGGGGACGATCCGCATCGTGCCCTTCGCGGCCGTGGCCGTCGAGATCAACGGGCAGCGTGTTTCGGTCTATACCGCCACAGACGAGGCGGGCGTGGCCCAGCCGGCCTGGCGTCAACTGGAGCCGGGCCGCTTCGAGGCCATCATCGCCGATGCCGCCGGGACGCCGGTGGTGCGCCTCGAGCGTCATTACCAGGCCGACGGTTCGAGGCTGGATTTCACCCTGACCCAGCGAGCCGAGAACCTGACGGACCGCGCGATGTCGTTGCGGTGGATCACCTTCGGGCCCGCGCAGCTGTTCCTGGACAGTTTCGGGTATGCCGCCGACGTACGCCGGGTGCGTTTCGGCGTCGTCGAGCCGGGCTCGCCGCACTTCGTGGTGGGCGGCAACCACATGCAGAACATCGGTGCCATCGCCGGCCCGCGCGACAAGGCCACCGGGATGTTGGAACCCGCCAAAGACCTCTGGCCCACGCCCAAGACCATCCAGAACAACCACAAGCTCGCCTGGACGGGCCTGACCAACCGCTACTTCGGGGCCGCCGTCCATGCGCTGGCCAACGGGCAGCCCACCCCGGGCGTCGCGCCGCTGTTGACCGACGTGGAGCGCGTGTCGCGCGTGGTGCTCGATCCCTCGGCCCGCACCGATGGCGACAACTACATCGTGGGCCTGCAATTGACCAGCCCGGCCTACAACCTCCCCCCGCGGCAGTCCATCGGCCACGATCTGGGCATCTACACCGGGCCGCTGGATCGCTCGCTGATCTCGGCCAACCCCTCGGCAAAGGCCGTCATGCTCCGGCAGTTGGTGCAGTACACCTTCGGCGGTCCCTGCGGTTTCTGTACGTTCCCATGGCTGGCGCACTTTCTGGTGTGGCTGCTGAACATCATCCACGACTACGTGGCGTTTGACTGGGCCCTGGCCATCATCGTGCTGGTACTCATCGTGCGATCGATCCTGCACCCGGTGACGAAGTGGAGCCAGATCCGCGTGCAGCGCTTCAGCCACCAGATGCAGCAGATGGCCCCGAAGCAGAAGCAGATCCAGGAAAAGTACAAGGGCGATTCCAAGCGCATGCAGGCCGAGATGGCCAAACTCTGGCGTGAGGAAGGCATCAACCCCGCCGGCATGTTGGGCTGCCTGCCCATGTTCCTCCAGACGCCCGTGTGGATCGCGCTGTACGCCTCGCTGTTCTTCGCCATCGAACTGCGCCATCAGGCCGCGTTCTTTGGACTGTTCCAACAGATCGGCGGCTGGCCTTTCCTGGCCGACCTGGCCCGGCCCGACAGCGCCATCACGCTGCCCAGCGCGATGCACTTTACCATTCCCTTCATGGGCACGATCGATTCCATCAACGTGCTGCCATTGCTACTTGGCGTGGTGTTCTTCATCCAGCAGAAGTATCTGATGCCCCCCCCCACGGCCACCATGACCCCCGAGCAGTTGGCCCAGCAGAAGATGATGAAAGTCATGATGGTGGTGCTCTTCCCAGTCATCATGTACAACGCGCCGAGCGGGCTGGCCATTTACTTCATCGCCAACTCGGCCCTGGGCATCGTCGAGATGCGGTACATCCGCGCCCACATCACCAAGAACGACCTGCTGACCGCCAAGCAACGCGACCCGGGCAAGAAGACCTTCTTCCAGCGGCTCATGGAACAGGCCCAACGCCGCCAGGAAATGATCCAGGCCGCCAAGGGCCAGCCCCCGGCCAAGGGCCCCACCAGCGGCGCGCTCGGCGCCCGGCGAAAGAAGACCGAGAACCGCCGCAAGGGCCAACGCCCCTGATCCGGGCTGCGCCTTGGACACGACCACCACCATCGTCGCCGTCGCCACGCCCCAAGCGTCAAGCGAACGCGCCCTGATCCGCCTGAGCGGTCCAAACGCCTTCGACGCCATCGACATGCTGGCCGTCCGGCCCGTGGATCGAACGCGTGGTGTTGGTACCCTCCGCCTGCGTTTGCCCATCGGTGTCTTGCCGACACTGGCCGTACGGCTCTGCGCACCGGCCTCGTACACAGGCCAGGATACCGTGGAGCTGTTGCCCCCCGGCTCGCCCACTGTGGTGGACGCGCTCGTGCGGGCCTTGCTTGCCTTGCCGCATGTCCGCCACGCCGAGGCGGGCGAGTTCAGCGCGCGGGCGTATCTCAGCGGACGGTTGACACTCGAGCAGGCCGAGGGTGTGGCCGCAAGCATCGCCGCCGTGACAGACGCTCAGCTCGACGCCGCCCAACGCCTGCTGCAAGGCCAGACCGGCCGACGCTACGCGAAACTGGTGGACGACCTGGCCTCGGCCCTGGCCTTGGTCGAGGCCGCCGCAGACTTCGCGGAGGAAGAGCACGTCGTGCCCATCGCCGCGGGCGACCTTCGCCAACGACTGGACGCGATGCTGGACATGCTCGAACGCGAGATGGAAGGCCGCATGGGGCGCGAGGCGGCGTCGGCGCGTCCGCTTGCGGTCTTGGCCGGTGCTCCCAACGCGGGTAAGACCAGCCTGTTCAACGCCCTGCTGGCCCGTCATCGCGCGGTGGTTTCGCCCGTCGAACACGCGACGCGCGACGCCATCGTCGAACCGCTGGCGATCGACCACCCGACGCTGGGCGTGGTGACGATCGACCTGGCCGACCTGCCCGGCTTGCCCGAGCACGCCACCACCCCCCTGGACGAACAAGAACGGGCCAGCGTGCAAGCGGTCATCGACCAAGCCATGGAGCGCGCCGACGTGGTCCTGCTGTGCGACCCCTCGGGCGAGTTCATCTGGCCCGGCCCCGCGACGCTGCGCCTGCGCACCAAGGCCGACGCGCCCGAATCTGTTGCACCCGGAGCCATGCCTGTTAGCACGTTCACGGGCCTGAACCTCGACCGACTTCGCCTGGCATTAGCCGAGGCGGCAGTTTCGGCACGCCAGGACGCCAGCGCGGGCTTGCTCCCTCGCCATGCCGCTCTGGCCCGCCGGGCTTTGGACGCCCTGTCCCGGACCCGCCAGATCATCGCCCACGACCCGCCCCAGGGCCCACCGCGCGAAGGCGAACTGGCCGCCGCCGAGATGCGTCGTGCCCTGGACGCCCTGGGCGAACTGGGCGGCCATGTCCACCCGGACGAGGTCCTCGGTCGCATCTTCGCCAGCTTCTGCATCGGCAAATAACAACGAGACCCAGCCTGAGCCCGGGCTCTTGCCCAACCTGCCGTTGAAGATCCATGCCCGGAACGGTCTACACTTGCTCCCGAGATGACGACCTCGGACACCAAGCCCGCCCCGACCACCGAAGACCCCAAGTCCGACCAGTTGCCGCCCTTCCGCGTGCTGCTGCATAACGACGACCACCACGACATGCTCTACGTGGTCGAAAGCCTGGTCGAGGTCACGCCCTTGGTATACAAGATGGCCGCCCGAGTCATGCTCGAGGCCCACATGCGTGGAGCCTCACTGGTCATGACAACGCACAAGGAGCGGGCCGAGTTCTACCGAGACCGCATCCGTGCGAAGGGTCTGATCGCCAGCATCGAAGCGTCCGAATAAGCCAATCCACGCACACCTGTACGGGATGAGCAGCCGATGCGGGCGAGGGTCGGCAAGGCTTGGCGACAAAAACGTCCAACCCATCACGCAAGGCCCAGGCCACGCCGATCCCTCCCTCCGACGGGGCCACCAAGCCGGACCCCGCCGGAGGGGTTGCGCCATGTCCAAGCCCATGGGACAGATCCTGGTCGAACGCGGGATCCTCAGCGAAACGCAGCGGGACGAGGTCCTCCGCGCTCAAAGAGGAACCAACCGGCCTTTCGGGGAGCTGGCCGAGAAGATGTATGGCGTCTCCCAGAAAGAAATCGAGGCCGTCTGGGCCCAGCAATACGGCGAGATCGCCGAGTGGGTCAATCCAGCCAAGCACGACATCCCCGAGCACGTGCTGTGCGTGCTCTCGGGACGCCAGGCCGCCCAGTTCTCGATGATCCCCTTGCGCTACGTCGGCCGCTCGCTGGTGCTCTGCACCACGCGTGAGCAATTGCCCCGGGCGCTGCGTTTTGCCTCGGCCACGTTCGGTGCCGACTGCACGCTCGCGCTGTGCGAGCCAGCTCACCTGCAAGACGCCCTGCGGAAGCACTACGACGTGGACGCCGCCGCGTGGGAGGCGTTGATGCGCCAGCTCAGCCCGGGCGAGGCCGCCTGATCCCGATCAATCGCCCGCGATGGTCATGATGGGCGGGTCCAACGGCAGGATGCGGGCCAGTTGCATGGACACGTCGTGATGGGCCTGCATCTCGGCCAGGGAGTCGCCGCCCGTCTTGTCGAGCATCGCCCGGGCGATCTCGAAGGCCACGACGTTTTCCATCACCACGCTGGCCGCCGAGACCGCGCACACGTCGCTGCGCTCATAGTCGCTCTGCTGGGCCTCTTTGGTGTTCAGATCGACCGAGGGCATCCCGCGGAGCAACGTGCTGATGGGCTTCATCGCCCCCGTCACCACCACCGGTTGCCCATTGGTCATGCCGCCCTCGATGCCGCCGGCGTTGTTGCTGTCGCGCACGAAGCCCAGCGTCGAGCCGTCCGCCCGCTTGGGGTCGTAGCGGATCGGATCATGCACCGCAGAGCCGGGCAACTCGGACACGCGCCTGCCGAGGCCGATCTCCACACTCTTGAATGCCTGGATGCTCATCACCGCGTATGCCAGCCGTGCGTCGATCTTCAGTCGCCAATCGACGCAACTGCCAAGCCCCGGGGGCACGCCAAACACGTGCGCCTCGCACAGACCCCCCGCGGTGTCCTTCTCCACCTTGGCCCGGCGGATGACTTCCACCTGTCGGCGCGTCGCGTCGGCGTCGGGGCAATAGGTCTCGCTGGCCTCACGCAACAACTTGAGTTCCCGCCAGTTGTCGGCCGTCACCACCACGTCCGTGCGCTCCGTACCTACGGAACGCACGAACCCGAAGATCTCGATGCCAAACAACGACAGCAGCCCGCGGGCCAACGCCCCGGCCGCCACGCGGGCCGCCGTCTCGCGGGCGCTGGCCCGCTCGAGCGTGCCCCGGCAGTCGGTGGTCAGCCACTTCAGCGAACCGGCCAGATCGGCGTGGCCCGGGCGTGGGCGATAGACCGGCGGCGTGCGCTCCACGTCGTCCATGCGCGAGTCCCGGTTGGCCACACGCATCGCGATGGGCGAGCCAAGCGTCATCCCCAGCCTCACGCCGCTGAGAAACTCCACCACGTCCGTCTCGATGCGCTGCCGGCCGCCACGCCCGTAGCCGCCCTGCCGACGCGACAGTTCCGCATTGATCAGCCCCTCATCCAACGGCACGCCCGCGGGCATACCCGTCACGATCGTGATGAGCCCGGGGCCATGGCTCTCGCCGGCGGTCTGATAGTCGAGCGTGGGCATCGACGATGGTATCCGCGGACTTATGGCCCACGCGGCGTGCCGAGCACCGACAGGATATTGCTGTAGTCATCGGTCCACAAGCGAAACCCGGGCCGAGCAACGGGGGCACGCCACAGCGGACGCTGCCGCAGCGGTGCCAGGTCCGCCGATTCGTGCGAGAGCATGACCCATGTGCTCGTATACCGACCCGTCCGAAGGCTGTCGTCCGGGTCGCGCAGATCCACCCGCATCGTGGCGTACAGCCCGAGTCGATCGGCCGCCGACGCCACCACCGGCTCCAGGTCCAGGAAGACGTTCGAGATGTGTACCGCCAACACGCCGCCGGGGGCCAACCTGGCCAGGTACGCCCCGAAGGCCTCGAGTGTCAGCAGGTGGACAGGGATCGCATCGGAACTGAACGCGTCGAGCACGATCAGGTCGTACAACTCCCCTTCGGACCGTTCCAGCAGAAGCCGGCCATCGCCCACGAAGTACTCGACGCTATCGGCTCGGCTCTGGCTCAGGAACGTAAAATACAGCGGATTCGTGGCGATGCGCACCACGGCCGGATCGATCTCGTACGCGTGGATGGTCATCCCGCGACGGCCGTACGAGGCCAGTGCGCCCGTGCCCAGGCCCACCAGTGCCACACGATCGAGGGGGTGGTAGGGCTCGGGCGTCGCCTGCCCATCGATGAGCGCGAACACCTCGGCGATGGGGCTCTGCCGGTGGTAGTACGCCAGCGGCTCCTGCTCAAAGCCCGGCCCAAGCCTTTGCAGCCCATGGGCCGTGGAGCCATGCCGCAACTGGTGGAAGGTGGCAATCGACCCATCGCGCTGCTCGGTGCGCAGTCTCTCGACGGTATGGACACCAAAGAACGTCCGCTCGACGTGCAGCGCTTCGACATCGCCCTTCCACAACGATGCCGTCACCAGAATACCGCCCAGGGCGAGCGCCATCGCCAGAGGCCTGGTGTGGATGATATAGATCACCAGTGCGGGCAGGCCAATGGCAACCACGCGCTCGAACACACCCGAAGCGCTCGACATGGGCCGAAGGCCAAGGGCCTCCATCGTCATCAGCATCGCGACGAAGCCCATCGCCAGCGCCACGCCAAGCGACGCCTGACCGGCGAGGGACTCCAGCCCACGAGCCCCGCGGAACTTCCACGCCGGCAACCCGGGCAACGCCAGCATGGCCGCCGCGATCGCCAGCGGATACTCCAGCACATGGTTGAAGAGCACCGGGGCGGCCAGCGCGTTGAAGGCCCCGCCCAGCACGCCCCCAAGGGCGATCAGCAGATAAAACTCCGTCAAACGTCCGGTTTGAGGCCGCAACGAGGCAAGACGCTGGTGGCACAACAGCGCCGCCAGCGCGAACGCACCGATATGCGCGCCCGCGACCGCCCAGAGCGGCTGCTGCGCGTGCAGCAGCAACGCCATCGATACCCCCACCACCGCGATGGGCGTCAGCCGACGGTTCCACAACGCAACGCCCGGACGACGCACGCCGAAGGCAACGATGAACGTCAACAGATACAGCGACAACGGCACCACCCAGAGCAACGGTGCCGCCGCCACGTCCGTGCTCAGATGCTGCGTCACGCCAAGCATCAAACTCGAAGGCACCATCGCAAGGCCCATCCACGCCAGGCGACGCTGCCACGAGACCATCTCGGCGGGCGCGTCCGCCGTAGCGACACGTGCCGGCCTCGTGCGGCGGATCAGCAACACGCCGCCGACCACCAGAAGAACCACGAGCACGACATACGAGGCCGACCACCACACGCGCTGCTGCTCCAGAGTCAGCATGGGCTCGATCACGAACGGGTACGCCAGCAGCCCGATCAGGCTGCCGGCATTGCTGGCCGCGTACAGCGGATACGGGTCGGCCGAAAGCCGGTGGTCGGTGGCGGCGATCCAACGCTGGAGCAAGGGCGAGACCGTGCAAAGCAGCACATATGGAGCACCAACCGCCACCGCCAAGGCCGCGACAACCCAGAGCAAGGCCGGGCCATCGGGCATCCCACCAGGCAAGGCCATCGGCAACGCGAGCACCGCCATCGCGGCCAGCCCCGCGTGCGACACGATGGCCACACGCGGTGCCCGTCGGCCCAACAGACCGAGCCAGTGGGCCGCCAGGTATCCCAGCAACAGACCGGCCTGGAAGAACAAGATCGCGGCTGTCCACACCGCCGGGCTGCCCCCCAAACGGGGCAGTAACATCCTCGCCAGCATCGGCTGGACACAAAACAGCAACGCGGCTGCGAGAAATATGGCGGCGGTCGTGATCAGCAACATACCTGCAACCCCTGTGGGCCGTCATGGTACCGCCCACGGCAGGGCCTACCTCACTGTCGCCCCCGGGGAATCGGAAACGCTCGTGCCGTTCGATCCCTATAGATCACGGGGAGTAGTCAAGTGCATAGAAAACATCCCATGCGGACGGGTGCGACCGCGACCACAGACAGACCGACGGCTCCAGCGACGATTCTGGGCCTACTGGCTTGGGTTTTGCTCGCCATCCCGGGCTTGGGACACGCCAAGGGACCGCTGCCGGAACATTGGATATCTCCGGAGAGCGACTGGGTGGTCCATGTCGATGCGGAGCGTCTCGGACAAGCCCCTGCCTTACGTCCAATATTCGATGCCATCGCGGCCAGTGCCCTTGGTGCCGACCTCGCCGCAATTGGCATCGACCCCCGAATGGACGTGACCAGTATCACGATGTTTGGCACCATCAGCCGTGGGCCCGACTCCCGGCGTGAAACGACCACGATGCTCCAAGGCGGCACAAGCCTCCAGTCTGCCATCCAGCGTCACATCGCGACACACCAAGGCCATGCGCTCGTGCTCCGCAGGGCGCTCCAGGCCGAGGGCCGCGGCATCCTCGCGTGGACGATCGACAGCCTGTCCGTTCACGTGGCCCTTGTGCCCATGCATCGCAATGGACAAACTGAGGAGCCGCAATTCGCGGCTGTATTGTCCGATAACTCAGACCAGTTGCAAACGAGTATCAGCCTCCTTCTCCGAGAAAAGACAAATCAAGACCATGCCCAAAGTGGGCAGGATCCCTCCGCAATTCAGCAGTCAGAACCAGCCCGGCATCGGCTCGGTACGCTCATCGTGCCGGAAGGCACGGTGGTGTTCGCTTGCGCCAAGGACTTGGACGAAGCCCATCCTTCGCTGTCTTCGGGTCTTTTAGCTTCGGCAGATTCCTTGTTAGCACACTTAGGTTATAGGACGGATGCTGATGCGACCGTAGTATTCGGCGGCCTGAGCGTCCGTGGCGACCATGCGGACGACGGCCCGAAGATGGCAGAGGATCTGAGCAAGATCGTGGAATTCTGGGCGGCACAGACCACCCGACTCTCCGAGCAACAGCCGGCCATGTTCGAGATGCTGGCCCTTGTTCGTGCTTGCCGCATCTCGCATGAAGGATCCAGTGTTCAGGTGACGATGGAACGAAAGTTATTGGACAATACGAAGATCAAACACGAACCAAACGATGGTGCTGACCGACTCGCAAAAGATGCAACAAAAACCGATCGCAAGGGCCGATAGGCACTCCAATGGACAAATTCTGGTCACTCTTGCCATAATTTTCGTAACACCATGCATGGATCCGTTTTGGATTTTGGCTCGGATGTGGTAACCTGATGCGAATGTCCGTTTCAGTCGCCGGCCCCATCCCGTTCGAATCCGCCGTGCATGGCCGGCCCGGCCAGCGGATCGACGACCTGAGCGATCAGGCCCTGGCTGAATTGGCCAAGGAAGGCTCTATCGCGGCGTACAACGTGTTGATCACGAGGTATCAGGATCGGGTCTACCGGTTCCTGCTTCGCCGGACGGGCTCTTCGGCCGAGGCCGAGGACGTGGCCCAGGAGACCTTCCTTCGTGCGTGGCAGAAGTTGCACACGTATGAGTCCCAGCGTCCATTGGCACCTTGGTTGCTCACCATCGCGGCCCGGCTCGCCGCATCGGCTGCCCGCCGGCGGACGCGGATGCGCGTGGTTCCCGAGTCGAGCTTGGGCTATGTCGATGCCGCCGCTCCCGAGACGCTGGATAACCCTGACGCCCCGTTCGATCGTCGACGGATCTGGCAGATCGCCGAGACCGTTCTCAATCGGGAACAATTGACAGCCGTTTGGTTGCGGTATGTTGAAGGCCTGAGCCCAGCACAGATCGCCCGAGTCATGGACAAATCGGGCGTCGCCGTTCGGGTTATGCTCTTACGAGCCCGGAACGTGCTCGGCGAAGCGATCCGTGAGCGTGCTTCCGACTTGGACACACGGGGCGTTTCTCGAAAAACTTGTCCATCTCGCGTTACGCAAGGGCTTCCCGGAGCGAATACCTCGCAGGAATAGGATCGCGTAGGATCATACCTGTGGCCGCTTCAAACCCCCAACCCAAGCACCCCTTCCGGTCTCGTCGTGGCCGGGCCGCGTGTCGACGCGTGGAATCGCTCCTGAGCGACCCGAAGGGGTGGCCAGCCGAGAACGCCCCATTGCGTGTTCGGACTCGGGTGCTCTCGAGCCTGGCAGCACAAAGGCAGCAGGTTGCTTCGGGCGAGCGAGTCACGATGTACCAGGACTCTGGTCGTTGGTCACGTCGGCGGTTGTACTTCTCGCTGCGTCCGCCCTTGGCCGCCGCCGCGGTCGTGGCCATGATCATTTCGGCCACGATCCATTTCATGGGCGGCACGCAGGCCTGGCAGCCTTGGGCCGACGGCATTTCCAACCAGCCCTCGTACTCTGGCTCGGGGACAAGTGGCTTTGGCAGTTCCCTGGCAGATGCTGGGAAGCCCGGTGATGAGATCGGCCGCAGCGAGGTCGAAGCCCTTTTTACGGACATGCGCCGCTTCCGCGCTCACATCAGCGGACGCTTGCCCGCGGCGATCGAGCGAGATGCCACGCCACCCCCGGCGAGCCAGCCACCCCAGCGCCCGACACCCGGCAGCGATCCGGCTTCCCAATAATCGTCATCCCATAGGCGCACGGTTGGATGATCGCAAGCACCAACCGAAGCCGTGGGTGTTGTAGCCCACGACAACAGCTGTGCTGCGTCCGTGCTGCAAGCACCCGATTCCACCAGCGAATCGACTCACGTGGCCGCCGCGATGTGATTGGTCCATGGACTCGTTTCAAACTTTGGTGGACGCAGCGTGCAGCCGATCAGCCCCGGCCCATCGGCGTCCAAAGGCCGATGATGTTTCCTTCGGGATCGGCCAGCCACGCGAACCATCCCATGCCCGGCACCTCTTGCTTTGGAATGACGATCTTGCCGCCCAGCTTCGTTGACTTCTCGAGCATGGCTTCGATGTCGTCGACCATAGCGTAGATGGTGACGTATTGGTGCGGCTCGTGACCCAGCGATGTCAGGTGCCCGCCGATGCCATCGGTTGGTGCTTTGACATGGCCGCCGATGTTGTTGATCATGGACATGCTGGGCATGCCGGACTCATAGGTCCAGCCGAAAAGGTCGCCGTAGAATGCGCCGGTTTTCGCAAGATTCTGACATCCGATCTCGAAGTGGATGACCGGTGCCGGGTTGGCTGTGCTTGGGCCTTTCGATTTCGACATGTAGAAGCCTCCGATGGGATCGCGTTCGGGGCTTCAACATGCGGCCCCACGGGGCATTCTACTGGTTGTCGCTCTTCTGGCTTCGTGATCTTGTGATGAGAATTTTTTCTTGACAGTTCTCAAACCACATCCACAGCGCCAACCAATTCCCGGATGGTCGCGGCACCCATGCGGCGTTGCCAGCGTTCGAGCCCGCGGTAGACCCGTGCGGGCGAACTTGGGTCGGCCATCGTCGCGGTGCCCATGCCCACGGCCGATGCGCCGGCGAGGATGAACTGGGCCGCATCCTGCCAGCGCGTCACGCCGCCCAAGCCGATGATGGGCACGCCCACGTCCTTGGCGTACTTTCGATACGTGTCGTGGATGAGTTTCACGACGATGTGATGCACCGCCGGTCCCGAAAGCCCGCCGGTGGTGTTGGTGATGCGCGGCCGACGCGTACGGACATCGATGGCCATGGCGGGCGTGGTGTTGGCTAGGCAGAGCACATCGGCACCCGGGCGGGCGTTGGGACCACCCGGTCGACCTCGGGCTTCGACGGCCGTCTTTGCCAGCGTCACGATGTTGGGCAATCCGGTGGCCACCGGCGGCAGCTTGATGATCAACGGCTTGGCAATGACAACCTGACGGACGGCGTCGACCAGGTCGGCCAGCGCGACGGGATCGACACCAAAATCCGACCCGCCATGGACATTGGGGCACGAGACGTTCAGTTCGATGGCCCGCACGCCTTCGAGGCCGTCCATTTCGGCGGCGACGCGGACGTAACTCTCGATGGTGTCGCCGGCCACCGAAGCGAACAGTGCGACACCATGCTTCTCGAGCGTGTGCGAGTTGGCCACGTGCCGGGCAAATCGCTCGACGCCCGTATTGGCCAGGCCGATGGCGTTGAGCATGGCCCCGCGCAATGGCACCATGCGCCAGGTAGGGTGGCCATCTCGGGGCAGCGCGGTGATGGATTTACTGGTCACGGCGCCGAGGACCCCGGGCGAGAGCACCTCGAGGATTTCATCGGCGTATCCCGCCGTGCCCGCGGCGAGCACGATGGGGCTTTGCAGGGGGATGCCCGCGAGGTTGACCGTCATTGGCCCGGGGGCGTCCGGACGCTGCAACTGTCCTGCGGGTTGGGGTTGGGCGATGGCAAGGTCTGGTTCGGGCACGGTCAAGTGTTCACCGGCCGATGGTACGAGGCCAGTGCGTCACCCAAGGCCCGGGGTTGTCGCTCAGGAGCGATCGGCCCCGGTGCGTCGGAAGCCCGTGAGCAAGCCGGCACGTGTGGGGCGTGGGGTTTCCACGAGTCGATCGAAGTCGGCACTGGGAAGCGCGGCGATGGCCTGGGCGGCGGTGTCGAAGCCCTCGACCGGGTCGAGCCCGTGTGCAAAGAAGGTATCCCAGGCTGGCTCGAGCCGGCGGACGAGCTTGCTGGCGGGCAGGCCGACCGTGGCGGCGTCGTGGCCCGTCAGGCACCTGAAGCCCAACTCGACCACGGTTCGGATCTCGTCGCGCTGGACCTCGGTCGAAAAGCCTCGGAGGCCTTCGAGCGAGCGGGCGACGCCCAGCATCTCGATGGTGGCGCTGCCGCGACGGTCGACCAGGATGTCTCGCGGACGCAGGGAGCCGTGGTGGATGAGCCGGGCATGTGCCGCGCCCAAGCCATCGAACAACTGGCGGAGCAGACGATCGGTCTCGCCGGGCTCCATCTGCCCGCCCTTTTCGGCCAGCAGGCCGCCCAGGTCGATGAGCCCGTCCTGGTGCCCCGTGTAGGGGGTCACGGCGCATGGTTGGTGGACGATGCCCAAGATCAGCCGCTCCACGGGCAGGACATGGCGGTTGTCGATCGTCCGGAGATTGTCGATGGCACGGCGCAGCACGGCGACCTGAGCGTCGTCGGGACGGATCGGGAATAGGTGCAGGACCTTAGCCTGCCTGCCCTCGGGCTCCATGGCCAAGAGCCGGCGCGCTATTGGCGATTCGGGGAGTTCGCGGGTGATGGCGTAATCACCAAAACGCACGCGAGTGTGGGGGTCGCCCATCAATGAAGTCCTCTGTCGGCCGACGGGGTGCAGACAACGCACCGCGAGGGCCCAGGGTCCTGGCAGAACGAAATGTTAGCACGATCCATATGGTCGGCACAATCACCCCAGGCCCGATACTTCCCACGGCCCCTGGGACGAAGTAGGTGTTATTGCCCATACATCCCGCGAACGGCGGGCACAAGCGACTCTGCCAAAACCCGTCCAAACTCGCGATGGGTAGGCACACCCAGGTCCTCGGCGGCGGCGCTCCGGTCGACATCGGCCGGCCAACTTGAGACGATTCGGGCCCGGCCGGGGTGGATGTCGTAGCGCACCTTGAATGCCGGGAAGTGCATCGTGATGGCCGCGGCGATCTCGCTGGCCGAGGGCGCGAAGCTGGCCACGTTATACACCCGGCGTGAGACGTTTTCGGCTTGGGCCAGGGCGATGGTGGCGTCGATGGCGTCGGCCATGAGCATGAACGGCAGGCGGGCTTCGGGCTCGACGAAGCACACGCCCTCTTGCCCCTTGGCCGCCGCATGGAGCATCAGCGGGCCGTAGTCGCTCGTGCCGCCGCTGGGGGCCGTGTGCGGGCTGATGAGCCCGGGGTATCGCACGCACCGGAAGTCGATGGGTGCCGGCGCGTCGCCGCGGGTGAGCAGGCGGTAGTGCTCGGCGTAGTACCGTCCCAGGTGCTCGCAGCAGAGCTTGTTGACCCCGTACATCGTGATGGGGTTCAGGTACTGGTCTTCGAGGACGGCCCCGGCCCGGCGCTTCTCGGCCTCGCTGGGCAAGCCGTAGACGGCTATGGAACTGGGGTAGATGAACTTGACGGGCCGGCCGGTGGCCTCGGCCTGCTGGGCGCACAGGCGCAGGAGGTTGACCGTGCCCTGGGTGTTGACCTCGTGGGCCAGTTCGGGGTTACGCTCGCCCGTGGAGGAGAGCAGGGCGGCCAGGTGGTAGACCTCGGTGAGTTCGTATCGGGCCAGGATGGGGGCCAGTGCGAAGGGGTCGCGGATGTCGCCCGTGAAGACGGCGTGGCAGCGGGCGGCCAGGGCATCGTCGAGCGGGCGAAGGTCGAAGGCGACGATGGGCGTGGAACCGGCCTCGCTCAAGCGGTGGATGAGCCCGTGGCCCACCTCGCCACCAGCACCGGTGAGCAGGATGGCCTGCCGGCGTGGGGTGCCTTGGACACTCTGGCCGGAAAGGCCCGAAGCGGGCTCGGCGGCGGCGGGAAACAGGCGGATAGAGCGGGTGTTTGTCACGGCCAGAGGATAGGAGGGATCGGACATCATCCTCCAGAGCTGACCTCTGCTGGCGTGCGAACTCGTTTACTCGCAACCCAGCCCGAATGCCTCCAGGAAGCACAGGAAGTCGAACAGGTCCAGCACGCCGTCGCCGTTGCAGTCGGCCCGCATGTCGCCCGAGGCGAAGCGGTTCTGGAAGCACAGGAAGTCGATGAGGTCGACCGTGCCCGAGCCGTCGCAGTCGGCCGCGCACGAGCGCTCGCAGGCGTCGGGCACGCCGTTGGCGTTGCGGTCCAGCCCCATGTCGGGCATGAAGGCGATGCCCTTGGGGTGGGAAAGCTGCGAGTCGATGCCTTGCACGTACGCGCCGATCAGCTTGCCGCTGTGCCCATCGTACTTGAAGACGTGCGGGAAGGTCAGGTGCAGGCCCAGCCTGTCGCGGACCAGGGCGGTGGCCGGCGGGGTGGGGTCGTGGATCATGTGGCGGCGGGCGCTGGAGACGTAGACGTGGCCGTCGGGGCCCAGCCGCAGGCCCCAGGGGTCTCGCAGCTTGCCGCGGAAGTCGCCCTCGTTGAAGACGCCCACGTATGCACCGGTGCCGGCGTCGAACTCCAGCACGTTGTGGCCCTGGCCGTTGGTGGTCAGGAATCGCCAGGCGCTGTGGTCGCGCGTGGGGATGAAGAGAAGCCCACGGCCGTGGTGCAGCCCGCCCGCGCCGTGCTCGATGAACTGGCGCACGTGGGCGCCCGTGACGCCGTCGTACTCGATGACGCCCGCGTGCTCGGTGTTGACAAAGAGGTTGCCGTTGGGCCCGACCGTCAGGCCCGTTGGCTCTTGCAGCCCGCCGCTCATGGGCTCGACAAGGTCGCCCAGGGAAGCGCCGGTGTCGATGTCGTAGCGCCGCACGGCGTGGGCGTCGCGGTCGGCCACCAGCAGCCAGCCGTCCGCCGAGATCGCCAGCGCGCTGGGGTAGAGCAACCCGCCCAAGGCCGATGGCACCAGGTCGGCCACGAAGCGACCATCGGCGTCGAACTCGGCGATCCGAGCATCGCCCGCGCTGGCAACCAGCACGCGGCGGTTGGCGGTGACCAGCACGTCGGTGGGTTCCAGCAGCAGGCCCAGGTCGCTCTGGTCTCGCAGCACGCCGCTGGTGAAGTGGTACTCCTTGATGCGTTCATCGCCCGAGGAGACCGCCCAGAGGTTGTGGGCCTTGTTCAGGGCGATGATGTCCGGCATGCCGTCGCCGTTGCAGTCCTGGTAGGCGTCCAGCACGCCGTCGCGGTCGATGTCCAGGCTCATGTCCTCGAAGATGTCGACCCAGTCGAAGATGCCGTTGCCGTCCAGGTCGGCCTGGCACTCGTCGGGGATGCCATCGCCGTTGCGGTCGAGGCTGAAGCCGCTGGCGATGTCCAGGTCGTCGGGGATGCCGTTGCCGTTGCAGTCCGGCTCGCACTCGTCGGGGATGCCGTTCATGTTCAGGTCGAGGCTGGTGCCCGTGGCGATGTCGATGCTGTCCAGGATGCCGTTGCCGTTGCAGTCCTGGCACTCGTCGGGGACGCCGTCGCCGTCGGCGTCCTGGCTCCGCCCGCTGGCGATGTCCAGGGCGTCGTCGATGCCGTTCTGGTTGCAATCTCGCAGGAACGATTGATCGACGCAAGTGACCATGTCCTGCCGCATGATGCGGTGGAAGTGGGCGTCGGTCAGGCGGGTGCCGCCGCTGAAGGTCTGGGCGCAGTAGCTCAGCAGCGTGCCGCGCCGGGGCCGGCTGTCGGCCCGGTCGCACTGGTCGATGCCGCGGTCGTGCGTGTGAAAAGCACCGAAGTTGTGCCCGATCTCGTGGGCGGCGATGCGCACGTCCTGGCCCAGGGCAAAGCCCGTGGCCGGGTCGGGGAAGCGGCCCAGCGCGTAGGCCACCCACGAGTCGGGCCGGCAGACCCACGCCGCCCCGCCCGCCGTGGCGTCCTTGCGGCCGCTCATGAGTTGCCGCAAGCGGGCGGGCAGGTCACGCGGGATGGCAAAGGGCATGCCCGCGCCGCCCCGCGCATAGGGGTCGGCGTCGCGCGTGGTGAAGACGCGCAGGAAGATCATGTCAAGCCGCACGCCCACGTCGCGGATACAGATGTCGCTGACCATCGCGTAGCACTGGAGCAGGTAGGTCAGGGCCGCCCGCTCATCATTGAAGAGCTCGAAGAAGGCATAGTCGCTGTCCACCGCCAGCGGCGCCATGCGCAGGTTGGCGATGGGCGGGTACCGGGCCGGGCCGACGGTCGGCTCGTCGCCCGGGGCGTCGGGCAGGCCGATGGGGGCCATCGGCATGGGGCCAGCGGGCGAGATCTTCGCGCCGTGCAGCGCCCCGCCGCACGCTACGGGCGCAGCCAGCGGGGGGGCGGTGGCGGTGGAGCGGAAGACGGCCACCTCGCCCGGCCGAAGGGCCACGCCGCCACGCGAGGGCTCGCCCCCGCTCGAGGAGATGCCATAGGTGGGCCGGCCCGCGCCCAGTTCGATGCGGCCAATGGTGGAGCCCTCGGCCACGCTCAGGAAGACGTGCGAGCCGTGATAGCCCTCGACCGTGCCGCGCCAGAAGGCGATCGACGCGGGGTCGAAGCCTGCTTCGCGCTCGCCCGCGTCGTCGACGACGACGATGCGGGCCCCGTGGGCCAGCACGCGCATGGGCTCGAGCACGAGGCTGACCGCGGCGCCATCGGGCAGCGGGAAGCCTTCGAGGCGTTCGGCCCGGCCTGCCAGGGCCGCGTCCGAGCCGGGCGCGCGTTCGAGGCTGGCCACGGCGTGGCCGCCTGCCTGTCGCGCGTCTCGCACCTGCCAGGCCTGGCCTGCGTCCCGGGCTGGCAATGGGCTACCAAGAGCCTGGGCCACGCAAACGCCAGCAACAAGGAACGCGGGCACGGCGCGTCGCCACGAGAACTGCCGCATCGGGAACCCTCCTCGATCGACCGCGTGGACGCCCCGCTAGGGGCACCCCGAGGCGAACTGGTTCTGGAAGCACACGAAATCGAACACGTCGATGACCCCATCGCCGTTGCAATCGGCCAGCGGATCGCCGGCGTCAAAGGCCAGGGCGAAGCACAGGAAGTCGAAGATCGTCAGGGCCCCATCGCCGTCGCAATCGGCCGGGCACAGGTCCTCGCACTCGTCGGGGATGCCGTTGCCGTTGCGGTCCATGCTGAACCCGCTGGCGATGTCGCAGGCGTCGGGGATGCCGTTGGCGTTGCAATCGAACCCTTCGCCGGGGACGAACGCGAAGCCCGTGGGCCGCCGCACGCCCGCGTCGACGCCGGCGACCGTGGCAAGGAACATCGCCCCCGTGCGTGCGTCGAAGGACAGGATGGTGGGGGGGAAGAGAAGGGGCGAAGAGCCCGAGGCCGACTGGTGGATGGTGGCGTAGACCAGGCCATCGGGCCCCAGGCGCAGGCCCCAGGGGTTGGCAAAGCGGCCGCGCCAGGTGCCCACGTGGAACGGGCCGACGGGCGCGCCGCTCTGGGCGTCGAACTCCAAGATGGCGTCGGCGGCCATGTCTGCCACCAAAAAGCGCCACTGGCCCGCCCGGGCTCCCGGGATGAACAGGATGCCGCGGCTCTGGCCAAGGCCGCCCGCGCCCGCGGCGACGAACTGGCGGACGAACGAGCCGTCGCGCGCGTCGTACTCGAAGACGCCCGCGTCGTTGGTGCCCACGAAGAGGTTGCCGCTGGGCCCCAGCACCATGGCGTAGGGCGCCCGCAGGCCGCCCGAGCCCGAGGGCACGAACTCGCCCAGTGCCGCGCCGGTGTGGATGTCGTAGCGCCGCACGGCGTGGGCGTCGCGATCGGCCACCAAAAGCGAGCCATCGGGGGCGATGGCCAGCGCCGTGGGGTAGGCAAGCCCGCCCGCGCCCGAGGGCACGAGGTCGCCTTGGGGCGATCCGTCCAGGGCGAACAAGGCGATCCGCGCATCGCCCGCGCTGGCTACCAGCACCCGGCGATCGGGAGTGACCAGCACGTCAGTGGGCTCGCTCAAAGAGCCCGCGGCCGAGGTCGACCTGGGGACGCCGCTGCGCAAGTGGTGCTGGACGACCAGGCCCTGGTCCATGTCGGCGGTCCAGGTGTTGTGGGCGTGGCCCAGGGCGATGATGTCCGGCACGCCGTCGCCGTTGCAGTCCTGGTAGGCGTCCAGCACGCCGTCGCGGTCCAGGTCCAGGCTCATGTCGTTGAAGATGTCCACCCAGTCGAAGATGCCGTTGCCGTCCAGGTCGGCCTGGCACTCGTCGGGGATGCCGTCGCCGTTGAGGTCCAGGCTGAAGCCCATGGCGATGTCCAGGTCGTCGGGGATGCCGTTGCCGTTGCAGTCCGGCTCGCACTCGTCGGGGATGCCGTTCCTGTTCAGGTCGAGGCTTGTGCCCATGGCGATGTCGATGCTGTCCAGGATGCCGTTGTTGTTGCAGTCCTGGCACTCGTCGGGCACGCCGTCGCCGTCGGCATCCTGGCTCCGCCCGCTGGCGATGTCGATGGCGTCGTCGATGCCGTTCTGGTTGCAATCAAACGGGGCGTAGGCCGACACGCAGTTGCGGATGCGATGTCTTAGGCCAGTGTGGAAGTGCATGTCTCGCAGGGCCGAGCCGCCGGTGAAGGTGGTGGCGCAGTAGCTCATGATCGTGCCGCGGCGGGGCGGCGTGGTGGTGGTCGCGCAGCGGTCGATGCCGTAATCGTGCGTGTGCCCGGTGCCCAGGCTGTGGGCGAACTCATGGGCGGCCACGGCAATGTCCTGGTTGAAGACGTTGGGCACGTCCGGGTCGCCCATGCGGCCGATGCCGTAGCCCACCCACGAGTCTCGGGCGCAGATGCCATAGGCCAGCCCGCCCGATGGGGCGTCCTTGCGCCCGGACATCAGTTGGGCCACGTCGTAGACGACGCCGCCGGGCACCACGGGCCTGCCGACGCCGCCGCTGTAGGGGTGGTCGGGCGTGGTCCACAGCCGCAGCGACACCAGGTCGAGCCGCACCGCCGTGTCGCGCACGAAGATATCGCTGACGATGGCGTACATCCGCACGAGGTAGGTCAGGGCCTCGCGCTCGGTCTCGAACAGCGTGGACATCGCGTAGTCGGCCTCGACCGCCACCCGTACCATGCGCAGCCCGGGGATCATCGGCCCGTACGCGGGCGTGACGATCGGCCCCGGCCCGTTGCCGCCCGCGGGGCCCATGGGCCCAACGGGGCCAACGGGTTGAATGCCGACGCCGCACAAGTGCGGGGCCAGCGAGCCATCGAAGCCCGCGCGGGCCCGGTACACCACGACCTGCCCAGCGCCCAGGGCCACGCCGCCCCCGCTCGACGAGATGCCATAGGTGGGCCGGCCCGCGCCCAGTTCGATGCGGCCAATGGTGGAGCCCTCGGCCACGCTCAGGAAGACGTGCGAGCCGTGATAGCCCTCGACCGTGCCGCGCCAGAAGGCGATCGACGCGGGGTCGAAGCCTGCTTCGCGCTCGCCCGCGTCGTCGACGACGACGATGCGGGCCCCGTGGGCCAGCACGCGCATGGGCTCGAGCACGAGATCGACCGCGGCGCCATCGGGCAGCGGGAAGCCTTCGAGGCGTTCGGAGCGATCGGCCTGCGCCCGGGCCTGGGGCACGAAGTCGCCCGGCTCGCGACCAAGGGTGAGCACGACGACATGGTCGCCGCGGACCACCTCGCCAACGCTCCACCCCGGCTTGGCCGGGTCCGCGGACGCCGAGGCGGCCAGCAGGGCGGACACGAAGCAGCACCCCAGGATCCGACGCATCTCCAGCTCCCCCCATCAACCGGTTCCTGGCCCCGCGATGGACACCACGACGCGCCAGCGCCCCGCACCCACACCAGAGCCAGTACGCGGGAACCCGCGTCCGCGTTGCACCCGGGCCGATCGTGTTGGTGGTCGGCCATGCCGATGTGCCCCCGCCGACCGCCCAGGACGCCACCGACACGACCCGGCCGAGCGGGCGGGCTTCCGAAGGCGGGCCATCGGCCTACCCGCGGCGGCTCGCCGGCTCGCTTCGCGGAGAAGGGCAGCGCTTGCCGCGAAACCGCACAAGGAACACGCCGGCATCCGCGAGCGGGCCGATGACCCGCGGGCGGTTCTTCGCGGCATTGACGAAAGCCGGGCGGCGTGGGCTTTCCATTGCAGGTTCTTGCACGTGGAGCATCGCAAAACCCCCACGGGGCCGGATGGCCACGCGGGGGCATTGAGGTGTTTCTCGTGGATCCGGGCGCTCTGGTGGCCCGTTTTGCCCGAAACTCAGCCGGCCTTGCCCTTGCCCTTGGCCGTCTGGGCGTCGCGCAGGGCCTGGGCGTCGTCGATGGTCATGGATTCGCCCGGCCCATCGCCCGTGGCCTGCTGGGCCTTGGTGGGCTTCATGACGCTGGCCATTGGGAAAACAGTGGCAGGGAGGAAGGCATCGGGCATCAGGCATTGGGCATTGGGTGGGAGAGAGGAGGCATTGGGGATCAGGCATTGGGCATTGGGGGGGAGTGGGGAGGCACCGGCGACTACCCACGGGCCACTGGGCAAGCACCCAACGAGCCCCTCGCGCGAGCGAGGGGTTTCTTGGCTCTGGAGAGGGCCACCACCCCCCCACCACGAACCCCCGCGGTGACGCGGGGGGCCCTGTCCCCTCCCCCCAATGCCCAATGCCCGGTGCCCAATGCCTTCTCCCTTACCCCCAATGCCCGATGCCCGGTGCCCAATGCCATCTCTCGTCCCCCCACCTCCATCGAGCGGGCCGGGGCGAGGGGGGCTCTGGGAGGGGTTCCACCCACGCCGACCGATCCAAGCTCCCCGCCCCCCCGACGCCACCGCCCGGCCCACGCCGCTAGCCTGGATCATGGCCGAAGCGACGGGGCCGGACAAGCGTGGGGGCTCGGGCGGCACGCGGCGGGTGTGGAGCGAGCCCGAGACGCTGTGCGCCTTTCGCCTCTACTGCGCCACGCCCTTTGGCCGGCTGCACCAGCACAACCCAGAA
>JAHCJI010000007.1 GCA_026126305.1 Phycisphaeraceae bacterium
GTGGCCGAGGCGGTCATCATGCGGTTGGGGTCCAGCGGGTCGAGCGCCACCGACACGCCGAAGCCCTCCACGATGGAGATGTCCGGCGGGATGATCGTCTGGACGAGAAACCATTCGTCGCCAGAACGCTCGTACACGAAGATCGCCCCGGCCGTGCAACTGAATGGATCGCCGCCCGGGCAGAGCGAGCGAGCGGCGCCATCGCCCACGATCAGGTGGCGGTCGTTGAACGTAAACTTTCTCCCAAATCGACCTGCTAAATCCTGGTCGGGCACGATGTGCTGGGGCGTGCATCCTTCCTGGGCCAGCACGCCGGGGGCGGGCAAGGCCATCGAAAACGCTGCCAGGCAGGCGATCGAGCGTGCTGCACGGAAAATTTTCTGTTCGTGGCTCATGCCCCAATTGTCCCAGAAACGTCCCGCGATTGCAAGCCCATCTTTGGCAGAATTGGAAAATTTTTGTGAATCTGGCGATTCGGGGTTGACAGCGCCCACCCCATCTTGTACATTGTCCCCGGATCCACAACCCTTTCAGGAAGGAGCAGAACCATGCGTGTTCGCCAAGGTATCGTTGTCGCCATGCTGGTATCGGCCTGCGGCATGCCCCTGGCCGTCGCCCAAGCCCAGACCTCGCCCAATGCGTACCAGGCCCACGAGCAGGACAACAGCGACGGCCCCAACTTCGACGGGGCCCGTCCCACCGCCCCCGCCGTGGGCGTCAGCAACCTGGGCGTGGTGGCCGCGGGCACGCGCTACCTGTCGCTGTTCTCCAAGGCCCACACCATCACGCCGCTGGACGAGCGCGGCGTGGACGACACCAACTTCCCGTTCGTGCTGGCCGCGACCAGCGGGACGCGGTTGATCGATCCGAGGGCCGCGCACGATCCGATCCACAATCGTTTGTGGGCGCTGTATGGCGAGGCCAAGTTCGAGCAGAGCCCGTTCTTCGGCATCCAGCACTGCGAGGAAACGGCGCTGCTGCACCTGTCGGTGAACAAGGCCGGCGCCAACTTCGGCGTGATGGACCCACTCGACGGCACGCAGTGGTGGTACTACACCGGCAGCGGCGGCTCGGCGGGCAATGGTGGCGAGGCCTTCAATCTTCGGAGTGGCTCGATCCAACCGTATCAAACCGAACCATTGCATGAACCCCTCAAACTCACCGCACGCATGCCTTCCATCGGCTTCCACTCCGTCACGGGGAACGTGAATGACCGCTCCGGCGCGGTGATCGTGGCGACCAACGCCCGGGAGGTTTGCACCTTCTTCGATGAGGGCACCAACGGGCCACCCCTGATCAAGGGCATGTTCCAGTTCCTCTACGTCATCCCCTACGAGCACGATGGCGGCACCAAGTCGATCCTCGACGGCGACCGGCCCGACGAGAGCGACATCACGGTAGTGCGGCCCTTCCTCAACACGCCCTTCCCGCTGACGGTGGACACCTCCATCCACGGCTGGGTGGTGCAGGCCCCATACGAGCAGGTCGAGAACGCGACCTTCATCATCAGCACGCCCAACCCGGCGACCGAGATCGACCCGCTCTTCGAGCACGTCCGCTTGAAGGGGTTGTTCTATGACGATACAGCTCTTGCTGGCAGAGAGTGGACACTCCAACAGCGCGTGACCCCGGGCGCGACGCCCATCCTCGACGACATCCCCTTGGATCCTTCGCTGTCGTTCCTCGCGACCAATCTGGATGGTTCGCTGCCATTCCCGATTCAAGTGCCGGTAACGCCCGACACCACGACTTCTTGGATCGGCCCCAAGGCCCAGGGCACCTACTTCCATTCGGCCGTGCTGGCCAAGGACGTGGCGAACGACTTCCGCATCTTCGCCGTCCACGCCGTCCGTTCTCCCTCGGACGATCGCTGGGTGGTGCAGTGGTACGTGATCGATCCGGACCTGGCCAACTTCCATTCCGCCACCCACGGCGTCTGGTCGCCGGACATCGCCATGTACACGAAAGGCAAGGAGACGGTCGAAGCCAGCGGCCGGCTGGAGGACGAGGGTCACAGTTACCACCCGGTCATCGTGGTGAACCGCCAAGGCCAGGCGTTCATCGAGTACACATACTCGGACGGCACGACCTGGCCGCAGATCCGCCGCGTGCGCCTCAACAGCACGTACGACGACATCGTCGGCACGCCCAGCGTGGTTCGCGCCGGGCCACCTCAGGCCTACGTGGACCATCCCGGGGCCATCCCCGGCAACTGGGCCAACACCGCCGACGCCCAGGCCGACCCGTTCAACAGTTGCGCCTACTGGTCGACGCACACGCTGGTGACCGACGATACCTCGAACCCGACGACCAAGCGCGACGCGTGGCTCTTCCACCAGGCCTACACCAACTCGGTCGGGCCGCTGTGCCTTGGGACCCTGTCCATGCTCGACCTCAACGACGATGGCGTGGTCGACGCGCTCGACCTGGCCGCCCTGACCGACCTCTACGCCCGCAGCGCCCGCCGCATCGACCTCAACGCCGACGGCGTGACCGACCGGCACGACCTGGACCTGTACATGGCCGCCTACGAGGAATACACGCGGCGGTGAGGCGAAAGCCGGGCCTCGGCGGCCGCCCGCCCGGGCCACCGATGACCGCCACCTACCACCACCCACCCGCCATAAGCCCCTCGCGAGCCACGCGTTCGCTGGGGGCTTGCGGTTTCCTGCCAGCCATTCTTTCTCGATCTTCCATCCGATGGCCACCTGACCGATCCGACTCGGCGGCCGACCGTCCAGCCCCTCGAACTCGTCGCCCATGTGCCCGGTTCGGACACGCGCCGGGCATTTGGTTCGAGATCCTATAACCCCCCACGGAGCACGTCCGATACAAAAACCGCCCTGGCGCCCCCGAGAAGAGTTCCCGACGCGTCGGGAGGAGTTCCCGACGGCCGGGGAGGAGCTCCCGACGGCCGGTGAGGAGTTTTCGATGGCCGGGGAGGAACTCCCGACGGCCGGGGAAGAGTTCCCGGCGGCCTGGGAGGAGATCCCGGCGGCCGGGGAGGAGTTCACGATGGCCGGGGAGGAACTCCCGATGGCCGGGGAGAAGCTCCCGGCGGCCGGAGAGGAGCTCCCGGCGGCCGGGGAGGAGCTCCCGACGGCCGGAGAGGAGCTCCCGGCGGCCGGGGAGAAGCTCCCGGCGGCCGGAGAGGAGCTCCCGGCGGCCGGAGAGGATCTCCCGACGGCCGGTGAGGAGTTTTCGATGGCAGGGGAGGAGCTCCCGACGGCCAGTGAGGAGTTCCCGGCGGCCGGGGAGGGGCTCACGGCGGCCGGGGAGGGGCTCACGGCGGGCCGACCATCGCTCAGTGGACGCCATGGGCGGCGGCGTGGGGGTGGTGGTGGGGGTGGGGGTGGGTCGTGGTGAAAGGCCATGGGCCTGCGTCTTTGGGGGTTGGTGTCTGCCGCCTTGGGTGCGACCCGAAGACACCGATCTCGGAGGACCGAGTTCGGTGGCACGGGCGTGCTGTTCAGCCCAATGCCCAATGCCCAATGCCCAATGCCCGATGCCCAATGCCCAATGCCCGATTGCCGGCCCTATCGCACGCCCCCCACGCCCCCCGCCCCCCCCGCGTCGGCGGCGCGGACGGCCCGGCAGAAGGCCGCGATGCGGGCGGGGTCTTTCACGCCCGGCGCGCTCTCGACGCCCGCCGACACGCTCACGCCCCAGGGCCGGGCGGCGGCGATGACCGGCCCGGCGTTCTCGGGGGTCAGGCCGCCGGCGAGGATGATCCGCAAGGGGGAGAGCTTGATGGAACGCGCGAGCCTGGGGGCCAGCTCTTCCCAGTTGGCACCCGGGGGCGCTTCGACGAGCACGGCGCAGACCTCTTCCACCTTCGACCACAGGCGCAGGTCGGCGTCGATGGTTGTCGGTGTGTACAGGATGGTCTTGATGGCGTCCGGGCCGATGCGGCGGACCAGGTTCTCCGGCTCGCGGCCGTGCAGCTGCGTGTACGGGGCGGGGCAGATGGCCTCGGCGTCGAGGAAGTCGTCCAGCGTGGGGTCGGCGTACACGGCCACGGCGGTCATGAAGGGCGGCAGGGCGGTGAGGATGTCGGCGGCCAGGTGCGCGTCGACGTGGCAGCGGGCGCCCGGGCGCAGGTCGAGCCCGATGGCGTCGGCCCCGGCGTCGGCGGCCTGCTCGGCGGTGCGCTGGTCGCGCACGCCGCAGATCTTGATGCGGGTTCGTGGCATCAGCGAGCCTCGTGAGTCTTGGGGTCCAAAAGGGCGTCTAGGTCGTTCTGGGCCAGGGCCTTCAGTTGCGGGTCGCCCAGTTCCAGCAGCGCCTGGCGCAGCAGTTCCTTCGCGCGGATGGTGTCTTGCAGATGGTCGGCCAGGTGGTTGGCCAAGAGGCGGGCCAGCAGCACGCGCACCATCGGGGCCTCGGCGTCGCCGGGGTGGGCCTTGAGGAAGTCGTCGTAGGCCCGGGCGGCCAGGTCGTGGTGCTCGCGCTGGTAGAGCGTGTTGGCCAGGTCCAGCTGCTGGTCTCGCGGCAGGCGGGCGGCCTGGCCGGTGTGGTGCTCGATGAGCCGGCGGTACATCGTCGCCGCCGAGCCGGGGCGGCGGTCGGCCAGGGCGCTCTCGATGCCCCGGCGCAGCTCGGCGTCGTCGGAGGACCGCGGCGCTACGGCGGTCCGCTCGTGCCGTGGGGGGCGTGGGAGTCGAGGCGGCTTGGTGGCCATGGGCTTGTGCAGGCCGCGCTTCTCGACGGCGCCGCGGATCTGGCCCCTGCGGCGCTTCTGGTTGAAGGCGGTGAACAGGTCGTAGGGCTGCCGGGGCACCAGCCGCAAGGCCAGCAGCACGAAGGCGATGGCAAAGCCGTAGAGGTAGCCGCCCAGGTGGGCCTCGACGGCCACGCGGTGCGAGCCCATGCCCAGCATGAGCACGTCTCGGGCCACGGCCAGCGCGATGAACACCCACGCGGGCAGGACGAAGACGCCGATGATGATGAAGAACAGCAGCACGCGCACGCCCGCCAGGGGGAACATCACCAGGTAGGCCCCGGTGCAGCAGGCCACCGCGCCCGAGGCGCCAACGACGGGGTTGTCCTTGAAGAGGGCGTGGGCAAATCCCGTGGCCACGGCCCCCACAAGGTAGAAGGCGGCGAACCCGACCCGGCCCAGCCGGTCCTCGACGGCCTGGGCGAACACCCAGAAGAAGACCATGTTCCCGATGATGTGCATCGGCGAGCCGTGCAGGAAGGCGTAGGTGAGCCAGGTCCACCAGCCGCTGACGCCCGGCTCGAGCATGAACGGGCGCACGGGGCCCGAGACGACGTCCGGGAGGTTCTTGGTGGCGGCCATCTGCCAGAGGAAGACCAGGATGTTGATGGCCAGCAGCGCATAGGTGACCACGGGCGTCCGCTGGCTGGGTCGGTCGGCTCCAAGGGGGATCAGCACGCGGGCATGGTACCGTCGTGTCCCGGGCTTGGTCCGAGGCTTGGTCCGAGGCTTGGGTTCTGGGCTCTGGAAGTCGGCAATCGCGTCGTCCGGGGTGCTCGCGGCTTGCTAGACTGGGGCCCCAATGCCAGCTTTGTGGGCCCTGAAGGCCCGCCCGTCGCACCCGCCGAGAGCACCAGCAGGAGGTTCGTCCAAGATGCCCGAGTTCAGCAAAGGCCTGGAAGGCGTCGTCGCCGCCGAGACGCAGATGTCCTACATCGATGGGCAGCAGGGCGTGCTCGAGTACGTGGGCATCGCCATCGGCGACCTGGCCCGGTCCTCGACCTTCGAGGAGACGGTGTACCTGCTGTGGAACAAGAGGCTGCCCACCCAGGCCGAACTGGACGCCTTCACCAAGGGCCTTCGGTCGCACTACGACCCGCCCGCGGGCGTCCTGGAGATGGTCAAGGGCCTGCCCAGGGACGCCCAGCCGATGCACGCCCTGCGGACGCTGGTGAGCGCCCTGGCGTTGTTCGACCCCAACCCCAACGCCAACGACGTGGCCAGCGCCCGCGAGAAGGCCCTGCGCATCCTGGCGGCCACGCCGGCGATCGTGGCGGCCTTCGACCGCCACCGCCGCGGCGAGGCCTTCGTGCCCCCCGACCACGACCTGGGCTTCAGCGAGAACTTCCTGTACATGCTCAACGGCACCAGGCCCACGGCGGCGATGGCCCGGGCCTTTGACATCTGCATGATCACCCACGCCGACCACGGGCTGAACAACTCGACCTTCACCGCCCGCGTGGTCATCTCGACGCTCAGCGACCTGTACAGCGCCATGACGGCGGCCATCGGAAGCCTGCGCGGGCCGCTGCATGGCGGCGCGAACGAGGAAGTCATGGTCATGCTCAACGAGATCAAGAGCGTGGCCGACGCCGAGGCGTACGTCATGAACAAGCTCAAGAACAAGGAGCGGATCATGGGCTTCGGGCACCGGGTCTACAAGGCCAAGGACCCGCGTGCCAGCGAGTTGCAGACGCTGGCCAGGCAGCTGGCGCATGACACGGGGAACATGGGCTTCTACGAGAAGAGCAACGCCATCGAGCAGGTGATGCACCGCGAGGTCGCCAGCAAGGGCATCTACCCCAACGTCGACTTCTACAGCGCCACGACGTACCACTGCATCGGGCTCAAGCTCGACCTGTTCACCCCCATGTTCGCCCTCAGCCGCCTGGCGGGCTGGAGCGGGCACGTGATCGAGCAGCTCGAGGACAACCGGCTGTTTCGCCCGACGACCAATTATGTCGGCCCGCACAAGGTCGCCTACACGCCCATCGAGAAACGCTGACGCCCGGATCGGTTCAACCGCGGGCGGCGGGCGCTTGCCTGGTCACGATCAGCCAGATGGCGTGGATCTGGCCCGGCAGGAAGCCGACGATCGTCAGCAGGATGTTGAGCCAGAAGTGCAGGCCGATGCCAACCTGGAGGAAGGCGGCGACGGGTGGCAGGAAGATGGCCAGGATGATCTTCAGAACGGTCATCATGCTTGCTGCGTTCCTTCCTCTTCTGCTTGGATGCTGGACGTCTCGATCCGGGTGAATAACTCATGGACTCGGCGACGGATCGATCCAACCGAATCGATAGCCCGCGCCCTTGATGGTATGGAAGAGCGGGCGGTCGTGCCCGCGGTCGAGTTTGCGGCGAAGGGTTGAGACGTAGACCTCGATGCTGTTGCCGTTCGGCTCGTACCGCGACCCCCAGACCCACTGGCCGATCTCCTCGCGTGTGAGGATGCGGCCCGGGTGGCGCATGAAGAACTCCAGGAGGGCGACTTCTTTTTTCGAGAGCGAGATCGATTCGCCCGCACGGGTTGCCTTCCGTGCGTGCAGGTCCAGTTCGAGGCCCTCGCTGCGCAGGGTGCGCTCTGCGGGGTGTTTCTCCCGGGGGCCCAGGGCCCGGACTCGTGCGAGCAACTCCTCGAATGCGAAGGGCTTGGTGATGGCGTCGTTGGCACCCGACTGGAAAGCGTCGGCTTCCGCGTCCGGGGCTGTCAGGGCCGTCATCAGGATGATGGGCGTGCCGATGTTGCGGGCACGCAGGTTTCGGCACACGTCCATGCCGCCACGGTCGTGGAGCATCTGGTCGAGAAGCACGAGTTCGTACCCGCCAGCGGCTGCCAGTTCCTCGCCTTGCTGGCCCGAGTGCGAGACATCGACGATATAGCCGTGCCTGGCCAGGCCCTTGGAAACCGCCAGGGCCGTCTTGGGATTGTCCTCGACGATCAGGACTCGCACGGAGGTCACCCCCGGGTTCGTGGAGTGTACCCCCCCGGTCGGGTGCGTGCGGGGCCCTCTACCAGCCCAGGACCCAGCCGAAGATGAGCGGGGCGACGATGGTGGCATCGCTCTCGATCATGA
Organism: Phycisphaeraceae bacterium; assembly: GCA_026126305.1. Lineage (GTDB taxonomy): Bacteria > Planctomycetota > Phycisphaerae > Phycisphaerales > UBA1924 > JAHCJI01. The sequence goes on from JAHCJI010000007.1 coordinate 7,795, forward strand.
ACTTGGGGGTGCCCGCACCCAGTTTGCCCCAGGTAATTTTCTCGTTTGGCACGGCCCCGCTGTAACCCCCGTAGCTGGTGGTGGCGTCGGAGACCTGGCAGAAGTAACTCCACCGAGGCACGCGTTTGTGGGCGTCGGCATCGTCGCGGAAGAGGTCGTGGTTGATGGTGGGCACGACGCAGATCGGGAAATCGCCCGCGATGCCACCGCCGATCTGGAAGAAGCCCGGACCGGTATCCGCGCCCTTGGTGGTGTTGATGTACCAGTCGATCAGGGCGGCCATGTAACTGGTGCCGGCCAGCACCACGTCCAGGCTGTAGCCCTCGCGCTTGGCGTTGGCCACGAACATGTTGCCCAGGGTGCAGTCTTCCCAGCCCGGGACGAACAGGGGCAGGTCCTTCTGGGCGGCGGCCAGCAGCCAGCTCTCGCTGGGGTCGACCTGATAATCATTGCGGAGGTCGCCGCTGAGCAGCAGGTCGTAGAGATAGCGGTGGGGCAGGTGCCTCTGGCCCGTGTCGCTGGCGGCTTTCCAGCGTTTGATCAGGTGTGCCTCGATGGTCTGCATCGCCGCTTCTTCGGGGATGCATGTATCGGTGACACGGGGGAAGCCGCCCTCGTCGAGCGCAACGTCGTCGGCCTCGGACAGGGCCCGCCAGTCGTCGATGTGGCGATAGTGGTTATGGGCCACGAGGTTGAACACGTCCTCTTCGAGGTTGGCCCCCGTGCAGCTGATGGCGTGGACCTTGCCCTGGCGGATCATCTCGGCCAGCGAGCGACCCAGTTGGGCCGTGCTCATGGCACCGGCCAGGGTCATGAACATCGGCGTGCCCGACTCCAGGGCCTGCTCGTAGGCCCGGGCGGCTCGCACGACCACGCCCGCGTTGAAGTGCAGGTAGTGCCGCTCCATGAATGCTCGTAGGGGATGTGCGGTGCTCAACTGGGGAGTTCCTTGATTGGATTTTACTTGGATCGGCTTGCATGGCGACATGCCAGGCTGGGTGCGAAAATTTTTGTCTGCCAGTGTAACGCCCTGGGCCTTGCCTTGTGTAACCCGTGCGAGACGCCGCGATGCGGGCCCGCGGGGAGGTGGGCTTGCTCGCGGCGTCTTTTCTTGTTGCGGCTCGGCGTTCGTGCGGATTTGGCATCGGCCGGGCCGATCCGAGTTGGACCCAGAGGGGAAGGAATCTGTGATGCTGAAGAAGTACCCGTCCGTGCTCGTTTGCCTTGTGGGCGTCGTGGGAGTGGGCCTGACTGCTGCCAACGCGCATAGCGACGAGGCCCGCCTCATGCGCCCGATCATGCCCGATGGCTTTGTGCCCTTCACCGGCCGCGTGGACGCTCCCGACGTGATGGGTGGCTACGTGGGCAACGCCGTGCTGGTGCGGCTGGAGGCCGGGGCGAATCCGGACGCCCCGTACCCGGGTGTTGCGGGGCTGGAGCCGGCCTTCCTGCATACGCCCGCGCATGGAGCATTGGCCGAGGCCCACGGCCTGACGCGTCTGTACCGCGCGGTGCTGCTGCCCGGGGTTGAGCCCCTCGCGGCGCTGGCCATGCTCGAGGCCTCGCCCGGTGTGCAGCGGGCCGAGCGGATCGGGATCGCTGGCCTTCTGAGCGTGACGCCCAATGACCCGGACTTCTCCCAGCAGTATGGGTTGTTGAATACTGGGCAGGTGATCGCGGGCGTGGCGGGCACGCCCGGTGCGGACATCAACGCGACGATGGCCTGGACGCTGACCACCGGCTCGCCGGACACGGTGATCGCCGTTGTGGACACGGGCGTGAGCCAGAGCCACCCGGACCTGAGGATCAACGTGCTGCCCGGTTTCAGCGCGCTGGGGGGGAGCTGGGACGACGACATCTTCATCAGCCATGGCACGCACGTGGCGGGCATCGCCAGCGCCGACACCGACAATGGCGTGGGCGTGGCGGGCGTGGGCTTCCATTGCTCGATCCTGCCGGTGAAGGTCCTGGGCTTCCTGGGCTCGGGCACCGAGCCGGACGTGGCCGCGGGCATTGTCTGGGCGGCCGACAACGGCGCGCACGTGATCAATCTGAGCCTGGGCTCTCCCTCATTCGGCATCGTGCTCGAGAACGCCGTCAACTATGCCGCCTCGCTGGACGTGGTGGTGGTGGCGGCCACGGGCAACACCGCCGGCGCGGCCGTGTTTGCGCCGGCGCGGTTCGGGGCCACCATCGCCGTGGGCGCCACCGACAACCGCGACCGGATCGCCAGCTTCACGACCACGGGCCCCGAGATGACGGTGACCGCGCCGGGCGTTGACGTGTGGAGCACCTGGGACACGCTGCCCTTCTTCGGGCCCACCGATGGGTACGTGCTCCAGAGCGGCACGTCGATGGCTTCGCCGCACGTTGCCGGCGTGGTGGGCCTCATGCGTTCGGTGAACCCGGGCCTGTCGCGCACGCAGGTGCAGGACATCCTCGAATCGACCAGCGTCGACCTGGGTGCCCCGGGCTTCGATCCCATCTTCGGGCACGGCCGTGTCGACGCCTTCGCGGCCGTCGGTGCGGCGTTGGCGGCGGCGTGCCGGGCCGACTTCGACGGCGACGGCGTGCTGACCCTGTTCGACTTCCTGGCCTTCCAGAGCGCCTTTGCGCTGGGCGACCCGGCCGCCGACTTCGACGGCGACGGCGAGCTGACGCTGTTCGACTTCCTCGAGTTCCAGAGCGCCTTTGCCATCGGCTGCGAGTAGGGCCACCAGCGCCACAGATTCTATGGCACCATGAGTCTCCAGCAAGAGCCCTCAGGCCGGGGGCTCTTGTATTGTTCACTCGGGCTGCCGGGCGGGCCCCTGATCGGGCTCGGGGGCGTCCCCTGGGCGGCCGCGTCGATGGGAGCGGGCGGCCTACTCCGGCGAGCCGCTGGAATAGTCGTAGACCCACTGGCTCATGGCGCGCTCGTAGTCGAGCACCTCGCCATCCTTGAAGAACAGGCCCAGCTCGCGCCTGGCGGCCTCGGGGCTGTCGCTGCCGTGGATGAGGTTGAAGCTGTTGGAGACGCCAAAGTCGCCGCGGATGGTCCCGCTCTCGGCCTTGGAGCCGAAGGTGGCGCCCATCATCTTGCGGCTGATGGCGATGGCGCCGATGCCGCGGACGGCCAGGACCAGCACCGGGGCCCCGGTCATGAAGCGGACCAGGCCGTCGTAGAAGCCCTTGCCGGCGTGGTCCTTGTAGTGCTCGGCGGCCAGATCGGGGCCGATCTTCATGAGCTTGCAGCCCACGACCTGGAGGCCCTTGTCCTCGAATCGGGTGATGATGCGGCCCATCAGGCCCCGCTGGACGGCGTCGGGCTTGAGGATGATGAGCGTGGTTTCCATGGTGTGGCTCCTGGGTGGGGTTTGTGTGTGTGGGGGTGCGTGGGGGGTGCGTGGGGGTGGGCGGAGAGGGTAGGGCGGCGGGTGGCAAATCGGCGGCGATGGGGGTGATGGGGGCGTTGGGGGCGATGGGCGTGGTACTGGGGGGCCGTGGCACCCAAACAGAAAAAGAATATAGTTTTGTACGTTCGATGTTTGATATATGCGGCCCAGGACGCCGCCAGAGCGGTTTTCCCACGCGATCAAGGTCCGATCACACGAATGCAATCCTTTCCAACAGAACACCCGGAGTCTCCCGCAGAACATCCGGAGACTCCAACATAACTCCCGGAGACTCCAGCCGAACATCCGGAGACTCCAACGGAGCATCGGGACTCTCCAGCAGAACACCCGGAGGCTCCAACAGAACTCCCGGAAACGCCCGCAGAACACCGGGAGTCTCCCACAGAGCACCCGGAGGCTCCCGCGGGACATCGGCAGGCTCCGGCCGATCGTCCGGAGTCTCGCGCCCAGCGCTGGCAAGCCGCACCACGCCCTCTGGCAACGGGGTCCTGTGCTCCCATGCCCGGAGCCCAATGCCCATTGCCCAATGCCCAATGCCCCATGCCCCATGCCCAAACGCGGGCCGCCCTGGCGCCGGTTGCATGGGCGCTCGGGTGCCCCCGGTCACGGGGCGTCGGCGCTGGCGCGGGCGAAAGAGCCGGGGAAATTGTCGGCGATCTGGCTGGCGATCTGGTTGGCCGCCTTGGCCCGGTGGCTGATGGCGTTCTTCTCCTGGGGGCTCATCTGAGCGCTGGTGCGTTCGTAGTCGGGGGCGACCAGGAAGAGCGGGTCGTAGCCGAAGCCGTGCTCGCCGCGGGGCGTGCTGGCGATGCGGCCTTCCATCTCGCCCCGGGCCGTGGCCAGCACGCATCCGGCGGGGTCGGCCAGGACCATGACGCACACGAATCGGGCGGATCGGCGATCTTCGGGCACGCCCTGCAACTCGGCCAGCAGGCGGGCGTTGTTGGCCGCGTCGCGCTCGGCCCGGGGTCGGGGGTCTTCGAGGCCACCGGTGCTGTAATGGCTCGAGATGACCCCCGGGGCACCATCCAGGGCGTCGACGACCAGGCCCGAGTCGTCGGCCAGGCAGGGCGTGCCGGTCTGGCGGGCGTAGGCGACGGCCTTGATGGTGGCGTTGGCCTGGAAGGTGTCGCCGGTTTCTTTGGGTTCGCTGGTCGGGGTGTCAAGATCGCAAAGGCCAACCACGCCGATGCCCAGGCCGGCGAAGATGGGCCGCAGCTCGGCGACCTTGCCGGGGTTGGCGGTGGCGATGGTGATGGGGGTGGGGGTGGGGGAGGGAGGGGGGAAGGGCTGCATCGGCTCAGGTTAGGGGCAGCCGATGGCGAAGGCGTTGCGCAAGGCAAGCGGGCTGGAGGGGCCGATCTTGTCGTGGCGAAGAAACGAAACTTGGAAGGTCGTGCCACGCCAGCACGCCGCGCCGTTGGCACCGGCACGTTGCACTCGGATCGATCAGCCGCCCGCCGCGGCCTTGGCCTCCTGGAGTTTCGCGTTCCATGCTGCGGCCCTGGCGTCGTAGCCGGCATCGGGCTCGGCGGCGTGCCACGCGGTGTAGAGCCTGGAGAGCAGATCCGAAGACTCGACCGCACTCGCGGGATGGTCCGGTCGCAACCCAGCAAGGCGATAGAATTCCTTGGCGACTGCTTCGGCTTCTTCGTACGACCCGGTGTTCATCAGGAGCAAGCCCAGGTTAAAAGCAAGCAGCATTGTCGAGTCGTCTGGGATTCGATTCGGACCACTTCGCTGCCACGCGAGCCTCCAATACCGTAATGCCTCAGCCAATGATTGTCGCCGGGTTGCAATTTCCTCGGTATGGTCTTCGGCTCGTCTTCGATTGGCAGTGCCCAAGCTGCGTAGTACAGAGATGGTGTCCGGGTGCTCCGGGCCAAGTGTATATTCTCTGCCCTGGAGCGCCTGGAGTAAGTGGCTTATGCTAAGAGCATAATGCGCAGTATTGTAATGAAACAATCCTAAGTTAGAGTGTGTCATCGATGTGGTTGGATGGAAGGCGCCCAATGCACTGGCGGCCTGCGCGAGCGCCCCGTCCAGCTCGGCCATGCCCTCTTCCTGATTCCCGGCCATGAAGAGTACGAACCCCAGGTTCACTCGTGCCGTTATCGAGTCGGGGTGTTCGGAACCATAGATCTCGATGTAGAGTCGGGTGGCTTCGCGCATGACTTGCTCGGCGGCCTGGGCGCCTTGGGTCAAGAACACCGATCCGGCATATCCGGCAAAGGCGGTCGCGGCATCTTTCCCGCGATCCCCCTGGATGGCCCGCAGGCCCTCGTGGGCTCGCAGGTAATAGTCGTAGGCCGCCGTGTGATCGCCAAGCTTGTCGCTCAGGATGCCGAGAGTGTTCAAGGTTATATAGATATCGCGATGTTCGGGCGGCAGGGCTCGCATCTGGGTTTGCAGCAAGGCGGCCAGCCGCTCTCCTGCCTCGTCGAGTTTTCCATGATCGATCAGGATGAGCGCGAGATTGTGGATGGCGGCCAGGGTGTGTTCGTGCTCGGGTCCGTGCAGCAACGTGCTCAGCTCGATCGTTGCCTCAAAATGCGTACGCGCCGCCTGATAATTCCCTATCGATCGCTCCAGGATGCCTGCCTCGCTGTGGGAACCGATCCGAAGATCAAGGTCGTCCTGCGGGTCCAACAGCGCGAGCGCTCGCTGCTGGGGATCTCTCGATGCATCCAAGAGACCAACATTGCGGAGCGTCGTGGCTAGCGCCTGAAGGAGTCTCGCTTGAGCACGTCTGTCATCGGCAAACCGTGTGTCGATAGCGTCTAATGCTGGCCGGAGAACGTGCTCGTCAATAGCCGTTCGTGTCAGGTCCGTGAAATTGATGCTGCTGAGCTGGTTGTGAAAAGACTCCGTGATGGACTGGGCTTCCGCGATTTGAAGCCCCTGCGCATCGAGCATCGCGCTGTGCTGCTCGCTCATGAGCCTTCGCATTCGAATGCCCATCATGTCTGGGTCGAGGTTGGATAGCAGAGTCGCCTGAAAATCTGCAACGCGATCGGCCTGCTCACGTGCCAGCGCCTCGTTGGAACGTGCCAGAATCGCATCATCACGCTGCTGTTGTGCCACATGTGCTTGCCAGGCGAAAGCGATGGCCCCCAGAAGCAACGCGGCCATCACGGCGCCCGTGCTCGTCACCACCCCGCGATTGCGACGCGTGAACTTCCGCACGCGGTACAGCCGGCTGGGCGGGGCCGCCACGACGGCATCGCCCTTGAGGTACCGCTCCAGGTCTTCGGACAGGGCGCTGGGTGAGGCGTACCGGCGGCGGCGGTCCTTCTCCAGGGCCTTCATGGTGATCCAGTCCAGCTCGCCGCGGATGCGAGTTTCCAGGCGTTTGCTCCGCGCCGTTCGGGATTCCTGCGTGGACTGGCCCAGCCGGGTGCTCGGGCGCGGCGGATCGACTTCGCGGATGAGCCGGCGGAGTTCCTCGAGCCCGGCAGACTGCACCTGGCGGCTGGTAAAGGGCGTCTGGCCGGTGAGCAGTTGGTACAGCAGCACCCCAAGGGCGTAGACATCGGTGCGGGTGTCGATGTCGGCGCTGCCCTCGGCCTGCTCGGGGCTCATGTAATGGGGCGTGCCCATGAACTGGCGATGCTCGGTGTGCAGGGTCAGGTCGGTCAGTGGGGCATCAATAGCCTTGGCGATGCCGAAATCGATGACCTTGGCCTGGGGCCGACCGTCCTGCAAGGCCACCAGCACGTTGCCGGGCTTCAGGTCGCGGTGGATCACGCCCTTCATATGGGCGTGCTGCACGGCGGCGCAGACCTGGAGCATCAGGTCCAACCGCGCCCGCAGGTCGAGATTGTGGTTCGCGCAGAACTGGTCGATGGGCTCACCCGGCCAGTATTCCATGGCAACGTATGGCCGGCCGCTTGGGGTGGCACCAGCGTCGAAGACGCGGGCGATGTTGGCGTGGTCCATCAAGGCCAACGCCTGGCGTTCCTGCTCGAAACGGGCGACCACCTGCTTGGTGTCCATCCCGGCCTTGAGCACCTTGATGGCCACGACGCGCTTCACGGGTTCGTGCTGCTGGGCCCGATAGACAGCACCAAAGCCACCCTCCCCCAGTAGGGCCTCGATGGTGTAAGGGCCGATGCGGTCTCCCGGTGCAAGGCTTTCGGCGCGTGCCAGGCCGATGGCGCCTCGGATCAGCCCTTCTTCGATGGCTTGTTCGAGGGAGTTGGCGTTTTCGGAGGGCGTGTCGGCGGCCAACAGTGCCAGCACCTGGTCGTGGACCGACGCATCGGTGTGTTTCAGTTCGACCAGTGCTTCCGCTCGACTGGGTCCATCGAGTTCGCGGATATGCAGGAACGCGTCTCGGACGCGAGCGTAGTGGTCATTGGACATCGAATCTCCCCCATCAAGCTTATTGCGGAACGGTGCGCTCGCAATTCCAGTCTAGCCAAACCACGCGAAGAAGGCCGCCCCTTGGCGGCCGAAGAACGTACAGGGCCTTCATTACCAGCAAACGATCCGATCGCGGTCAATCAGTTGGCTCCCTCGCCAGAGTTCAACCACCTGGCCGGTCCAGGGAAGTCGGAAGGGCACGCAGAAGCGGTAACTGGTCTGGCCACCGCTGTGGACCTGGCGTGCGATGACATTGGTGGCGTTGCCCAGGCGGCCCGTGTAGAAGGGCGTGCAGACGGTGTCGTTGGCATACCCGGTCACGGTAAAGAACATGAGTTGGCCGGCGCGGCCGACGACGACGGTGTTGCTATCCACGCAGCGGATGCGGGATTCGTCGATCTGGGCGTGGGCAGCGCCCGCCGTCAGGGCCAGGGCGGCGATGGCAAGGCCGGTGCGAATGCGGTTGGTCATGGTTCGAGTCCTCCGATTACCTGGTGTTCTTCTGGCCGCCCCGACACGGGACGGCCACACCAGGTATGCGGAAACTGTGGTGCTCCTACGCAACAACGGATAGAAATTCTTGAGCTCAGTGATGCCACTTGGAGGTAGCATCCACGTCTCCATGCATGGGGGCTCACCGAGATGTGGGGCTCCAACGCGTCGAAGATGGGCCGGGGCTCTGCAACTTTGCCGGGGTAGGCAAGGGGCTCCGGGGCAAGTTGGGTACTTCGGGGCGGCCGGCGGCGACGGCGTTCAGGATGGCGAGGAAACGAGCGGGGCAGTTGGCCGGTACCTTCGAAGCCGGCCCGGCCGCATCCTGGCGACATGGCAACGGGTTGACCCCCGCATCTTGGAAACGTCCGTGCTCGTGTCTGGGTATATTTCCCAGAATCTGCCGAGCAGTTTGGGCCGGAGTCGGTGGGGCAGGGGTTCCTTGGTGACTGGAGAGAGCTGGTGGGCGGGTGCAGTGGCGGGACGCAGTCGTGTGGGTGCATGGAATCGGCGCAGGCGCAGCCCGACGAGGGCGCGGGCGCCGGCAGGGGCGTGGGCGCGACCATCGACCAAGTTGGCCATACGGCGCCCCCGTCCTGCGTTGGTGTGTCCGCTGGCGTATCCGCCGATTTATCCGCTGATCTGGCCGCTGCATTGTCTGATTTGCGGGCCATCGCGGCGGCGGCGTTGGCCTCCGAGCAGGATGGGCACACGCTCCAGCCCACGGCCCTGGTCAGCGAGCTCTATGTGAAGCTGGCTTCGTCGAAGGGTTTTGGGCAACTCCAGTTCGCCACTCGCGACCACATGCTGGCCTACGCGACCGAGGCCATCGCCAATATCCTGGTCGACCACGCCCGCCGCAAGAAGGCCAAGAAGCGTGGCGGTGGCGTACGGCCCGTGGGCATCGAAGGCCGGGCGGTCTCCGACGGGGGGCTTGGCACGGAGGCCTGCGAGCGTGCGATGGAAGTGGCCGGGTTGCTCGACCGGCTGGAGAATGAGCACCCGGTTGCGGCGCGGGTGGCCAGAATGCGCTGCTTTGGGTATATGAACGACGCATCCATCGCCAACGTGTTGGGCATCAGCCCCCGCAGTGCCTCGAGCTACTGGAAGGCGGCCCGCGCCTGGATGGCCGCCGAACTGGAAGTCGACCGGCCGGATCGGAGCTAAGCCATGGCCAGGCGAGCCCAAGCCGGTCGGGTCGATGGTCGAGCCGGCCCGCCCTCCAGCGAGCCCGTTGCCGACGCATTCGCCGGGCACTCTGGTCGCCCGTCCGCCGAGCCGGTGGATCTGGCCCGGCTGATGGACACGTACGCCGCCCTGTGCGAGTCGTCCGAGCTCGAGCGGGCGCGGTGCATGGACACCCTGCGCCGGGAGGACCCGGCCACGGCGGCCGCCCTGGGCCGGATGCTCGAGGCCGAGGCCAGCGGCCGGGCCGGGACGCTCGATACGCCGCTGCTGGACATGGACGCCGCGCTCGGTCTGCCCGGGCAACCCATGGGCTCCTTGCCGGGCCATGTCCCGGCGCTGGGCGTGCGGTACCGTGTCGTGCGGCCGCTGGGTTTTGGTGCCCACGGCGATGCGTACCTGGCCCGCCAGTTGCAGCCGGTGGAGCGAGACGTGGCTATCAAGGTGCTGCGTCCCAGCCAGGTGCGGCCCAGCACCGTCGAGCGCATGGCCCGCGAGGCACGGGCTCTGGCGACACTGAACCACCCGGGCATTGCCACGGTGTACGAGGCGGGCCAGGCCGACGATGGCCGGCCGTTCATCGCCACCGAGTACGTGCCCGGCGAGCCCATCGATCGCTGGAGTGTTGCCGCCCAGGCGACGGCGCGGCAGCGCTGCCGCGCGCTCTCGCTGGTCTGTCGAGCCGTGGAGCACATGCACCAGCGTGGCGTGATCCACCGCGACCTCAAGCCGACGAACATCCTGGTGTCGGGGCCGGGAGACGATCCCTGTCCCAAGATCCTGGACCTGGGTATCGCCAGGATCATTGGGCAAGAGGGGCACGCGCCGCCCACCCTCACGCAAGAGGGCGCCCTGATGGGAAGCCTGGGCTACATCGCGCCCGAGCAGTTCCAAGGCGATGCTGCCGACACGCGCAGCGACATCTTCGCGCTGGGTCGGGTGCTCGAGCGTTTGCTCAAGGGCCAGGACGACCCGTGGCTTGCGAGGAACGCGCGAGACGTTGCCGCCGTAGTTCGGATGGCGACCGAGGCCGAGCCCGCGCGGCGGTACGCGTCGGCGGGCGCGCTGGCCGACGACCTTGAGGCCCTGGTCTCGGGCGAGCCCGTGGCCGCACGGCGGCAGACGCTGGCCGAGTCGATGTGGCGGCTGGTGCGCAACAACAAGGCCGGCACGCTCCTGGCCGTGGTCGCGCTGGCGGCGGTGGTGGGCGGTGGGGCCGCCGTGGCGCACAAGTCCAGCCGCCTGTCCCAGGCGAACCAAGCGCAGAAGGAGATCCTCAAGGACACCCTCGACGGGCTGGTGCGCATCCTGGGCCGCTATCCGGGCACCCGTGCCGAGCGGGTCGCGCTGGCCGACCAGATGGAGTCTCAGCTGCGGATGCTCATGGCCCTTTCCCCCCGCGACCACGAGTTACGGGTGCTCGCCGGGCGCGTGGACCTGGAGCGTGCCAACATCGCCATGAGCGAAGCGGCCTTCCACGTGGCCGAGCCGCTGGCGCGCTCGGCCGCGGGGGTCATCGACCGGTACACCGATCCCAGGACGGCCGATACCAAGGACCTGCGGATCCTCGCCCACGCCCTGATCATCTGGGGCGACAGCCTCTACCACACGGGCGCAGCGGACCAGGCAAGGGTCCAGCACGAGCGTGCGATGGCCATCCATGAGCAGGGCCTGCGGCGAGATCCCACGCACGTCGGTTTGCTGGACGACTTGTGCTGGAGTTACGACCGGCTGGGGAACTGGTCCGGGTCCGAGGTGGCGCACCGCGACGGATCCGAGGCATGGGGCGCGACGCGGTTGCAGCTTGCCCAGCGGCTGCTCGACCTGGACCCGGATCGTGTCTTGTCGCAGTACAATCTTGCCGTCGCGCACGCGCGGCTGGCCGCGTTGTACGAGGTCCACGACCCCGGGCGCGCTCTGGAGCACGGTGGCCGGGCCATCGCAACGCTCGAAGCCCTGGTGGCCGACGATCCCGGTCGCGTGGGCTTTGTCCACATGCTTGCGGGCGCCCATCGCGTGCAGGGCCGCATCGTACAGAACATGCAACGGACGCGCGATGCCATCGCCCATTACGAACGGGCCTATGCCGTGCTGCTCACGCACCTGTCGATCGACCGGGGACGCACGGTGGGCCCAGACCCCTACGCCGCGCGGATGCTGCTGTCCACGGCGCTTCCGCTGGCGAGCCTGTACGCGCTCGTGGGAGACCGGGAGTCCATCGAGTTGCTGATTGCCTCGGGCGCGCCCTATGCCACGGCGGAGGTCCTGGCTGGCTACGCCCAGGGTCTCGGGGCCGACTCCGACTTCCGCCACTGGGAAGAACTCGTCCGCGCCTCCGGCATGGATTGAATCCGCAGGGCACGAACGCGGCGGCACACCGAAAGAAACAGCACCGCGCCCGCCAGTCGGCCGGCGCGGTGCTGAAAGGAGAGGAACCGGGTCGTGTGCCCGTTACGGGCAGCCCAGAGCGAACTCGTTCTGGAAGGCGAGGAAGTCGAAGATGGTGAGTTGGCCATCGCCGTCGAAGTCGGCGGCAAGGTCGCCCATGGCGAACAGGTTCTGGAAGGCCAGGAAGTCGAAGATGGTCAGCAGTCCATCGCCGTCGATGTCGGCGCGGCATACAGCCACGGGCTGTCCAAGGACGCTGATTTCCAGCCTTGGGCTTAGCACACCAGCAGCGGGCGTCTGTCCGCGATAGGTGGCCGCGACGAAGGGGTCTTCGTCGTCCACGAAGACCAGCGTCAACTGATTGGTGGTTTCAATCTTTTCGGCCAGGCTCGTGGGAAGCCACAAGCGTTCGGCGGAACCCAGGGGTCCTCCCTGCCGGTCGTACCGATCGACGGCACCCGTGCTGCGGACGATGTACGTGTACGAGAGGATGGGGTCGGGGTCGCCCAGGGGCATCTGTGGACGTGCTGGCACGGTCGAGAAGTCAAAGAATGGGAAGAACAGCGGGCTGCTCGGTGACTTCGCATCGGTCCGATCGTCCGTGGTAAAGAAGACGTTGATCCGCCCGGACTGCGAAAAGAACGCGTTGCTTTGCGTGAGTTCCAGGGCAATGTCCTCGACGGTCCATCCGCCGGGGAAGAGGGCGTCGAGATCACGCCTCAAGTCGGACAGATCCCAACGAAGCACGCCATAGGAAGCGAACGATGTCCCGCCGCTGACAAAGCCCTGGATGTTGAAGAAAGTGTCGCCTCCCGGTGGTAAGCGGGGGCCGCCCGGTTGGATCGTGCCGCTCTGGGACGCGAACACGGCGCGGGTCTCGCGCTGCAGCGGTGGGCAGCCCCAGCGTGCGATGCGGCTGGCATCCGCGCCGCCGGCCTGGGTGAAGATGCCCCCGGCGAAGAGAGCCCGCTCCGGGCCAGCCTGGTATGTAGCGAGCGTTTCCACGACGCTGCTCACACCAGAGTCCAGGGCCGACCATTGATCGCCGTCCCAGCGTGCGATCTGCCCGACGGGAACACCACCGGCCAGGGTCATCAGGCCGCCGGCGTACAACTGCTCTCCATCGCCGTCATCATGAACGACCAGCGCTCGGATGGAATTGTTCACTTGGGCCCCAAGAGCGCTCCAGGCACGCCCATCCCAGCGTGCCAAGTAACGTGCGGGTAGTCCCCCGGCGTCGATGAATCGGCCTCCGGCGTACAGAGCCGGTCCAGAACCATCATCGAAGACCGCCAACGCGTTCACAAAGTCGTTGACCCCCTCGGCCAGAGGCTCCCAACGAGTGCCATCCCACCGGGCTATGTGCGCCGCTGGCGCGCCGCCCGCGTTTTCAAAGCTTCCTCCCGCGTACAGCGCCGGTCCCGTGCCATCATCGAAAACGGTCAGCGCCCGCACCAAGCCATCGACCCCTTCGCCCAAGGGCAACCACTGCCCCCCTTGCCACTTGGCGATGTTGCTCGCCGCGACGCCTCCGGCCTCGTTGAATTCACCGCCAGCGAAGAGCGCGGGCCCGGATCCGTCATCGAAGGAAGCCAGTGCCGTAACGGCGGTAAATGTCCCGCTCCCGGCAATGCCCGAGCCCAGAGGCTCCCAACTCGTGCCGTCCCAGCGAGCGACGCGGCGAGCCGGGGTGCCGCTCGCGGTTGAAAACTGCCCGCCCGCGTAGAGCGCCGGCCCGCGCCCATCGTCATGGACCGCCATCGCCCAGACCCTGGAGCTCAGCCCCAGGCCCAGGGCGCTCCACTGCGCACCGTCCCATCGCGCCACGTTGCTGACCGCAACGCCGCCAGCACGATCAAACACCCCCCCGACGAAGAGGGCGGGTCCCGAACCGATGTCCATGGTAACCAAAGTATTGACTTCCGTGACCACGCCACCGCTGAGCCCTTCACCAAGGGAGGTCCACGACGTTGGACACGCTTGCGCAGAGGCCGGCGAGGCCAACGCGCCGGTCAAGGCCATCACGGCCAGGCCGATGGCGCGCGGCCCGAGTGAGCGGAGCAGTCGAGCCCGGATCGTGCTTGCTTCCAGGGCTCTGGCGCGTGTGGCCACGATGTCACAGTTCGGCTTTGGGTACAGGCGAGACATGCTGGGTCTCCGTTGGGTTGCTTGGACGTTCGGGCGATCGCTTCGCCCCTAGGGGCTCAGGCAAAGGGCGGGGCCCTTGTATGGATGACCAGCGTCAAGCGTGGCAGGATTCGCAACCCGATACAAAGAAAAACCGCAAGCCGGCATCGCCGCCCGGCCCAGCCCATCGCTCCAGATTCCCCTCGCAACCCGCCCGGACACCCCACCAGAACCCGCAATGCAGCCCCGTGCGACAGGCAGAGCCCGGTGCCACCCACCACGAAAGCGCACTGGGGCCGTGCCGGGACGGGTGCGACACGGAACTGAAAAATGGGGCCGGGCCTCGGCCCCTACCGCATGGCTTCCAAAGCCGCGATCACGGCGTCGTAGTCGCGCTCGTAGACGTCCAGCTCCCTCGCATTGAGCCAGCCGCGTTCCTTGCGATCGGCCAGCAGTTGCCTTGCCAGGACGGCCCATCCCAGGCCGGCATCCACGAGGTGTCGCGGCGCGCCGGGCGATCGGCCATCGTGATTGGCGATCGTCATGGCCAAGCGGACGAGGGTGACCTCGTAGGTTCGAACCACGATGAGCTGATCGGGTGAGGCCAGCGCGGCACGGCGTCCCGCTTCGAGGGCCAGGTCGGCCTGTTCGGCGAAGCCCGTCCAGTTGCCGCCATGGGCGTGAGCATCGGCCAGGAGCCTATGGGCCCTGGAGACATACTGCCCCGCTCGCGGGTGGTTCGCATCCATCCATCGGGCGGCTTCAACGGCCTCTTGCGCCACCCGGGCGGCCCGCGCGGGCGGAAACTCGGGGGCCTCGCCAACGGCGTACGCACGCCAGAAGAGGGCGTCGATGACCGCCAGGTTCGATGAGAAATCATGGGGAGCCAGTTCGCGGGCCCTCCGCGCGTGCTCGATGGCCGTTTTCGTCGCCGCCTCGATGCTCGTTGGTTTGGCACCAATGGCTTCGAGTCTGCGACTGTGCTGCCACCACATGATGGAGGACCATCGCCAATACCGGGGTTCATCGCGAAGCGCGGCCTCGAGTCCGGCCATGCGTTCCAGTCGACGTGCGCTGTGTTCGGCATAGAAGGCGGGGTCCAGGTTGTGATTCCTGTGCATCGCGTCGGACTGCTCGCGATGTTCGACCCACAACAAGACCAGCTGCGCTGTGGGGGTGGCCGGGTCTTTCAGCCGGTCCAACAGAGCGCGGGCCCGGGCGATGGCGGCCGTCGAGCCGTCCATGACGCCCACCTCGTAGACCACCAGCTCGCTCAGGCGGGCGTATGCCAGGGCCAGTTCCAACAGGAGTTCGTCATCGGCACCCGCCACGGTGGCCATGCGGTCGAGCGTGTCCGAGGCCGCGTCGATGAGCCTCGAACGCATGGACTCGGTTGCCGGAGCGAGTGCAAGGTCGTCGGCGTGCTCTTCGATGATCCACGACAGGAAGCGACGAGAATCTTCGAAGAGGGCCTCGGCCCGGTCGCGGGCCAGCGCCACCTCGCGCTGGCTGTTGGCGTAGACCGCGCCGGTTGCCAGCAGCGCCACGGCCACCGCGGCCGAAGCCGACAGCGGCACCCAGTGGCGACGGGCGAACAGCAGGGCTCGCTTGGCCCGTCCGGGCGGGCGGAGCAGCAGCGGGCGGCCATCGAGGGCGCGGTCGATGTCGTTGGCCAGGGACTCGGCGCTGGCGTGGCGGTGCTCGGGCTCGGGCGCGGCGGCGCAGATGGCCACCGTCAGGAGCTGGTCGCGCACCGAAAGGCCGCGGGGTATCGGCGGGCGCGCGTTGAGCTTGCGTTCGAGGGCCTCGGCCTGGCTCAGGCCGGCGATGGCGACCATGGGCTCGCCGGTGAGCAACTCGTACAGCACCAGCCCGAGCGCGTACACGTCGCAGCGCAGGTCGACCGGGCGCGTGGCGGGGGTGAGCTGCTCGGGGGCCATGTAGTGGGGCGTGCCCACGATTGCCCCGGCGGTGGTCATGGTGGCCTGGGCGTTGTCGGGGTCGTCCAGGCGCAGCAGGCGGGCCACGCCCAGGTCCAGCAGGATGGGCCGGTGGGCGCTGTCCACCAGGATGTTGGCCGGCTTGATATCGCGATGCACCACGCCGCGCAGGTGGGCAAAGTGGGCCGCGCGGGCGATGAAGGCGATGGCCGCGGCGACCTCTTGCGTGGTCTTGCCCCGGGCCCACTGGTCCAGGGGCTGGCCATCGACCAGTTGCATCGCGATGGCCGCCAGGCGCTCGCCGGCTTCGGTGTGCGCCGTGCCGGCGGCCAGCAGGCGGGCGATGCCCGGGTGCTCGAGCCGCGCCAGCGCGCTGGCCTCGGCCCGGAAGCGCCGCCGGGCCTCGGCCGAGGCCACGCTCTCGCGCAGCACCTTCAGCGCGCACCGGCCCCCGCCATCTAGGCGCACGCGATAGACCTCGGCGAAGCGGCGCTGGTCGTCGGCGCTCAGCAAGGCCTCGACCACGCCCGGGCCAGCGGGCGTGCCGATGGCCCGGCCGTCTTCGAGCAGCCGCGGCGGCCCGCCCTGGGACTCGTCCGGGTCGACCAGGGCCCGGGCGTCCAGCAGCGGCTCGAGCGGCCGTGCCGCGGCGGCATCGATCAACGCCCGGGCCCGGGCGATGGCGTGCGGGTCGTCGTTCTGGTGCTCGTTGAGGTACGCGAGGGCGTCGCCGCTTTCCATGGCCGCGTCGAACCACTCCCGCACGCGGGCGGGCAGGTCGGGCTGGGCGGACGTGTCGGGCCGGTGCATATCCATCCATGCGTGCGGGCGGGGCGTGGGCGACACGGCTCAGGGCTCGCCGGCCGGGGACGAGCGCTCCAACCGATTGGCCAACCCATTGGCCAACCCATTAGCCAACCAGGCCCGGGCGTAGGCCCAGTCTCGCTCGACCGTCTTGGTGCTGACCCCTTCGGCCTCGGCGATGATTGAAGAGGGCAGCCCGCCGAACAGCCGCAGCGAGGCGACGCGGGCCGCCCGCTCGCTGTTGGGCGAGCCCTCGGCGGCCAGCTCGTGCAGCAGGCGTTCGATGTCCAGCAGGCGGTCGGCCTGGGCGCTCGTCAGTTCGATATGGCCGGACGCCCGCTCGTCGGCATCCGCGGCCCCGTTCATGGGGGCGTGGGCGTGGCGTCGCTGGCGTTTGCGGGCCTGGTCGATGAGCACCTGCCGGGCCGCCCGGGCCACGGCCCCCAGGAAGTGGGCCCGGCTCTGCCAGGGCCCGCCGCTCTCGAGCTTGAGCCACACGTCCTGGACCAGGCAGGTCAGCTGCGGCCGGTCGACCCACGCGTCGGCCCGGCCCGCCAGCCCGCCCTTCTCGCGCATCAGGACGGCGGCGACGGCCTCGCGCATGGCCGCCAGCCGCACGCCCTCGGCGTCGAAGGCATCGTCCGCGACCCGGTTGAAGTGGTCGGTGAGCCGCTCGACCTCCACGTTGACCCCCACGCCGACCCCCACGCCGACCCCACCGTTGGCTCCACCGTTGGCCCCCCCGTTGGCCTTCACGGTTTCCTGCCGGGCCCGGCCCTGCCGCATGTCGGCACCCCCCCTGTCTCTCGCACCGGCTCGCCCACAACCGCCCCAGAATCGCCCCAGAATCGCGGCGTGGGGATCGATCGAGTGTAAGGCCGCGCCCCAACGCCCGTTACGCAACGCGTCGCGGCGGGCAGGGCACGGTGAGATGTACCGGGCGGTGGGGCCATGGATGCGGGCGGTGGCCGCGCGAGCGCGGAGTGCCGGGTTGCGATTGGTCGCCCGTAGGGCCTACGGGCAGCCGGCCGCAAACTCGTTCTGGAAGGCCAGGAAGTCGAAGATGGTCAGCTGGCCATCGCCATCGAAGTCGGCCCGCAGATCGCCCGCGGCGAAGAGGTTCTGGAACAGAAGGAAGTCGAAGATGGTCAGTTCCCCATCGCCGTCGAGATCGGCCCGGCAGTGTTCCGCCACGCAGCCCCAGCGGGCGATATGGCCCGAGGCCACGCCGCCCGCGCTGGTGAAGGTGCCCCCGGCGTAGAGGGCCTCGCCCCTGCCATCGTCGAAGGGCTCCAGGGCCAGGACCGGGTTGTCGATTCCCTCGCCCAGGCGCGACCACGCCCTGCCGTCCCAGCGGGCGATGCGGTGGATGATCATGCCGCCGGCCACGGTGAAAGCGCCCGCGGCGTAGAGCGCCCCGCCCGAGCCATCGTCGAAGACCGTCAGGGCATGGACTGGTAGATTCATCCCCGTGTCCAGGCGCGACCACGCCCGGCCGTCCCAGCGGGCGATGCGGTTGACTTCTTCCATACCGCCCGCGCTGGTGAACGTGCCGGCGGCGTAGAGGGCCCCGCCCGCGCCGTCGTCGGAGACCGCCAGGGCAAGGACGGCGTTGTCCATCCCCTCGCCCAATGGCGTCCACGCCGAGCCGTCCCAGCGGGCGATGCGATTGGCTTCCACGCCGCCCGCGCTGGTGAACGAGCCCGCGGCGTAGAGCGAGGCTCCCGAGCCGTCGTCGAAGACGGCCAGGGCCGCGACCGGGCCGTTGGTCCCCGTCCCCACGGCCGACCAGGCCGAGCCGTCCCAGCGGGCCAGGCTCCCCGTGCCGGGCACGCCACCAGCGTTGGTGAAGACGCCCCCGGCGTAGAGGGCCCCTCCCATGCCGTCGTCAAAAGTCTTCAGGACACGGACCGCGTCGTTCACCCCCGAGGCCAGGGGTGCCCACTCCGAGCCGTTCCAGTGCGCGACGCGACCGGCGGGCACGCCGCCGGCGATGGAGAACTGGCCCCCGGCGATGAGGGACGGACCCCAGCCGTGATCGAAGACCGTCAGCGCAAGGACCTGGACGCTCGAGCCGCTCAATCCCTCGCCCAGGGGCGACCACCCCAAGCCATCCCAACGCGCGATGTGGTTGGCGGCCTCGCCGCCGGCGGAGGTAAAGCCGCCCCCGGCATACAGGGCCCCGCCCGTGCCGTCGTCGAAGACCGCCAGGGCGTTGACCCGGTTGTTCATGCCCTGGCCAAGGGGTGTCCACGCCGAGCCGTCCCAGCGGGCGATGTTGCCAGCGCTCTCGCCCCCGGCGGTGGTGAAGGAACCGCCGGCAAAAAGGGCCGGGCCAGCGCCGTCGTCATGGACCGCCAAGGCAAGGATGAAGCCGACCACGCCCGTGCCCAGGGGCGTCCACTCCGAGCCATCCCAGCGGGCGATATTGTTGACCGTCTGGCCGCCAGCGGCGGTGAATTGGCCCCCGGCGTAGAGGGCCTCGCCCGTGCCGTCGTCGAAGACCGTCAGGGCAAAGACCGTGCCGCCCACGCCCGTGCCCAGGGGCGTCCACGCCGAGCCGTCCCAGCGGGCGATTTTGCTGGCGGGCACGCCGTCGGCGGTGTGAAAATCTCCACCGGCGTAGAGGGCCTCGCCCGTGCCATCGTCAAAGACCGTCAGGGCATAGACCGTGCCGCTGATCCCCGTTCCAAGGGATGTCCACGCCGAGCCGTCCCAGCGGGCGATTTTGCTGGCGGGCACGCCGTCGGCCCTGCTGAACAGCCCGCCGGCGTAGAGGGCCTCGCCCGTGCCGTCGTCGAAGACCGCCAGAGCGCGGACATCGCTGTTCATCCCCGAGCCCACCGGCGTCCACCCCGAGCCGTCCCAGCGGGCGATGCGGTTGGCCTCGGCCCCGCCGGCCGTGGTGAAGCGGCCCCCAACGTACAGCGCCTCGCCAGTGCCATCATCGAAGACCGCAAGGGCATCGACTCGGCCGTTCACGCCTTCCAGGCCGAATAGCCCCTCCGCCCACTGGGGCTCGCAAGGCTGGGCCAACGCCGCCGGCTGGGGGCAGAGGAAGCTCAAAAGGCCCGCCAGCACCAGGGCCAGGGCGGGGGCGAAGGCGGGTCTGTGGTTGCTACCTTGGCGACGGATCGATCCAATGGTCATGGCCGGGCTCCAATCAGACGGGCAACGGTTGCGGGATCGCCCCAATGCGAGCGGTCACTGATCCTCTCAATATAACCGAAAGCGTGCGATCCGAGCACGGCATCTGGAAAAAACTTCGATAAATCCAAGGCCGCAAAGACCACGAGCCCAAGCCCACCACGAGCCGCCCGTGCCAAGCCCAGCCACGCGAACGACCGCCACCCGGCCAACGCCTCAGGGACACCCCGCCGCGAACTCGTTCTGGAAGGCCAGGAAGTCGAAGAGGGTCAATTCCCCATCGCCATCAAAATCGGCCCGCATATCGCCCGCGGCGAAGAGGTTCTGGAAGGCCAGGAAGTCGAAGATGGTCAGTTGGCCGTCACCGTCGATGTCGGCGCGGCAGGCCGAGCCGGTCATACAGGCCAGCAGGCCGGCGTCAAGGGCGACACCGGGGGATCCAACGGACCCCACGAAGGCCTGGCCGAAGACCAGCAGGTCGCCTCCGGGACCGGTCGTTCCGCCGCTGGTGAAGGCGGCGCATTCGAGCGTGAGGGATTGGGCCAGGACGGGGCTGGCAAGCAGCGCCGTGGACATGATCAGGTTTCTTGGACGCATGGTTCGATCTCCTGGAAGTAAGTCCGGCCATGGGCTCATCGGCCGATGGTTGCCGATCCGCCCCACGATTCGATGTTGACCGAGCAGCTCGCGGGCCTCGAGAACGTGCCGGTTTCGGACGACGATCCGATGACGCGGACGGTGCCGCCGCAGGGGGCGGCGTTGACGCCCACCGACAGGCGGTTGTACGGACGCAGGAATGAGCCGTCCATGGGGCCGCTGTAGGTGAAGTTGACCCAGATCGTTTGTTGCTGCACGGCAAGCAGGGCGCGGCCGGCATCAATCCGACCGAAACCAAACGCTTCGTCGCGGCCGGTTGCGCCAAGGTCTACCGCCGTGAGCGTAAGGATGTTACGAACCTGGATGTTCGTCAGGCCGGGATTGGTTGAGAGCATCAGCGCTGCGACACCGGCGACATGGGGCGCGGCCATGCTCGTACCGCTTCTGATTCCATACGCACTCTGCGGGCATCCAAAGCATCCCGGTTCGGTCGAGAGGATCTCCTCGCCCGGAGCCGACAGCTCCAGGTGCGCGCCCCTGGTTGAAAACACGCTGATGTTGTCGTCATCCCTGGTACTCCCGACGGCGATGACCTCACCGTAGGCCGCGGGGTATTGTTCCTGGCGAATACCGCTGTTGCCCGAGGACGCTACCAGCAGCACCCCGCTGCCCCACGCATATCTGCACGAGTCGAGCAGGACCGCGGAGAACGACGGTGTGCCCAGGCTCATATTGATGACATCGGCGTTCACGTCGGTGGCCCATTGCAAGCCGGCTGAGACCTCTGCCATGGTGCCGCTTCCGCTCTCATCATCGAGTACCTTGCCGATGATCAGGCCGCACGTCCAGCAGACACCCGCGATCCCCAGCCCGTTGTCACCCCGCGCTGCCGCGATGCCAGCCACGTGCGTGCCATGGCCTCGACGGTCCACCCAGTCTTCCCGATCTGGTGTCGTGAAGTTCCGGCCCGCCACGATCCGACCGCCTGCGAACTCTTCGTGGATCGGTCGGGGCCAGGAACGGGGCGCATCGAGGCCAGTATCCAGGATGGCGATCCGCACGGTGGCGCGACCCGTGGTCACGCCCCAGGCGGTCTCCGCTCGGATGTCAGCGCCAGCCGTGCCACCGGACTGCCCGGTGTTTCGCAAGGCCCACTGCGCATCGAATAGCAGATCATCCGGCCGTACCTGATCCGCACGGACGATGGAGTTTGGCTCGACGACCTCGAAGAGCCCTTGCATGGCCGCGAGACCGTTCATGGCGGGCCCGACTTCGCGTCCCGGCGCGAGTTCGACCACGAACGTGCGGTCCATGCCGAGTCCAGCGGCCAACTGGGGGTTGGCGAATCCCTCTGGGTAGAGCGGCCGCAGGCGAAGCACGCCAGCCTGGGCGAGCGAACGCATGGCCGCCGTCGCATCGGGGCCCAAGCCATCCAGGGCGACATCAAACGGTCGAATGGCAACCCCCGCACGAGTCTTGACGAGCAAGGTCTGCCCATCGACTTCCACGCCGTTGAGCAGGACAATGTTCTGTGCCTGCGCCGGTGCCACAACGAACCAGAAGGCAAGCACGGCCAGGAGCAAAATACTTATACGCATCGCAGGATCCTCACCAGAGGGTGCTTATTGCAGGTTCACCAGCACCAGCACCATGCCGGTGGTGGGGTCGATGGCGGTCATGGCCTTGCCGATGACCGCGCCGATGGAACGGGTTTCGTCGGCCACGCGGGCCGCGTAGCCGGCGTTGATGCCGCTGGTGGTCAGGCGATCGCCGGGCGTGATGGGGCCGTTCGAGTCATCGGCGTACACCCACACGCGGCCGGTCATGGCCAGGGGCAGGCGTCCGTCGCCGTCGGCGGTCAGATCGCATCCGTCCTGGCCCATGAGCATGCCCGTGTTCAGGCCGTTGCCGCCCGAGTAGACGCCGGCGACCCTGGTGTCGTAGGCCTCGGTGCTCACGCGCAGCGCGCCGGGATGGGCCGGGTCGATCGACAGGACCATGCCCGCGCGGGGCGTCACCGGCTGGGCCGGAGAGGCTGGGAAGGGTTCGGCAAGGTCGGAGCCGCCCAGGATGCGCAGTGTTCGCACGTCCGTGCGACCGCCGTCGTGCACCGTGAACAGCCGGATGCCGCCGGCGCCGTCCACGGCCAGCGGCGTGCCCGAGCCACTGCCCAGTGCCTGGACCCACAGGCCATTCGCATCGACGCTGTTGCGGACCCGAAGGCCGAAACCCTCGAGCCGGCTGTCGGTCTTGTCCACCACCAGCAACCCGTCGGAGTAAGAGCCGGGGAACTCGCCGATCCGCACGCGGCCATACTGATTGATGCCTAGGCGCTGCTCGGAGGGGGCTCCGTTGTTCCTTGATGTCGAGAACGCGATCCAGCCATACCGATCGTTGTTGTTGAACAGCGAGATATCCGCCTTGGTGATCCCATTGTTGGAAACACCCAGCCGAAGCCGTCGTGTGTCGTCGTTCGAGCCGACCAGGTAGACTCCCCATTCTCCTTCGAGGATCTCGCCCTCGGGGGGGAAGGCACTGAGCAACCCGGTCGTGATGGGCGAGCCGGCCCGGATGTGCAGGTTGCCGGCCCGCAGCGCCATGGGCGTGTACACCACGCGCTGGCGGGGCAGTTCCTGGCCATCCACCGCCACGCTCCACCACCGGCTGGCACCGTCGAACGCCGATGCCGGCAGATTGACCAGCAGCGTGAACAGCCCCGAGCGCACCAGGGCCGTGCCTTCGGCGGTGGCCACGGCCTGGCCGCCCGTGGCCGCGTCCCAGATCGTCAGCGTGAAGTCCCGTTCGCCGTCGCCCACGCCGTCGAGCTTGCCCTGGAGGGCCACAGGCCCGCTCTGGGCCGATGCCGATGCGGCGGAGAGGCCAACGAGAAGAATTGCCACGCACACTGCCACGAGCCAGCTTCGCTTTGTCATCCTTCGGAACTCCCTGTTCGTTGCATGTTCAACCACCCCCCAAGCCGGAGCGTCCATCGAACCGATGGCCATCCCTCCCAGGCCCGCCCCACCCCCGATCGCGGCGGTGGCTGGGCCTTGCCCCTTCATGCGATGGGCCGGGGCCGGTGCGACACGCTGGGTGAAAATAATTTCTTGGTGGCTCGCTGTGCGTCTTGGCCCGGCCCCAACGCGCCCCGAGCCCCTCTCAACCCGCCCGGGCACCCTGCCAGATCCCCAAAAAACGCCCCACGCGCCTTTCAGGACGCCGCAGGGCGCGCTTTGTGGGCTCTTTGGGGCAATTTATTTGGGTGATGATAGGTTTTTGGGGTTGCCTTTGTTGTTGGAGGCCGTGCCGGGGGTGGTTGTTGCCGTGCCTTGCTTGATGGGGCACGGGGAGTTGGGAGGTGTCCGGGGCTTTGGAGGGGTCGGGCGTGGGGTTGGTGGCTGGTGGCGTGGGGTTTTCTTCTATGGGCGGGGCGATAACGCTTGGGGGCGTGGGGATCGGTGGGGTAGGCGTGGGGAAATAGAAACTTGGATTCAAGCGGGGGCGGGTGGTGGCCGATGCATGGGGCGGCGCAGGTTCCCGCTCGCCGCGGTGGCGGGGCGGCGGTCGCGCGGGAGGGCGGGGACATGGCACGGCGGGCGGCCAAGGGCCAATATAAGTTTCTGGCCAGCATGGCCACGCTGGCACGGCACTGGGAAGGGGCCGACCCGCACGAGTTTGGCCTGACACACGAGCAGGTGCAGTTGCTGCTCGACAGCCAGCAGGCCGCACAATCGGCGTTCGTGTGGTCCCTCCAGGCCCACGCGCTGGCCCGGGCCGCCACGCTCCAGAAGGACATGGCCCTGAACGACCTGCGGCGCGTCTTCGGGGCCCTGAGCGAGACCATCGACGGCACGGCCAAGGCCCGCGGCGACCGCTCGGTCTACGCCAGTGCCCGCATCGCCCCGCCCGCGCCCAGCGCCCCCAGGCCGGCGCCGCCTCCGCCGGAGATGAAGGAATACAAGGTCCGCAACGACGGCTCGATCCTGGTGAAATATGACATCAAAGGCGACGGCCTGGGCGGGCTGGTCTACGAGGTGCGGCGCAGCATCGTGCAACTCAACGGCACGAGCACGCCCTGGGAAACCATGGCGGTGGTGGCCGCCAAGCGGTACCACGACCAGCACGTGCCCAGCAAGGTGCTGGAGGTGTGCTACCAGGTCCGGGCCCTGCGCACCAACGGCCGCTCGAGCGACTGGTCGGGCGCCATCACCGTGCCCTTCGGCACCCGGCCAACGGGCCCGAGCATCGCCGGCACACCGGCCGGGGAAGCGGGGCAGAATGCGGGCAAAGCAGCGGGCAAAGGAGCGGGCGAAAATGCGGGCACGAAGATCGCGAAGGGCGATCACACCGCGGCGTGAGCGGTGGCGGGCGGCCCGAGGGGATTGGGAACTTACGGCCCGGTGGCTTCCTGGTAGGCGTTCTGGAAGAGTGTCGCGTCGGTGGCGTCGGTCTGGCCGTCGATGTTCATGTCCACTCGGCGGGCACCAACCGAGTAGTAATCGTTGAACAGGGCCATGTCGAGCATGTCAACCCCGTCGTCGAAGTTGAGGTTGGAGTTCTGGCAGTTGTGGAGCGTCTGGAAGAGCCACACGTCGCGTTCATCATTGGGGTAGATCGTCTCGCCCGGATCGTGCGCGAGTGTGTGGACCGACCAGAACGCGCAACCGGTGACCGGGTCGGCCTGCATCTCGGCGAAGTCGGCCCAGGCGTCGCCGGCGTAGCTGTAGCTCGGCCCGGTGCGCATCGTGGTTTCGCTGTTGGGCACAATGCCCGTGTAGCTGCTGTTCAGCGTCGCGCGGCGAACCTCGGGCCACACGGTGCCGCTCGAATAGGTGTATTCGATGTAGGCCACGCCCTGCTGGGTGACGCCGATGACCGGGTGGTAGCGATCGGCGGTGTCCTGCCCGCCGCCCAGACGGCCGATGGCCTCCATGGTGGGCTGCCAGGCACCGGCCGTGGATGACCGAAGGGTGTCCAGCCTCGGATCGATGACGTACCACTGCACGACGAACTGGTCGCTGGCGACGCCGCCGACGATCGGATGCACGTGGCACGCGGCGAAGATGCGCGGGTCGCCGTGGGCGTCCTTGACGAGCACCGCCGACGAGAACAAGGTGAGCGCGACGCCGGGACCGGACTCCGTGCCGCTGATGCCCCAAGTCGATGAAGGGCTCTGGGCCCACGTGCCGAAATTCTCGTACTCGAAGCCGGTGGGCGGGGCGAGGTCGAGCAGTTCCGTGGGCGAGGACGGGTTGACACGCTGCGTGTACTGCCACCGCCCGTTCGCCGAGTCGTACCACAAGCCTCCCAACCGGACGACGTTATTGCCCTCGCCGTCGTCACCTTGGCTGATGATGAACTGGGCGTTCAGGAAGTCCTCGTCCTCGAAGGGCTCCTGCACGGCGTAGTGATACTCGTGGTCGTCGAGGGCGCCGGTGTCTTCATCAATGTCATCCGCGAGGTCCTGGAATCGCATGAAGGTCCACGTGCTCGCTGGCGGCTTCTCGCCGTCGAGGATGGACTGGCCCGTGCCGTGGGACGTGGGGATGATCAGCAGCGTGCTGCCGATGCTGCCGAAGGACACGATGTAGGCGGCCTGCTCGTCGATCGAGATGTTGGGCTTGTCCACCAGGCTGCCATCGAAGAAGGTGGTGCCATCGGGGTACGGTTCATGCACCAGAATCTCGGGATCGAGAGGCTCCCTGTAACGGATCATGCCGTCGTCCTGCAGGTTGAAGTAGTCGCCGGCCTGGCCCACGTTGGTGGTGCCA
This sequence comes from Phycisphaeraceae bacterium, assembly GCA_026126305.1. Classification (GTDB taxonomy): domain Bacteria; phylum Planctomycetota; class Phycisphaerae; order Phycisphaerales; family UBA1924; genus JAHCJI01. The sequence goes on from JAHCJI010000007.1 coordinate 34,006, forward strand.
TCGCCGGTGAAGTAGTGCCAGTCGTCGTAGTCCAGCGTGTCCAGGGCGTCGGTGCCGACCATCTCCTTGGAGATGGCGATGTGCAGGGCCGAGATGTTGTTGTCGCCCGTGCCGAACACCAGGGGCGGGCGCTGCGCGTTCATCTCGCTGTAGAGCATCCACAGTCGGCCGGACTGCGTGTGGTACTCCACCTGCGGGTCGAAGTATCGGCTTGGCAGGTCGTTGGCGCCCGTCCCCACGAACGTGTCGATGCGCAGGAACGGCCAGTCGGTGTCGCCCACCTGGCGCGAGTCGAGCTCCGTGCCACTGCGGTCGAACAGGGCCAGACGCATGTTGCCGGTGGTGACGACGGCCTCGTCGTTCACGCCCACGCCGGCGTCGGTGGGCAAAAAGCCGAAGTCGTCGTCGTCGTCCGTGGTCCAGGCGATCTTGTTGACCTGGGCCTGGGAAATGGACACAGCGAGTCCGGCGACCAGCAGTACGGCGGCGGACGGGTGGATTCGCAGCATGGTGCGTTTCCTTTCAGAATGTGGTTCCCAACACGAGACGGCCGCGCGATGCGACCGATATCTGCGGAATCTACCGGAGATGGGGGGTTTACACAAGCGCATTTCACCCAAGAAGCAACATTCTTAGCGCAGCGTTCGGGGGGGGGGTCGGGTATATGAGGCAAAATGGCCTTGCATACGGTGGCGAGATCGGCGAGAATGCAGGCATGCGCACCCCCCCGACCCTGACTTTTGCCTTCGTCGCCATAATCGGTTTCATGTTGGCGGGAGTGGCCCCGGCCCAGTGCCCCCGCCAGACCATCGTGTCGCCATCGGACCACGCCCGATCCTTCGGCCGCGTGCGGCACAACGACCGCCACCTGCTCATTGCCGACAACTCGGAGCATTCGCTCTGCGGCAGCCCTTTCTGCGCGAACGGCATGGTGTATGCGTACGAGCGCGACGCCGACGGGCAGTGGGTGCTGCGACAGACCATCGCGCCATCGGACCTCGCGCCGAGCTTCCTGTTCGGGAGCAGCATCGCGCTCGATGGCGATCGGGTACTCGTCTCAGCCAGCCGCATGGGCAGCGGAGGACCGGCAATCTACGAATTTGTCTACGACGGCGAGGCGTGGCAAGAGGTCGGGATGTTCGCCTCGCCAGATACGAGGCCGACTGGCGGCGTAGGTAGATTGCGCGGCGACACGGCGCTGGTCGTGTACAACTACGACGGCGTGTTCGTCTTCGAGCACATCGAAGGGGCATGGCAAGCCACCCACGACCTGCGCAACCCCGACAAGCCGGTCGGCCGTTCCGGCTATGGATCCGGCCAGGCGATGAGCGACGAGTGGATCGTCATCGGAGCGATCTCCGAGGATATCCTGGCACCCAATGGCGGCGCGGCGTACGTGTACCGGCGCCTCCCAGGTGGCGGCCTCGAGTACACCCAGAAGCTGGTGGCCCCCGACGTGCTGGAGGGCCCGCGTTTCGGCTCGGACATCGAGATCCAAGGCGACGAACTCTTCATCAGCGCACGCTTGTCGGATCGCGATTTTACATCGCAGGGCGTAGTCCACGTCTATCGATTGCGCGATGGTCGCTGGGAGCCAGCCCAGGAGATCACCCACGCGCAGCCCGAGGACGGTGATCAGTTCGGCACTGCGCTTTCGATCTACGGCGATCGGCTGGCGATCTACGCCTATGGGGACATCACGCCCGAGCGCGGCCGCGGCGTGAACTACATCTTCGAGCGCGATGGTGACGGCCGCTGGGTGCAGGCCGCCAGCGTGTACTCCGCCGAGCCCACGTACCCGTACGGCGGCGGCACGCTCTGGGGCGACACGCTGGCCGTGGGCTCGATCGACGCGCTGGTGGGTGGCGAGCCCACGGGCGCGGTGGACGTGTTCGACCTCGCCTGCCTCCTCTGCCCGGCCGACCTCGACGCCGACGGCGCGCTGACCGTCTTCGACTTCCTGCTCTTTTTCAACCTCTTCGACGCCGGGAGTAGCGAGGCCGACTTCGACGGCGATGGCGAGCTGACGATCTTCGACTTCCTGGCCTTCCAGACGGCGTTCGATGCGGGGTGCGCGTAGAGCGGGCTCGGGCCGGTTGCCCGCATTGCCATCGGCGCACGATTCCGTGGAAATGGCCTTGTAACGGCACCCAGAATCGGGCATAATCCAGATATGAACACCTCCACCACCGCCGCCACCCTCTCGCTGGCTTGCCTCCTTGCCCCGGCCGTCCACGCCGCCCAGGCGGACTGCCCCGTGGTGCGGCTGAGCGGGCCCGAGGGGCTGGCCAGGAACTTCGACAGCGTTCGACTCAACGACCACCACCTGATTGCTGGTGATGGTGCCGCGCTCTCGCTGTGCCCCGGGGGCGACCCGTTTGGATGCAGCGCCGGGGCCGTCTTCGCCTTCGAGCCCGGGCCCGGAGGGTGGATGCTCCGGCAGACCATCATCCCCCCGGACATCCAGTTCAACGACAAATTCGGTCGGGGCAATTATCTGTACCAGCAGAACCCCGACCGCTTCGTGACGCTGAGCAACCGCTTCGACGGCGAGCGCGTGGGCATGGGCCACGTCTACGAGCACGACGGCGAGGAATGGCGCGAGGTCTCGCGCTTCCTGGCGCCCGACGGCCAGCCGCTGAGCGCCTTCGGCTTTACGTCTGCCCTGTACGACGACACGCTGCTCATCAGCCAGTCCAGCCGTGTGCACCGCTACCGCGAGGTGGACGGCCAGTGGCAGTACCAAGACACCACCCGCCAGCCCGACTTCTTTTCCACCTCGCGTCCGTCGGGCTTCGGCGGGGGCGGCCTGACCCTCGATGGCGACTGGGCCTTCATCGGCGCCGTGGTCGACGGCACCCACGGCACGCAGCACGGCTCGGTCGTCGCCTATCGCCGCGGGGTGGACGGCTCGCTGGCCTTCGCCCAGTACCTGCTGCCCCCCGCCGACGCGTCCGGGCGGGTGCCCGACAGTGAGTGGTTCGGCAGCGACCTGGGCTTCGACGGCCGGACGCTGGTGGTCGGTGCGGTGCATGCCAGCCGCGACTTCGAGAACCAGGGCGTGGCCTACGTGTACGAACTCGACGGCGATACGTGGACGCTCCGCCAGGAACTGCGCAGCTCGCAGCCGGGAACGATCCCCGGGCATCGCGAGCAGTTCGGCTTTGGCATCTCCCTCGACGGCGACACGCTCATCGTCGGCTACGCCCACCCCGAGGCCCCGCTGCGCCGCACGCACCTGTTCCGCCGCGGTGCCGACGGCCTGTGGCGCGAGGCGGCCATCCTGAAGCCCGGGGCCGCGGCCCCGACGCCCGCGTGGGGCTTCGGCCGGCAGTCCACCATGCACGGCCGCTGGGCGGTCATCAGCGCCAGCGGCGAGGGCACGACCGGCGCGGCCTACATCTTCGACCTCGAGTGCATATTGAGCGCCTGCAAGCCCGACCTGGACCGCGACAGCATTCTTACAATCTTCGACTTCTTCGAGTTCCAGAACCTCTTCGCTGCGGGCGACCTCCGGGCCGACTTCGACGGCGATGGCGAACTGACCATCTTCGACTTCCTGGCCTTCCAGACGTCGTTCGCGGAGGGGTGCGAGTGACAAGATAGCAGATCGCAAATGGCAAATGGCAGATGAGACTTCTGAACAATTGCCAATTGCCCATTCCCAATTGCCAAACGAGCGTTTTTTGGCAATTGAGGGTTGGCAATGGGCAATTGGGCAGAGGCTCCAGATAGCAGACCAAGAGCCGGAAGATCCCCTCTTCATCTGCCATCTGCGATCTGCCATCTGGCGATCTGTGGCCGGCCCCCGGCGGGCCGGCCGCGGGCCCGCGGGCGAGGTTTGCCTGGCTCCCCTTGGGTTGACCCCGCCACGCCCGGGCGCTTCACTGGGGCGTGAGCCCTGACGAGCCAAATCCCAGCCGAATCCCCACGACCCCCGTGTCCTCCATAAGCCCCACGGCCCCCACGGCCCCCTCCACACAGACACACACGCCCTCTATGACCCCCGCGCCCAGCAAGCGGCCCATCTTGTTCACCGCCTTCGAGCCCAGCGGCGACGACCACGCCGCACCGGTCATCGCCGAGATCATCGCCCGCCAGCCCGGCCGCCCGGTGTACGCCTGGGGCGGGCCCAAGATGGAGGCCGCCGGGGCGGTGGTGGTGGAACGCACCGGCGAGAACGCCGTCATGGGCGTGCCCGGCCTGGCCAAGATCCGCGAGCACAAGCAGATCAACGCCCGCATCAAGCGGTGGATGGCCGCCCACAAGCCCGTGCTGCACGTGCCGGTGGATTCGCCCGCGGCCAACTTCCCCATCGCCGCCATGGCCAAGGCCCAGGGCACGGCCGTGGTCCACCTCGTTGCCCCGCAGGTGTGGGCCTGGGGCTCGTGGCGCGTGGCCAAGCTGCGCCGCCTGACCGACCTGGTGCTGTGCCTGCTCCCCTTCGAGGAGGGCTGGTTCACCACACGCGGCGTGCCGGCCAGGTTCATCGGCCACCCGCTGTTCGACCACGAGCTCGACCCCCAGCGCGTGCTCGAGAAGGCCCGCACGCTGCCGGACTTTGGCGACGGGCAGGCCCAGGGCCCCTGGCGCATCGGGCTCTTCCCCGGCAGCCGGCCCAAGGAACTGGAAAAGAACCTGCCCCTGCTGCTGGAGGCCTATCGAGACCTGGCCGCCTGCGAGCGGTGCCGGCGTGACGGCCGCCCGCCGGCGGCGATGATCGTGGCCGTCAACGACGCCGTGGAGGCCCGGCTGCGGCAGCTGGCCGACCGGCACGGGGGCGTGCCGGGGGGCGTCTCGTTCATCGCCGGTGACACCGACTCGGCCGTGCGCTGGGCCGAGCTGGCCCTGGTGGTCAGCGGCACGGTCACGCTCCAGATCGCACGGCAGGCCCGGCCGATGGTGGTCTTCTATAAGTCGAATGAAATATTATATAACCTCATCGGCCGGTGGATCGTCTCGACGCGGTTCTTTACATTGCCCAACCTGATCGCCGGCCGCCCGGTCGTCACCGAACTGGTGCCCCACTTTGGCGGGGCCGAGCCCATCGCCCTGGCGGCCAGGGCCCTGATCACCGACCCGGCGGCGATGGCCCGGCAGCGGCAGGACCTGGCCGACATCGCCGCCCGCTTCAGCGGGCTGGAGGCCTCGATGGCCGCCACCGACGCCATCCTGGAGATGGCGGCAAGGCGCGAGCACGGAGCGTAACCGGCGCGATGCGTGCGGGGCGGTGGGGGGCAGGTCGCCAGATAGCAGATCAAGAGGCAGAAGATCCCCTCTTGATCTGCCATCTGCTATTTGCTATCTGCTATCTCCCCTACTCGCAGCCCGCCGCGAACTCGTTCTGGAAGGCCAGGAAGTCGAAGAGGGTCAATTCCCCATCGCCATCGAAATCGGCCCGCAGATCGCCCGCGGCGAAGAGGTTCTGGAACAGAAGGAAGTCGAAGATGGTCAGCTCGCCGTCGCCGTCGAGGTCGGCACGGCAGGGCTCGGCCACGCAGCCCCACTTGGCCATGAAACCCGAAGCCACGCCACCGGCGGTGGTGAAGGAGCCCCCGGCGTAGAGGGCCGGGCCCGAGCCGTCGTCGAAGACCGTCAGGGCATTGACGCCGAGGTTCATCCCACGACCCAGCGCAGACCACGCCGCGCCGTCCCAACGGGCGATGCGGTTGGCCTCTACACTGCCGGCGGTGGTGAAGTCGCCGCCGGCGTAGAGGGCGTCGCCCGAGCCGTCGTCGAAGACCGCCAGGGACTCGACCGTAGTGTTCATTCCCGAGCCCAGCGGCGTCCACGTGGAGCCGTCCCAGCGGGCGATGTGGTTGGCCGGTTCGCCGTCGGCGGTGGTGAAATTGCCTCCGGCGTATAGGGCCTCGCCCGAGCCGTCGTCGAAGGCCGTCAGGGCCATCACGCGCGATATCGACCCGTACTTCACCCCCCCGCCCAGGGGCGTCCATGCCGAGCCATCCCAGCGGGCGACGCGATAGGCGGACGCGCCGCCGGCCAGGGTGAACCAGCCCCCGACGTAGAGGGACTCGCCCGTGCCGTCGTCATAGACCGCAAGGGCCGACACAACGGGAGCGTCCCCGCCCACGCCCTCGCCCAGGGGTGCCCAGGCCGAGCTGTCCCAGCGGGCGATGCCGTTGGCCGGCACGCCGCCGGCGGTAGTGAAGAAGCCCCCGGCGTAGAGGGCCGGGCCTGTGCCGTCGTCGAAGACCGTCAGGGCCAAGACCCGCTCGTTCATCCCCTCTCCTAGGGGCACCCACGCCGAGCCGTCCCAGCGGGCGACACGGTTGGCCGGCACGCCGCCGCTGCTGGTAAACATGCCGCCTGCGTAGAGGGCCTCGCCCGAGCCGTCGTCGTAGGCGGTTAGGGCGAAGACCGAGTTGTCGAACCCCGCGCCCATGGGTGACCACGCCGAGCCATCCCAGCGGGAGACACGGTTGGCCCGCACGTCGCCAGCCCGGTTGAACGCCCCGCCGACGATCAGGGCCGGGCCCGTGCCGTCGTCGAAGACCGTGGAGGCCAGGGCCGCGTTGTTCATGCCTGGGCCAAGGGGCAACCATGCCGAGCCGTCCCATCGGGCAATGCGGTTGATCGATTCGCCGCCGGTAGTGCGGAACGCGCCCCCTGCGTACAGGGCATCGCCCGTGCCGTCGTCGAAGGCTGCCAGTGCATGGACCGTGCCGTTTGTCCCCATGCCCATTGGCGACCATGCCGAGCCGTCCCAACGGGCGATGCGGTTGGCCGAAACGCCGCCTGCGGCCCTGAAGTCGCCCCCGGCGTAGAGGGCCCCGCCCGCTCCGTCGTCATAAACCAACAGAGAGTCGACACTGTTGCCGGTCATGCCCGAACCCAGGGTTGTCCATTGTGTGCCGTCCCAGCGGGCGATCCGGTTGGCCGTCTCGACGCCGGCGGTGATGAACTGACCCCCGGCATAGAGAGCCTCGCCCGTGCCGTCGTCGTAGACCGCCAGGGCGTAGATGGTGCCATCGACTCCCAGACGCACCCGCGTCCACGCCGAGCCGTCCCAGCGGGCGATGGATCGGGCACCGATCACGCCGGTGATGGAATCGAAGAGGCCCCCGGCGTAGAGGGCCGGGCCTGTGCCGTCGTCCCACACCGCCAGGGCATTCACCGAGCCAATAGTTGAATCGACCCCCATGCCCAAGGGCGACCATGCCGAGCCGTCCCAGCGAGCGACGCGGTTGGCGGGCGTGCCACTGGCGTTGCGGAAGGTGCCTCCGGCGTAGAGGGCCTCGCCCGAGCCATCGTCGAAGACAGTCAGGACATGGACCCTGTCGTTCACCCCATCGCCCAGCGGCGTCCACGCCGAGCCGTCCCAGCGGGCGATGTTGCTGGCGGGCACGCCGCCAGCGGTGGTGAACTCACCCCCGGCGTAGAGGGCCTCGCCAGTGCCGTCGTCGAAGATCGCCAGGGTGCGGACGCTGCTGTTCCTTGGGGCTTCGATGCCCGTGCCCAGTGGCGTCCACGCCGAGCCGTCCCAGCGGGCGATGTTGTTGACCGGCAACCCGCCGGCAGTGGTGAACCTCCCCCCGGCGTAGAGGGCCTCGCCAGTGCCGTCGTCGAAGACAACCAAGGCATAGACCGTGCCGCTGATACCGCTGACCCCAAACACCCCCTCCGCCCACTGTGGCTCGCAAGGCTGGGCCAACGCCGCCGGCTGGGGCCAGAGGAAGGCCAAAAGGCCCGCCAGCACCAGGGCCAGGGCGGGCGTGAGGGCGGGTCTGTGGTTGCTCTCTTGGCGACGGATCGATCCAATGGTCATGGCCGGGCTCCAATCAAACGGGCAACAGATGCGGGATCGCCCCAATGTGGGCGGCCCCTGATCATCTCAATATAACCGAAAGCGTGCGATCCGAGCACGGCATCTGGAAAAAACTTCGATCCACCCAAGGCCGCAAAGACCACGAGCCCAGGCTAACCACGAGCGGCCCGTGCCAAGCCCCGCCACGCGAACGACCGCCACCCGGCCAACGCCTCAGTCGCACCCCGCGGCGAAGGCGTTCTGGAACACCAGAAAGTCGAAGATGGTGAACTGGCCATCGCCGTCGAAGTCGGCACGCAAGTCGCCCGCGGCGAAGAGGTTCTGGAACATGAGAAAATCGAAGATGGTGAGTTCGCCATCGCCGTCGAGGTCGGCAAGGCAGGGGACGGACACGTCGCAGCGGTTCAGCAGCACGCTGGCGGTGCTGGAAAAAAAGTTCGCCAGGACCAGGTCGAGGGCGCCGTTGCCGTCGAGGTCGCCGATGGCCACGGACACGGGGCCCTCGCCGGTGGCAAACTCCAGCTGGGGTCGGAACGTGCCGTCGCCGTTGCCCGTCAGCACGCCCACGGTGTCCGAGCTCTGGTTCGCCACGACCAGGTCGGCCGCGCCCTCGCCGGTGAGGTCGCCGATGGCCAAGGAGATGGGACGCAGGCCGGTGTGGTAGTTCTGCGGGGCAGCGAATGCGCCGCCGCCGATCCCCAGAAGCACGCTGACGGTTTCGGAGGTCTGGTTGGCCACGGCCAGGTCTGGCGCGCCGTCGCCGTCGAGGTCGGCGATGGCCACCGACCAGCATCCGTCGTCGGCGGGGAAATCCACGCGGGGTTGGAAGGTCCCATCGCCGTTGCCCAGCAGCACGCCGATGGTGCCCGAGAACCAGTTGGCCACGGCCAGGTCGGGCGCACCGTCGCCGTCCAAGTCGCCGATGGCTACCGACCGGGGCGTGAGGCCGGTGCCAAAGTCGCGGCGGGGCTGGAATGTGCCGTCGCCGATGCCCAGCAGCACGCTGACGGTGTGGACACTCTGGTTCGCTGTGGCCAGGTCGGGCACACCGTCGCCGTTGAGGTCGCCGATGGCCACGGAGATGGGCTGGCCGCCGGTGGCAAAGTCTCGGCGGGGCTGGAAGGTCCCGTCGCCGCTACCCAGCAGCACGCTAACGGAGTTGGAGTCCCGACTCGCCACGGCCAGGTCGGCCGCTCCGTCGCCATTGAGGTCGGCGATGGCTACCGACCAGGGCGCGGGGCCGGTCTCGAAGTCCTGGGATGGCCCGAAAGTGCCGTCACCGATGCCCAACCGCACGCTTACGGTGGCCGAACTCTGGTTGGCCACGGCCAGGTCGGCCGCGCCGTCGCCGTCGAGATCGCCGATGGCCACCGACCGGGGGAATGCGCCGGTGGGGTATTGCTCACCGGGGCCGAACAGGTCGGCCGGGTCGCAGGGAGGCGGCCCGCAGCGATTCAGCAGTACGCTGACGGTGTTGAGGAAGGAGTTGGTCACGGCCAGGTCGAACAGACCGTCGCCGTTGAGGTCTGCGATGGCCACCGACGAGGAGTTCAAGCCCGAGGGGTATTCGTGGTGGGGCTGGAAGGTCCCGTCGCCGTTGCCCGCAAGCACGCTGACCGTGTGGGAGTTGAAGTTGGCGGTAGCCAAATCGGGGACACCGTCGCCGGTAAAGTCGCCGATGGCTACGGAGCGGGGTGAGCGGCCTGTGGCAAAGTCCTGACGGGGCCCGAAAGCGCCATCACCGAGCCCCAGAAGCACGCTGACTGTGTCCGAACCTTGGTTCGCCAAGGCCAGGTCGGGTACGCCGTCGCCGTCGAGATCGGCGATGGCCAAGGTGTAGGGATCAATACCTGTGTCGAAATCCTGGTGGGCTCCAAAGCTGCCATCGCCAAGCCCCAGCAGCACGCCGACGGTGTTAGAATCCGCGTTGGCGACAGCCAGGTCGGGCACGCCATCGCCATCCAAGTCGGAGATCGCAACAGAGTGGGGCCTCCGGCCCGCTACAAATTCCTGGTGGGCTCCAAAGCTGCCATCGCCAAGCCCCAGCAGCACACTAACGGTGTCGGAACTGCCGTTGGCGACAGCCAAGTCGGGCACGCCGTCCCCGTCGAGATCGGCGATCGCCACGGATCGAGAACCGCCACCGGCGGCGTAATCCACGCGAGAACCGAAAGAACCGTCACCGAGCCCAAGCAACACGCTGACGGCATTGGATATGACGTTGGCGACAATTAGGTCGGGCACGCCGTCGCCGTTCAGATCGCCGATGGCCACGGATCGAGGATTGTCACCGACGGCGTAATCCACGCGAAAACCGAAAGTTCCGTCGCCGAGCCCCAGCAGCACGCTGACGGTGCCTTCGTTCGCATTGACTACGGCCAGATCGGCCGCGCCATCGCCGTCGAAATCCCCGATCGCGACAGCAGAAGGTAAAAAGCCGGTGTCGTACGGCTGCCCGGGCCCGAACAGGCCCGCCGGGTCGCACTGCCCGGCCGCCCCTGTCGCCAACGCGACAATCGCAACTCCCGACACCACGCTGCGGATTCGATGCAAGAATGTTTTCATAGGGATTCCCCCTTTCACCGACAGCATACCACCATCGGTGGACATTGGAACCCTTTTTTTTTGGTAGTTTTTTTTTGCCCTGGCGTGCCATCCAAGCCGAGCCCACGCCGGGGCAGGGCGACCGCCTTGACCAGCACCCATGGCCCCAAGAAACAGCCGCCCGGATACCGGGCGGCTTGGGTGGTTCTTGAAGCGCTCGCCGCTCAGTCGCAGCCCGCCGCAAACTCGTTCTGGAAGGCCAGGAAGTCGAAGATGGTGAGTTGGCCGTCACCGTCAAAATCGGCCCGCATATCGCCCGCGGCGAAGAGGTTCTGGAACAGAAGGAAGTCAAAGATGGTCAGTTGGCCGTCGCCGTCGAGGTCGGCCCGGCAGCTCCGCTCGGAGAATGTGAACGAGAGGCTGCGGTACGTGCGGCTTGCCGTCCAGAGCGTGGCCTGGCCCGTGCCGGTGTCGATGGTGAAGATGCCCCCGCCCTGCTCGCGGGCGCCATAGAGCGTGCCATCGGGGGCGAAGGTCAGGTCGTTGAACCAGTTGCGCGTGCCCGGGAAGGCATCGCCGATGCGCGTTGCGGCACCGGTGGCCAGGTCGATCTGGAACAACGAGGTGTCCTGGATGTCGCTGCCCCAGGCCTGCCCGTCGGAGTCGATGGCAAAAGCGGTCAACTGGCTGAGCCCGGCGCCGGTGATGTTGGCCACGAGGGTGACCAGCCCGCTGGAGCGGTCGACCGTGAACAGGGCGTTGTCGCGGGCGGCGTAGAGCGTGTCGCTGGTGGCGTCGTAGGCGATGGAACGGAAGTTCCAGTTCAGGCCCGTGTCGCCGACGATCGAGCCCGCGGCGGTCAGCGGGTCGATGGTGAACAGCCGGTCGCTGAAGGCGTCGTTGAAGCCGTCGATGGTGTACATCGTGCCGGTGTTGTCGAAGGTAATGCCACAGAAGATGGCCTCGTGCCCGGAGACCAGTTCGAGTGTGAGCTCGGCTCCGGTAGTGGTGTCGAGGGTGTACAGGCGTGGCGAGGTCGGGTTGCTCAGGGCGTACAGCTGCGGCTCCTGCGCATGGGCCACCTGGGCGCAGGGCAAGGCCGCCACGCACACCATGCCAGCCAGCAGACCAGCCAACAGCCTGCCCGGCACACGCCCATGGGTCAAATCCTGAAACATCTCGTATCCCCTTTCCTTGTTCGGTACTTATCCGTCGAAAGCACGCCACCATCGGGCAAAGACGCCTACCAGATCGCGGATGTACGTGCCCTTGAGCCCAATACGCGCCGCGTCGGGCTGGTGTTACCACAGGGACGATCCGGTTCGATACGATGGAGCGATGTGGCAAGGCGGCTTTATGAGCGGCTGCAATAAGCCCGGGCTCGCGCTGGCGTGCCTGGCGATGGCTTGCTGCCAGAAGGGCGTCTCGCACCGTACCGTGGCCGAAACACCAACCCCGCTCATCGCCGGCCAGCGATGGATGGCGCCGATCAGCGGTGACTCGTACGATGCCGCGGACCGGTCCGGGCCGGGCCCGTTGCGTCTGGCCGATGGCAGGGCGCTGCCCACGGAATGGATCGATCTGGTCTTGCACGAATCTCCCGCGGCCGGCTGGCTGGGCCCGGTCCGAACCTGGAAGCGCTACGCACCCGGTGCCGATGCATCGCCAACGACGACGCGGTTTCTGGCTTCGGTTCTGCCACAGGATGCGGTCGGGCAATCGGTCTGGCACGAAGGGCGTCGCCTGGCGTCGCATTGGATCCTGCCCGACGCAGCGCCCGCTCGCCCGCCGATGCGGCTGGCGTTGGTTGATCATTCCAATTATGCCAGCGCCATTTCGCTCGTGCACGATGAGCTGCAAGATCCGCGTTTGCGGTGGCGTGCGGAGATGGCCTTGCAACGCCTGGGCGCCGAAGTGCCACCCGCGTCATGGAGCGATCCGATCCTGCACGACTGGGCCCGGCAGCACGCCGATCGCTGGAAGGTGGCTTTGCACCGGCTCGCGCAGGCCGACGCTGCCCTGTCGGATCGTCTGCTGCGCGTGCTGACACGTTGGCTGCTCACCCCCGACGGACCGCTGCCGGCATGGCCCACCAACGCCCGCGAGATCGAGGTCCTGGTGCTGACGCTCCTGCTCCCGCATGGCAGCGACGAGATGGCCCGCCGCGCCACAGAGGCATTCCTCGATCAGCAGCCATCGTGGCTCGCGTGGGTCGCCGACGACGCGGGCGGGATCGTCGGCGGAGTTCTGGCCGTGGCAAACCTTGGTGCTGCGCCCGCATTGCTCTCTACCCGTGCGCCCGGCGGCTCATGGGATGCCCACGGCATGCTCGAGCCCGAACGGCTGATGCTCGTACCCGTGCCGGCGGGGATGCATGACGAAACCAACGTGGCCTGGTGGGAAGTCCGCCTGGGCGGTCGAACCCGCACGCTGGGAGTTACGACGGGCGCGCTGGCGATGTCGCCTCCGGGGCTGGCCATCGGCCCGTTGTGGCAAGACTGGACGCTGTCGGGCTTGATCCGACAGACGGCTACCGCGCCGGCTCCCGGAAGCGCGGGCTGGATCGCCGGCCTGGTCCACCGAGATCCTCGCACCGAACTGCCAACCGACCGGGCCAGCGGATGGGCGGTGTACTTCGAGGTGCGTTCGCCGCCGTGCGACATTGGTGCCGACATGCCCCAAGGTTCGGTGGCGTTGTTCTTCGGGCCCAGCACGACGCCGCGCGCGGTGGTCACCGTGCGATGCACGGGCCTGACCACCTTTGATCATGGCCAGCCCGGCGAAGGGGCCGCGTTCGTGCAAGAGTTCGACCGCTGGGCCTTCACCTTGCCCATCGACCGAGCCTGGCTTGAGGACGATGGCCACGTGCTGCTGGGCGTGCAGTGGATGCCCGGTGATGGCCCCAGGCTGCACTGGCCCCGGCCCTTGCTGCCCAACCAGCGGACTCCCGGTCGGGCCCGCATCGACCCCAGCGCGTGGAGCCCGGTGCTGATCAACCACGCCGATGGCGTCTCGACCGAGATCCAGCCAGGGGCAAAGTAAGTGTGAAGCTCGCGCCCGGTTCGCTGGAATCCAGTGCCAGCGTGCCGCCCATCTGCCGGGCCAGGCCGCGCGCCAACGCCAGCCCCAGGCCCAGGCCGTGGTCCTTGAGTTCATCGCGCGAGGATCGGTGGAAGGCATCGAAGATGCGGCGCTGGTCCTTGCGGGGCACGCCCGGGCCCCAGTCGCGCACGGTCAGGCTCGCCGTCGCGTGATCGCATCGTGCCCGTATATGCACCACGGGTTCCTGGCTGGGCCTGGCGTACTTGCACGCGTTCTCGATGAGATTGCCCACGATGCGCGCCACGGCCTGCGCATCGGCGTCGAGCGCACGCGACGCGTCGGCCTCGGCGACCTCGACTCGGGCGGCAAGGCCCGCGCGTTCGAGGTTGCCGGCCTGCTCGGCCAGGGCCTGTTCGATCACGCCGCCGATGGTTGTCGGGCCGTCGTGCTCGTTGCCGTTGGCACGTCCGAGTCGGGCGTAGGCCAGGACGTTCTCGATGATGCGTGCCAGCCGGGCCGATTCGTCGCACAAGACACGCACGGAGCGTTGCCGCCGTGCCTCGTCCTGATACTTGTCGCTGGCCAGCAGGTCCGCGTACAGTCGCACGCTGGTCATGGGCGTGCGCAATTCGTGGGTCACGGCCGAGACGAACCGCCCCCGGCGTTCGGCCAGGCTGGTGGCCAAGCGCAGCACGATGCCGATGGCAACGACCGCCAGCAGCGCCGCCAGCCAGGTGATCCCCAGCACAACCCCAAGTGGTGTGGCAAGCTCGTCGCGGATGCTCCTGTGGGAGTCCATTACAAGAGCGGCGGGGATCACCGCCAGCGAACGCGCCTCGCCCACGCCGGCCTGCAACTGCGCGCCTGGAGCCAGGTCTGCGACCTGGGCCAGCAACCAATCGTGCAAGGCGGGCCAGTCGAGCCAGACGCCCTGGCGCAGCACGTCCTCGCCGACGCGCACCTCACGCAGCAACACCAGCTCGCCTTCGGCCACCCACGACGCCGACAAAGGCCCCTGCGAAACCTCCGGGAGTTTGGCCCGATCGATCCGCTCGGGGACACCCCGCTGCCGATCGGCGAGCACGGGCTCGAACAGCGTGGTTCTCTGACGCTCGGCTGGTTCCTGGGCAGACCGGTCCGACTCCTGGAACATTGCGTCGACCTGTTCGCGCTGCGCTTCGGCCAGATTTGCCCAAGCCGCGGCTTCCTGCCGGGCATACCGATCGGTATCGGCACCACCCCGCCGCCCGCCGAGGTGTTCGCGGGGCTCCAGAGGCACGTTCCGTGCCACCGCTGATTCGTTCATTCGATGCAGGAGACCGGCCAGCATCAGCCGCATCGCCTCGGCCGCGATCACGTCGTCGGCGGCGACGTACTCGGCCTCGGCCAGATCTCGCAGGTTGCCCTCGGGCGCTTGCGGGCTGGTCACCCGTCCATCCGCATCGATCTCGAAGTGCAAGCGAACGAACGGCGGCACCCGTGTCAGCAGCGGGCTGGGCACCAGCACCTCGCCCGGGCGTACCGGGCCCAGCATCGCGTTGTACGCCCGCTCGGCGGGGTGGAAGGCCCGGTAGTGGAAGTAGGGCCGGGCGCTCTCGGCGGCCAGCACGGCCGTCAGCGCGCTGTCCATGCGCCACAGCGCCAGCCGGGCTGCCTCGTCCATCTTGCGCTGCCTTTGCAGGTCCAGCGCCTTGTACCCCGCGTAGCCCAGCCCCTCGAGCACCGCCAGGGCGCACACGGCGTAGAGGATCCATGGAATGAGTCGCCTCGCACGCACCGGGTCTTACGCCCCTTCCACTTCCACCCGGCCGGCCAGCATGTACCCCTTGCCACGCACGGTGACGACCACGCGCGGGTCGCTCGGGTCATCGCCCAGTTGCTCGCGCAGCCGCGCGACGGCCATGTCCACCGTACGCGTGCGCACGCCGCGCGGATCGAGCCCCCACACGCGGCTGAGCAGTTCGTCGCGCGAGATCGCCCGCCCCGGGCACGCCGCCAGATACGCCAGCAGCGCCGCCTCCTTCTCGGTGATCTGGACCGTCTCGCAACCCTGCCGCGTCAACTCGCGGCGGTGCAGGTTCACGCTCAACCCTTCGAGATGGACCACGCCAACCGACGCCGGCCGCTCGGGGCTGCGGCGCAGCACTGCCTCGATGCGGGCGACCAGTTCCTCGGCCCCGAAGGGCTTGACCACGTAGTCGTCGGCCCCGCCCCGCAGCCCGCGAACGCGCTCGTCGCTCTCGCCCCGCGCGGTCAGGAAGATCACCGGCATGCCCGGCCTGGCCCGTCGCAACTCGGCCAAGACGGCGTGCCCGTCCATCTTCGGCATGCGCACGTCGAGCAGCACCAGGTCGAAGGCCTCTCCCAACGCGCGGGAGAGGCCCTGAGCCCCATCCTCGGCCATCGCCGATTCGTACCCGAAGGCGTCGAGCGTGTCAGCGACGGCCGCCCGCACACCCGCGTCGTCCTCGACGATGAGGATGCGCCCCCGCGCCACGTCAGGGCGCCCCGGCCCGCGGCCCGCGCACCAGGACGGTCTTGCCGCCGCGGCGGAGCACCACGTCGCCGCTCAGGGCCAGCACGCCTTGGCGGCTTTCCTTGGCCAGTTCCTCGGCCAACTGGAAGTAGCGCTCGCTTGCAAACTCGATGGTCTCGTCCACGTCCAGATTGTTGGCCGCCTCGCGTTCGAGCAGCGAGCCGTCGACCCAGCGACCACCGCGGGCAAAGAGCGTCTGATCGCCCGCCTGCCGCATGCCCGTCATGACCACCCGAGCGCCGCCGGCGGTCTGCATGGAATTGGCCTGCACCCACATGACGCCCATGTTGTGCTCGTTCATGGCCTCCTGCTGCACGCCCGCCAGGCCCGTGCGGTCATGCTGCGCCCGCTCGAGCCCGGTCATCATCCTCACATGCGAGGACACATCCGGCTCGTTCGCGCTGGCCGCTGCGAGCGCGTCGAGCCTTGCCCAGCCCGCCGCGTCGGCGTCGCGCTGGCCCACGGCCATCTGCTCACGCGCCATCACGCCCGGCTCGATGGCCAGGAACGCCGTGTACTCGGTCAGGATGCCCCAGCGTGTGCTCAAGGCGATGATCTCGTCGATCAGTTCCTTGCTGACGGCTTCGCCCCGCCCGTTCGCGCCGGCCTGACGCACGGCGTCGATTAGCTGCGCGATGCGGCGCTGGGCCCACAAGCGCGGCACGAAGGCGTGCTCGACGCTCGCCCGCTTGGGGTCGAAGGCCATCTCGAACACGCGCTCGTGCTGCCCGTCCATGCCCGACAGCGTGAAACGCAGCTTCTCGCCCTCGCTGGTGTAGCGGCCCAGCACGATCAACTCGTCGCCCTCGAAGATGTCGGGCAGTTCGCCCGGCAGCAGGTCGCGCACGCGCGAGGGGTCGCCCGCCCGCAGCGTGGGCGAGGCCAGCACCGGACCGGTCAGCCGCTTGAACACCCGACCAACCTTTGCCTCCACGTCCTCCTGCGGCAGCACGAACGTGGGCGTGCCGCGCGTGGCCCGGCTCACGGCCGTCAGCAGCGGCGCGTTCACGTCGTAGCCCACACCGAAGCCGAAGATCCGCCGCTGGTGCGTGTTTGCCTTCTGCACCGCCTCGCGGATGCCCACCTCGCTGGTCACGCCCACCGTGGGCAGGCCGTCGGTCAGGAAGATCACCATCGGCAGCACGCCCGGTGCAGGCTCGGCTCGCAGCGCCGCCAGCAGCGCGTCGTGGATGTTCGTCCCGCCCACGGCGTTGATTCCCTGGATGAACGCCACCGCCGCCTGTTCGCTCTGGGCGGTCTTGACCACCGCCGCCTGGGCGAAGCGGTCGATGGTGTCCGAGTAGGCGATGATGTTGAACGATTCGCCCATGTCCAGGCCGCTGACGACCTGGATGGCCGCCTCTCGGGCCTGCCGCATCTTCTCGCCGCGCATCGACCCGCTCTTGTCGATCACCAGCGTGACCTCGCGCAGCACCTTCGGCGCGTCGCCTTCGAGCCGTGGCGGGCCGGCCACCAGCATGAAGTAGCCCCCGCCGTCGGCCTCGGGGTAGGCCACGAACGAACTGGCCAGCATCCCCGCCTCCAGCGGCTCGCGCAGCCAGCCCACACGCAGGTGCCCGGGCGTGCCGCTGAAGGCGTCGGGCGACACCGACACCCTGACGTGCGCCCCGCCCAGCCGCTCGCTGGCGATGTCGTGCGTGGGCGAATACACCATCGAGATGGGCCGCTGGCCCTTGAGGTCCATCGAAAACGACCAGGGCGCGCCCTGCAACATCAGCTCGGCAGAGCGCGGCAGCACGTACTCCAGCCGGTCGCCGTCGGCCTCGAGCGTGTGGTCGTAGGTCATGCTCACCACCTGCTCGCCCCGGGCGGGCACGGGGAAGACGCTCGAACGCACCAGGCTCGTGCCCACGAACTCGAGCAACGCCGGGTCGCGCATCGATGCCACGATGCCGTTGTAGATCTTGCGCGCCTCGTCGGCGGGCAGGATCTTGGCGATGCCCGCCTCGCCCAGCCCCTCGAGCACGTACTGCCCGATGGCCGCCCCATCGGGCACGGGCAGCAGCACCTGGGCCTCGGCCACGGCCGGGCCGTTGTTGAAGATCGTCAGGCGGATCGTCGTGCGGGCGGCCTGCTCGCCTGCGCTGGCCGAGACCTCCACCGAGCGGATCTCCACCGCCGGCCGCGGCTCGCCGTGCCGCCACACCCGCCGCTGGGGCACGACGATGTTGACCTCCGGCCCGATGGCCGCCCCCTCCTGGGCCCCGCGGGCACCGCCCGGGATGGCAACCACGGCGGCCAGGACCGCCGCCGCGAGCGTGAGGGACAGGTTCGAACCGGGCCGCTTCGGTATGCATCGCATCGCAAGACTCCTCTGCCGGGCCGACACCCTACCGCATCGGCCACACAGACACAGACGCACCAGCCGCCCCCCGGTGCGCAACGGGCCGGTAACGGCCATCCAAGGCCCCGCCCAAAGCACAAGCCGCCCCGCGCCTGCGCAAGCCCCAGAAGCCCCGCCCAAACCGCGTGCCAAAGCCCAGCCGGGGCCTCTTGGGGCGCTCCTCTGGCCTTCTGAAAGGGTTTTGGATGGGCTCGGGGACGAAGAAGCAGTCTTTCAGGGCGCGCCCTGGAAGACATTGGGCGCGCCCTGAGGAACTTCGGGCGCGCCCTGAAGAATTTTGGGCGCGCCCTGAAAGACTTCGGGCGCGCCCTGAAGTATTTTGGGCGCGCCCCCGGAGGCATTCGCAGCGCCCTGAGGATCCCCGCTCGCGCCCCCGAAACCTCGCGCTTCGGCCGGGGCGGATCGGGTTTTGTGTGGATTTCCAGGTAAGATTTCCTTGCATCCCGGCCCGTCTTCGGTCATACTACCGGCATGAAGACCACGATATTGCCAATCGCCTTCACCGCCGTCGCCATGGGCGCGAGCCTGGCCCCGGCCCAGCCCGCCTGCGAGCCGCAGCGGCTGGCCTCGCCCTTAGGCGCGTTGGCACTTCGTAATGGGTATGACGTCGCGACAAACGGAACACATTGGTTCGTGTCTGATGATGCCGCGCGCACGCCGTGCGCGACGGGCTTGTGCCAGACCGGGGCCGTGCATGTTTATGAGATGGTCGATGATCGGCTGGTCCACACGCAGACAATCGTGCCGCACGACGCGCAATCCTTCCAGTCTTTTGGCTTGAGCATCGCCGTCGATGGCGACCGGCTCGTCGTCGGCTCGCCGCTGGCGCGCTGGCCGGATCGCACCTGGTGGCCCGGCGTGGTGTACGTCTACGAGCACGACGGCGAGCAGTGGGTCGAGGCCGATCGCATCGGCCCGCCCGACGAGGTCTTTGAAAGATTCGGGGTCCGTGTGTTTTTGTACGGCGATGAGATCCTCGTCCGCGACGACCTCGACCGCCTGTACCGATACGTCCACGGCCCCGAGGGCTGGACGCCCGTCGGTTCGATCCACTTCGACCCGGCCGAGTTGACCAGGGACAAGGGCTTCGGCATCCGCACGGCGTCGAACGAGGACTGGCTGTTCGTCGCGGCCTTCATGGACGATTCGATCCGCGTCAACGGCGGATCGGTGCATGTCTACCGCCGGATGGCCGACGGCTCACTCGAGTTCACGCAACGGCTCATCGTGGACGGGAAGGCGCGACTCGGCCACGGCCTGGACTTTGATGGCGTCTCTTTGTACGCGGGCGCTCCGCTCCTGTCGCCCGAAGTTGATAACCAGGGCGGGCTCGTGGTCTTTGCGTTCGATGGAAACCAATGGGTCGAAACACAGAGGCTGTTTCACCAGAACCCTGGCAGGGAAAACGCATTCGGTGGGACGGTTCAAGTTGAAGGTGATCGTTTGGTTGTCGTGGCCTCCGGGCAGTTTTCCGGCATGTCCCGCGGGACAACCCACCTCTTCCGTCGGGACGCCCAAGGCCAGTGGTTCGAGGATCGCCGCCTGATACCCAACCCGCCATCGCATGTCCCCCGACTCTATGGTTTGGAACTGGCCCTCTCGGGCGGCCGCCTGCTGGCTAGTTCGGTCGAGGAAGACGCCGCCTACCTCTTCGACCTGGCCTGCAACGACTGCCCGGCCGACCTCGACGGCGACGGCCAACTGACCATCTTCGACTTCCTCACCTTCCAGAACCTCTTCGCCGCGGGCGACTTGCAAGCCGACTTCGACGGCGACGGGGAGTTGACGATCTTCGACTTCCTGGCCATCCAGACGGCGTTCGCCGTGGGGTGCGAGTAGGCAGATCGCCAGAATCCAGATAGCCAGGCGGCAGATGATGAGGGGACTATCCGCCTCTTGACCTGCGATCTGCTATCTGCTAATTGCGATCTGCGATCCGCCATCTCGGGACTTAGAAGAGGAACCGCACGCCCGCCGTCAGCACGAGGTTGGTGCGTTGGCGATGGTCGACGTCGCGGATCAATGGCAGACCCAGCGTGGCTTCCAATGCGAACCGGCGAGCCTCGTAGAGCAGGCCGGGGCCGACGATCACCTCGTGGTCGCCCCCGGTTTCGTACAGGCCGTTGACTTCGAAGGTCAGGTACGTCGCCGCGGTGGTGTCGGCGGTGTAGGCCGAGGGCGACAGGCGAAAGAGGTACGCCAGGTCGTACCGCAGGGCGTCGTCGCCGGTGTCGCCCGCGCGGCCGATGGCGGCTCCCGAGCCGGTGTTGAACTTGTACTGGGTTGCAGCGTTGAAGCCGTGCCGGCCCAAGATGGCCGTGAACACCGCCCCGGCGAAAGGGTCCCAGGAATGGCTGGAAAACTCGCCCGTGCCCAGGGGCAATTCGAGCCCGCCGATGAAGGCCAGCCGCACCGAATCGACCGGGCCCAGATCCCATTGGAAGGGCCGCCACTTGAGTGAGACGGCCGGGTCGTAGAGGCCATACTCCCGGTCGCTGCCCCCCGCGTCGCGATCGTCGAAGGCGGCCAGGGCGGTCCAGTCGAGCGTAAGCGACCACTCGCGCGCCAGGCCATACGACACGATGGTGTTGGCCAGAACCTTCTCGGTGCCGGCCACGGCCCCGTCCGGCTGCGCGCCGCTTCGAACGTACTGGAACTTCTCGCGCAGCGTCCATTTGCCCTGAGAGGGCTGCGTGGCGGCGGGGGTGTTGGTGGCTTCCTGCGCGCTCGCGGCGGCGCTGGCGGCCAGCAGGACAAGGGCGGTCTTGCGCCTCATGGCGTGCTCAGCCCCACCAGGGTGAAGCCGCTGCGTTCGATGGCCCTGGCCAATTGCGCGTGCGTGACGGCAGCGCCCTGCTCGAAGGAGACCTTCACCTCGCCGCTTCCCATGTCCAGATCCACGCTGCGGACGCCTTGGATGTCCATGAGTTGGGCGTCCACGTTGTTGGCGCACAGGGGGCAGCTCATGCCGTGGACCACCAGCGTGGCCGTGGGCGTGGTGATGACCTCCTCGCCGTGGTTGCCGTGCGCGGTCGAGGCGGTCGTGGCGCAGCCGGCCAGGAAGGCCGCGCCGGCCAGGACCGTGATGCCCAGGTAAGTTCTTGTGCTGTTCGCGTGCATTCGTGGACTCCTGTGCCCGAATCCCGGGCTGGTGGTTGATTCCGATGCGTTCACTTGGACAACTTGGAGACCAGGTCCAGCAGTTCCTTGGTCATGGCCTCCTGGGCCTGGCCCGGCTCGCGCATGGCGGCCGCGGCGCAGTGCTTGAGGTGATTGGCCAGCAGGTTGCGAGCCACCGAGTGCAACGACTGGCGGGCGGCGGCGATCTGGGTGATGACGTCGGTGCAGTACCGGTCGTCCTCGACCATCCGGGCGATGCCGCGGACCTGCCCCTCGATCCGCCTCAGGTGCCGGAGGTTGGAGGCTTTCAGCCCCGGATCGACGCCAAACGCCTTGGCACCCGGCCCGCAGGCGCAGGTATGCAGTTGCTCCGGATCGGGGGGCAGGACTTCGACCGGCTTGGCTGGCTTGGACACCGTGGCCGTCTTGGGAGGATGCTCCATACCAGGACAATATACCCTATGGGGGTATTTATTCCAGCCCTGCTCCTGCCCGGCCCGCCGGATTGTGAAGATCGAGTTGGATCCGTAACGCGTGCCTGGGGCGGGACGTAAACCGCGCAACGGCCAGCCTTGTCGGGCCGCTCAGAAGTTCCAAGTCTGTTCGTGTGCCCGTCACACGTGATCGTTTCGGAGTTCAACCATAGGGAGAAAACCATGAAGACCACACATGTCGCCACCATCCTGTCCGTCCTTGCCTTGGCCGGGGCGTCCTGCGCCCAGGAGTTTGTCGAGGGCGTGAACAACGAGATCCCCGTGGACGACGTCTGGACCGCCACGCGGGGCAACGAGCAGGCCTTCCGCTGGACGCCCCAGAACTCCTTTGACCTGTCCCAGATCCTCTGGCACTCCAGCCCGATCACCAACGGCATCATCCGCCTGCGCGAAGACACCGGCACCGTTCCCGGGGCCGTTCTGCGCGAGGTCAGCTTCAGTTCCACCACCAGCGGCTGGAACGGCGTTGAGTTCGACGAGCCCTACGCCGTCGTGGCCGGCCAGACCTACTTCGTGGCCTTCAACAGCCTGGCGAACGATTACCGCGAGTTCATCTGCCAGAACATTCCTTCGGCTACCGTGCTCACGTACTACTGGCAGCCCGAGGGCGGCGGGGCGGCCTGGAACGGGCCTTTCACCTTCGCAGGCCGGCGCATGATCGAGTTCTACGCCCCGGGCGACGGCTGCCGCGTAGACCTCGATGGTGATGGCAGCCTGACAATCTTCGACTTCCTGGAGTTCCAGAACCTCTTCGCCTCCGGCGACATGCGGGCCGACTTCGACGGCGACGGCAGCCTGACGATCTTCGACTTCCTCCAATTCCAGAACGAGTTCGCAGAAGGCTGCGACTAAGAAGATACCCAGACTGTCCATCGGCGGACATGATGGAGGAGCATCCGTCCGCTGATTGGCATTCGAGTGATCGTGAAGGAAGCTGCCGTGCCACCGACCCGCGAACTCGCGGGTCGGTGTTTTCCATCCGAGAGATCCAAAGTCACCGCAGTCAAGCGTCGACCGCCCCCGGTTCGGTATCGGTGCCAGTGTTTTTGGCGTGCCGCCTCCGGCGACGGATCCACCACACCGCAGCAGCGGCCAGTGCCAGCACGCCCAGGGCGATGCCCCCGGCCGTCCAGTTGCGGTCCAGGATCGAGTCTCCCAGCACGATGAAGGACGCGGCGTAGAGATAGGTGACGGCAAAGGACACGCCGAAGTAGATGGCAAAGGGCACGCCGGCCATGCCCAGCAGGTAGCTCTTGGCGAAGGTGGGCGGGCCCGGGGCGATCCGCACCAGCAGCGTGAAGCGGACGGCCCGGCGCGCGGACGAGCGCATGTCGGGCGGGTTGAAGCGGGTGCGGCCGACGAGCCGTTCGAGCCAGGGCCGCAGGGTGCTCTTGCTGATGGCGTAGCACAGGGCCAGGTTGGCGGCGATGGCCGCCGCGCTGCCGGCAAGGGCGATCCACGGGCCATAGAACGCGCCCGCGACCACGAAGAAGGGCGTCGTGGGCAGGCCGACGGCCGGCAGGATGGCCAGGGCGATGAAGAAGGGCACCGGGCCGGCCTGCTCCTTCCACTCCATGACCGCCTGGCGGTCGGTGGCCAGCCACAGAGCGCCCAGGAGCGCCAGCACCGCCACGGCACTGAGGATCCTCGTCCACAAGCGTCTGCAAGCCGCGGGCTGCGTGGGCGATGTCGTGGCCGTGTCGTCGGTCTCGTCGGTGTGCTGCACGGGATCAGCCTAGGGCATCGGCGGACAAAAGAGTGTGTGCAATTTACTTACAACACCGAACGCTGGCGCTCACCCGGGGAATGCTTCTATGCGCTCCATCGGATCCTTCGCTTGTCGAACGAAAAACCCCACGCCTTCTAGCGTGGGGCCTTGGTGTGAACGGCACCGATGCACCTTGTTCTCTCACGCCGTGGGTTCGGCAGTGGCCAAGGTCTCGTTGGCCCGGGTCTGGGTCCGGGCGGGCCGGGCCGCGTGGGCAAAGGCCCTTGCGTAGGCACGGCCGACCTCCGCCAGTTCGACCTGGCGCAGGTCCAGCGTGCGGGCACGGCGTGCCGAGGCCGCGTCGGAGGCTTCCGCAGCGCGCGGGATACCAACGGCCCGCACCACGACAAAGGGCAGGCTGACCGCCAGCACGCGCAATGGCGCGCCCGCACGGCCACCCACCTGCGAGTCGGCCTCTTCGTCCTGCTCGGGCATGTCGCGCACTCGATGGCTCTCGAGCGTGCACCCGACTGGATCGAACCTCCAGATACGCTCGTGGCGCATCAGCACACAGACGTACTGTCCCGGGGCCACGTCCTCGGGCGCGAGGCGCCGAGAGACACCGGCCCGGCGGTGCAGGCTCGAATATGGCAGGCCCTGAGCCCGCCGCGGTTGCGATGGTTGGGATGCATGGCTCATGATAGAGTCTCCGGCCGCGTGCACACCCCGAACGGGTGCGCGTCGGCACAGCACAAACGACAATTGGAAACCGGTTGATGTGAGGAAAGGGAGTCAGGCCCCTCAGGCCAGGCCGCTGGAACGGTCGGGGAACGCGCCGAGGTCGAGCGACCGATCGTTGATGCCGGCGTGTACCACGACCGTTGGGTCCAGGCCCAAGGGATATCGTGATGTACTTTGCATCGGCATCGCATGGTTCCTCTGGCCGGGGCACGAACGCCGCCGGGTGGGAATGATTGCCTCGGGTCGATGTCGGTCAAGTGGCCAAGGAACGCCATGGTGCAATCTCCATTCCTCATCCTCGGCCTGGCCGGCGGTATCGGCAGCGGCAAGAGCGCCGTGGCGGCGGTGCTGGCCGAGATGGGCTTTGTGGTCAGCGACTCGGACGCCGGGGCCCGGGCGGTGCTGGAGTTGCCCGAGGTAGCCGCTGAGCTGGTGGCCGCTCTTGGGCCCGGTGTGCTCGACCCCCAAGGCCGGCCCGACCGAAGGGCCATCGCCGACGCGGTCTTTGCCGACGCGACGAAGCGCAAAGCATTAGAGGCCATCGTGCACCCGCGGCTGCACGAACAGCGGGCGGGGCTCATCGAGCACGCCCGGTCGAGCGGGGCGGCGGGCGTGGTGATCGACGCGCCGCTGCTCTTCGAGGCGGGCGTGGACGCCCAGTGCGATGCGGTGCTGTACGTCGATGCGCCCAGAGACCTTCGGCTGCAACGGGTGCAAGAGGCCCGAGGCTGGAGCGAGGACGAACTGGACCGGCGCGAGGCCGCCCAGTGGCCCTTGGACCAGAAGCGCCGCCGGAGCCATGCCGTGGTGGTCAACAACGGCGACCTCGACGCCCTGCGTCGCCAGGTGGCCCGGGCTCTGGCGGCCCTGGGCACAAAGAGCGGCTGACGCACGAGGGCCCCCGGTGGGGGTGTTTGCCCCGGGCCGTTGGGGTGGCTATGGTCTAAGCGGCCACGCCACGCGTAGCCTTTCCCTTGCCAATCCGGGCGGATAGACGGTCGTGCCGGGCACGGTCGTACCTTGACCGAAGATTGGACATTCCTGCATGGACGCCGGCACGTTCCCGCCGGCCCGACGCCGCCGATCGGCCCCGTCGAGTTCGTGTCCACACGAAATCGCTTGACCACCCGTCATCACGGACACCCATTCTGCAATTCGAGAGGATCCCTGCACATGGCCAGGACACCGTCGGCCGAACAGCGCCAAGAGCGTGACACCCGCGAGCAAGGCGAAGAGCGTGTGAGTGGGGGTAGTGGTGGGGGTGGTGGTGGATCTTCCTCGGCGGATGCGGGCGATCGCGGATCCGACCGTGAGAACGGCGAACGACGGCGACCCCGCGACGGGACCGGCCCCAATGGCGGTGGGGGACCAGGCGGCAGTGGGGGGCGACGCGACAACGACCAGGGCGGCCGGCGCAAGCGTCGCAAACGCAAGCCCTCGATGTACGACCACGGCCTGCCCACCGACGACGAGCTGGAGCGCGAGGCCGCCGAGATCGAGAAGATCGCCGCCAAGGCCGACCCCAAGGCCCTCAAGGACGCCCTGAGCATCAGCGACCTCCAGCGGATGGACCTGGACGACCTGCGTGCCTTGGCCAAGAAGGACGGGTTGGAAGACCACGAGGGCCTGACCAAGCAGGACCTGATCTTCAAACTCCTGAAACTGCGCGCCGCCAGCCAGGGCCTGCTCGTGGGCGACGGCACGCTCGAGATCATGTCCGACGGCTTCGGCTTCCTGCGCAGCCCCGAGCAGAGCTACCTGCCCGGGCCCGACGACATCTACGTGAGCCCCAGCCAGATACGCCGCTTCGGCCTGCGCAAGGGCATGGTGGTGCGCGGGCTCATCCGCCCGCCGCGCGAGAGCGAACGCTACTTCGCCCTCTTGCGCGTCGACGAGGTGAACGGTCGCGAGCCCGCCGCCGCCCACGCGACCAAGCCCTTCGAGGACCTGACCCCCCTGCACCCCGAGGAACGCTTCCACCTGGAGACCGACCCAACCGTCGTCGAGACGCGCATCATGGACCTGGTGGCGCCCATCGGCAAGGGCCAGCGGGCCCTGATCGTCGCCCCGCCGCGCACGGGCAAGACCGTGCTGATGCAGAAGATGACCCAGGCCATCACCAGGAACCACCCCAAGGTCAAGATCATCGTGCTGCTGGTCGACGAGCGGCCCGAAGAGGTCACCGACTTCCGCCGCAACACCGCCAAGGACGTGGAGGTCGTGGCCAGCACCTTCGACGAGCCCGCCAGCCGGCATGTGCAGGTGTGCGACATGGTCATCGAGAAGGCCAAGCGCATGGTCGAGTTTGGCGACGACGTGGTGATCCTGCTCGACTCCATCACCCGCATGGCCCGCGCCTACAACGCCGAGCAGCCCCACAGCGGCAAGATCATGTCCGGCGGCATCGACGCCAACGCCCTCCAGCGCCCCAAGAAGTTCTTCGGCGCCGCCCGCGCCATCGAGGCCGGCGGCAGCCTGACCATCATCGGCACCGCCCTGGTCGACACCGGTTCCAGGATGGACGAGGTCATCTTCGAGGAGTTCAAGGGCACGGGCAACAGCGAGCTGCACCTGGACCGCAAGCTCGTCGAGAAACGCGTCTGGCCGGCCATCGACGTCAGCGCCAGCGGCACCCGCCGCGAGGAGCTCTTGCTCGACCCCAAGGAACTCGAACTGACCTACAAGCTCCGCAAGGTGCTCAGCGACATGAACGTCGTCGAAGGCATGGAACTGCTGCTCAACCGCCTCAAGAAGACCAAGACCAACGCCGAGTTCCTGATGACGATGCAGCTGGGCTGAGGCGGGCGTCAGCCGGCACGGTGGTCGCGACGCGGTGCCGAGATCGTCAGGCCCGTGCGCCGGCGACCGGACCCGGGCGCACGCACGAGGCGAACGATCATCGCCAGGGCCCCCAGCGCCGCCGCCGTCACCACCCAGAATTGCCAGTCACCCCATGGCATGGTTCAGCCAATGGCCCCCACGACGCCGTACACCACCGCCGCGGCAACGTACGCCACGCCGGTCATCCACGCGAACTGGAGCAGGGCCCACTTCCAGCCCCCCGCCTCGCGGGCGGTGACCACCAGCGTGGGCAGGCACTGGATGGCCAGCACGAAGAAGACCAGCATGGCCCAGCTCGTCGCGGGCGTGAAGACCCGCGTGCCGTCGTCGCGCGCAGCCTCCATCAGCCGCTCGCGCACGCCCGCGTCCTCGGCGTCGTCGGTGCCGGCCACCTGCACGGCCATCGTGCCCACGAAGACCTCTCGCGCGGCGAAGCTGGCAAGGATGCCGATGGTCAGCTGCCGATCGGCCCCGATAGGCGCGAACACCGGCTGCACGGCGTCGCCGATGCGCCCCAGGAAGCTGACGCGGGCGGCCTCGCGCGGGTCGCCCGCGCCCTCGGGCGGCTGCGGATAGGCCGAGAGCCACCACAGCACGATGGAGATAGCCAGGATCACCGTGCCGGCCTTGCGGATGAACAGCCACCCGCGATGGAGGGCCACCCTGGCGGCGTCGATCGGCCCGGGCCACTGGTACCTTGGCAGTTCCAGGGCCATGGGCGGGCTCTTGCCGCGCAGGATCGTCCGCCGCGCGACCACCGCCGTCAGCAGGCCAGCGCCCGCGCCCAGCGCGTAGCAGCCGGTGAAGGCCAGCGCCTGCCTGGCCGTGCTGGCGGGAAAGAGCACCTGCGTGAGCAGCACGTACACGGGGATGCGGGCCGAGCAGCTCATGAAGGGGATCGCCAAAATCGTCGCCACGCGCTGGCGAAAGTCGGGGATGGCCCGCGCGCTCATGATCGCCGGGATCGCGCACGCGTGCCCGCTGAGCAAGGGCACGAACGCGTGCCCGGGCAGGCCGAAGGGACGCAGCAGCCGGTCGATGACAAACGCCGCCCGCGCCAGGTACCCGGTCTGTTCCAGCAGCGCAATCAGGAAGAACAGCAGCACGATCTGCGGCAGGAACACCAGCGTGCCGCCCACGCCCGCGAGCACGCCGTCGGCCAGCAGGTCGGCCACCGCGCCCTCGGGCAGCGTGCTGCCCACCACGCCGCCCAGCCAGCCGAAGAAGCCCTCGATGGCGTCCATCGGGATCGTCGCCAGGCTGAAGATGGCCCAGAACAGCCCGGTCATGATCGCGGCGAAGGCGGCCACGCCCAGGACGGGGTGGGTAAAGGCAAGGTCCAGCCGATCGGTGACGGCGTCGTGCGTTCGCACGTCGGCGGTGCAGGCCTTGGCGTAGACCGCGTCGGCCCACGCGTCGATGTCGCCCGGGCCCAGCGGCCCTGCGGCGACTGTCGCACGCGCGAGCGCGGGCATGACGTCCTGCACGCCCTTGCCGGTCTTGCCCGAGGCGAACACCACCGGGCAGCCGAGCGCCGCCTCGAACTTCCGGGCGTCGATGGTGATGCCCCGGCGCTCGGCCGCGTCGATCATGGTGACCACGACGATGGTGGGCAGGCCCAGGGCGATGACCTCGCCGGCCAGGCGCAGGTTGCGCGGCACGTTCGTGGCGTCGACGACGATGGCCACGGCGTCGGGCCGGCCGGTGGCAAAGCCCCGGATCGCCATCGTGCCATCGGGGTCGCCCGCCAGCACGCCCTTGCAGATGCGAGACTCGCTGGTGTCCAGGTGCAGGCCGTAGCAGCCGGGCAGGTCGGCCAGCAGGGCCTGGCCCCGCGGGGCCCGCACCGAAGCCAGGTGGGCCTCCTGCGTCGTGCCGGGGAAGTTGGCGGTCTTCTGCCGCCGGCCGGCCAGGGCGTTGAACAGCGTGCTCTTGCCGACGTTGGGGTTGCCAACGAGCGCAACTGTTTGCACGACCGCTTGTGCGTCGGTTGGCGCGACGGTTGGCGCGGCGGCTCCCACCTCGGGGGCGGCCGCGCTGGCGGGTTCGTTGGGGTGCGTGGCCGGAGGCATGGCGGGTTACTGCGGCAGGACGTAGAGGCTGTCGGCCAGGTCGTAGCTCAGGGCGATGCGGCAGCCGCCCGCGTGGCCGTCGACGTGGACGATGCACGGCTGGCCGGCCTTGCACACGCGCAGCTGGCAGCTGGGCCGCAGGCCCATGGCGGCCAGGTGGGCGGCCGAGTCGGCCTCGAGCTGGCCCTGGTCCAGCCGTGCGGTCTGCCCGCGCGTGAGCTGTGTGAGGCGGACGCGGGCGGGGGCCTGGGCCGTGGTCTGGGTAGTCGTTTGGGGAGCGGTGGCAGTCACGGGCGATGGTAGCGGTATTGAGACTGGTTCGCAAGTGATCAGAATGGGCGGTGGATGGGGTGCTCGAAGCGCCGAGAGGAACTCTCGGGGCTCGGAAAGGGGATTCGCGGGGCTCGGATGGCCCACACCTGCCCTCAGATGGCCCACTTCTGCCCTCAGATGACCCATCCCAGCACTCGCGCCGCCCATTCCTGCCCTCGCGCCGCCCATCCCAGCCCTCGCGCCGCCCATCCCAGCCCTCGCGCCGCCCATCCCAGCCCTCGCGCCGCCCATCCCAGCCCTCGCGCCGCCCATCCCTGCCCTCGCGCCACCCATCCCTGCCCTCGCGCCGCCCATTCCTGCCCTCGCGCCGCCCATTCCTGCCCTCAAATGGCCCATCCCAGCCCTCAGTTGGCGCACTTTTGCCCATCAGATGGAGCAAACCGTGGCCCCGAATCGCATGGGTAGGCCGTGCGGGCGGATCCCTTATCCGGACCCGCTGCGTGGGTGGCGACAGTCGGCGGCGGGCCGAGCCGTTGGCGAGGGTTATGGAGGGTTGGGGCCGGGCTTGGTGGGGTGGCGGAACTGGTCGGGGTGGGCGTTGAGGTAATCGAGCTTGAGGCGGTGGAGTTCGCGCAGGTCGAGGGCGTACCAGGGGTCGTTGTATACGCCGATGTCCTTCGATCCGGGGGGGCGCTCTTCGGCGTTGGGGTCGGGCCAGATCTCGGGCGGGCCCGACCAGGGGTCGTCGCGCACCATGGCCATGACCCGCTCGACGATCTCGGCCTGGGGCTTGGCGTCGATGGCGCGGTAGCCGGCCAGGGCCGCCGGAAGGAACTTCTCGTAGCCGTTGAAGTAGATCTGGTGGAAACCGCCGTTGGTGACCTGGCCCTCGATCATCGACATGCAGATGAATTGCTGTTGCGATGGGGTGGGGCGATCCCAGCCGGGTTCCTCTGGGCCGGGCAGCCGATCGATGGCTTGGTCGACCTTATCTGTTTCGTGGTCCATGGGCGTGGCTCGTGGTGCGTGGTGTTGAGGGTATCCGGCGTTTGCTTTGATTCGAAGAACCCTCACCCCGGCCCTCTCCCTGGGGGGAAGATCCGGCTCCCTCTCCCCGTCTGCGGGGAGAGGGCTGGGGTGAGGGGTCTTGGTCTTGCCTGTTGCGAGTGTCCGTACCATCAACCATGAGCGACCTCTTCGGAGCCGAGCGGGCCAAACGCCGCCGCAGGGCCGAGCCCCTGGCGGCCAGGATGCGGCCGCGCACCATCGACGAGGTCGTGGGGCAGCGGCACATCCTGGGGCCGGGCAAGCTGCTGCGGCGGATGCTCGAGGCCGATGCGCTGACGAGCCTGATCCTGCACGGGCCGCCGGGGACGGGCAAGACGACCCTGGCCGGGCTGATCGCCGAGCATTCCGGGCGGCACTTCGAGGCGGCCAACGCGGCGTCGATCGGGGTGAAGCGGGTGCGGGAGATTTCCGACGTGGCGCGGGCGCGGCTGGAAGATAGTGGGGGTGGGGGGACGCGGACGGTGCTGTTCCTCGACGAGGTGCATCGGTTCAGCCGCAGCCAGCAGGACGTGCTGCTGGAGGACGTGGAGCGCGGGGTGCTGACGCTGATCGGGGCGACGACGGAAAACCCGCTGTTCGCCTGCAACGCGGCGCTGGTGAGCCGCAGCACGCTCTTTCGGCTCGAGCCGCTCACCGAGGATGAGATCGTTGAGGTGCTGCGGCGGGCGCTGGCGGATGATGAGCGTGGGTATGGGAAGGTGGCCATCGAGGCGCACGAGGACGCCCTGCGCGTGTGGGCGGTCAAGAGCGACGGCGATGCGCGGCGGGCGCTCACGGCGCTGGAGGTTGCGGTCTTAAGTTCGGGCAAGGACGGGGGGAAGATTGTCATAGACCGACAAGTCGCCGAGGATTCCATCCAGCAGAAGGCGGCGGTCTACGGCGATGATGAGCACTACGACTCGGCGTCGGCGATGATCAAGAGCCTGCGCGGCAGCGACCCCGACGCGGCCTGCTACTGGATCGCCCGGATGCTCGAAGGCGGGGAGGACCCGCGCTTCATCGCACGCCGCATGGCGATCCTGGCCAGCGAAGACATCGGCAACGCCGATCCGCGTGCGATGCTCATCGCCGCGGCCACGTGGGAACTAGTGGAGCGCATCGGCCTGCCCGAGGCCCGCATCACCCTTGGACACTGCGCGTGCTACCTGGCGCTGGCGCCCAAGAGCAACGCGGCGTACAAGGCCATCGACGCGGCCATCGCCGACGTGAAGGAAGGGCGGACGGTGCCGGTGCCGGTGTACCTGCGAGATCCCAATTCCTCGCCGCTGACGACCGAAGACGCGACGGGCCTGCGCACGAAGGAAGTTGGCGGCGAAAAGTACGAGTACAGCCACAACGCCGTGGGTGCTTTGACCGGGCAGGATTATCTTGGGGTGGCCAAGCGATATTACGAGCCCGGGGAGGCAGGAGAAGAAGAGCAGATGGCAAAGCGGCTGGCCGAGATCCGCGCGCTGCGTCGGCGCAGGAAGGCCCAATCATGAAGCCAAGCGCCGTCACGCGGGAGCGAAGCGCCTTCACGCTCGTCGAGTTGCTCGTCGTCGTCGCCGTGATCGCGGTGCTCATCGGCGTGCTGCTGCCCGCGCTGGCCGGGGCCCGCCGCGCCGGGCACGCGGCGGCTTGCCTCTCGAACCTGCGTCAGGCCTTTACGATCTGCGCCTACTACGCCCACGACCACAACGGCCACGGCCCGGCCATCGGCGTGCCCTACGCCAGCGTGCCCAACTGGGCCATGGTCGTGCAGACCGAGGCCAGGGGCGGCGCGGGCCGGGCGGGCACGAGCCCGGGCGAGGTCTTCCACGAGACCAGCGTGCTGGTGTGCCCGGCGTGCCAGGCCCAGAGCGGCGAACGCATGACCCGCACCTACGCCATGAACGCCACGGGCCTTTCCGGCCTGCCCGGCGACGGCGGCGACTACGACCAGCGGCCAACCTTTATAAGATTCGACCTGGTCCAGGTCCCCTCGGCCACGCCGCTGCTGCTCGACGCCGCCCCGCTGCCCCAGGGCCCGGAGCTGCCCCCGCCCACGCGCACGGCCAGCGTCATCGACCTTCGCCAGGAGGCCCACGCCACGCAACGCATCGGCCGCTGGCACGGCGGACGCGCCGACGCCCGCTTCCACGCCGTGCGCTTCGACGGCTCGGCGGGGGGGTACGAAGAAGTACCGGCGTCCTGGCTCGAGGCGTTGCCCTGAGGGGGGCGATTAGTCCTTCGCCGGCCTGATGATGGTGAACTCGATTTCGTGGCGAGTCGGCACCAGCACCAGCCCGGCGGCTTCCTCGAGCGCCTTGGGCAAATCGTCGGCGCTCATGGGCAAGGTGAGATTGAGGAAGTAAGAACCATCCAGCCCCGTGCGGTCGAGGACCGGCCCGCGCATGGTATGGCTCAGTGTGTTCGCGAGGTTGGCAATCGCAGCGCTGGAACTGGTCACCGTGAGGCTCGTGCCGTCGCTGGTGACGCTCGACCCGCTCGGCCGGTCGAGCCCGGGCTCCAGTTTCAAGCCCCCCTCGGCCACGCGCAACTCCCAGGCGTCCACGACCCGCCGCTGCTTTTCGAGCCGAACGCCCAGCCCCGCGGCCACCATCTCACGCACCAGCGGCATGAGGGCTTGGCGCTGTTCCTGGGGCACGCGGTAGATCACGTCGAAGCGCTTTTCACTGAGCGTGTCGTCGATCTCGACGGCGTAGCTTGGCAAGGCGTACAACCCGGAGATGATGCCTTCGATTGAACTGCCCAGCCTGGTCATGCTCGACCCGCTCGTGCTGCCCATGGCCATGTCCCCGGCCTTGCGCACGATGACCTGGAACGTGGGCTGGTCGTCCGGCTTTGTGAGCATCGAGTACGGATCGATGCCCGCCGTCACGAATCCATCGAACGCCGGCCGGCCGTCCGCCCCCACGCGGGCCTCGTGGCCGGCGGCCCGGGGTTGCTCCAATGCCGCAGCCGGATCATCCTTGCCCGCCACCATCGCCGCCAGGCGTTCCTTGCTCAGGCTGCTGGGGTGCGTGCGGGCGACGATGACGCCGTCGCGCACGACGAAGGTCGTGGGCCAGCCACGCACGCCGTAGGCCCGCACCATGTCGCGGTCCATGTCGTGGCCGATCCACGTGCGCATGGGCATGCGCTCGCGGAAGCGGTCGACCAGCTCGGGCTCCTCATAGGTCACGCTCAGGAAGTGCACGCCCTTGGGGGCAAACTCGTCGTGCAGATCGTTGATGTGCGGGATGGCCGCCACGCACGGCCCGCACCAGGTGCCCCAGAACTCGATGACCGTCGTGCCCCTGCCCAGCGCCTCCCAGTTGGCTTTGGCGCCCTCTGGGGCGTTGGTCAGGGCGTCGAGGGTGATGGCGGGGGCCTTCTCGCCCGGGCCGGGGGCGTTCTGGGCCAAGCCCGGCGTCATCGGGCCTATCGCGGCCAGGGCAAGACAGAACAATCGCAACCAACCGGTCCGCACGCGCTGCATGGCAGGCTCCCTTCATGTATAAGTTCCAAAGCCAAGCGGGACCTCTGACCAATTCTCCATTCCCAAGTGCCAGGCGGGCGTGCTTGTGGCAACTGGGGCTTGGCAATGGGCAATTGGTCAGAGATCCCAAGAGCCGAACGGCACCATGCTATCCCCCCACGCCCCCCACGCCCCCCACGCCCGCCCCACCAAACCCCCGACACCTCCCCAGCGAAGAGCCGCCCGCCGAGCGCTTTCCGGACGCTGCGGGGCCATGAGAGCGTCTCTATAAATGATGAAACGGACCGTCCGGAGCGTCAAACGGAAGCCCCGGAGCGTCAAACGGAAGGCCCGGAGCATCAAACGGAGGCTCCGTTTGATCAAACGGAAGCTCTGGAGCATGCTCCGGATGTTCCGGAGTGCCCTCCGGACGCCGCGGGCGCTCTCCGCAAGAGCCGGAGCATGCTCCAGAAGTTCCGGAGCATGCTCCAGAAGCTCCGGAGCGTCAAACGGAAGGCCCGGAGCATCAAACGGAAGCTCTGGAGCATCAAACGGATCGTCCGGAGCATCAAACGGATGATCTGGAGTGCACTCCAGATCGTCCGGAGTGCCCTCCGGAACATCCGGAGTGCACTCCAGACGTTCCGAGGGGTCGCCAGGGCGGTTTTCGTATCGGTCCCGGGGGTTCTCCCGAGGTTTCGGCCGGGTCGGGGGCCGGGCCGGGGCATATTCGGGGTTGGGCCGGGTGCCGAGGCGGGGCTCGATTGGCACCGTTCTCGGGCCGTCTTGGCCATCTGGCCATGGTCTGAAAACTTGCGATCGAGGGGCGCCTCGGCTACCGAGTAACCGCCGAGCAACCGCCGATCTCTCGCCCCAACGGCTCGTCCAATACCCAGGAAATCCTCCATCACCAAGCCGGTTTGGATGGCTTCGGCGGGGCGAGCGATGTAGACTCGTTGGTCATGCGCCGGACTTTCCTGGCTTCGGACACGCCACGGACCCGTTCTTCTAACGTTGGGTCCAAGCGGTGGTACGTGCTGCAAAACTGGCGGCAGGACGCGGCGGTGATCATCAGCGATGCCGGCGTGCAGCGGGAGCGGGCGTTCTACAGCCCTTATGGTCGTGTGTTCGGCGTGCCCGCGGGCCCCCCAGCCCAACAAATGAGTTTTACCGGCGAGTTCGGCTCAGGCGAAAGCACCGCTATCGGCGGCTGGAGCACGGCCGACCGTGCCGACGATGGTGCCGCTGAAGGGCCGTTCGAGCTCGCACGCCTCGGCCATGCGCTCGCGCAGGCAGTCCAGCAGCCGGTTGGTGTTGCGGTTCAGGCCGGTGAGCTCGGCCGCCACATGCCGCAGGACGCGTCGGAAAATCGCCTCGGAGATTCGCGAACGGGCGACAGAGCGGTTCTTCACGGTCAAACGAGCCTATCGCGGACTTCCGGCAAGGCTCGGCGAGTCATGACCATCGAGAATTATAAGAACGATCCATTGTGTGCCCCACTTCCCATTACGCCGGGTCCAATCAATTGAGGAGTGCCAACCATGGTAAACGCAGTTAAAAGTCCTTCAATTAGCGCGATTATGGCAGTGTCGATTGCGATAGTCATCAAGATGGTCATCGGCTATGGCTCAGCAATATCTGCGTGCCAACTCCAGCCGGCTCATCAGTTGGCTATCGGTGTTGAAAATAGATTTAGCGTGCATATTGAAGCTATCGATGTTGGCGGGGTGTACTTTAAGGTCGGCGACAAGTATGTCAAATCCTCCCATGAAGACGCTCATGTACTGTCGGGTGTAGAAGGATATAAACGCGATGTTGCTTACACCGAATTCCAGTTGATTATAACCAATCGGACAATGGACGATGTTGTGATTGCGCGGCAGTATCTTCAAGCTATTCTCGGCAGAGTACTGCTTGTTGATTCTGATTCACGAACTTGGAAGCTTGAACAAGAATTTATGTATCGCAGCATCACAGACATCAACTTTGATCTCGTTCTTGCAAAAGGTAGTAGCAAGTCGCTTCGATTTGAGTTTGCACCTGCACGGTTGTGGCCTGAGGACTTAGATACACGCGCAGAGATCCATGAATATCCAGAGGTACTATGGCCCATGCTGCCTGACGAGCCCAAACTGCGTGTTAGAAAAGTGGATAATGCTAAAGTACACGAGCCGGTTCCTATGCCAATCATATTTGACAATCTGCCTGCGAACATCAAGACTTCTGGACTCTAGCGAATGCGCGTGACTGTGTGTGTGGCTAGTGCCGCATCGACACGGCCAAGGTGCAGCGTGAGCGTGCCTCGTCAGTTCCTACGGCCGAGTCTTGGTTATGGTCGCCGTCTGGCGAGTTGGACTTGCGTGTCGTCCCGGCAACGCTACCTCGACATCCTTTAGCCGATTTGTTGAACTCCCTCATCCCCGCCCCGTCGACTCGAGCGGGTGCAAGTGGCCGCCGGCTTCCTCGGTGTCGCCGTCGCGGTGCTCGGCTCGCATCGTGCAGCCGGGGCCCCGACGAGCCGGGCGTGGTGGGCACGACGCTGCCCGAGCCCGACGTGTACAGCAAGCGCTTCGATTCCGGCGGCGATTACGTGCAACTCGACCGCTGGAACCGGCCGGCGGCGTGGACGTGGACGGCTCGGGCATCGACCTGGCCCAAGACAATCCTCGACGCGAGAGCCTGCCCGGGGGTCCAGATGGCAGATGGGGGCGGCACCGGGCATCGGGAAGGGGGATTCGGCAGCCGGCAATCGGCAGCCGGCAATCGTGGGCATCGGATGCCGGATCCCGATTGCCGTTTGCCCAATCCACAATCCCGAAAAGCTACGCCCCCAGCACCAGGGCCGCGCACTGGCCGCCCAGGGCGCTGGTGGCTACCAGCACGTGCCGGAGGCTGGCCGGCGTGCTGGGGCGGGCGGTGGCGTTCACCTCGGACCAGGGCGTGCCCCCGCTGCCGGCGCCGTTGCCGGGGGCGTCATGGGGGCCAAGCCGGGCGGGCAGGCGCTGGTGGTGCAGGCTCAGGGCGGCGGCGGCGGCCAGCAGCGACCCGCCCGCGGCCATGGTCTCGCCCAGGTTGGGGGTGATCCAGGCCAGCTCCAGGCCCGCCGTCCGCGTGCCCAGGGCGCCCATGAGGCCCAGGGCCTCGGCGCTGTCCAGGGCCGGCTCGCCCGCGGCGTGGACAAAGGCCGCGTCCAGGTCGTCTGGCCCGAGCCCGGCCCGACGCAGCGCGATGGAGATGGCCCGGGCCAGGGCCTCGCCCATGCCATCATCGCTACCGCCCACACCCCCCACGCCCCCCACACCCCCCACGCCCCCCGCCCTGGCCCCAAGGCCCGGCAGGGCGGGGGCGCCGCTGCCGGGGTTGGTGGGGATGGCCTGCGAGCAGCCGCTGCCCAGGATGGAGGCGATGGGCGTGACCCCCCGGTCGCGGGCGGCGCCGGGGCGCTCCAGCGTGAAGATGGCCGCGCCCTCGCCGGCCACCGAGCCCGGGGCGGCCGGGTCGTAGGGGCGCACGATCGAGGCGGGGTCGGCGTCCTGGGGCGGCGTGGCCAGGCGGCCGATGAGGCGCAGGCGTTCGATGGCCAGGTGGTTGGTGCGGCTGTCCCCGCTGCCGGCCAGGGCGGCGTGGGCGTCGCCGCGCTCGATGATGCGCACGGCCTCGGCGATGGACAGCAGGCCGCTGGCCTCGCCGGCTGTGATGGTGTTGCTGGGGCCCTTGGCTTGGTGCAGGATGGAGATGTGGCAGGCCAGCATGTTGGGCAGGAACTTGAGCATCCACAGGGGCGTGAGCTGGCCCATGCCGTGCTCGCCCCAGCGGGCCATGTCCCAGTTGCCATCGGCGTCGGCGGCGGCGTGCATGGCCCGGGCGAGCTCGGGGATGTCCGGGGCGATGAGGGCGGCCCCGACGTGGGCGGCCAGGCACTCGGGGGCGCAGGGGCGTTGTGACGCTTCGTCCATGGGGCCCGGCCAGCCAGCATGGGCGGCGGCGAGGTTGGCGGCCACGACGGCCAGTTCGCTGTCGCGGGCCATGAGGCGGGCGAACTTGCGGTATGCCCTGGGCAGGTGCTCGCGCATGTCCAGGGCCGGGGCCCGGGCCTGGAAGCGGGCGTGGGCTGGCAGCTCGGGCGTGGGCTGGGCTTCGATGGCGCAGCGACCCTCGACCAGACCCTCCCAGAAGGCCTGGGCACCCAGGCCCAGGGGGCTGACCACGCCCACGCCGGTGATAGCGATGGGGGAGGTGGGGGTGGTGGGGGCGCTGGTGGTAGGCACGGTTGGCAGAGTATGGCGCGTTCGTTTGTTTTGGGGCGGCTTGCCGATAGGGTTTTTCGTGGCGCGTTCACCCATATCCCGGCTGGACACCGGCTGGCTGCTGGTCATTGCCGGCGCTGTGCTGGTGGGGTCGGTGGTGCTGATCCCGGCTCTGGAAGACCTGGAGCGGACACGCTTCGAGCGCGACAAGCTCCTGGCGATGGATTCGCAAGGCCGCGAGCGCATCCGCCGGCAGGCCCGCTACCTGGCGGCCCTGGAACGCGGCGAGGAGGGGCTGGTGCGAAGCCTGGCCTTGGACCAGATGCGGCTGGTGCCCCAGGGGCGAACGGCGGTGCTCGAACCGCCCCCCCCCGGGCCGGTGGATATCTTTGCACCCTTGGAGCCCTCGCCGGTGACGCTGCGCGAGGTGCGGCCGGCCGATTCGCTGCTGGCGAGGATGTCGCGCAGCGATCGGCTGCGGCCCTGGCTGCTGGGGCTTGGCGGGCTGATGATGTTGGTAGGGGTCTTGCCCCAGGGGCGAACAAGGGAGGCAGCATAGATGGATCAGCACTCGGCTACGACCGCCACGGGCACACGCTACCGCGTCTTGCGACAGGCGA
This sequence comes from Phycisphaeraceae bacterium, assembly GCA_026126305.1. Lineage (GTDB taxonomy): Bacteria > Planctomycetota > Phycisphaerae > Phycisphaerales > UBA1924 > JAHCJI01. Next base: position 72,902 of record JAHCJI010000007.1, read on the forward strand.
GCTTCGATCCGAAGCTGCCCACGTATTACCTGCTGAGCGGCACGATCGTGTTCGTAGTCTTCATCGTGACCATCCCGCTGGCGGTGGTGTACTACCTGGTGGGCCGGGCGATCATCGACAAGTACATCGAGCGGCTGGGCTGCACGCTGACCGAGCGGACGCTGGAGATCCGCAAGGGGCTGTTCAACCGCGTGGAGAGCACCGTCCCGCTGGACAAGATCACCGACCTCCAGATGGTCCAGGGGCCCATCATGCGGCACTTTGGCCTGCACGGGTTCAAGGTCGAGACCGCCGGCCAGAGCAGCGGACCGGCTGGCCACCTGGTGAGCATGGTGGGCATCATTGACGCGCCCGGCTTTCGCCAGGCCGTGCTCGACCAGCGCGACGCCTTGGCCGATGGGCGTGGGTCGGTGCCGCAAGCCCAGCCCGAGAGGCTCCATGCGTCGGAAGACGCCGCCGCCGTGCTGGTGCAGATCCGCGACACGCTCAAACGCATCGAGGGAAAGATCGGCCAGCACCGCGTCGACTTGTAGGGGCGAGCCTCAGGCCACCGGCCCGAGCAGGTCCTGCTTCAGGGCCCGCTCGAGGAAGTGGATGTCCACCGCGCCCTCACGGAAGGCGCTGTGCTCGAGCAGCCGCAGGTGCAAGGGGATGACCGTCTTGATGGGGCCCACGCGGAACTCGCGAAGGGCCCGGACCATGCGGGCCACGCACTGCTCGCGATCGTCGGCGTGGGCGATGAGCTTGCCCACCATCGAGTCGTAGGTGGGCGGCACCATGTACCCCGGCACGACGTGGGTGTCCATGCGGATGCCCGGGCCGCCGGGCACCTCCCACGTGTCGATGCGGCCGGGGCTTGGCATGAAGTTGCGGGCCGGATCCTCGGCGTTGATGCGGCACTCCATGGCATGGCCGGTGACGGCGATGTCCTTCTGCCGCAGGCCGAGTTTTTCTCCCGCCGCGATGAGGATGGAGTGCTTGACGATGTCCTGGCCGGTGATCATCTCGGTGACCGGGTGCTCGACCTGGACGCGGGTGTTGACCTCGAGCATGTAGAAGTTCTGCTCGTCGTCCATGAGGAACTCGACGGTGGCCGCGCCGGCGTAGCCCGTGGTGCGGATGAGCTTGGCCGCGCTCTCGCAGACGGCGGCGATCTTCTTGCGGTCGACGCCCGGGGCGGGGGCTTCCTCGATGAGTTTCTGGTGGCGGCGCTGCATGGAGCAGTCGCGCTCGAAGAGGTGGACCGAGTGCCCGTGCTTGTCGCCCAGCACCTGCACCTCGACGTGGCGGGCGTGCTCGAGGAACTTCTCGATGAAGACGGCTCCGTCGCCGAAGGCGGCCTTGGCCTCCTGCTGGGCCTTCTTGATGCTGGCGCGCAGCGTGGCCTCGTTGTGGCACACGCGCATGCCCCGGCCGCCCCCGCCCGCGGCGGCTTTGATGATCACCGGGAAGCCGATCTCGCGGGCCACCTCGACGGCCTCGTCCTCTTCCTCGATAGCGCCCTCCGAGCCCGGGAAGATGGGCACCTTGGCGGCCTTGGCGGCGCGCTTGGCCGCCACCTTGTCGCCCAGCTGGGCCATCGCCTCGGGGCTGGGGCCGATGAACTCGATCTTGCACTCGCGGCAGATGGCCGCGAAGTCGGCCCGCTCGGAGAGGAACCCGTAGCCGGGGTGGATGGCGTCGGCGTCGCACACCTCCGCCGCCGCGATGATCCGCGGGATGTTCAGGTAACTGTCCTTGCTCGGGCCCGCACCGATGCAGATGGCTCGGTCGGCCAACCGGAGGTACGGCGCGTCCTTGTCGGCCTTCGAATAGACACAGACGGCCTCGATGCCCAGCTCACGGCAGGCTCGGATGATGCGAAGGGCGATCTCGCCCCGGTTGGCGATGAGGATGCGTCGGAACATGCTTCAGGCCGGCCTCACCATGAACAGCGCCTGGCCGAACTCCACCGCGTCCCCGCTCTTGACGCACACCCGCTCGATCGTGCCGGTGGTCTCGGCCTTGATCTCGTTGAAGACCTTCATGGCCTCTACCAGGCACACCACCGAATCGGGCGAGATGGACGAGCCCACCGCCGCGAACGCCGGTGAGTCGGGGTCGGGAGAGGAATAGAACGTGCCAACCATCGGCGACTCGATGGCGACCAACCCCTCGTCCTTGGGGCTGGCCGGCGGTGTTGCCGGCGCGTTCGGGGCGGCTTGTGCCACCGCCGGCTGGTGGACTGGTGCGGCCACCGCCGGCTGGGGCGAGTATTGGATAACCCCGCCCGTGCCACGCTTGATGGTGATCGACTGGTCCTCGTCGCTCACGTCGACCTCGGTCAGGTCGTGCTCCACCATCAGGTCCACGAGTTGGCGAAGCCGGTCGATATCGATCATGGGCGGTGGTCTCCGATGGAGAGCGGACGCGAGCGGGCCGATGGGGGAGGGCAAAGCCCGAAAACAAGACCCGATGATACCGACCGAGAGCCCGGGCGTCGCTCACGACCCGGACAGATCAGCCCCGGTCGAGCAGGCGATACTGGACCGCCTCGGCAACATGGTGGACATCCAGCCCCTGGGCCCCTTCCAGATCGGCCACCGTCCGGGCAACCCGCCGGACCTTGTCATAGGCCCTGGCCGAGAGGCCGAGTTCCGCGATGGCCTGACCCAGCAGGGCTCGGGCCGGCTCACTCATGGGGGCCAGCACGTCGAGTTCCTTGCCCCGCAGGCGGCCGTTGAGTTTGCCCTCGCCCTGACGCTTTGCCTGGACGGCCCGGGCCCGCAGCACACGCTCTCGCATCGCCGCAGAACTGGTGCTGGAAGCGCCTCCGGTGCCCGACAATTCCTTCCAAGGCACGGCCGGCGCGTCGACGTGGATATCGATGCGATCGAGCAGCGGGCCGCTGATCCGGGCTCGGTAGCGTTCGGCGGCCTTCTGCCCCGCCTGAGACTTACCGGCAGAGCCCCCGGGAGCGGGGTTCATCGCGGCTACAAAGAGGAAATTGGCGGGAAAACGCACCGTACCTCGGGAACGCGAGATCGTGACGAAATGGTCTTCTAAAGGCTGGCGGAGGGTCTCGAGCACCGAGCGCGGGAACTCGGGCAATTCGTCCATGAACAAGATGCCATGCGTGGCCAGCGAGACCTCACCTGGCCTGGGCACGATGCCGCCGCCGACGATCGAAGCGGCCGAGGCCGTGTGGTGGGGCGTGCGCACAGGACGCGTGGAAACAAGGCCCTGGCCCGGCGGCAACTCGCCCGCAGCGGAGTGGATCCGGGTGATCTCGATTGCCTCGGCCGCGCTCATGGGCGGCAATACGCCCGGCAGGGCGCGGGCCATCATGGTCTTGCCCGTGCCAGCGGGCCCGAGCATGATCACGTTGTGACCGCCGCTGGCCGCCACGACGATGGCCCGCTTCACCGCCTCCTGCCCGCGGACTTCGGCAAAATCAATCGGGGCCGGTGCGGCGTGCAGCATCGAAGCCAGGTCGGGAGGAGACTGTGGTTCGATTTCCAACACGCCGTTGAGCAGGCCAACAACCTCGGCCAGTGTCCTGACGCCGTAGGTCACCGGGCCCGCGACGGCGGCCTCGGCGGCGTTCTCGGCGGGCACGATCACCGCGTCCAGGCCTTCGTGCCGGGCAAGATCGGCCATGGCGATCACGCCGCGGATCGGCCGCACCCGACCGTCCAGCGCCAACTCGCCCGCGATCATGCACCGATGCAGGCGCGGGGGGGCATCGTCGGGCTTGTGGCCCCGGATCACGCCCGTGGCCTGAAGCAAGGCAACGGCGATCGGCAGGTCGTAAAGCGGACCTTCTTTACGGATGTGGGCCGGGGCCAGATTGATCACCAAACGCCCGTTCGGGAAGAGATAGCCCGTATTGGCCAGTGCGGCCCGTACCCGCTCAATGGACTCCCGGATGGCCGCATCGGGCAGACCGACGATCGTTTCTTTGGCCAGAGCCGCATCGTCCAGGTCGAGCTCGACCTCACAAGTGCTTGCCTCGACGCCTTGGAGCAGGAATGATCGGATCTTGGACGGCATGGGACCGAGCATAGCACCACTTGCACGCCACGTTCAATTAATTATAGGACTATAAAACTGTGAATATGTGCCGCTTGCGCCGATAATGGCGATAAAAATGGCCATTTTGCTTGCAAATCCGAGATTTGCTTGATCCGAAAGCCGCGACCGTGGTATCTTAATGGTGGAGAGACCGCCTTCGGGCCAAAACGTCTGGAGAGACGAGACATGAAGAGCGTACGAGCCTTTGCTGGCGTTGGTGTTGTTCTGGGCCTGTGCGGCCTTGCTTCGGCGTCTGTGACGCCCAACACCTATGAAATCCGCGTGAGCAACGTGGTGAGCCCGGGCATGCCCTCGACGACCGTCGAGGTGTACGCTGTCTGGGATTCCGATCTCTATTACGCCTTCCAAGGGGCGGACTGGAACCTGCTCGGCGATGGTACGGGTGCCTTCAGCGGGCCCGCATCGGCATTTGCCGCCCCGGGTCAGGTTGGTGGTACGCCCACCGGCGGCGATGTCTTGGGTATCGTGACCGGGCAGATCCACATGCCCATGGGTGGTATTTTCGCCGATACTTCGCACCCGATCCTCCTCTGGACGGCCACTTGGTCCACAACCGACTTCACCAACCGCACGGTGGACCTCCTTACTGAAACGGACATGTACAACCTGTTCTCGGACGCGTCGGGCGTGGGCGCGGACGTGACTCCGACGGTGCTCGAAGCGGCGGGACGGATCGTGGTTATCCCGGCACCGGCCTCGCTGGCGCTCCTCGGTCTTGGCGGGTTGGCCGCGCTTCGTCGTCGGCGTTGATGGACCATTCGGGCGATAGCCGGCATTCAGACGCGTTTGAGGCCTGTCTGGCTTCGACGCGTCTGTGCTTTCGTTATCGGGAATTGCTGAAGTCTCTGGTTCGGCCTGCCGATGCTGTTTTGTGTCCGCGCCGACCAAAGAGCCCATGACTCCCGCAAAGAACGTGTCGCTGGCGCGGGCGCTAGTGCCTTCGCAGTTTGCGAGCCATGGCACCCCATCCACCCGGTCGTTCCAGGCACGCAATCCCGCGACCGGGCAGCCCATCGGCCCGCAGATCGAAGTGTCCACACCCCAGGACGCGTGTGCGGCTGCGATGGCGGCGTGGTCGGCCTATCACGGGCTCCTGGACATGGACGCGGACACCCGTGCGACCATGCTCGAGACCATTGCCGACGCGATCCACGGATTGGGCGATGATCTTGTCAAACTTGCTGTAGCCGAGACTGGTTTCAGCGCGGTACGGATCGTGGCCGAGCGAGAGCGATTGATGCTGACGCTGAGGATGTTCGCCGATGTCGTTCGTTCTCGCGCTCTGGTGCGTCCTTCGCTTGATACGGCCGAGCCAAGCCGGCGGCCATTGCCAAAGCCCGACATGCGCCGGTATCGCCGGGGCATCGGCCCGGTGGTGGTTCTTGGCCCGGCGAATCAGCCCCTGACCGGCGGCGCTCTGGGAGCCGACGCGGTATCTGCACTGGCCGCGGGTTGTCCGATCATCTGCAAGAGCCACCCCGAGCACCCACTGACCGACGCGATGGTGGCGCGCGTCGCGATGGAGGCCTGCCGCCATCTGGGGGCCCCGCCCGGCATCGTGACCCTGCTGCACAGCGACGAGGCCGGCCAGGATGAATTGCTGCGGGTGCTGGTGGGCCATCCTTGCGTGCGCGGGGTGGCGTTGACGGGGTCTCGGGCCAGTGCCGACGCCATCGCGGGCATGGTCTCGACGGCTTCGCCCGGCACGAGGCTCTCGGCGAGCATCGGCACGATCAACCCTGTGTTCGTGCTCCCCGGAGCGTTGGAGGCCAACGCCGGGGTGATCGCCGAGCGGCTGTTCCAATCCTGCACGAATGTCGGGGGCCAGACCTGCACCCGCCCCAGCGTGGTGGTCGTGCAACGCGGCGCGCAGGGCGAGACCTTCTCCCGGCAGTTGGCCTCGCTGTTCGATCAGATGCCCGCCGCCAAGGTGCGAGGGCCCCGGCTGCGGCGGCGATTCCTCGACGAGGTGGGCCGATGCCTGGACACTGCGGGCGTGCGATTGGAAGGCGGCTCTTTCCATGCGGGCGAGGTCGAGCCCGGCAAGGCGGCGGTCCTGCCGGGATGTCTCTTGCGTTGCTCGGCGGATACCTTCGCGCGTGAGCCCATACTGCACGAGGAGGTCTTCGGTCCCTCAATGCTGCTGGTCGTGGCCGACGACCCGACCCAGGTGCTCACGGTGGCCAGTGCCATCGGCGGGGCCCTGACCGGGTCGATCTGGATGGGACCAACCGATGGCAACGTGGGCCGTCGGCTCTCGACCATCCTGGAACACCGGGTCGGGCGACTGGTGTTCAACGCCACGCCCACGGGGCTTGAGTTGTGCCCTTCGCTGGTCCATGGCGGGCCATACCCGGCATCGATGGGGGTCGATGGCACCTCCGTCGGGCCCGACTCGGCCGAGCGATGGATGCGGGACGTGTCGTTCCAGAACGCTCCCGAGGCGGTGCTGCCCAAGGAACTGCGGACGGGCAATCCCCTGGAAATCCCACGCCTGGTCAATGGGGTCCGGGTCGAGCCGGGGATCGATGCCAAGGCGTCCGACGGGCCTGCGACCGAGCCCCAAAGCCCCGATGCCCCCGCCAAGGCGGGAACGAAGGCGGCCTAGGAATCGTTCCCGCGTTCGGGACCGGCAAGCCGATACCGTTGCCGCATGGCATCTCGGGTCACGGATGATGACGGGGGTTCGCTCTCGGTGGTCCTGCGCTGGGTCGCATGGCTGCTGGCCAGTGCGCTGTGGCTGTTTGTCGCCGCCAGCCTGATTGGCTTTGATACGGGCGATGCGCCGGGCTTTGCCGCCTGGCCCGTCAACGACCCCGCCGCCAACTGGATGGGCGCCATCGGGGCCATGGTTGCCTACTGGTCGTACTACACACTCGGGCTGGGCGCGTGGGGCTTCCTGGCCGGCCTTGGACTGCTGATCGTCCTGCACTTTGGCGGGGCCCGGGTCGATCACCCGCTGGTGCGGCTGCTGGGCGTGGTGGTCATCGCCGTGGCCGCCGCGGGCGTGCAGGCGCTGCTGGCACCCGCGACGGCCCAACTGCCCGACCTGCCCGGCGGCGTCGTCGGGTTCGTCGGTTCGGCCTCGCTGCGAGAGCACTTCAACGTGCCCGGCACGCTGCTGTGGATGCTGGTGGCGGTGGTGATCGGCGTGATCGTGGCGTACGACCGCTGGCTGGTGCCCGCGGGCGCGGGGCTGCTGCACCAGGCGGGCTGGCTTGGCCGGACGGCCGGCGGCGGGGCGTTGTCGCTGCGTGGCATTCTGGGCGACTTGGGCCTGTGGTTCGCCGCGCTGGGCGAGAGGCTGCGCCCGGTCAAGCGTGTGCCCGTGCGGGCCAACGACCTGGACGACGACGCGCGGCTGGCGCCCAAGGCCCAGAAGCGCCGCAGGGCCCAGGCTCGCGGCCGGCGGCTCGAGAAGCAGATCATCACCGACCTGGGCGACGAGGAAGAAGACCCCAGAGACGAACTGGAACTCGACGAAGCATACGAAGAAGAGCGGGACGAGCCGGAGGACGATTCGCAGGACGATTCGCAGGATGAATCGGAGGACGAAGCCGGGGCCGACGACGACGAAGATGCAGAGGACGACGACGCGCCCGGCGCTCCCCAGGTGTTCAGCGAGGAGCGGCTTCGCGAGAAGATCAGCAGGATGCCGGTGCTGTTCGCTCGCGACAACCGCAGCGTGGCGACCGAGGCCGACCTGCGAGACTTGCAGGGCGTGGAGGTGCAGGGCTACCGCTTCCCCGGGCTCGACCTGCTCGAAGAGCCCGAGGAGGGCTTCAACGACAAGCTCGACGAGCTCGTGCGTGAGGGGGCCGAGGCCCTCGAGCGGGCGTTGCACCAGTACCGCATCAAGGGCGAGGTGGTGGGCATCGAGAGCGGGCCGGTGATCACCCTCTACGACGTGCGGCTGGCCCCGGGCACGAAGGTGAGCCAGGTGAACGCCGTCAGCAGCGACATCGCGCGGGCGCTCAAGGCGGTCAACGTGCGGATCGTCGCCAACCAGGCCGGTCGCGACACGGTGGGCATCGAGGTGCCCAACCCCACCAAGGAGAAGGTGCGGCTCAAGGAGCTCATGGGCCGCCCCGAGAAGTACCAGGGCATGAAGCTGCCCATGTTCCTGGGCAAGGACGCCTCGGGCGAGCCGCTCATCGCCGACCTGACCAAGATGCCCCACGTGCTCATCGCCGGCACCACCGGCAGCGGCAAGAGCGTGTGCATGAACACGATCATCATGTCGTTCCTGTACACGCGCAAGCCCAACGAGCTTCGGCTGGTCCTGGTCGATCCCAAGATGGTGGAGATGAGCCAGTTCAAGGACATCCCCCACCTCATGTGCCCGGTGGTCACCGAGATGTCCAAGGCCGCGGCCATCCTGGAGTGGGCCGTCACCAAGATGGACGAGCGCTACGAGCTGCTGGCCGAGGCCGGCTGCCGCGACATCTCGAGCTACAACGATCTCGATTGGGAAGAGATCAAGGAGCGTCTGGGCTACACCAGCGACGAGCAGGCCGCCCGCGTGCCGCGCAAGCTGCCGTACATGGTCTTCATCATCGACGAGCTGGCCGATCTGATGATGACCAACAAGGAGGTCGAGGGCGCCATCGTGCGCATCGCCCAGAAGGCCCGGGCCGTGGGCATCCACCTCATTTTGGCGACGCAGCGGCCCCAGGCCAACGTGGTGACGGGTCTGATCAAGGGCAACATGCCCTGCCGCATCACCTTCAAGGTGGCCAGCGGTCTGGACAGCCGGATTATTCTGGATCAGAAGGGCGGGGAGCTGCTGCTGGGCCAGGGCGACATGCTGTTCCTCAGCCCCAGCAACCACAAGCTGCTGCGCAGCCAGGGCACGCTGGTGGACGACCTGGAGATCCGCCGCGTGGTGAAGTTCGTGCGCGAGGTGGCCAAGCCCAGCTTCGAGCGGCAGATCATGCAGCTGGGCCAGCCCGAGGGGGCCCTGAGCGACGACGAGCGTCTGCTGCACAGCGCCAACAACAACTCGGCCAGCCTGCGTCGGGCGCTCAAGGACCCGCTGTTCGACCGCGCGGTCGATATCGTGCTCGAGAGCAAGCGTGGCAGCGTGAGCCTGCTCCAGCGCCGGCTGGCCATCGGCTACACGCGTGCCAGCCGGTTGATCGACCTGATGGGCATCGCCGGGGTCATCAGCGACCACAAGGGCAGCGTGGCGCGCGACGTGAAGGTGACGGCCGAGGAGTGGTCGGCGATGAAGGAGCTGGCCGCCCGCGACGCCGCGCGCGATCCCGAGGACAAGGACCTGGAGGGCTTCGACGACGGTCCCTATGGGCTCGACCCGGACGAGGATCTCGACGACCCGGCCGAGGAACAGGACGAGGACCTCGACGAAGAAGGGGACGTCGATCTGGACGAGGACCTCGACGACGACAACGAAGAAGACGGTGAAGAAGGGGACGACGAAGAGGGCGACGAGGAAGACGACGAGGACGACGAGGACGAGGACGAAGACCTGTTCGAGGACGAGGGCGACGGGGACGACGGCGAGGAAGACGACGAGGAAGTCGAGTTCGACGAGGAAGACGGGGACGACGAGGACGAGGACGACGCCGACGGGCCCCCCTTCGAGCCCGACCCGCCCCGGGCCGCCGGCCGCCGCCGCAAGGGCCAGTAACCCCGCCGATCGGTGCCGGGCCCGCCACCCCCATCCACCCCCAGCCGCGCCACACCAAACCCCTTCCCCCCCAGCCGAGAGCCGCCCGCCGAGCGCTTTCCGGACGCTGCGGGGCCATGAGACCGTCTCTATAAGTGATGAAACGGACCGTCCGGAGCATCAAACGGAACGTCCGGAGCATCAAACGGATGATCTGGAGTGCGCTGTGGACGATCCGAGGCTTCGCCGGGCCGAGCGTTCACGGTGGCCCTGCGGGCGCCGCACCAGCCACCGGCCGCGGCGGTGCGACCGGACCCCGCAAGCCCGCGGCCCTGGGGTGCGGGCTTGCAACGCTCGGCCGCAAGCCCACGGCTCTGGGGTGCGGGCCTGCGGTTCTGGGGTGTGGTCTTGCAACTCTGGGGTGCGGTCTTGCGGCTCTGGGGTGCGGTCTTGCGGCTCTGGGGTGTAGGCCTGCGGCTCTGGGGTGCGGGCCTGCGGCTGTGGGGTGCGGGCCTGCGGCTGAGAGCCGCAACGCGCAAAACCGGACCTTCCCCCCCGCCTGCGCGTTGCCAGGGGGCAGAACTCGAACAAGGACCGTCCGCCAGTGCCAGGAAGCCACGGGCCAGAACCGGGGCAGAGGCGGGGCAGCCGGGGGTGCTGGGGGTGCTGGGGGGTGGTGGGGGTGCTTCGCCTTCGGCGAGTTCGACGGAGCCCCCGCGGCGACGCGGGGGGCAGGGCTGCATCGGCTGGGGTGGACTCCGGCGGATTGCTTTCGTACCCTGTTCGGATATGGTTGACCCACATACAGATAGCGGTTCTCAGATCTTGCCGGCCAACAACTGTGAAGTGAACCTCCTAACAGATGTTCAGTTTGAAATTGTGTTTGAGAGAGCCACGAGTGTTACTCCCTTCCCATACCAGCAAGCATTTGCCAGAGAACTCCCAACTCTCGTGCATGTACCAACGGGTCTGGGCAAGACCGCTATGGCTTTCATGGGGTGGCTGTGGCGGAGGCGTTTTGCGAAGAAGGAGATCAGGGAAGCCACGCCGCGGCGTCTGGTCTACTGCCTGCCGATGCGCGTGCTTGTGGAGCAAACTCGCACGAACGCCGTGCAGTGGATCTCATCGCTCAAAGATTCTGGCTTGCCCGTAGATGATGTGCCAGTCCATGTCCTGATGGGCGGCGAAGACGAACCCGAGTGGGATATCCATCCCGAGCGCGATTCGATCATCATCGGCACGCAGGACATGCTGCTGTCGCGAGCGCTCAACCGCGGGTACGGCGCGAGCCGCGCTCGGTGGCCCATGCACTTCGGCCTGCTCAACACCGATTGCCTGTGGGTGTTCGATGAGGTGCAACTCATGGGCAGCGGTCTGGCGACGACGGCGCAGCTCGAGGCCTTCCGCCGGATGTTCGCAGGTTGTGGCGGCCCGCAGGATAGCGGCTGCCACAGCGTGTGGATGTCGGCGACGCTGCGATCGGACTGGCTCAGGACGGTGGACTTCAAGGATCGCATCGACGAACAGGGACGCATCGATGGGAAGGTGACGCTGTCGCTATCTGATGAAGATCGCGAGAACGATGATGTCGCGGCACGCTGGTACGCCAAGAAGCCGCTGTCGAAGGCGAAGGCCGGGATGGATGAGAAAAACTCGGAGACACTGGCAAAGGAAGTTCGCGATGCCCACAAGCTGGGTACGCGGACGATCATCGTCGTCAACACCGTGAGGCGGGCGTGCGCACTCTACGACGCCTTGAAGAGGCCGGAAGCGTCGATTGCTGGCAAGAAAAGCAAGGTGAAGAATGGTGCTGCTCCGGCAGAAGCCGATTCAGGTTCACCGAACGCTTCGCCAGAGCTTGTCCTGCTTCACTCGCGCTTCCGACCGCCGGATCGGGCCGAGCGCATCAAAGAAGCGTTGGCGCCTGTCGATTCGAACGGTCCCGGCACAATCATCGTGAGCACGCAGGTGATCGAGGCGGGCGTGGATGTGAGCGCGGCGACGCTGTTCACCGAACTGGCGCCGTGGGCATCGCTGGTGCAGCGGTTTGGGCGGTGCAACCGGCGCGGCGAACTGAATGATGTGGCTTCTGTCCGCTGGATCGACCTGCCCGCACAGGAGGCCGACGCCGAGAAGGTGCGGTACCCGTACGAACTGGCTGATCTGCGGGCTGCGGCAATCGAACTCGAGAAACTCAACGATGTCGGGCTTGCCTCGCTCGACAAGCACCGGAACACTCTGAGCGATCAGCAGCAACAGGTTCTGTTCCCGCAACGCCATGCCCATGTCATCCGCCGCAAGGACCTGCTGGACCTGTTCGACACAACACTCGACCTGGCCGGCAACGACATCGACATCGACCGCTACGTACGCGAGATCGAGGAGACGGACGTTCGCGTGTTCTGGCGGGACTATGGCGACCCGGGTCCGAAGAAGCAGGGTGCCACACCCAACGATATCAATGGTGAAAGCAGGGCTGGCGGCGTGGCTCGCTCTGAGCCTGCACCGTTGCGTGACGAACTCTGCCCGGCACCGATAGGCGAGTTCAAGGAGTTCGCCAAGAAGCATTCCGGGCTTGTGTGGCGGTGGAACTTCACCGAAGGATCCTGGGAGCGGGCGGACCACGCAAAGATCGCGCCGGGACAGGTGTTGCTTGTCCATGCCGATGCGGGCGGCTACACGAGAAGCGGCGGCTGGACGCCGGGTTCGGGGGACCGAGTCGAGCCGCTGGAGCGCCCGGAAGCGGGCGCGAGTGACGGGGCAGCATTTGAGGATGATGATTCCTCGCAATCGAGCCGCTGGCAGACTATTGCCGAGCACACCGAGGATGTCTGCCAAGAGACGGAGGCGCTGCTCTCGGCACTCGGCCTGCCCGATTCCCAATCCACTGCGCTCCGCCACGCCGCGCGATGGCACGACTGGGGTAAGGCCCACAAGACGTTCCAGCAAGGCGTGGCAGAGGATGGGCGACCGGCCGGATGGGCCCAGTGCCGCAACGTGGCCAAGGCCCCCAAGGAATTCTGGCAGCGGTACGAGCGCAGGTACTTCCGTCATGAACTCGCCTCGGCCCTGGCGGTGCTTCAGCGTCCGCACGAAACGCTCCGATCGCTCAGCGACGAAGACCTGGACCTTGTGGCCTATCTCGTCGCCGCGCACCACGGGAAGGTGCGTCTGTTGATCCGGTCGATGCCAAACGAGACGAAGCCTCGCACCGATGCCGGTGTTCCTCAGCCCCAGAAGCGCTTCGCTCGTGGTCTGTGGGATGGAGACACGTTGCCCGGCGTCGATCTCGGCGGCGGTGTTATGGCACCGGATGTCACGCTCTGGCTCGAACCGATGGAACTCGGCCTGTGCGGATCCGATCCGTTCGTGGGCCAGCCGTCGTGGATCGATCGCGTCGTGCGGCTGCGTGGCCGCTTGGGACCGTTCCGGCTCGCGTATCTGGAGGCCATCCTGCGCGCGGCGGACAGGCGGGCCAGCGCGGCCGCCACGCAGGCGGAGGTGAACCATGCCTGAAGCGATGCACGAAGTGGTGCTGCCAGGCTGCACGCCCGAGCCGCTGATGAACTACCTCAAGGCACTAGGCATCCTGCGGCTGGTCGCCGAAGACTGTGAGCACGGTGACCCGGACGCCCGCGGCTTCTGGCGCGATGATCAATTTGTGCTGCGAAGCCGGTTGGATAAGAAGGCGCTGGAGGTGTTCTTTCTGGAGCACTACCGGCCGACACCGATCGTGGCACCATGGGCAGGTGGTTCCGGATTCTTCGAGAGAGACAACAAAGAGGCGGTTCGTGCCTTGTCGCAGAGTTCTTCAGCGCGCGCTGCAGGGTATCGAGATGCCATCGGCCTCGTCCAACAGATCATCGGAGACGAGCGGGTCGTCGAGAAACCCAGGGATGAAGACAAGGTGCGTCTGATTCAGCGATACCGCCGCGAGCTACCCGATGAGGTCGTCTCGTGGATGGACGCCGCGATGGTACTGCAACAGGATGGGCAATCGTTCGCGCCCATATTGGGAACCGGAGGGAACGACGGGCGGCTCGACTTTACCCAGAACTTCATGCAGCGGATTGTGCTGCTCGGGCTTCATGGAAGTGAGCAATCCCAACAATCGTCCCATTGGTTCGCACTGGCTGCCTTCGCGCTCCCCACGAAACTGCACAGCGCCAGCATCGGTCAGTTCGCACCAGGACGTGCTGGAGGGCCCAACGCCACGCAAGGAATGGAAGGCAGTTCCACAGACAATCCGTGGGAGTTCGTGCTGATGCTGGAAGGCTCGCTCGTATTGGCGGGGGCAGCCGTTCGCCGTCTGGGAACAGGCGGCGACACCAAAGCCGTGTTCCCCTTCACAGTCCGAGCTGCGGACGTCGGGTTCACGTCTGCCGGCAGGGATGAAAGCGCCGCGTCACGCGGTGAACTGTGGATGCCGCTCTGGGAGCGTCCTTCCTCGCTGGCCGAGATCACGATGCTCTTCGGTGAAGGACGCGCCGAGGTCTGCGGGCGACCGGTACGCGACGCCGTGACCTTTGCCCGCGCGGCCGCGACCCTCGGTGTTGACCGAGGAATCACGGTGTTTGCGCGAACTAGTCTCCTCAAACGAAGCGGCAAAGCGTTCCTCGCAACCCCTGCCGGTCGGATTGTCGTTCGGGAGCAACGGAACGCCGACCTCCTCCGCGAGATCGACCCGTGGCTCGATTCCTTCCGTAGTGCGTGCTCCGGCGACAACATGCCCGCACGCTTCACCGCTGCATTACGCGGCATCGACGCCGCGATCTTTGATTTCTGCCGCTACGGCGGGGCGAATCACTTCGCCGACATACTCATCGCACTGGGCCGCGCCGAGCGCGAGATGGCCCTGACGCCCGGCAAGATCGGGCAGAGCAAGACGAAGGTCACCCCGCTCGCCGGGCTCTCCTTCGCGTGGGTCCGCGCGGCGGCGGGGACCGGGGGCGGACCCGAGAGCGCCCCGATCGGCACGGCCGAACTCGATCACGAGTTTCAGATCGCCCTGTCCCTGGCGGGTCTGCGCGCTGCCGAAGCCGAGGAAAGCAGAGTCGGCCCGCTGCGCACGAACCTTGAACCTGTATCGACCTGGTACAACCGCGGTGGGCAGCGGACCGGTGCCAAATGGGCCGAGAAGGACCGCGCTGTTGTCTGGAATGCTGCCGACCTTGCGGCCAATCTCTCGGGCGTGCTGGCGCGCCGGGTCATGGACGGCGGGCGCCACGGCTGCGAGAACCTGCCGCTGGCACCCGCGCGGGACAGTCTGGCCGCTTCGCCCGCGGCCATCGCCGCGTTCCTCAGAGGCGATCTGAATGATCAACGGATCATGGACCTGCTGTGGGGGCTGATGCTGGCAGACCCGCCACACAACCATGGTTTCCATCGGCAGGGCTCGCCCGGCCGTGAGGCCGGCGCCTCTCTCGCTGAACAACTCTCCGCGCTCCCGCCGCTCTACTGCCTGCTCAAGCTGCTCTTCCTGCCGCGTGATCTCGTCGTGAGTCAGTCCCGGGGCCGGACCTTCTGGCACCTCACCCCGCACGGCACGCGCGGGACGCACCGTATCCGCCCCGAGCCGGTGATCCTCGCCCTGTTGCGTTCGGGCCGCGTGGGCGAGGCCGCGGCCATCGCGATGCGCCGCTTGCGCGCTTCGGGCCTGACACCCCTGCCGCACCGTCGTTCGGGCAGGCCATCACGCGATGCGGTGTGGCGCGAGGTCCGCCTGACACCCCGCCAGGGGCAACGGCTGGCCGCGGCGCTGCTGATCCCCATCGACCCCACCGCCATCAACGAGATGGTGCGCTCGATCACGCGCTGTGACGACTTCGAAGAGATGACCCCGCCGCCGTATGGATCCGATGTCCACGATCACCCACCCGCGGCCGCGGCCGCTTCCATATCCACGATGGAGACCTGACCCATGACAACCGCCACCCAAGCCATTGATTCTGCCGCGCTCGAACGGGCCCCTCGTCTGCTGATGGAATGCGAGCTCAAGCCACTCCAGGGTGACCGCTTCCAGTCCACGGGCTTCGCCGACCTCGGCCCCGCGCGGTACCAGCGCCCCGACGGCACGGAGATGCTGCTCGTCGAATCAGCCCAATCGGTGGCGAACCGGCTCGAAGCCGCCATCTGGGACGATGCGAGCGACGAACTGATCGCGGGACTCAAAGGCCTGCCGTACGTCCGCATCGACTGCGGCTCCCTCGGCAAGACGAGCTCAATCAAGGAGTTCCATCGCCTCAACTCACCATATATCTGGTCGGGCAAGGCGACCGATGCTACTGAGAAGTTCAGGAAGGACTTCGTGAAAGGATGCGGCCTTTCTGAGGCGGTGCTGGAGAAGAAAAAGAAGGGCGATGGCGGCGGTGATGATGCCGAATCCGTTTCCGGCGTGCTTGACTTCCAAAAGTTCTACACAGCCGTGTTCAGGTACGATCCAAACTCGGTGATCCACGGCCTGTTCCTGGAGAAGATCGCGGGCCGGTTACGGATGCCGCGACTGCTGTCTGGTTTCATCGAGGCGAGTCATGTCAACGAGGTCGCAAGCGGGGGCACAAAGTTTGACCACGTGCTTCCGAGTCCGAAGGCAGTTGAGCTGACTGCGAAGGATGGCTACGGGAATGTTCCGTTTCCGCGTACCGAGTTCACAGCGCGCGAGATCAAGGCCTCCTTCAACCTCGACCTCGCCCTGCTGCGCGGCTACGGGCTGTCCGACGAGGCCAACCGCCTCCTCATCGCCCTCGCCCTCTTCAAGATCCAGAAGTTCCTCCGTACGGGGTTGCGCCTCCGCAGCGCGTGCGATCTCGAACCCGCGGGCGACGGCCTGAAGGCGACGCGTCCCGACACGTTTGTCATCCCGAGCGAGGACGACCTGCTCACCGAGTGCAAGAAGCTCGTCGGCGAGTGCAAGGCCCACTTCGCGGATCCCGCGGTGACCGAGGTCGCCTGGAAAGCGCCGCAACGGAACGCTGGCAAGGGCAAAGGGAATGGGAAGGCGGACAAAGGCTCTGACGACGCCGAGGATACGACCGAGGACAACGAATGATCGCCATCTCCCTCTCCTTCCCCGCCGGCCGGTACCACGCCACGCCGTGGGGGCGGCACGTCAACGAGGGCGCGGTCGAATGGCCGCCTTCGCCCTGGCGGCTGCTGCGCTCGCTCGTCGCGGTCTGGAAGCGCACGCTCCCGGACATCTCCGAAAGCCAGATCAAGCCGATCTTCGAGGTGCTCGCCGCCACGCCGCCGCGCTTTGTCCTCCCGCCCGCCTCGACCGGGCACACGCGGCACTACATGCCCTGGTACAAGAAGGGGCCCGACGATCGAACGCTTGTCTTTGATGCCTTCGTCGCGCTCGATCCGCACGAGTCGGCCGTTGTCGCCGCGTGGCCGGATGCAACGCTCAGCGAGGCGCAGCGCGAGCTGCTCTCGCGTCTGCTGGCCAACCTCAACTTCCTCGGACGTGCCGAATCGTGGTGCGAGGCCCGCCTGCTCACCGACGATGAAGCGATCGCCGCGCTCGAGGATGGCGATCGGTACCACACTTCTCCCATCGACCCGCACGCCGAGCAAGCATCGCGCTGCGGGCTCGAACTCGTCCGCACACTCTGCCCGGACCCCGAGACGGTGTTCGGTGACGAGCATGTGACCGACCGACGCATGGAGACAGTCGAAGTCGCCGTGCAGTCAAAGAAGGGCATCAAGGTCAACAAGGAGAATCGTGAGGTGCCAGTTCCCATCTACGACCCCAACTGGCACCTGTGCATGGAGACGCTCCGGCTGCACGAGCAGAAATGGTCCGATCCGCCCGGCAGCAGGTGGATCACCTACGCCCGCCCGCGCACCTGTTTCGAGGTCAGGCCCGCGCCCCGACGCCCGAGGCGTGGGCAAAGCGCCAGCGACCCGATCCCGCGGTGCTTCCGCTTCGCCCTCGATGCATCGGTGCTGCCGCTGGTGACCGAGACCCTCCCGCTGGCCGAGGCCGCGCGCCGCGCGCTCATGAGCCTCTACGGCCGCCAGAACGAGCGGGCCGGCATCCGCGGGCGGTCCGCGACCTTCTCGGGCAAGGATGCGAACGGCACGCCGCTCTCGGGACACCGCCACGCCTATTTCCTGCCGACCGATGAAGATGGCGATGGCAGGCTCGATCATCTGACCATCTACGCCGCGGGTGGATTCGGCGCGGGCGAGGTGCGGGCGATGGAGCGGCTTCGTAAGATCAATCATTCTTCAAGCCAAGAATCGAGTCCCAACCTACGTGTCCTGTTGTTGGGCCAGCCCTCTACGCTCGGCCCGAATGACGCGTCACTTCCGCTCGCGTCCTCACACTGTTGGATCTCTGTGACGCCATACCTCATCACGCGCCACGCCAAGGCCCGAGGCCCGCACCGGGTAGACCTGCGCGACCGCGCGGCGTGCGAGGACTTCTTCCGCCGGGATATCATGGCTCAACTGCGGTCGGCCCGCCCGGATCTGGGCGAGGCTCTTGATGCTGTCCGGATCGAGTCGCTCTGCGATGACCAGGGCCGTTTCGTGCTCCCGATCGGGCGGGATGCGTCCAGGTCGCTCCGGCCCATCCAGTTCAGGCGGTTCCGCCGAAAGGCAGGCGATGACGGGGGGCGTCGCCCCGGCGGCTCTTTCCGAATCCTCTTTCCCGAGCCGGTCGCTGGCCCGATCGCCCTCGGACATTCCGCGCATTTCGGCATGGGTCTGTTCATGCCGGTTTGTTAGCCCGCCCCGCTCTCTGACAACCCATCCCCACGCCGCGGCCGGATCGATCGGAGCCCACGCCATGCACGACGACGCACCGCTCTGGCAGGCACGAAACATCGGCGAGCACGCCTACTGCCCGCGACTGTTCTATTACATGCAGGTCGAGGGCGTCTTCCTGCCCAGCGCCGACACCGAAGAGGGCACGACCGTCCACCGCCGGGTTGACAAGCCCAGCGCCATCCCTGCCCACTCGAGAACGGACGCAGACGATGAGGACGATCGACAGGAACCGGGCCCGGGCGATGGCCCGCATACGGACAAGCCCCGGCCCGTCCGCTCGCTGCACCTGACCAGCGAACGGCTACGCCTGACGGCCCGCCTGGACCTGGCCGAGATTTCCGAGCCGAGTGATCCCCGTGGTCGGCCAACCGCCGTGCCCATCGAGTATCGCAAGGGCCGTCCCCGCCGCGTGGTCTTGGCATCGGGTACGAACGACACGGGCGACGACCTGCCCGACGAGGACGAGCCCGGCCAGGAGCGGCTCCATCGTGTCGAGCCATGGCCCACCGACCGCGTGCAGGTGGGCCTCCAAGTTGTCCTGCTCGAAGAGCATGGCTACCACGTACCCCACGCCGTGCTCTACTACGCCGCGGAGAAGCGCCGCGTCCTGGTCACCATCGACGACGATCTGCGAGCCGTGGCCCTGGCCGAACTCGAATCCGCGAAGCGCACCGCCGAAGGCGAGCGTCCACTGCCACTGGTCAACGATCCGAAGTGCCCCCGGTGCTCGCTCCAGCCTATCTGCCTGCCCGACGAGGTCAACCACCAGCGACTGGCGGCTATCACCGTCGATGGCCAGGCGGTGGGCACCAGCGCCGCGGGCGATGAGGCAACCGCCCCGCGCCGCATGTGGCCCCCACGAGACGACGGCCTGCACGTCGTCGCCCAGCGCGAGGGTGTGCGAGTAGGCATCCGCGGCGGCGCCTTGCGATTTACCGATCGCGACGGTGCCCTTGTGCGAGAGCAGCCCATCGCAGGAATCGAGGCCCTGGCGGTCGTCGGCCGCGTCCAGGTCTCGACCGAGGCCCTGCACGCCATGGCCGATCGCGGTGTGCCCGTGGCGTTCATGACCGCCGCCGGCCGTACCGTGGCCATGGTCGACCCGCTGGGCCCGGTCAGCGCCCAGTCCAGAAAGGCCCAGGTCATGGGCATGTCGATACCTGCCAGATGCTTGGAACTGGCAAGGGCACTCGTGGCCGCCAAGATCGTGAACCAGCGAACGTTACTGATGCGAAACGCCCGCGACCTGCCCCGCCGTGTCGCCGACGACTTGGCCGAGCAAGCCGAGAAGGCGCGGGTGGCGGCCTCGCTCGAAAGCCTCCTGGGCCACGAGGGCACGGCCGCCAGGCACTACTTCCAGTGGTTCCCCGCGATGCTCCGCGACGAAGACCTCCGGGCCCGCTTCGAAGCCACCGGACGCCGGCGACGCCCACCGCCCGACCCGGTCAACGCGGTCTTGTCCTTCGGGTACGCCATGCTGGTCCACGAATGCACCAGCGCCCTGAGGCTGGCCAGCCTCGACCCGGCCATCGGCGGCTACCACCAGCCAAGGCCCGGAAAGCCCGCGATGGCGCTCGACCTGATGGAGCCCTTCCGGCCGCTGATCGCAGACTCGGTGGCCATCTCCATGTTCAATCGCGCCGAGGTCGGCCCCGGTCACTTCCTCGATACCGCGGCCGGCTGCGCGATGACCGACCACGGCCGCCGCGCGTTCTTCGATGCCTGGGGAAGGCGCATGGCGACCGTCGTGGCCCACCCCGTGTTCGAGTATCGCATGGAATACCGGCGGATGCTCATGCTCCATGCTCGGCTCATCTCAGCATGGCTCCAGGGCGAGGCCCCGACGCTGGCCTTCCTGACCACGCGATAAGGAGGCGGGCCGTGCGACGATGCTACCTGCTCTGTTACGACGTAAGCGATCCCAAGCGGCTCCGCCGAGTCCACAAGATCGCCAAAGCCTATGGCGAGCCGTGGCAATACTCGGTCTTCTATTGCACGCTGCGCGATATAGACCGAGTCCGCATGGAACGCGACCTCATGGACGCGGCCAACCTGAAGGAGGACCAGGTCCTCATCATCGATCTAGGCCCCCGGGACGAATCCGTTCGCGAGTCGGTCACTACGCTGGGTGCCAGCCTGCCCGAGCCTGCAAGTCGCGTGCTGGTGATATGATGCAAGTGGCTTCGGTCGAGGATCCATCGTTTGTATGCACGCGAGTGCGGAGGTAGTGCCGGGGGGTCCGGCTCTCGCTCGCGGCCCTTGGAGGATAAGGACTTAGGATATGTATTCGTGGTGTATCATCCCATCTCGAACACATCGGTGTGCGGCACGCTCGCATTGGCCGTTGCAACTGTTGAGTCGACATAGACTTGCGCAGACGGCCCTTTCCGCGGCTCCTACGCCGCGGCCCCATTGAAGTGTGATGATGGCGTATGCGTTGCCCTGGCGGCCACTCTTTCCGCGGCTCCTACGCCGCGGCCCCATTGAAGTGTCGTAGCCGGGGGCCTGGCCATCTGGCGCAGCCGCCCTTTCCGCGGCTCCTACGCCGCGGCCCCATTGAAGTGCCGTGGCGCTCGATGGCAAGAGCCGCAAGACGCTGGCTTTCCGCGGCTCCTACGCCGCGGCCCCATTGAAGTATCACTGCCGGCCAGACGCCACGGCCGCGGCGCGGCTTTCCGCGGCTCCTACGCCGCGGCCCCATTGAAGTGCGACGACTGCGCGGCGATCGTCCGGTGGACCGACCTTTCCGCGGCTCCTACGCCGCGGCCCCATTGAAGTGGCGGAAGTGCCCGGAAATGGCTACGCGCGCTGGTGCTTTCCGCGGCTCCTACGCCGCGGCCCCATTGAAGTTGTGCTTCTTCGTATGCCATCGGAATCTCCTTTTGCTTTCCGCGGCTCCTACGCCGCGGCCCCATTGAAGTTTACTCCTGCCCCTTGCGGGCCTCCCCCACCTGGTCCTTTCCGCGGCTCCTACGCCGCGGCCCCATTGAAGTCGGCCAGGGGCCAGGAGGATCAGGCTTCGCGCATCTTTCCGCGGCTCCTACGCCGCGGCCCCATTGAAGCCACGTCCTTGGTACCTACATCAGCAACCAGCAGCACTTTCCGCGGCTCCTACGCCGCGGCCCCATTGAAGCCTTCACGGTTTCGTGCTGTGCCGGTCCGTGCATCGGCTTTCCGCGGCTCCTACGCCGCGGCCCCATTGAAGCCCCGGAGAGGGCATCGACGCCGACTGGCAGCAGAGCTTTCCGCGGCTCCTACGCCGCGGCCCCATTGAAGCGGCTCATGGCTGGCGTATGGTTTGCCGATCATGGTGCTTTCCGCGGCTCCTACGCCGCGGCCCCATTGAAGCTCGCCAGCGCGGAACGTGTACCCGGCGAATGCCCCGCTTTCCGCGGCTCCTACGCCGCGGCCCCATTGAAGCCACGCCCGCCTCACGGGCAATCGCAGCCACCCTGCCCTTTCCGCGGCTCCTACGCCGCGGCCCCATTGAAGCCTGAACGGCGGCTTCCCGTCCATGATCGCGGCGTTCCTTTCCGCGGCTCCTACGCCGCGGCCCCATTGAAGCACCGTATCGTCCAAAGCGCGCAAAACGTCAATGACTTTCCGCGGCTCCTACGCCGCGGCCCCATTGAAGCCCAAGTGGACGAAAAGGGCTGGTTGCACGGATAAGCTTTCCGCGGCTCCTACGCCGCGGCCCCATTGAAGCGGCCTCGGTGTAAGTCTTGGCCACAGCACAATTTGCTTTCCGCGGCTCCTACGCCGCGGCCCCATTGAAGCTTATCGATGGGTGCGTGCTGGACAGCATCGTTAAGCTTTCCGCGGCTCCTACGCCGCGGCCCCATTGAAGCTGGAATGACGCGACCCCGGCCAACGTCCGGGTGCTCTTTCCGCGGCTCCTACGCCGCGGCCCCATTGAAGCTTGTCGGGCCTGTCCGACGACGAAGAACTGGTCCTGCTTTCCGCGGCTCCTACGCCGCGGCCCCATTGAAGCAGCTCGCAATTGCCGGCGTGGGCGCCGCCGACCTTCTTTCCGCGGCTCCTACGCCGCGGCCCCATTGAAGCCAGTACGCGTGCCCAATCCCCAATGCCCAATCCCCCTTTCCGCGGCTCCTACGCCGCGGCCCCATTGAAGCCTCACACTCACCTACGACCGGAGCAAACACAACGGCCTTTCCGCGGCTCCTACGCCGCGGCCCCATTGAAGCATGCCATCACCTTCCATACATGCCGCTGGCCCTGGCCTTTCCGCGGCTCCTACGCCGCGGCCCCATTGAAGCCAGTGTCAACCCGCCGACTCGCGACTTGCTCAAGACCTTTCCGCGGCTCCTACGCCGCGGCCCCATTGAAGCGTGACATACTCGGGCGCGGCATCACCGTAAACGGCCTTTCCGCGGCTCCTACGCCGCGGCCCCATTGAAGCATAGCGCTCCATGAGTTGGCCAGGCCGGTGGATTCGCTTTCCGCGGCTCCTACGCCGCGGCCCCATTGAAGCAAGGCAAGGTCGTCGAGACGGGTTGAGCCAATGCTGCTTTCCGCGGCTCCTACGCCGCGGCCCCATTGAAGCGTCCCCGCTCGACGGCTGGGTCCTCGAACTCACCACTTTCCGCGGCTCCTACGCCGCGGCCCCATTGAAGCTGGCCGATGGACGCACAGCACCAAACGCCATTCGGCTTTCCGCGGCTCCTACGCCGCGGCCCCATTGAAGCCGTGAGTACCAATCGCCATCGCCCCCGGTGATGAACTTTCCGCGGCTCCTACGCCGCGGCCCCATTGAAGCTGTGCTCGGTTGTCCGAAGGCGGCGAACGTGCTCGCTTTCCGCGGCTCCTACGCCGCGGCCCCATTGAAGCGGCGTGGGCGGCAGATTGTGGCCCGCTACTACCAGTCTTTCCGCGGCTCCTACGCCGCGGCCCCATTGAAGCAACAGGGCCGGGAGCGACTGTGCGGCGGTGCGGACGCTTTCCGCGGCTCCTACGCCGCGGCCCCATTGAAGCACGGCCGAGCTGCAAGGCGTCCTGGCCGTGACCGCCTTTCCGCGGCTCCTACGCCGCGGCCCCATTGAAGCCGAGGCAGAGCGTGCCGGGCCCGGTGGATCCGTTGCCTTTCCGCGGCTCCTACGCCGCGGCCCCATTGAAGCTGGTCGGCGAGCCAAGCCACGATCCTCGCCTCGATCTTTCCGCGGCTCCTACGCCGCGGCCCCATTGAAGCGCCTATTCGTCGACGGAAGGCCGGCGGCATTCTGCCTTTCCGCGGCTCCTACGCCGCGGCCCCATTGAAGCGTCAGCAGCAGGAAGTCCATGTCCGGCCGCAGCGCCCTTTCCGCGGCTCCTACGCCGCGGCCCCATTGAAGCCGCATCTCGGCCATCTCGAGCTTCAGGGCCACCTGCTTTCCGCGGCTCCTACGCCGCGGGCCCATTGAAGCGCGTCGTTTGTGTTCCTCGCCAGCCACCCGAGCAACCTTTCCGCGGCTCCTACGCCGCGGCCCCATTGAAGCCGTCGATGGTAGTGGTCGAGACCCATGCCTTGATGCTTTCCGCGGCTCCTACGCCGCGGCCCCATTGAAGCACGTGTCCATACCCGGCGGTGCGCTGGCGTCGCTGACTTTCCGCGGCTCCTACGCCGCGGCCCCATTGAAGCGGCTGCTGCGGACTACGCCGGTAACACCAAGGGGCCCTTTCCGCGGCTCCTACGCCGCGGCCCCATTGAAGCCCGTAGGTGGTGGACGATGAGCCAAGGCCGGAGCTGAATCCTTCCATCGCCCCTCAGGGGCTCTCCCGAGGAGTGCCGACCCTTTCCACGGGTTGCGCGGCGGACTGCTGTACCCGTGGCGACAGGCCATCGCCCCGTTGGGGCGGGAACCCCCACGCAGTGCCCCCGCCGGTGGTGGGGGAGGGAACAGGCCCCCCGCGCAGCGAGAACCCCCCACGGCGCGGGCCCATAACGCCGCGGCCGACCCCCTCTGGCGTGCTCCCAGGGCCGCTCGGGGGCGGGCAGGCCGGCGCAGCCCCATTCCAACCAGCCCAGCCCGCACAACCGGCCCCATTCTGCCCGGCACGAACCCGTGCGGCTGGCGGCGGGGCCGGATGTATTCGATGACGGCACAAAGCGGTCGGCGTGTGCTGGTCGCCAAGAAGGGGTGGACGCGGCCGACGCCCGGCCGCCCGCCCGTGGCCGGCAACTCAAGGAGTGCCAAAATGAGTACGATCAGCAGGACGCAGCAGGGGACGCTCGATTTCTTCAACCTCCGCATCGCCGACTGGGCGGCCAACGCCGAGCAGCTCGAGCTGAATCCCGACGACCTGGCAACGCTGTCGGCGTTGCTGTCCGCGGCCCAGAGCAACTTCGACGCCGCCAAGCAGTTGGAAATCGAATACCGCGCGGCCGTCGACCTCCAGGACGAGTCCATCGAAGCGCTGTACAACTTCGGATCGCTTCTGGTCCAGCAGATCCGCGTGGCCGCCAAGAAGGATGGCACCGACACGATCTACGCCCTGGCCAAGATCGACCCGCCCAAGGATCGCACGCCACGCACCGTAGCGCCCGTGCCCACCGGCCTGAGCATCCGCGCCACCAGCTTTGGCGACCTGACGCTCACCTTCGAGGCCAACAAGGGCCTGGGCTCGGTCTTCATCATCGAGCGGCAGACGCGTCCCATCGGCGGCCAGCCGGGGACGTGGGTCTACGCCGACACGATCAGCGAGAAGGCCTGGACCGACAACAACGTGCCCAACGGCGTGGCGTCGGTGCGCTACCGCGTGCGCACCAAGCTGACCAACGGAGTGCTCAGCGACTGGAGCGACGACAAGGGCTTCTTCTTCGGCACCAGCGGCAACCAGGCGGCCCCGACCCAGGCCCAGCAGGCCAGTGGTGGTGGTGGTGGGGGTGGTCAGAGCCTGACCATCGAAGACGCCCAGGCCCTCAAGGACGCCCAGACCGCCAAGGGCGCCATGAAGGCAAGCTGAGCCAGCCGGCACGGCGGGATCAAGGATCAAACAAACAGAGACAGACTCAACCGGCCCTGGTGCGTGTACCACGGCCGGTTTTTGCGTGGTCGCTCATGTCCTCGTCGTCCTCGTCGGACATGATCTCGCGAGAGGTGCGGCCGGCGATCAGCGAGGGACGCGAGTCGCAGTCTTGCGGGGGCTGGCCCGGCTTGTTGTGCAGCACGTGGGAATCGGCGTCGTAGCAGCCACGCATCTCGTCGTAGGCGGTCTTGTCCCACAAGGGAGCGCCCGTGAAGTAGGCGGCGCGGGCGATCAGGTGGCTGGCGATGGGCGCGGTGATGAAGAGCATGCCGATGACCAGGATCGATTCGAGGATCACGTCCAGACGGGTAAAGTGCGTGGCCACGGCCAGCACCATGCAGCCCACGCCCAGCGTGCCCGCCTTGGTGGCCGCCTGCATGCGCGTGTACACGTCGGGCATGCGCAAGAGCCCGACGGCGGCCATGATGCTGAAGAACCCGCCGATGAGCACCAGGACCATGGTCAGGCCGTAGTTGAGCCAGACCGACGCGGTGGTGATGAACTCGTTCAAGGCCGGGCCCTCCGCTCGAGGAACAAGGCAAAGGCCGCCGTGCCAAGGAACAGGATCAGGCCCATGATCAGGCACACGCTCAGCAGCACGGGCCGGCCGATGAGAATGGCAAACAGCGCGATGACGGCCACGGCGAACATGCCCAGGAGGTCCAGGGCCACCACGCGGTCGGGTAGCGTGGGACCCAAGAGCAGGCGGATGAGGCAGCCGATCATCGCCAGCGCGAGCGTGCCCAGCACGAAGAGCATGGCCACCTTGATGGCCACAGGGCCGTCGTTCAGGGCCGGGGCGATGGCTTGTGCCAGTGTGGGCGCGAGCGTGTGGGTGAGCGTGTGGGTGAAGGCCGGGATCATCGCGTTACCTCCAGCAGCCGGCGCTCGAACCCGTTCTTGATCTCGGCCCGCATGGCGTCGGGGTCTTGCACGTGCATGAAGTGGATGAACAGGATCGACTTGTCGGCGGCCACGTCCAGGCTCAGCGTGCCGGGGGTCAGCGTGATGAGGTTGGCCAGGATCGTCAGCTCGGTATCCGAGAGCTCTTCCAGCGGCACGGCCAGCACGCCCGGGCGGAGCTTGCGCAGCGGGCTGAGGGTGTAGTAGGCCATCTTGATGTTGGCGATGACCAGCTCGACGGTGACGTAGAAGCTGAAGTGCGCGATGCGGCCGACCTTGCTGTAGTACGAGCCGCGCATCTCTCGCGGGATCACAAAGCGCAGCGTCAGGAAGGACACGACAAAGCCCACCAAGAAGTTGGCCGGCGTGAACGGGCCGATGGCCATGGCCCACACCAACGCGAGCACGAGATTGAGAACGAGCGAGGCTATGGCTTGTCCTCCTGTTCAGGCGTGGGGGTGGGGCCGGGGATTGCCGGGTTGGCCAGTTCGTGCAGCGTGCCGGCGACGGCCCGATCGTAGTTCTCGCCCAGGACGGCCCGCTGGTAGGCCTGCGAGTCGAGCATCTGCTCGCCCGCGCGCAGCGCCGTGCGGTAGAGCGGATCGACGAACACGCCCAGCGCGATGGTCGCGCCCGCGAGCACGACGATGGGGGCGGCCATGCAGGCGACCTGCCGGCGATCGGCCACGCCACGCACGGGCGGGGGCTCGGGCATAGTCTCGGGCGGCTCCTTCCAGAACGCCTCGGCCCAGATCTTGGTCATGGAGTAGAGCGTGAGGATGCCCACGCCCAGCGAGGCCGCCACCAGGGCGAACGCGCCCGAGGCCAGGCCGCTCTTGACCAGTACGAACTTGCCCCAGAAGCCCGTGGAGATGGGGATGCCCGCCAGCGAGAGCGCCGAGCACAGGAACAGCACGCCCGTCCACGGATGGGTCTTGACCAGCCCGCCCAGGTGCTTGAGCTCGCTGGTGCCCGCCAGGCGCTGCACGAGCCCGCTGATGAGGAACAGGTTGCCCTTGACGATGCCGTGGTGCAGGAGGAACATCGCCGACCCGGCCAGCGCGATGGCGGCGGTCTGCCGGGCGGCCTCGGTGTCGGGCTGGGCCCGCGCCATGGCGTACAAGGCCACCGCCAGGCCCATGAGCATGTACCCGATCTGGCTCACGCTGTGGAAGGCCAGGATGCGGCGGATCTCGAACTGGCACGCGGCCCCGAGCACGCCGGTGACCATCGTCAGCCCGCTGATCCACATCAGCACGGTGGCGGTGATCTCCATCTGCTGGTCGAACAGCAGCGTGAAGGTGCGCAGGATCGAGTACACGCCCACCTTGGTCAACAGGCCCGCGAACAGGGCCGTGATGGCCACCGGCGGCGTGTGGTAACTGGCCGGCAGCCAGAAGAACAGCGGGAAGACGGCGGCCTTGATGCCAAAGGCCACCAGGAACAACATGCTCACGGCCGTGATGGCGCCGGGGTTCTCGGCGCGGTCGAGCACGATGGACAGATGGGCAAGGTTCAGCGTGCCGGTCATGCCGTAGAGCAGCCCGATGGCCGCCAGGAAGATGCCGCTGGACAGCAGGTTGAGCGTGACGTACTTGATGGCGCCTTCGAGCTGGCCGCGCTCCCCGCCCAGGGTCAGCAGCACGAAGGAGGCCAGCAGCATGATCTCGAACCAGACGTACATGTTGAAGATGTCGCCCGTCAGGAACGCGCCCGAGCAGGCGGCCAGGACGGCGTGGACCAGCGGGTGGTACCCGAAGCTCTCGCGCTTGCGGTCGATGGCGCCGATGCTGTAGATGACGATGGCCAAGGCGATGACGCCGTTGAGCAGCACGAGCATGGCGCTGATCGTGTCGGCGACCAGGGTGATGCCAAAGGGCGCGGGCCAGCCGGCGGCGTTGGTGGTCACGATCTGCCCATCGTCGGTGGCCATCATCAGGCTGATGGCCGCCCCCAGCAGGCTGACCGCGCCGGCCACGCTGACCACCCGCTGCATCAGGCGGTCCTTCCACAGCCCGATGCACAGCACCGTGGTGGCCAGGGGGATCAGGATGGGTGCCACGACGGTGAGGTTCATCGGTCGGTGGTCCGCATCTGGTTGAGGTCGTCGGTGCCGACCTCCTTGTACGTCCGATTCACGAGCACGATCGTGAACGCCAGGATGGCAAAACTGATGACGATGGCCGTCAGGATGAGCGCCGGGGGCAGCGGGTCGCTGTAGCCCGGGGCCAACTGCTGCTCGCCCTCGGGGATCAGGGCCGGGTTGCCCCGCACCAGCCCGCCCGCGGCGAAGATCAGCAGGTTCGCGCCGTGGCTGATGAGCGCCAGGCCGATGATCAGCTTCACGAAACTGCGACGCAGGATCATGTAGATGCCCGTGGCGTACAAGGCACCGACCGCGACGGCAAGCAACAGTTCCATCCGCGGCCTCCTTTCAGGAATCCTCGGCCAGGGTCAAGAGGATCAACAGGCAAACACTGAGCACGGTGAGGTACACGCCGATGTCGAACAGCAGGGGCGTACCGATCTTCAACTCTCCAAAGCCGGTGACGGTGAACCCGACCCATTGCCCGTAGAGGAAGGGCGACCCCTCGATCAGCCCGGGCAGGCCGCTGACCAGGGCCATGCCCAGGCCGACGGCGATATACGTGGTCAACGGCAAACGCAGGATGCGATAGACCGCCGGCACGCCGAAGGCCATGGCATAGAGCATGAAGGCGCTGGTGGCCAACAGCCCGCCGACGAACCCGCCCCCGGGCTGGTTGTGCCCGCGCAGCAGCACGATGATGCTGAAGATGATCAGCAGCGGCAGCATGAAGCGCGTGGCGGTGCGCAGGATGATGGAGTTCATGCCAGGCCCCCTTGCGCGGGGCTGTCCTGACGCAGCCGCAGCAGCGTGTACACGCCCACGGCGGCCAGGCCCAGCACGGCGATCTCGCCCAGCGTGTCGAGCGCCCGGAAGTCGACCAGGATGACGTTGACCAGGTTGCGTCCATAGGCGGCGTGCTGGCCCGGCACGTCGGGCAACGCGGCCTGGTTGTAGAACCACGAGATGCCATCGTCGGCGGTCGTGGCAAACGAGGACACCACGAACGAAGCCATGAGCAAGCCAAAGGCGATCCCGATCGCCGCGTCTGCGAACTTCGCGGGCTTGCTGCTATAGACCGCGAACCGGGGCAGGTGATACACCACGAATACGAAGATGATGACCGTGAGCGTCTCGACGGCGAACTGGGTCATGGCCACGTCGGGCGCCCCGAACAACACGAAGATCACCGCCGACGAGTACCCCACCACGCCCAGCACCGCGATGGTCGACAGGCGGCCGCGCATCTGTGTCGCGGCGACGGCGGCCACGCAGATCATGCCCACCAGCAGGGCCTCGAACAGCAACTCGGTCCAGGCCACGTTGGCCTTCGCCGGAATCGCGCCGCGGAATGACTCGACGACGCCGCCCTGCCAGAACAAGAGGCCCCCGGCCAGCAGGATGGTCGTCAGCACAGTCACCTGCACGTAGACGCGAAGGTATCCGTTCTGGAGCAGGCGGGTCTGGAAGGTGGCAAGCGAGTTGGGCCCCACGACACCGTTGAACAGGACATTGTACAGCCGCTCGCAGCCGGCAAGGGATGCGAACCTGTCCAGTGGCGCGGTGATGCGCCTCCACGGACCGCGTGCGAGGAACAAGGCCACGCCGACCGTGAGCGCCACGCCGCTGAGCAGCAGCGCCATGTTCGGGTGCGTGGCCAGGTAGATCGCGCTCAACTTGGCGAGTTCGGGCTCGTGCGTGCCGGCGATCGAAGCCGCCGTGCCGTTGATCAAAGGAACGGCGAACAACGCGGGGACCAGCCCGCCCACGATCGTGAGCGCCGTCAGCACGATCGGGCCGATGAGCATGGGCGGGGGCGCTTCGTGCGGGTGCTTGGGAAACTCGCCCTCGACGGTGCGTGCCATGAAGAAGGGGCGAAAGCCCGCCTGGAGCCCGGCCACGCCCATGAACGCGCCCGAGATCGTGGCGATGGCGGCCCAGAGCCACAACGCCTCCTGCGGCCCGCCGTGCGCGTGCAGGCTTCCCTTGAGCAGCAGTTCCTTGCCAACAAACCCAAGCAGCGGGGGCACGCCGGCCATCGACAGGCCCGAGACCAGCGCGATGATGGCGGTGACGGGCATGGTGCCAAAGAGCCCGCCCATGCGCTCGGTGTCCTTCTCGCCCGCCTCGTGGTCGACGATGCCCGCGACTAGGAACAAGGCCCCCTTGAACAGGGCATGGGCCAGGATGTACGCCGCGGCCGCCTGCGGGGCACCGAGCCCGATGAGCATCACCATGACGCCCAGCGAGCCGACGGTGGTATAGGCCAGGACCTTCTTGTAATAGGTCTGCCGGGTGGCCAGGTAACTGCCCAGCAGCATCGTCGCACCGCCGAAACCAGCGAGAGTCCACTGCCAGGCCGGGTCGTCGGCGAAGGCGGGGTTCATCCGCGCGACGAGATAGACCCCCGCCTTGACCATGGTCGAGGAGTGCAGATAGGCACTGACCGGCGAGGGCGCTTCCATCGCGTTGGGCAGCCAGAAGTGGAACGGGAACTGCGCGCTCTTGGTGAAGGCACCAGCCAGAATCAGGATCATGGCACCAAGCGTCAGCGGACTGGCGGCCAGGGTGCTTGGATTGGCGACGATCTCGCTGACCGAATAGGTGCCAGCGATCTGGCCCAGCAGTACCATGCCCGCGAGCATGGCCAGCCCGCCCAGACCGGTGATCACCAGTGCCTGGAGTGCGCTCTTGCGGGCCTTCTCACGCTCGTGGTCGAAGCCGATGAGCAGATAACTGGTGATGCTCGTCAGTTCCCAGAAGATGAACAGCAGGATGAGGTCGTCGGCCAGGACGAGCCCAAGCATGGCGCCCATGAAGCCCATGAGATAGCCAAAGAAGCGGCCACGCTTGGGATGACCGTCCAGATAACTGTTTGCATACAGCACGATGCCCGTACCCACGCCGGTGACCAGCAAGGCGAACAGCGTGCTCAGGGCATCGACCCGGAAGGAAAAGCGGACGCCCAGGGAGTCGGCCCAGGCCCATTGCACGATGGTGGCCCCGCCCGCGCCGACGCCCGTCATCTGGGTCAGGTAGTACACGAAGCCCACGAGCGGCGCGATCGCGAGTACGTACCCGGTGGCGCGACCCATCGCGCGGTGCAGCGTGGGTGCCAGCAAGGCCAGGAGAAAGATGGCTGCCAAAGTGCCAACGATCAACGTACGTGCTCCGTTCCATCGCCCTTGGCTAAGGCCTTGAGGCACTCCCAGGGGCGATAACCGAGCGATGGTATCCGTGGAAACCTCGCAATCGGTGGATCAGGATCGGCTGTTGGGGTCATCCGCTTGAGGATCTGGATGCGAGGCACTCCAGAATCCTGATCAGGCGGCGATCGTGGCTGGATGGTCGGCGACCAAGATCTCGGCCTCGGTCTTGGAGACCACCTCTTCGACCGTGTGCCCCGGGGCAACCTCGGTCAACACGAATCGGCGTTTGGCCGGGTCCATCACCAGCACACACAGGTCGGTAATGACCATGTTGACGCAGCGCTGCCCGGTCAGCGGCAGCGAGCACTGCTTGACGATCTTGGACTCGCCCTGCTTGTTGCAGTGTTCCATGGCGACGACGACTTTTCGGACCCCAGCAACCAGGTCCATCGCCCCACCCATGCCCTTGACCATCTTGCCGGGGATCATCCAGTTGGCGATGTCGCCCTCCTGGCTGACTTCCATGGCACCCAGAATGCACATGTCGATGTGCCCGCCACGGATCATGGCGAAGCTGTCGGCGCTGCTGAAGAAGCTGGCCCCGGTGCGGGCGGTGACAGTCTGCTTGCCGGCGTTGATGAGGTCGGGATCCACCCGATCAGGGGTTGGGAATGGTCCAATACCCAGCAGCCCGTTCTCGGACTGGAGCCAGACATCCATCCCGGGGGGGATGTGGTTGGCCACGAGTGTGGGCATGCCGATGCCCAGATTGACGACGTATCCGTCACGGAGTTCCTGGGCCGCCCGGCGGGTGATTTGGTCTCGTGTGAGCATGGGTAAGTGTACCCGCGGTCCGAGGGGCGACGGCCCGAACAAGGGGCGAGTGGCTATGGGTGGCCTGTGAGAAATATCACAGTTGCACGGATCGTGCCTCGGAATGACCAAAGCGATCGTTTGCAAGCGCCGATGCGATGCTGTCCGCGTGGGTGCCGGCATAGTGATCGGCCCGGCGTGAGTGTAAGGGGGCTTTGACATGGCATCTTCGCTCTTGAATCGGTGGAACAACCTCGGCCTTGGCGTCCGCATCGTGTCCACATGCGCAGTGGTGATCGTCGGTGTCGTGGCGATCAACTACTACGTGTTCTCGGACCGCTACAGGAATGATGTACAAGAAGAACTGATGATGCGTGCCGCGGCCTTCAGCGCCGTGGCCGACGAGACCAAGGACCACGTGGGCATGTTGCACGGCGTTGGTGCCTTTGATACCGAGCGGTTGCTCAGCGAAGCTCTGGAACATGTCGCCAAGGGCGGCAGTTACCGGGACACGGACTTCTTCAACGTGATCCCCGTGGTGGCGGGCTGGACCGCCGCCGAGGAGGCCGCGCAAAAGGAAGGCCTGAACTTCCACATTTACGCCTACAACGCTCGCAACAAGGATCATGAGCCCGCGCGGGACAGTTTCGTGGGCACCATGCTGACGGAACTGACCCAGCAGGTCAAGGCGGGCGGGCCGACAACGATGGGCCGAGTCAACACCGAGACCAACACGCTGCATTACATGCGCGCCATCCTGCTCGACGAGAGTTGCATGATGTGCCACGGCGACCCCAAGAAGTACGGCAAGCCCGACGCCAGCGGCGTCATCACGGGCAAGGATCCGCTCGGGTTTACGATGGAAAGCTGGAAGCCAGGCGACATGCACGGGGTGTATGAGGTGGCCATGCCCCTGGACACGCTCGATGCCCGGACGGCGGGCTTCATCAAGTTCGGTTTGATGATTACGGTTCCACTGGTGGCGGTCGCGTTGGGCTGCTTCGCGTTCATGCTCAACCGCATGTTCGGCCGGCCGGTCAACGCGATGATCGCGCGGATCCGCGACATCGCCGAGGGCGAGGGCGACCTGACCCAGCGACTGAACCTGGAGCGTCAGGACGAGATTGGCCGCCTGGGCCACTGGTTCGATAAGTTCGTCGAGAACATCCACACGATCATCGCCGACGTTCGCCGGGCCACCGAGAGCGTGGCGGGGGCTTCGACGGAGATCGCCGCCAACAGCGACCAGATGGCACGCGGTCTGGCCGACCAGCAGCGCGAGGTGGGCCAGGTGCGCGTCGCGATGGAAGAAATGACCTCGAGCGTCGAGGAGGTCGCACGTCGCAGCATCGATGCACGCACCGCGGCCGAGCAGGCGGGGAAAGATGCCTTGGCCGGTGGCGAGGTGGTTGGTAGCAGTGTCGAGCAGATCAAGGCCATCAGCCAGCGCGTGAACGAGAGCGCCCACTCGGTCTCCGAATTGGGCCGCAAGGGTGAGCGCATCGGCGAGATCATCAGCGTCATCAACGACATCGCCGACCAGACCAACCTGCTGGCGCTCAACGCGGCCATCGAGGCGGCCCGCGCGGGCGAGCACGGCCGTGGTTTCGCCGTCGTCGCCGACGAGGTCCGCAAGTTGGCCGAGCGGACGACGGTGGCCACCGAAGAGGTCGCCAGCAGCGTGCGTGAGATCCAGGAAGAGACCCGCATCGCGGTGGATCGGATGGAAGCTGGCCGGGCCGACGTTGAGCGCGGGGTAGAGCTGAGCCACAAGGCGGGCGAGGCGCTGGGACGCATCGTCGAGGCCAGCCGAAACCTGGGCTCGATGGTCGATTCGATCGCGGGCGCCACCGAGGAGCAGGCCAGCACAAGCCGGCACATCAGCGAGAGCGCCGAGTCCATCGACGCCATCACGCAGCAGAGCAGCAGCGGGGCCAGCCAAGCCTCCGAGGCCGCCGCCCATCTGTCCGATCAGGCCGAACGCCTGAAGGAACTGGTGGGGCGTTTCAAGCTGTAAGACTTACGGACCCGTCGCTCCCCCTGCGATGGTTCCGGTTCCGAAGAACGCTTGCCCCAACGAGCCCACGTCTCACGACGTGGGTTTTTGTATTTGCCAGCGCCCGAGCACGCCAAGTCTGACGGCGTGGGCTTGCACCGCGATGCACAGAGGTCACCCGCGGGCCAGGCGGCGGGCCCTCATGCGGTTGCGCTTGGCGATGATGGTCAGGAACAGGCCCACAGCGGCGACGGGCGCGCCCGCGAACCCGACGATGGCCCAGCGCAGCATCTCGTCAGCGGCGGCCTTCTCGGGCTCGGCCGTAGTGGCGGCGTCGGCCATCGGGTCGGCCGCGAGATCGTGATAAATGCCCACGAAACTCTGCGCGGCCAGTCCCAGTCCCAGGATCATGATGCCAAGGCCCGCCAACAGGACGATCCAGCCCAAGAGTCTGAGCATCACAACGCTCCCTTCGATGGTTTGGAGAAGGCCAGACCGATGATACCGGCGATGGCGATGGCAACGCCCACCAGGCTGGCCAGCGCGCTCACCCCCAGCGTCGCGATGGCCATCGGGCGGATCTCGTCGATGGGCAGCCGAGCCGCCCGGGCGGCGCTGACGCCCGCGGACACGAGCCCGATGAGCCCCAGCAGCAGCCAGGGCGTGATGACGATCAGTACGCCCAGCTTGATGCGCTGGGTGTGCTTGCGGCGTGTGTTGGTGCTTGCGTCAGACACGTCCCAGCCACTCCGTTTCCAGGGCGTCCAGTTCGGCCTTGAGATCATCGCGCCGTGCGGTGAGTTCGGCGGCCTTGATGGCGTCCTTCCAGATATCGGGGTCGTCCAGTTTGGCGTCGATGCGTTCGACTTGGCCTTCGAGTTCCTGGATGCGCTCTTCGAGGGCTTCGACGGGCATCCACGAGAACTTGCTCTTGGCAGCCTTGGGCTTGGGGGCGGGCGCTTGGGGCGGTGGTGGGGGAGGTGCCACACGCCTCAGGGGCTCGGGTGCTGTGATCGCGTGGCTTTGTCCGTTGAGCCACTCGCTCCAGCCGCCCAGGTGCAGGCTTACGTTGCCCTTGCCGTCGAAGACGATGAGGTGGTCGCAGACGGCGTCGATGAGCGTGCGGTCGTGGCTGACGACGATGAGCGTGCCGTCGAAGGTGCCACCCTTTTTGCCTTCACTGCGTGCGAGCATGGCCTCCAGGCGTTCGGCACTGGGGATGTCCAGGTGGTTGGTAGGCTCGTCGAGCACCAGCACGTTGCGGGCGCACGCGAGCAGTCCGGCCAGGGCAGCGCGGGCACGCTCGCCGCCGGACATGTCGCCCAAGAGCGCCTCCTGCCGATCTCCCGAGAAGAGGAAGGCACCCGCCAGGTCGCGGGCCTCTTGCTCGTTGAGGAGTTTGGGCTTGTCCGGGCCCTCCTCGGCCTCGGCCAGCCGCGCCACGACGCGCTGGATGTGGCGTGGCACGGTGGTCATGGGGTCCATGTCGCTACGGCTCTGGCTGAAGTAACCCACCTTGAGGCCCGCGCCGAGCTTCACCTCGCCGGCGGTTGGGGCACGTTTCTTGAGCAGGCACTCGACCAGCGTGCTCTTGCCCGCGCCGTTGGGGCCTACGACGCCCCAGCGTTCGCCGCGGGAGATGGTGATGTCCAGGTTCTCGAAGAGGGTGAGCGTGGAGCCGTCCTCGCGCGGGAATCGCATGGTCAGGCCCGAGGCCTTCGCGACGATGTCGCCGGTGCGCGGGGCGGGGGGCAGGCTGGGCTCGAAGACGGCAAGTTCGACGGGCCTCTCGAGCGTGGAAGTTTCGCGGGCGCGGTCGAGGCGGCTCTCGCGCCCCTTGGCCTGCTTGGCGCGCTGGCCCGCCCGGTACTTGTCGATAAAGGCCTGCTCCTGGCGGAACTTGGTCTGTTGGCGTTCCCAGGCCTCCAGTTGGGTGCGAAGGCGGTCGGCCCGCAGCGTGCGGAAGGCGGTGTATCCGCCGGGGTAGCTGATGACCCGCCCACGTTCGATCTCGACCACGCGCTGGGCCACGCGCGTGAGCACCGAGCGATCGTGCGCGATGAGCACCACCGCGCCCTTGAAGGTGTCGACCAGAAAGTCCTCGAGCCAGATTCGGCCGTGCACGTCCAGGTGGTTGGTGGGCTCGTCCATGAGCAGCACGTCGGGCTCGGTGAGCAGTGCGCGGGCCAACGCCAGGCGGGCCTTCTGCCCGCCGCTGAGTTTCTCCACGGGCAGCTCGAACTGGGCGTCGGTCAGGCCAAGCCCGTGCAGCACGGAGTCGATGCGGTGGTCGACGGCGTACCCGCCGGCGGCTTGGATGCGGGCCTCGAGCCGGGCCTGATCGGCCAGGAGCTTCTCCAGCGCGGGCCCGGCGGCGTCGGCGAGCTTGTGGAAGGTGTCCTCGAGTTGGCGGTGCAGGGCGGCCAGGTCGGCAAAGGCCCCCGCGGCGTGCTGGCGGAGGGTGACCCCCGGCTCGATGGCAGGATCCTGGGCGAGGTAGGCCACCTTCGAGCCGCGCTGGAGGCTGACCTCGCCCGCGTCGGGCTTCTGGACGCCGGCCATGATCTTCAGCAGGCTGCTCTTGCCGGTGCCGTTGGGCCCCACGATGGCCACTCGCTCACGCGACTCAACGGTCAGCGTACACCCTCGGAGGATGATGTCGTCGCCGTAGGAGAGTTCGAGATTGGTGACAGCCAGGACGGGCACGGAGAGATCGTAGAGGCCTGGAAAGAGCCTTGGTGCTCAGCCGCGTTCCTGATCCTTCAGAAGGCTGTAGATTTCTTCGGGCGTGCCCGCGGCATAGATACGGTCGCGAAAGTCGTCCATGGTCATCAGGCGGCTGATGCGGGCCAGGGCCTGGATATGGTCGCTGGTGCGATCGGGCGGGCTGGCCAAGAGAACGATCAGGCGAACGGGCTGGCCGTCGATGGCCTCGAACTCGATGGGGCTGGTCGGCTTGCCGATGGCCATGGCCAGCCCGGCGAGCCCCTCACACTTGCCGTGCGGGATGGCAAGCCCGTGCCCGATGCCGGTGGTTCGGGTCTGCTCGCGGGCCCAGACGGCGTCTTTCAGTGCCTGGGGGTTGTTGACGCGATCGAGGCTGGCCAGAAGATCGACCAGTTCATTGATCACGGCGCGTTTTTCGGTCGACTCCAGCGGTGCCTTGATGCACTGCGGAGCCAGGATGTCCAGCAATTTCATAACGCCCCGCTCCACCCTTCGCACACTTGCCCGGCCCCATGGGGGGCGAGGGCTTGAGTTTTACGTGGGGCCACTGTAGCCCCCTTGGGATCGACCCTATCGGCCCGCTGGGGCTCACTCCGCCATCGGCAC
The DNA here is from genome assembly GCA_026126305.1 of Phycisphaeraceae bacterium. GTDB lineage: Bacteria > Planctomycetota > Phycisphaerae > Phycisphaerales > UBA1924 > JAHCJI01. Next base: position 110,680 of record JAHCJI010000007.1, read on the forward strand.
CGCAAGCAAGGCGGCGTATCCGCCATCGCGATAGCACCGGGCCGGCTCGCCCGGCAGGCCTGCGGGCATCGTGGCAGCCTCGGCCAAAACCTCGATACCGGCCGCTTCCCGGGCCCAAGTGGCGATGTCCTGGTTCTCTTCCTTGTCGATGCTGCAAGTGGAGTACAGCACCCGACCTCCCGGGGCCAGCAGGGCCTTGCCCTGGAGCAGCAGTTCGCGCTGCAACGCGGCCAGCCGGTCGAGTTGCTCGGGACCCAGACGGTACCGGGCTTCGGGCCTTCGTGGCAGCACGCCCGAGTTGCTGCAAGGCACGTCCAGCAGCACCAGATCGGCTCTGCCCCGAGCCGCGCGGCACACCTCCTTGAAGGCCAGCACGTGGGTGCGTTCGTCCTTCTGGAAGACCCGCCGCAGGCCGCGTGCCCGGGCTTCGTTGGTGTCGCAGGCGTAGACCGTCGCCTCGTGGAAGAGTGCCCGCAACTGCCTGGTCTTGGTGCCCAGCCCCGCGCACAGGTCGACGATGGTCTGCGGGCGTGGCTCCAACTCGCGCACCAGGTCCAGGGCCGAGGCCGAGGCCGCGTCCTGGACCCAGAGATCGCCGCGCCCTTGCAGGATTTCTCTCGGGCTGGCACCCTGGGGCCTCAGGACGACGTGGCCCGCCCGTTCGTGCGGTTCGAGGCTCTGGCCGGGCGGGGCCACCACCTCGGCGGTAGCGTGGGCCGTGTTCAGGACCACCGGCGCCTGGGTCAGCGTGTGCAATGCCTGCTCGATGGCGGCCGCCTCGCCATGCCGGGCGATCCATCGCTCCACCAGCCAACGCGGGTTTCCCGTGGCCCCTTCGAGCCAGCCGGTCGTGTCGGTGGGCAAGGCCGTTCGCGTGAGTTGGATCGCACGCCCATCGGCCAGGGGCAGGCGATCGGCCTTGCCCACGTGCCCGGTCGCGGGTCCATCGATCATCACCGGGCGTCCCTGGTCGTCCCGGGCGATGCCCTCGGACACACGACGGAGCACGGCGTTGACCAGCCCCGTGGCGTTGGGCTTGCCGGCCTTGCGGGTCCATTGCACGGCCTCGTGGATGGCCGCGTGCGGGGGGATGCGGTCGAGCAGCAGCAACTGGGCCGCCCCGGCCAGCAAGGCCGCACGGATGGTGCTGTCCAGTTCCCGCATGGGTCGGCTGCTGAGCGGGGCCAGGATGGCTTCGAGTGTGATCCACCGGCGCATGACCGCGTCATGGATGGCGTGGGCCAGGGCCGCCTCGCGTCCGGCCCCTTGCCCCTGGATGGCGCTGGTATCCAGCGGTTCCAGGCCCAGGTCTGGGTAGCGGTGGGCCTCTTCGCGCAGGCGCTGGTGGGCCACGTCTCGGGCCGAGACCGGGGCGCTTGGGTGTGGACGGGCGTGTCGTTGGGGCCGGGGTGCTCGTGGGGGTCGTGGGGGTGTCAAGGCAGCCATCGTAGGGGCGTTGGGCCGGTCGGGGTACGATCGCACGTGCCCGAATCGGCCCGCGACAAGCCGCCCTTGCCAAGGCCACGGCGCCGCATCCTGGGCACGATGCGCATCCGCAAGAAGCTCATCGTGCTGCACACGACCTTCTCGCTGGGCCTTGCGGCGCTGATGTTCTTCCTGTTGCGTCCGGCCATCCAGGACCTGGTCCGCCAGGCCGAGGCCGAGGACGCCGCCTACGTGCTGGGCACGCTGGACGTTGCATCGCTGAGCGAGGGCCAGCCCCGGGGCCAGCGCGAGATCGCCTCGGGCATCGTGCTGCGCTGGGGTGCGGCCGCCGATCTCAACCTCAGCCCCCGTGCGATCGCCAGCCTCCAGCGAGCGGGCGACGCGGCGGTGCCCCTGCCCCACGGTGGCGGCGGGCAAGGGGGGCGACGCGGCGGGCCGCCCGGATCGGCGGGGATCGCCCTGCCGCACGTCTCCGGCGGGGTGTACTACGTGCTGGATCGCCGGCTCGGTGGCGTGCGTGCCAGCGTCCTGCGGCTGGACCTGCTGCTGTTGCTCTCCATGCTGGCGGTCTACTTCCTGATCGCCGCCGCGCTGGAGATCTTTGTCCTGCCCCGGCACGTGTACCGGCCCATCGGCCGGCTCTTGCGCGCCGACCTGGCGGTGCAGCAGGGAGATCGTTCGAGAGAGCTGATCGACCCGCGCTTCATGCCCCAGGACGAGTTGGGCGAGATCATGCGCAGCCGCAACCGTTCCATCGCGGCCCTGCGTCGCAACGAGGCGGAGCTGGCCCGCACGCTGGCAGAGCTCGAACGCGTGGCGGGAGATCTCAAGCGCAAGAACCACCTCCTGGAAAACGCCCGCCGCAACCTGGCCGACGCCGACCGCCTGGCGAGCCTGGGCATGCTCAGCGCGGGCGTCGCGCACGAGATCAACACCCCCCTGGCCGTGCTCAAGGGCCTGGTCGTCGAGATGCAGGAAAGGCCCGACCGGCCGCTGCCCGCGGCCCGTGCCGCCCTGATGCGCCGCGTGGTCGATCGCCTCGAGCGCCTGGGCGAGGGGCTGCTGGACTTTGCCCGCGTCCGCACGCCGCGGATTGCGCCGGTGCTGGTGGCGGACCTGGTCGCGCGGGCCCTGGAACTGCTGCGACTGGACGACCCGGTGCGCCGCGTCCGCGTGGACGTGCGGATCTTCCCGGGCCTGACGGTGCCCTGCGACGGCGACCGCATCGTGCAGGTCCTGGTGAACCTCGTCCGCAACGCCGCCGAGGCGCTGCTCGAGAGTTCCTCGGCCGATCCCACCATCACCATCGCGGCCGAATCGATCGTGCGCGAGGGCTCGACGTGGGTGGGCCTGACCATCGCCGACAACGGGCCGGGCATCGCCCCCGAGGTGCTGGCCACGCTGTTCGACCCCTTCGTCAGCACGCGCCTGGACGCCAAGGGCACGGGCCTGGGCCTGGCCGTGGCCGAGGGCATCGTCCGCGAGCACGGGGGCGTGCTCATCGCCCGCAACCGCGAGGCCCACGCCCCCGGGCCGGGCCCAAAGGGCGCCGAGTTCGAGGTGCTGCTGCCCGACTTCGGGCCCGGCCGCGCACCCATCGACGCCCCGATGTCTGCCGGGCCCGCGACGCCCGGGCCCGGCGGCGCGGGCTGAGGCCACCAGCCATCGCAGGTCGGGCTCGCGCGCCCGGCATTTGTTTCAACACGCGCCAAGCGGCCCGGGCCTGGGCCCGCGCACGCCCTTCCCGGCGGACGCTTGTGCCCGCGACCCGCGCACCGGGGTTTTGCCAAGGGGCGCCGGCGAACCATGCCTAAGAATGGCGTACCATCGGCTGGAGCATCCACCGGGAAGGGAGCGGGCGATGATCTGGCCGGGGCGAATCCGGACGACGCGGGCCAGCCTTTGCCGCGTGGGCACCGGCTCGACGCGCGGGCGGCCCGGCGCCTGGGGATCGACGAGGCAACCTACGAGGCGGCGACGTGGAACGCCAAACGTCAGGCCCAGGAGCAGGGCCAGCAAGCCATCCTTACCATTGTCTTTCTTGCGACTATTGCCACGGCCGTGAACAACGAATTCGATTCGAGGGCCTTTGCCATCGCCATGGGCTGCACCGTCTGCCTGCTGGCGTTGACCCTGAATGTGCGTAAGCGCCGCTGTTTCTTTGCCCTGCAACGCGCGGCCTGGCTGTCCCGGGGCCTGTGCCCGGCGTGCGGGGCATCGGTGGCGGGCCTGCCAACCCGTGAGGACGGTTGCCGCGTGTGCGCGGGGTGCCAGGCCGCCTGGAAGGTCGAGCCGGGCACGATCACGGCGCCGGTTCGACCTTGCAATCTTCCAGCCGCACCACCGGGGAACGCGGCCCGCGCTTTCTTCTATAGCCCGCCCATCGTCGACGATCGCGGGCAACCTTACACATTGCATCGCAGCATCCCCAAGCGTGCGGCCCGCGCCCAAGGCATCGACCGCCGACGCATCCGCGACGCCATGGGAACAGACATGCCAGAACTCTGGATGATGATGGGCGGCTACATGGTCTTCGTGCTCCTCTTATTATACGCCAAACGGGAAGGCCCGCTGCTGGTTCCACAAACGTTGGTCCTGTATATGGCGGTGGGCGTGCTTTTCCTTTCGCTCGTGCTGCCGTACTTCCTGCTGCGACCCTGGAGCGCCAAGGTGCGTCGATGCGCTTCGCGGCGGCTGTGCCTGTGCGCCGCGTGCGGGCGACGGCTGGACACCATCGAGCCCCAGGAAGACGGCCGCCGCGTGTGCGCAGGCTGCCAGGCGGCCTGGAAGATCGAAGCGCCTGCGTGCGCGACCCCGTCGTGAACGTTGCCCCCTTGGCGCAGAAGATCTTCAACGCAGAGGTCGCGAAGGACGCGGAGAGGTTGAAGACACCGATCTCTGAGGACAGAGTTCGCTGGCACGAACAGAGCATCCCTCATCCGGCCTCTGTGTCTCGGTGCCTCTGTGGTCATCTTCTCTTCGATTGAAGAAGGAAGATAACCACAGAGACACAGAAGCACAGAGAAAGAATGAAAAGTATTTCTTCCTTCGCGCCCTCCGCGCCCTCCGCGTTCAACCATCTCCTCCCAAGCGAAGCCCCCGCCCCTTGCGCGTCGCGTTGGGGCGGTACCATCGCGACGATGTCCAAGGGCCCTCCGCGCATCCTGGGTTGGCGTTCGCTGCTGGTTGCCCTCGCGCTGGGCCTGGGGCTTTCGGCGTTGGGCATTGTGGCTGGCGTGGGGGCGTGGGCCCGCGCCGGTGGCTACGGCCCCGTGGGGAACCAGGGCGGCTGGCCCCGGGCCGGGCGCGTGCGCGTCGAGGAGTTCCACTTCAAGCACGGGCCGGCGGGTGCCCAGCGCTTGTACGGCGTGCGGGGCGAGCGCGTGCCGGGCCACGGCGAGTGGGTGCTGATCCACTGGGGCGACTGGGCGATGACCACCGCGGGCGGGGGGCGCCTCTCGGCCGACGATTGGCCCCTGCCACCCCGCGAGCCGCCCGCGCACCTGGCGCGTGTGGTCCGGCAGAGCCCGGAGGTGGCCGTCGTCGCCGCGGCGGGCTGGCCGTGGCACGCCGCGTGGGGCATGGTCGCCAGCGATGGCCAGCCCGGGAGCGCGGTCGAGCGCCGCGGCCTTCTGGTCGTCTCCATCGGCGGCGGCCGCGTGGCGATCCCCTTCCTGCCCCTGTGGCCCGGGCTCCTGGGCAACACCTTCTTTTACGCCACACCCATCCTGCTGCTGCTCATCGCGCTGCGCCGGCGCATCCGCGCCCGCCGCCGCCGCAATAACCGGTGCGTCGCGTGCAACTACGATCTCTCTGGCATCGCCGGGCCCTGCCCCGAGTGCGGGTGCGTGGATCTTGGGCGCGTGGGGCACGCTCGAGCGGGCGTGGGGGGTCCATGAGGCCGCGGCGTGCCGGTGACGCTCGGCCCCGCGTTCAAGATCTTCAACGCGAAGGTCGCGATGGTCGCGGAGGGGTTGAAGACACCGATCTCCGAGGACAGAGTTCGCTGGCACGGACAGAGCATCCCTCATCCGGTCTCTGTGTCTCGGTGTCTCTGTGGTGATCTTCTCTTCAAGACAGGAAAGAAGAGAACCACAGAGGCACAGAGGCACAGAGAAAGAAGGAAGCGGCTTCTTCCCTTCGCACCCTCCACACCCTGCGCGTTCCATGTCTGGAGCGCCCATCCCGTCCCGGGCGATCGCGGGGCTCACCGGCCGGGCGCGGGGGCTCGCTGGCCGGGCGTGGGGGCTCGCTGGCCGGGCTCGGGCGGGGGCTTGGAAGGTGGCGGCTCAGGCCGCGGCGGGGCTTGTGGAACGCTTCCAGCCGGGCGGCGGCTCCTGCGGCTCGGCGAGGGGCAGCGGCACCAGCACGCGCCGGCTGATGGGCCCGCTGACGCGTTCGTAGCAGGCGATGACCCGGTACACGGCCAGTTGCGTGGACGCGCCCGCGGCGGCGTCCACGAAGCACGGCTCCCAGGCCCGGCCCACCGACAGGTACCGCTCGCCGGGATTGTTCCGACGCAGGACCTGCACGTACAAGCCCGGGACCAGGCCCAGGCCGTGGCAGAGGATGGTCAGCTCGACGCCGCCCGCCTCCACGCGACGGGCCCGCATGATGGCCGCTTGCAGATCCACTTCCTTGCGGTGCCGCCACCGGGACCCGCGGCAGACCGCCGGGGCCCCCATGGTCGGACCTTCGGGCCGCCCGGGCAGGTGGGCCGCGGTCCGCTCGAGGGCATCCTGCTCGCGGCGCAGGGCTTCCATGGCCCGCCGCAGGCCCGCCTCGGGTCCCTGGCGGTCCCGGCGCGCGTTGGACAGGGCCCAGGCGGCGTACTCGGCCTCTTCGATGGCTTCCAGAAGGCGGTCCAGGAGGTTGGCCTGGGGCTCCAGCTCCGCGGCCCGGCTCCCCAGCCGCTCGCACAGCAGCCGCGCGGCCCCGATGCGCCGCTGGACGTGGTCGGCCCGGCCCGGCGGGGCGGGGCACTCGATCGCTGGCCGGTCGATGGCTGGGTGCATGGCGTCGCTCCGCACGCGGGGCCCTCCGGCCCGCGTGGCCCGGGCCCAAGGCCTCTCTGGCGGCCCCACGCCGGGGCCCTTGCCCCCGGTATCGGACGCTTCCTCGCCCGGCTTTGGCCGCCGGGGGCGGTTTCTTTCCCCTTCCAGTGCGGCGGGTCGGGGCCGCAGGGCGGCACGCACCCGTCCCGCGCTTGGCCACTAACATGCCCGCGATGGACAGGGACGAAACGCAACACGGCCCCGGGCCGGCACACCAGGGCCCCGGGCCGGCGCACCAGAGCGGCGGGCCTTTGGGCCCCGGGGCCCAAGGCGCGGGCCAGCACCGGCCGCGTCAGCTGCGGCCGCGTCCGCTGTCGCGCGCCAGCCGCACGCTGGCGGTCCTGGTGCGCACGCGGCTGTGGGCCCAGATCCTGGTGGCGCTGGCCCTGGGCGTGCTCGTTGGCTGGCTGCTGACCCCCGCGGTGGGCATCGTCCCCTCGCAGGGTGTGGCCGAGGCCATCGCGGCCTGGCTGGCCCTGCCCGGGCTCTTGTTCCTCCAGCTGATCTCGATGATCGTGCTGCCGCTGGTCTTCAGCTCCATCATTTTGGGCCTGTGCTCGAGCGAGAACGCCAGCGAGCTCAAGCGCGTGGGCAGGCGCGTGGCGCCGTACTTTATTCTGACGACCGTGGCGGCGTGCATCATCGGGCTGGGGGCCGGGGCCCTCTTGCGTCCGGGGGATTTTCTTCCCGAGCACGTGCGGGCCCAGACGGCCGCGCAGGTCGCCCCCGAGTTTGAGCCGGGGCCGACCGCGTCGGAACAAGTCCCCGCGACATCCGAGCCGGTGCCCACCGAGTCCGAGCCAGACCCCACCGCGTCCGAGCCGTTGGAGATGGACCCCGCCTTCCCCCAGACCCTTTCCCGGCCCACGCTGGCCGAGGCCCCGCGGATGCTGGTCGATCTTCTGCCCGCCTCGCCCACCGAGGCGGCGGTCAACCGCAACATGCTCCAGTGGGTGCTCTTCAGCCTGGTGGTGGGCGTGGCCATGGTGCAGATGCCAACCAGGGTTGCCCGCCCGGCCGTCGAGGTGCTCGGGGCCGTGCAGGAGGTCTGCATGACGGTCATCAAGTGGGCGATGCTGCTGGCCCCCGCGGCGGTCTTCGGCCTGCTGGCCCAGGTAACGGTGCGGATCGGTCCCTCGGCGATGCTGGCCATGTCGGCGTACATGGCCACGGTCCTGGTGGCGCTGCTCGTGGTCATGGCCATGTTCCTGCTGCTGGCCTGGGGGCTTGGCAAGGTTGGGCCGCTCACGCTGCTGTCGCGCTCGCGCGAGGTCTTGCTGTTGGCCTTTGCCACCAGCAGCAGCGCGGCGGTCATGCCGCTTTCGATCAGGGTGGCCGAGGAAAAGCTGCACGTGCGTCCGGCCATCGCCCGCTTCCTCGTGCCGCTGGGGGCGACGGTGAACATGGCGGGCACGGCGGCCTACCAGTGCGTGGCAACCATGTTCCTGGTGCAGGTCTTTGGCGTGGAATTGACGCTCGGGCAGATGGCGGTGGTCGTGGCCACCGCCGTGGGGGCCTCCATCGGGGCCCCGGCCAGCCCGGGGGTTGGCATCGTGATCCTGGCCACGATCCTGGCCACGGTCAACGTCCCACGCACGGGCATCGCGCTGATCATCGGGGTCGACCGGCTCCTGGATATGGCGCGCACGTCGGTGAACGTGGCCGGGGACCTGGTGGCCTGCGTGGTGCTGGGCCGCTTCGTGGGCCCGCCCGCCGCTTCGTCCGAGCCCGAAGCCGACCCTCCGCAGCCCCCCCCAAACACCCCGGGCCCGGGGGCCTGATCTCCCAACCCGCCGGCCACGCCTGGCACCCTTGGCGTCGCGTTGGGGCGGTACCATCGCGACGATGTCCAAGGGCCCTCCGCGCATCCTGGGTTGGCGTTCGCTGCTGGTTGCCCTCGCGCTGGGCCTGGGGCTTTCGGCGTTGGGCATTGTGGCTGGCGTGGGGGCGTGGGCCCGCGCCGGTGGCTACGGCCCCGTGGGGAACCAGGGCGGCTGGCCCCGGGCCGGGCGCGTGCGCGTCGAGGAGTTCCACTTCAAGCACGGGCCGGCGGGTGCCCAGCGCTTGTACGGCGTGCGGGGCGAGCGCGTGCCGGGCCACGGCGAGTGGGTGCTGATCCACTGGGGCGACTGGGCGATGACCACCGCGGGCGGGGGGCGCCTCTCGGCCGACGATTGGCCCCTGCCACCCCGCGAGCCGCCCGCGCACCTGGCGCGTGTGGTCCGGCAGAGCCCGGAGGTGGCCGTCGTCGCCGCGGCGGGCTGGCCGTGGCACGCCGCGTGGGGCATGGTCGCCAGCGATGGCCAGCCCGGGAGCGCGGTCGAGCGCCGCGGCCTTCTGGTCGTCTCCATCGGCGGCGGCCGCGTGGCGATCCCCTTCCTGCCCCTGTGGCCCGGGCTCCTGGGCAACACCTTCTTTTACGCCACACCCATCCTGCTGCTGCTCATCGCGCTGCGCCGGCGCATCCGCGCCCGCCGCCGCCGCAATAACCGGTGCGTCGCGTGCAACTACGATCTCTCTGGCATCGCCGGGCCCTGCCCCGAGTGCGGGTGCGTGGATCTTGGGCGCGTGGGGCACGCTCGAGCGGGCGTGGGGGGTCCATGAGGCCGCGGCGTGCCGGTGACGCTCTGCCCCGCTTTCAAGATCTTGATCGCCAAGTTCGCTTTGGGCTCGGGGGTTGGGAGAGTTTTGAACGCGAAGGTCGCGATGGTCGCGGAGGGGGGGAAGCACTGGCGCGCCGGAAGACGTTGGCGCGCCAAGGATGGAGCGTGTGACCGGGCATCGTTCTTTGCACATTCCCGCGGACGCCGTCTTGCGAGTGGCCAAGCCGAACACCGATGATCGTGGGCGACCGTTGCCGCCCGGGCCCGGGCCTTCCAAGGCCGATGCACAGCATGCCGGGCTCGACCCCTGGGTGTGCGAGATCATCTTTCGGTCCGGGGGGCCCAACCCCCTGGTGTTGGGCGTGGCCCTCGTGCTCTCGTTGTGCGCGGCTCCGTTCCTGATGACCGCGCTGGCGGCGTTCATGCCTTGGTTGGTCGCGTTCTTCCTGGCGCTGGCCATCGCCATCGCGGCGACGGCGGCCGCGCGTCGATGGATCCGCCTTCCCGAACCGGGCCCGGGAAGATCCTTCTGGCTGGACTTTGGCTTATGCCCCGCGTGCGGCTACCGCATCGCCTAGATCGAGCCGCAAGAGGACGGCCGCCGCGTCTGCCCCGAGTGCGGCGGGGCGTGGAAGCTGGACGAGGACGCCATCGCTCCCCCTTCGCGCCCTCTGCGCCCTCTGCGTTGAAGATTTTGAACGCAGAGGTCGCGAAGGGCTCGAAGGGTGGAAGAGTTTTGAACGCAGAGGTCGCCCAGGGCGCGGAGGGGTTGAAGACACCGATCTCCGAAGACGGAGTTCACTGGCACGGGCCCCACTTCCATCATCCGTTCTCTGCGCCTCTGCGTCTCTGTGGTAAACTTTTCTTCAAGACAGGAAAGAAGATAACCACAGAGGCGCAGAGGCACAGAGAAAGATTGAGAAGATCTCCTTCCTTTGCGACCTCCGCGACCTCCGCGCTCAAGATCTTCAACGCAGAGGTCGCACAGGGCGCAAAGGGTGGAAGTTCCCGCCGCCTGGCGTCGGCCTCACGCCGCGCGCGTCTCCGCCGGGGCGGGGGCGGGTGCGACCTGCGGGCCCGCGGGCCCGATGTGCAACGCGGCGAAGGCCCAGGGCCGGCCGCCGGCCAGGAAGTCGGCCAGGGCGCGCCGGCTCGTTGCCCCGGCCATGGGCCCGCCCACCACCTCGACCTTGTACGCCGCGTACCGGCCGGCGCGCTGGGGGTGGCGGTCGAGGTACACCCCGCCGCGGGCCAGGCCGATGGGCTCGTAGGACCCCCAGCGGCCCACGCGGCGTCGCACCAGCACGCGGACGCTCGGGTCCCGCCCCAGCCCGGGGCAGCGCAGCTCCAGGCGGACGCGGCCCCGGTCGTCCACGGCGGCGCGGGCGATCGTGGGGCGTGCCATCTCGGCCCCGCGCCACGGCCGCGCCTCCAGGGCCGGGTCCTGGCCGGTGCGGATGGCGTGGGCTTCCTGGGCGATGGCGTGGGCTTCCGGGGCGCAGGCGTGCGTTTCGCGGGCGATGGCCCGGTGGGCGATGCCCCGGCCCAGGGCTTCCACCGCCCGGCGCAGCTCTTCCATGGCCCGGCCCAGGTGCCGCCGCCCGGCGGCGCGAGGGGTGCGGCCCATCTCCAGGTCTTCCAGGGCGTGGCTGGCCCGCTCGATGGCCGCGGCCAGGGCCTCCAGCCGCCCGGGCTCGAGGCCCAGCATCGTGCGGTGGCTGGTCCAGGTCCGCAGGCGGGCCCGGGCGATGGCGATGCGGCGGTGGTCGACGCTGGGTTCGGTGGTCATGGGGAATATCCTGATGTGCAGCCCCCAGCGGTCCTCCGCGGGGGCCTTGGTCGTGTCTGGCGGCCCCACGCCGGGGCCTTTGGCGTGGGTATCGGACGGATCGGGGGCCGACTTTGGCCGCCGGGGGCGGTTTCCTTGGAGTTCCAGCGCGTCGGGGCCCGGCCTGCCCACCGGCCCTGCGTGCCTCCGTGCCTCGGTGTTCAATTCCTGTCTGCCGGAAGGAAGGAGTTCAACGCAGAGGCACAGAGGCACAGAGGGAAGTCGAGAAGATTTCCCTCCTTTGCGACCTCCGCGCCCTCTGCGTTCAGAATCTTCAACGCAGAGGTCGCAGAGGGCGCAGAGGGGTTCAAGACACCGATCTCCGAAGACGGAGTTCGGTGGCACGAACAGAGCATCCCTCATCCGGGCTCTGTGCCTCTGCGTCTCTGTGGTTATCTTCTCTTCAAGACAGGAAAGAAGATAACCACAGAGGCACAGAGACACAGAGAAAGAAGGAAACGGCCTCTTTCCTTTGCGACCTCCGCGACCTCTGCGTTCAAGATCTTCAACGCCAGGGTCGCGCAGGGCCCGGGAACACGGCGTTGCGGTCGTGGGGCGCTGCGATCAGGCCGCGCGGGCGCCCAGGCGCACGACGATGGTTTCCGCCGGCGCGCCCGCGAGCTTGCCTCGGACGGCGGTGAGGCGGTAGGCGGCCTGGTGCGTGCCCATCGGCAGCGTGTCGTCGCGGTACTCGTTCGTGCCGCTGGTGCCGATGAGCGTGAAGCGCGAGGAGCCGTTGAGGGCGCGTTGCACGCGCGTGAAGGCGCGGGCGTGCGGGCGCGGGCGGGTGGCCTGCCACGACAGCACGATGGCCCCCTCGTGGTCCACGCGCGAGCGCACGTTGGTTGGCGTGGGCGGCGCGGGCGTGGGGCGCGGCCTCTTTGGCGCGGGCAGCTCGGCCAGCACGAGCACGCCGGGATCTTCGTCGAGCTTGGCCTTGGCGCGGATCGTGGCGATCGACCGCCCGCCCGTGCGGCGCAGGTGATACTCGAGCCGGCGGGCCTCTTTCGCCGCGGCGCGCGCGGCCGCCTGCAATATAAGGTTATTTTCGCGGGCCGATTGCGCCCGCTCGACGGCCTGGGCGAGCTCCTGCACCCGGGCGGGGTCCAGGCCCAGGTCGCCGGCCCGGCTCGTCCACTTTTCCAGTCGCGTAGCAAAGAACGCGATGACACCCCCCCGGCTGCGCGGCACCGTCGCCATGGCGCGATCCCTCCCTTGGCCCCCGGTGGTGCGAGTGGTGGGGGCCGGCATCCCAAGCTTCGGCCCGTTGGTGGGGTGGCTTGAACAATTTCGTGCCTTCGACACGAGAAAAGATGGGCGTTTGACACTGCCAGCGCGCAGCGCAAGGCGTGCGCTGCGCGCCGGGGTGGCCATGTTCGGATGCTCCGAAGCCAGAGCGCGCAGCGCACGCCGTGCGCTGCGCGCTGGCAGCGTACGGGAACCAGCACCATCGAGCAGAGCGCGCAACGCACACCCCGCGCTGCGCGCCATCGCCATCGTGACGAGCCCCTCGCGTGAGCGAGGGGGCCCTTTGGCCTTGTGCAGAGGCATCGCGGCCCCGCCGCCCGCCCCGCGCCCCGGACCCGCGAGCACATCGATCGCACCCCCGCGAGCATCCCTCATCCGAATTCTGTGCCTCGGTGCCTCTGTGGTCATCTTCTCTTCAAGACAGGAAAGAAGAGAACCACAGAGGCACGGAGGCACAGAGAAAGATTGAGAAGAATTTCTTCCTTGGCGACCTCCGCGACCTGTGCGTTCGATTCCAAAAACGCCAGCGGCACGCCCACGCTTCCGCCGCGGACGCTGCGTCCATGGCACGGACCCGCTCGAACCGGGCGAGGATCCCCGGACCACGTGCCCCGAGTGCGGGGTGGTCCTTGGCCGCCTGCCCGGCCTGGGGCGCCGCGGCGGGGGTGCCGCGATCGAGCCGCCCGCGCTGCACGTGGCGGCCCGTAGAGCCTCGGGCGAGCACGTCCGCGCCCTGATCGACGCCGGGGCCGACGCGAGCGTGCGCGACGGAGGGGGAAGGTCGGCCCGGGACCTGTGGTGGCACCGCGGGCACGGCCACAGCGGACGCACGCCCACGGAAGATTTTCATCGCATCCGCGAACTGCTGCGGGTTGCCGAGCCGGGGTGATGGCCGGCGAAGGCCGCCTACAGCCCCTCGTCGTCATAGAGCTCGTCGCGGGCGGCCACGGCCTCGCCGGTGGGTTGGGGCGGGGCCCGCAGGACCATCTTGCGGTGGCCGATGCCCGCCTCGGTGAACGGCTCGCCCTCGGCCCGCCAGCCCAGGGCCTCATAGAAACCCACGGCCCGGTCCTGGGCATGGCAGTAGAGGCGATCCAGGCCCAGTTCGCCAAAGGCCCGGGCCTCGGCGGCGACCACCAGGCGTCGGCCCAGGCCCTCGCCCTGCCGCTGCGGATCGACGGCCATCTGCATGACCTTGGCCTGACGGCACCCGTCGTCAGCGGGCGCTGCATCGGCCAGGAGCAGCAGGCAGCCGACGACCCGTTGCCCCGCGGGGCCGGCCGAAGGGCCCTGGGCAAGGCCGGGCTGGTCCAGCACGGCCACGAAGTGCTCGGCCCGCTCGTCGACGCCGCCGTACTCGCGGCAGAATCGGGCGTGGTCGTAGCCGATGGGGCCCAGCAGCACCGATTCGCGCAGCGCCACGGCGCCGGGGTACAGCGGGCTCTGCACGGTGATGCGTTGGATCCGGATCACGGACGCAGGATAGGCAACACGCCGGTGGGGGTGCCCGGGCGCGGGCGCGTGGAGCGCGGGGCGGCGCGGCCCTTGCGAACCAGGCCCCCGCCCGGGGGCGCTGGACCAGGGGCCCGCCCGGGAAGGGCCCGTCAGGGCGGGGGAGCCTGGGGCCCAGTCCCGCCCAGTTCGCCCGCGCGCTGCGCCGCGGCCAGGACGGCCCGGCGAACCGCCCCGCGGAAGTTGTTCCGCTCGAGCACGGCCAGGGCCGCCTCGGTGGTGCCGCCCCTGCTCGTGACCCGCTGGCGGAGCAGGGCCGGGTCGGGCGGCTGGCCATCGGCCTCCTCGGCCAGCATGGCGGCCGCGCCCAGCAGGGTCTGGGCGATGATCCGCCGGAGGGTGGCCTCGGTCAGGCCCGCGCCGGCGGCGGCTTCGAGGGCGCCCTGTGCCAGGGCCTCGGCCAGCAGGAAGGCGTAGGCCGGGCCGCTGCCGGCCACGGCGGTGAAGGCGTCCAGGGCCGCCTCGGGCAGGTCGAACACCCGCCCGGCGGCCCCGAACAGCCGGTGGGCCCGGTCCAGGTCCTCGCCGGTGGCCCCCTCGCCCGCGCACGCGGCGGTGGCCCCCAGCCCAAGGGCGATGGGCAGGTTGGGCATGAGCCGCACCACGCGGGCACGGAAACGGTGGGCCAGGGATTCGGTGGTTGCTCCCGCCACGATGCTCAGCAGGCAGCGGCCATCGAGCATCCGTGCTCCCAGGGCCCGGTCGACCTCGCCCGCGACGGCATCCAGGGCCTGCGGTTTGACGCACAGCAGCACCGCCGCGTCGTCGCAGGGCAGGGCTTGGATGGCGTGGGCCACCGAGGCGACGGCGTCGATCGTGGGCGCCAGGGCGGTGATGGCGGCGCGACGCTGGGCATCGGGCTCGGCGACGACCACCGGCCCGTCGAGCACGTTGGCCGCCGCCGCCCCCGAGAGGATGGCCGTGGCCATGGCCCCGCCGCCGATCACCAGCAAGGGGCCCACCGTGACGCCCGGAGTGTGGTCGCTCATGGCGGACGCTACGGGCCCGGCCCCGGGTTGTCGCGTGCGGGGCCGGGCCGCCAGAGGCGGATATCCTTGCTTCCGATGGCGACGTACTACACCCTGGAGTTCGAGCAGCCCCTACGGACGCTGGAGGAAGAGATCGCCCAGCTCAAGTCGCGCGTGGACGCCCTGACCACCGGGCAGGGGCCCACGGGCACCGGCCTGCCCGAGGACCTGGCCCAGGCCGAGCACGCCCTGGCCGAGCGCCTGAGCCGCCACAGCCAGACCATGGCCGAGCTGTACAAGCAACTGAGCCCCTGGAACACCGTCCGTGTGGCCCGGCACCCCAGCCGCCCCCAGGGACGCGACTACATCGAGCTCATGCTGCGGGATTTCACCGAGTTGCACGGCGATCGGCGCAGCGGGGAAGACCCGGCCATCGTCACGGGCTTCGGTCGCATCGGCGAGTTCAAGTGCCTGGTGGTTGCCCACCACAAGGGGCGCAACACGCAGGAGAAGCTGCGCTGCCACTTCGGCTGCCCGCACCCCGAGGGCTATCGCAAGGCCCTGCACAAGATGCAGCTGGCCGCCAAGTTCGGCGTGCCGATCGTGACGCTGGTGGATACGCCCGGGGCCTTCCCGGGGCTGGAGGCCGAGATGCGCGGGCAGGCCGAGGCCATCGCCTTCAACCTGCGTGAGATGAGCCTCTTGCCCGTGCCCATCGTCAGCGTGGTCATCGGCGAGGGTGGTTCGGGCGGGGCCCTGGGCATCGCCGTGGCCGACCGCGTGGCCATGCTCCAGCACGCGTGGTACTCGGTCATCAGCCCCGAGGGGTGCGCGGCCATCCTCTGGAAGCAGGCCAACGAGCGGACCAACAGCCAGGCGGCCACGGCCCTGAAGCTGACGGCGCGGGACAACCTGGAGCTGGGGGTCGTCGACGCGGTGATCGACGAGCCGCCGGGGGGGGCCCACCGCGACAAGGTGCTGGCGGCACGGAACCTGGAGCGCTGGATCGTGGCCCAGCTGGAGAGCCTCACCCAGCTGGAGCCAGCGGAGCTGCTCGAACGCCGGTACCAGCGCTACCGCGGCCTGGGGAGCTTCGACCTGGCAAAGCAAGAAGCGCCCGTGCCGGGCTGAGACCTCGCCAGCCGGTTCCTGGGATCGCTTCCCGGGCCGCTGGCCTTCGCCGCCAGGGCACCTAGGGTGGGACCGGACCCCCTTTGACGCCCGGTAATCCATGCCCTACTCTTGGCGTCCTCTGGCCGGGGGTGGCCGCGTGGCCATGGCCTTGGACACACACTCCGGCAACCCGGAGCCACCGTGGCCAAACAGAAGACCACCACATCCAAGCCCGCGACCTCGGCCAAGCCGAAGGCTCCTCGTGTGAAGGCCGCCAAGGCCCCGGCCCCGGCCAAGAAGGCCCCGGCCCCGGGCAAGAAGGCCGCCAAGGCTCCCGGCAGGAAGACGCCGGCCAAGCCCGCCGCCAAGCCCACGAAGAAGACCGCAAAGAAGGCGGCCACGGCCAGGCCGCCGGCCAAGCGGCCATTGAAGAAGCAGGCCAGCACGAAGAAGGCCGCCGGCAAGGCACCCGCGAAGAAGACCAGGAACGCGGCCAAGCCGACCCCCGCCAAGGCCGCCCCCGCCGCCGGCACTTCGAAGAAGACACCGAAGAAAACGGCCGGCAAGCCCCCGGCCAAGGCGCCACCATCGAAGGCCACGCCGTCGACCGGCAAGGCCC
Source organism: Phycisphaeraceae bacterium (assembly GCA_026126305.1). Lineage (GTDB taxonomy): Bacteria > Planctomycetota > Phycisphaerae > Phycisphaerales > UBA1924 > JAHCJI01. Next base: position 127,071 of record JAHCJI010000007.1, read on the forward strand.
CGGCCAAGCCGATCGAAGCGCCACCGCCACCGGTAGCGGCACCACCTCCCCCGCCCGCCGCCGGTGCGGCCGCATCGGGCGGCAAGGATTCCGAACGCAAGGGTCCGGCGCGTCCCAAGCGTCCCAAGCCGCCCGTGGCGGTGATGCCCGAGGGCATCGGCGGCCTCTTGACCCCCGGAGAGCCGGCCCCCAAGCCGCTGATCGCTTCGACCGATCGCAGGGCGGCCCAGGACGAGCCCGCCGCCGAGATCTACCCCACCAAGAGCCCTTACAACAAGCGTGAGCTGGACAAGTTCCGCCAGATCCTCCTCGAGAAGCGGGCCCAGGTCCTCGACGAGGTGGCCGGGCTCGAAGGCGGGGCCCTGACCGGCGGGGGCTCGGGCAACCTCAGCCATACCCCCCAGCACATGGCCGACGCGGGCACCGACGCCGCCGAGCAGACCCTCTCGCTGGACCTGGCCGCGGCCGAACGCAACCTCGTCCGCGAGATCGATGCCGCCCTGCAACGGATCGAGGACGGCGTCTTCGGGCTGTGCGTGGCCACGGGCAAGCCCATCCGCAAGGAAAGGCTGGCGGAGTTGCCGTGGGCGCAATACTCCATCGACGCGGCCCGACGCATGGAAGGACGCCGCTGATCGTGACCGGGCCGTCGACAACCGAGACGCCCGACCGGGCCCCGCCGGGGCGGGCCGCCTGGGCCTTGCTTGCGATCCTGGTCATCTTGGCCACCGCCGCCGACCTGGCCAGCAAGGCCATCGCCTTCAACACGCTCGCGCCCACGCCGGTAGCGCTCGATCGGAAGGCCGTGCTCGAAACGACCGAGTTGCAGGCCTTGCTGCCCAAGCACGAGCCCACGGTTCTCGTGCCGCACCTGCTGGAGTTCAAGCTCGTCCTCAACCCCGGCGCGGTCTTTGGTATCGGTGCCGGGAAGCGGACGTTCTTTATCATCGCGACGGCGCTTGCCATCGGCTTTGCGGTCTGGATGTTCGTGCGATGGGTCGGGCGTGGCGATGTTCTGGCACAGTCGGCCATCGCGCTGGTCATCGCCGGCGGGCTGGGGAACCTGTACGACCGCATCCGATTCGCGTGCGTGCGGGACTTTCTGCACCCCTTGCCCGGCGTGGAGTTCCCCTTTGGCATCTCGACGCCCTGGAGCGGTCGGGAAGTCTGGCCCTACGTCAGCAATCTCGCGGACCTGTGGCTGATCATCGGCGTTGGCATCCTGGTGGTGTACCTGTGGAGACAGCCCAGGGAAGCGGGCTCAGGGCCAAATTAGTTCTTGAGTTTCTCTGCGAAACCCCGGCAACGCGCCGAAGGCTCTGGCCGCATGGTCCATGGTCCTACCCTGCCCGATGGACACGGATCTGAGTGGAACTACCGCCCTGGTCTGCGGGGCGAGCCAGGGCATCGGTCTTGCGACGGCCGTTGCTTTGGCCGGGCTGGGCGCTCACGTGACCCTCTTTGCCCGCGACCGGCTTCGGCTCGAAGAGGCGATGGCCAGCCTGCCACTGGTGCCCGGCGCTTCGCACGATCTTGCCCTGGCCGACTTTGCCGAGCCGGGCGGGGTGCTCGCCGCTGCATCCCAGGCCATGGAGCGGGCTGGGGGTTTCGATATCCTGATCAACAACACCGGGGGCCCGCCGGGTGGGCCCATCGCCGATGCCCCGGGCGACGCCTTCCTGGAGGCCATGACCGCCCACCTGGTGAACAACCAGAACCTGGCCCAGCTCGTGCTGCCGGGCATGCGGGCCAAGGGCTTTGGCCGCATCGTCAATATCCTGAGCACGTCGGTCAAGTGCCCCATCCCCGGGCTTGGGGTGAGCAATACGGTGCGGGCGGCGGTGGCGGCCTGGGGCAAGACCCTGGCCGGCGAGGTGGCCGCCGACGGCATCACGGTCAATTCCGTGCTGCCGGGGTTCACCGATACGGCCAGGCTTGCCAGCCTCTTTGAAGGCAAGGCCCGCAAGCAGGGCACCGACACCGGCACCGTCCGGAACGAAGCCCTGGCGACTATTCCCATGGGCCGGTTGGGGCGGGCCGAGGAGGTGGCCGCCGCCGTGGCGTTCTATTGCACCCCCGCGGCGTCGTACATCACCGGGACGGTGCTGGCCGTCGATGGCGGGCGGACGCCGGCGTTCTAGTCCACGCTTCGGCCGGTCGTCGATCGGGCAAGTTCATGGATTCCGGGTTGTGCCGGGGCGTCGATGGTGGTATGCTCTGGGTGCCTGACGTGGGCGGTACGGGTTGGCCCGCCCTCTTCGAAACTTTTGGCCTCCTCCAGGACCCCATTCCCGGCGACAGCCCTGCCGGCCTTGCCACTCGACGAAACAGTTGGCCAACGATTCCCGTAGTCATGGATCGCTTCCCGAGGGGGCCGGTTCGGTCCTGTGCCCCAGATGGTTTGGGATCGTCCCTGGCACATCAGCAATGACGCGGCTTTCGGCCGCGAGCCCTCAGACACATGCGTATCGGACACCCTGGAACACCTTGGAGCACTCCACGTGAGCAATGACAGACGCGACTACAACGAACGGGGCGATTATCGAGGCGGTCGTGGCGGTTCGGGCCCTGGCCGTGGACGTGGCGGCAATGGCGGTCGGGGCCGCGGTCGAGGCCGCCATGGCGGACACGGTGGACACGGTGGGTATGGCGGCCAGGGCGGGCACGACCGCCAGGGCATTCCCCTCTCGGCCCTCGATCCCGAGTTGACCGACATCAGCCGCCGGGTCATCGGCTGCGCCATCGAGGTCCACAAGGCTCTGGGACCGGGCCTGCCCATCGAGATCTACAACAAGGCCCTCCAGGTCGAGATGAAGTCCGCCGACATCGAGCACGTGGCCGACAAGAAGATTGACATCAGGTACCAGGACAAGCTGGTGGGCCAGGTGACGGCCTCGCTGTTCGTCGAAGACCGCTTCATCGTGGACCTTGTGGCCCGACCGGGTGAGGTGGGCACCGGCGAGCGGTTGCAGACCCGCGCCAAGCTGCGCGCTCTGGAGCTGGAACTTGGGCTGGTCATCAACTTCGCGCAGCGCCGCCTGAAGGACGGTCTGGTCCGCGTGCTCAATCCCGACCAGCTCAAGGAACTCCTCGAAGAGCGTCAGAAGGCTCAGCAAGAGGAGTATGAGGACGACGAGGAGTACGAGGACGAGGACGGCGAAGAGTACGAAGACGAAGAAGACGACGAGGAGTACGAGGACGAAGACGAGGACGAGTGAGTCCACCTCGGCCGCCGCTTTCGCCACGATGAAGGGTTGATCGCACCGTTGAACGCCTATCTGGACAACAACGCCACAACCCAGCCGCTGCCCGAAGTGGTGTCGGCCGTGTGTGAGTGCCTCGAGCATTGCTGGGCCAATCCATCGAGCGTGCACCGTGCGGGACAGGCCGCCCGCGCCCGTGTCGAGAAAGCCCGGCGTGACGTGGCCGACCTCATCGGGGCCGGGCCCAGGGAAGTGGTCTTCTGTTCCGGTGGCACCGAATCCTGCCAATTGGCCATCCGTGGCACTCTCGAACAGGCCGAGCACGACAACGTCCGGCGTGTCCTGGTCACCAGTTCCGTCGAGCACTCGGCCGTTCGAGATCTGGCCAAGAAGCTCCAGGCCTGCGGTCAGGCCGAGGTGCGGTGGCTGCCGTTGGATGCGTCGGGCGTGGTCGATGTCGAACGCGCTGCCGGAATGATCGACGACAAGGTAGCCGTGGTCAGCCTCCAATGGGCCAACAACGAGACGGGTGCCATCCAGCCCGTCCAGGAGATCGCCGCACTGGCAAAGGGGGCCGGTGCCACCATGCATGTCGACGGTACCCAGTGGGTCGGTCGCATGGAAACCGATGTCCGTAAGTCGGAATTCGACCTGCTGACCTTCAGCGCCCATAAGTTCCACGGCCCCAAAGGTGTGGGAGTGCTCTGGGTCCGCCGGGGTGTGAAACTCTGCAAGCAGACGCCCGGCTCCCAGGAACTGGGGCGTCGAGGCGGCACCGAGAACGTGCCGGGCATTGTGGGGCTGGGAGAGGCGGCCAAGGGGGCCGCGGCCTGGCTGGCCGACCCCGGGCAGCGTGCCCGAGTGGCGGCCATGCGCGATCGGCTCGAGGCGGGCGTGCTCGAACTCGTCGAGGGTGCCTGTGTCAATGGGCCCCGAGATCCCCGGCGGCGACTATGGAACACCACCAACCTGGCTCTGCCCGGCGTGGACGCCGAGATCATCCTGCTCACCCTGGCCGAGATGGGCGTGTGCGTCTCGGCCGGATCGGCGTGCAGCAGCGGCTCGCTCGAGCCGAGCCCGGTGCTGTGCGCCATGGGCCTGGACAAGAAGCAGGCCGCCGGTTCCCTGCGGATCAGCCTGTCACGGTTCACCACGGAAGCGGAAGTTGACCACGCCATCGGGGCCGTCTCCCAGGCTTGGCGGATGGTCAACGCGGTCGTCTGACGGGCCATCCGGGCAGGCTCGGTACTGGGGCCTCCAACTCGAGGCTACCCTGCGGTCATGAGCCAAAACCCCTACGCCCAGCCCACGGACTACGCCGGTGCCCCCGAGTACCTCGAACCGAAGACCAGCATCCTGGCGATCTTCGCGTTCGTTGTTTCCTTGCTGGGCCTTGTGGCCTGCTGCATTCCCGGCGTGGGCCCTTTGGGCTTGCTGATGGGCGTGCTGGCGTTGGTGATGATCTCGATGTCGGGCGGTCGCAAGAAGGGCGGGGGTTTTGCCATCGCCGCCATCGCCATTGGGTTGGTTGCCGGTGCCATCAATGTGTTTGTTATCATCGGCGCGTCGATGGCCGGCAAGCAATGGGCCCAGTTCGGAGCCATTGTCGAGCCCATCGACCAACGCGATCTGTCGGCAGTCCAGGCGAAGTTGGACCCTCAAGCCAGTGCCCAACTCGACCAGCAACAACTCGACGCTTTCGCGGATTCCCTGCGTGCCCATTACGGCGGCCAGCAGCAACTGCCCACGGGGTTGATCGACGCCTTCATGCTGACCATTAAGGCCGCCACGGCAACGAGCACGGCACAGACGGCTTCTCAGCAAGAGTATTCCCCTGTGAACTTCACGCTTGTGCCCATCCCGGTCGAATACGACTCGGCGGTCGTGGTGTTCATGATGGTCATGGACCCCAGTAGTTTCGCCGGCACATTCCGATACACCAACGTGGGCTACCTCGCGCCCGATGGAACCATGGTCTGGCTCGTGCCCCCACCCAGCGGGCGTGGGACACCGACCCCGGCAATGCCAAAGGCGGATCCAGCCGATGGTCAGGGTGGCGGATAACGCCGTGTCCGATCCTGGCTCGTCGCCCATCCTGCGGGTCCGAGGTGTCCGCAAGGCGTTTGACGGCCGCGAGGTGCTCAAGGGCATCGACCTCGACGTCATGCCCGGCGAGGCCATGGTCATCATGGGCGGCTCGGGGTCTGGCAAGAGCACACTCCTGAGGCTCATGATCGGCTCGCTCCATGCCGACAGCGGGTCGATCGAACTCTTTGGCCAGAACATCTGCGGCCTGAACGACGACGCGATGAACAAGGTCCGCCTGAAGTTTGGCATCCTGTTCCAGAGCGGGGCGTTGTTCAACAGCATGACCGTGGCCGAGAACGTGGCCTTGCCACTCCAGGAGCACACCCGGCTCAGCCAGGAGGTCATCGATATCCAGGTCAAGATCAAGCTCGAACAGGTGCAACTTCGCGAAGCGGCCGATCTCTACCCGGCCCAGATCTCCGGGGGGATGAAGAAGCGTGCCGGGCTCGCGCGGGCCCTGACGCTGGACCCCAAGTTACTCTTCTGCGACGAGCCCAGCGCTGGACTCGACCCGGTCACCAGCGCCCAGATCGATCGCCTGCTCTTGGATCTGACCAAGAAGATCGGCATCGCCACCGTGGTGGTGACACACGAGATGGACTCTGCATTCACCATCGCCGACCGGATGGCCATGCTCGACAAGGGTCGCATGCTCGCGGTCGAACCCAAGGCTTGGTTTGATCGTGTCCGGGGCGTTCCCGACGCGGACTCCGCCCAACTGTCCGAGGACGAACGCCTGATCCGACAGTTCCTGCGAGGATCGGCCGAGGGCCCGCTGAGCGAACGTCAGAGCGAGAGCGACTGGGAGCAGGACATCCTGGGCGTACGGCCGGGCGTTCCGGGGATGCCCAGCATCGAGCCATCGCGTATTGTTCCGCGGACCGAGGGCGAAAGCGTGCTGCAACGCCTGAGGCGGATCCTGCGCGCTTGAGCCAGCAAAGGGAGTTCCATCACGATGCCTTCTCCCGGTGGACGTAATGCCATAGTTGGGGCGTTCTTCATCGTCGCCATTACCCTGACGGTCGCTGTTACGGCCATCCTGAGCGACCTTGCCTCGGCCCTGACGCCTACCAATGAATACGTTATCCGATTTGGCCTTGTCGAGAACGCTGGCATCCTCGCTCAAGGCGCTGAGGTCCGCGCGGGCGGGCACAAGGTCGGCACGGTCGGCGACGTGCGGCTGGCCTTGGAAGACGGTGTGGCCCGTGGGGTCGACGTGCGGATCGAGATCGATCGCGGCCTCATCTTGCACGAGGATGCCATAGCGCGCATCGAGATCCCTCTGCTGGGCACGGGGGCCGTGATCAATATCCTCAACACAGGTACCGGCACCGCGCTGGCCAAGGGTGGAACGATCGCCGGTCGTCCATCACCCGGCCTGTTGGCCCAGACCGGGCTCGACGACGAAGATCTCGAGAATATCAGGCGGTCGATCGCCTCGATGGCCGCCGCCAGCGAGCGTGTGCGCACCCTGCTCGAAGAAATCGAGCCACAACTGGGACAGTCACTCGATGGGCTGAACCGAACCATCGGCGATGCCCAGGCCATCACCGCCAGCGTTCGTGAGCGATTGCCCCGGTTGGGCGATGAGGTCGAAAGCACTTTGGGCGAGGTCCGTACCGGGATTGAATCGTGGACCGCCCTTGCCTCACGCTTGGACGAACGCACCGTCGCGCTGGGCCAGGTCATCGAGAGCGTGCGCGATACCATCGATACCAACCGTCCAAACATCGATCGCGTGGTCGCCGATCTGGCCGAAGTTGCCGAGCGGACCCGTGCCGAGTTGTTGCCAAACGTTCTGGAGACGACCGAGCAGGCACGCCGGGCCGCGGCCGAAAGTGCCGAACTGGCTGCCGATGCCCGGAACTTCTTCGAGTCCGAAGCGCCCGGGCTGCGTCGCATGACGGCCAACCTTCGTCTGGCCAGTGACCAGGCAAAGCTGACCATGCTCGAAGTAAGGCGGAGCCCCTGGCGTCTGCTCCAGAGGCCAACCACGCGCGAGCTCGAAGGCGAACTGCTCTACGACGCCACTCGTGCGTTTGCCCAGGCCGCCAGCGACCTGCGCGCCGCAAGCGAAAGCCTTATCTCTTTGAGCACGGATCGGGAAGGGCCCATCGACATGGCCAGCCGGCAGCGCGCCATCGAGCGACTGCACGAGGAACTCAGCGCGAGTTTCGAGAAGTACCGCGCGGCCGAACAGTTCCTGCTCGATCGCGCGATCGGTCTGGGAGCTGGCGGATCCTGACGTTGGAACGCACCGTTCATTCAGGCTTAGGGGCATCCAGCCTGGAACGCGTTGAGGTACGCCAGGAAGTCGAAGAATGTCAACACACCATCGCCGTCAAAGTCGGCTCTCGAATCGCCGGCGGCAAAGAGACGTTGGTACTCCACGAAGTCCGCGACCGTCAGCTCACCATCGCCGTCCAGGTCGGCAGGGCACGGATTCGGCATGAAGAATGGAACTTCTCCGATTTCGGTATCGAGTCCTGTCGTACGACGGAGCACTGTTGCCATGGTCTGGGCGTTGACCAAGTCCACGAGATCCGCAGGCAGGTACGACTCGTACCAGAAGCGGTCACCGTCACGCAAGCGTCGGAACTGATCGGCGAGCACCGCACGCAAGGTCTCACCCACCATAGCCCCGGGCACATGCGGCTCGGCGAGCATGCCCACCCACGGATCGATGTCGTCACAGGTTGCATACACCGATGCCAGCTTGCCGGCAATGATCGGGTCCGGGTTCAGGTCGAGGAAACTCGTTGCCATCGGCAATCCGAAAGCCGCTCGAACGGCGTTGTACCCGGGCAGCCCATGGTCCCGCCCGCGTTGGATGTTCAAGGCGGCAAGATCGAACCCGCCCGCACCGGGGGGACCAAAGAGGAAGTTCCGCACTTCACCGACCAGCATCGTGTCGAGTTGCTGCGCCTGGGTCATGGTCACGCCACGCAGTACCGAGTCGATGCCGTGCGCCACGATCTCGCCAGGATTGAAGAACGCATCGGCCAATGAGAGGTTGCCCTCGGGGGCCTCGCTGCCATCGGCGTTCAATCGGGCCAGCACGCCGTCGAGTTGTGAGTGGCCCATGCGGAAGGCCGCCGTGGCAAACAGGTTGGAAATGCCCGGATCCACGTCCGGGTCATATCCCATGTAGGGCGGGATGGCGTCCATGCCCAGCAAGAGCGGCAGATACTCCCGATAGGTGATGGCCTGCACGATGCCGCCGATGATTGCTCGGGCGTGCTCGTAGATGTCGTCATCCGACATGGTCGGGTCGGCATCACGGAACCGATCTGCCCAGTAGTTATGCTCGCGCACGAACACGGTGTGGATCGCTATCAACGCCACGTTCTCGTTCGTGCGAACATCGCCCGAGAGGAACAGCGTCGGATCCGTGGGGTCTGGACCTGTGGGGAAGCCACGGAGATTGAACGGCATGAGGTCGCCCTCGCTGGTCTTCAGCCGTCCCGTGCCGTCCAAAGCCCGCAATTCCGCCGCGCGTGGTGCGTCCGAGCCGTACACCATCGAAGCGTCGATGAACGCGGTGATGTTGTTCACCTGCTCACGACGACCTGAGATCATCTGATATCCCGAACGGTCCAGGGCCATCCTGACGGTGCCTGTGCCCATCGGGTCAAACCAGGGATCGCCCGATGGAATCGAGATGTCAAAGGGCTCCTTGGGTTTGGCGATGGGTGTCTCGTCGATGTCGTGGTCCAGAAACTGACCCCAGAGCCACATCAGGTTTGTATCACCATGCACGCTGAGCATGGAGATACCACCCTGATCGGCCAGAACCTGGCTGATGGACCGGGGACTGGCGCCTTCCATGCGTGCCGGGAGCAGGCCGGCAGGGTCTCCATACGCGGGCTCGACAACCCGTGTGAAGGCGATGCCCGCCGAACCAAGCCACGGTCGCGCGAGGTTGTTGAAACGTCCGTTGATGGTGCGGTACTCGTCCGGGAACGTTGCGGGATCATCCACACCGGGACCATCTCCCCAGAACAGCGGCATCCAAGGTGCCAGCCCGGTCGGATAACCCCGTTGCACGAGGGAACTGCGTCGCTCTTGTGTTGGATCGCGCTTGGTCACGTCAGCTTGGAACGCATGCGCACCCGGTGACACGGCCAAGCCGGCCATGCAAAGAATGGGATGGACAAGTGCTGCTCTGGAACTCACCATGACTCCACTCCCACGATAGTCGCCATTTGCGTTCTGCTTCCCTGCGCTGTTGTGACGACGAGCTTTGAATATACAACCTCCTGGATCGGCTTGCAACAGCATTGATTGCTTCGAAAGAGTACACCACCTGCTACAGGAGTCCTATAACTAAGAACAACCTCCAGCAAATGCGCTCTGGAAGGCAAGGAAGTCGAACAGCGTGAGCGTCAAGTCGCCGTCAAAGTCGGCCAGCAAATCACCAGAGATGAATGCGTTCTGGAACTCCAGGAAGTCGAACAGGGTCGCCTGTCCATCGCCATCAAGGTCGACGGCGCACCCCTGGGCCTGGGCTTGGGCACGCACCATCCAGGTGCCGCGAAAGGGGCTGTCGATCATGCGCACGCTGAACGGGGCGGCACCAAGGTCTGCCAGCAGACCATCAGAGAAATACAGCCAGCTGAGCACGCCGGGAGTGTCCTGGTCCATGCGTGCCACGGATTGACGTTGTGGGGCGAACGCCGCGACGGCCACGAAGAAGCCACCGGTGCCGTCGGGGCCGCCCACGCGCGTCGGACGGATGTCGTACGAGGCAAAAGAGCCGGTACTCGTGAACATGGAGGCATGGGAGGCCATCGACACGAGCGTGGCGTTGGCAGGGTCGCCGTCGCCGTCGGGGTCGTCGTAAACCGCGATGGTGATGGGTGTGCCTGCGGGCAGACTGCCGGCGAATGAGACGCTGACCCGAGTGAGCCAGTTGCACCCCGGTTCGGCGTGGTAGTAGTTGCCCCAGGTGATGGTTGCGTCGAACTCGCTGGGCCCGATGGTGAACCCGCCCGAGCCGTCATCGTGGCGGTAGTCCGGACATTGGGCAAGGGACTGGGTAGCGGCCAGTAACAGCATGGAAACGGAGATTGGCTTCATCATCGCCCAGCCTATGCATGGGCGGGTTCTATACTGAAGGTCCGGCCACGACTCACCGGCCGACACCCAAACTCCGCCGCCGGCCGAACGTATCTCGGCGGGCGTGCCTTGCCTATCGGAGACCGCCTCGATGTCCAACACCCCCGTCATCGTCGCCGCCAAGCGCACCCCCATCGGCAAGTTCTTCGGCTCGCTGGCCGGCACGCCCAGCCCGGTTCTGGGCTCGTACGCCATCCGGGCCGTGCTCGAACAGGTTCCCGCCCTGAAGGGCGAGATGGTCGACGAGTGCGTGATGGGCTGCGTGCTGCAAGCGGGGCTGGGTCAGAACCCCGCCCGCCAGGCTGGGCTGAAGGCCGGCCTGCCCGACACGCTGAGCGCCAAGACCATCAACAAGGTCTGCGGCTCGGGTCTCGAAGCCGTCATGATGGCCGCACAATCGATCAAGGCGGGCGACAACCACATCGTCGTTGCCGGGGGCATGGAGAATATGACCGCCGCCCCGCACTTCGCCCGTGTGCGCATGGGCCTGAAGTATGGCCCGGGCGAACTGACCGACGCGATGCAGCACGACGGGCTGTTCTGCGCCTTCGAGCAATGCATGATGGGCGACAGCGCCGACCATATCGCCCGCAAGTACGACATCAGCCGCGAGGAGCAGGACCGCTTCGCCGCCCAGAGCCACCAGCGTGCTGCCAAGGCCCAGGCCCAGGGCTGGTTCAACGACGAGATCGTGCCGCTCACCGGCGAGCAACTGGGCAACCGCAAGAACCCGGGCATCGAAGGCGGTTGCTCGGCCGACGAGGGCGTGCGCCCCGAAAGCACGGCCGAGGGGCTGGCCAAACTGCGTCCGGCTTTCGACCCCAAGGGCGGCACCGTAACGGCGGGCAACGCGAGCCAGATCAGCGACGGAGCGGCGGCAACGATCGTCATGAGCGAGGGCAAGGCCGGCGAACTGGGCGTCAAGCCCATGGCGAAGATCCTCGCCTATGCCACCAGCGGCGTAGCGCCCAAGGACATCTTCGCCGCCCCCATCACGGGCGTGCGGGGCGTGCTCCAGAAGGCGGGCCTGACCATCGCCGACATCGACCTGTTCGAGCTCAACGAGGCCTTCGCCGCCCAGGTATTGTGCAACACCAAGGAACTGGGCATCGACGAGGCCAAGCTCAACATCTGCGGCGGGGGCGTGGCGCTCGGCCACCCCATCGGCGCTTCGGGCACTCGCGTGCTGACCACACTGCTGTACCAGATGCGTCGCACCGGCGCGAAGCGCGGCTTGGCGGGCCTGTGCCTGGGCGGGGGCAACAGCGTGGCGATGGTGGTGGAGGTGGTGTGAAGACTACCGCCAGGTGATGCATGTCTCGCGTGAAAATGGGCTCGTTTCGCATCCGTGCGATGCTTACCGCCAATCGATCACGATCTTGCCCAACTGCTCCTGAGCCTCCAGACGCTCGTATGCCGCCCGGCCATCGGGGGTCTTGAAGACCTTGTCGACCACAGGGCGCAAAACACCTGCCTTGAACAGGCTGGCCACCTCGCGGAACTCCGCGGGCGTGCCCATCGTTGAGCCCAGCAGCCGTAATTGGTTCCAGAAAATCCGGGCCAGGTCGGTAGTCGCGTCGGGCCCGCTGGTGCAGCCGGGCGTGACGTAGGCCCCACCGCGGGCCATGCTCTTGATGCAATGCAGGTGCGTGGCCTTCCCGGAGGAATCGACCGCCATGTCCACGCCGCGCTTGCCCGTCCACGCGCGGACGTCGCGTGACCAATCCTCACCCGAATCCAAGACACCATGATCGGCACCCATCTTGAGTGCGGCATCGATCTTCCATTGGTGGCGGCTGGTGACGACGACCGGGCAGCCCAGGTGCTTGGCGATCTGCATCGCGCTGGTCGCCACGCCGCCGCCGATGCCCGTGATGAGCACGCTCTGCCCGGCCCGCAACTGGCCCTTGGTCACCATCATGCTCCAGGCCGTCAGCGTCGTCAGGCCAAAGGCCGCCGCTTCGACCGGGTCGATGCTGCTCGACGCATCGGGCCCCAGGTCGGCCAGGTGTGTCACCGGAGCATGGAAGTACTGGCGATGCATGCCGTTGTGGTGCTCGCCGATGAGTTCATAACTTGGCGCGAGCGTGCTGGCGGGCGGGTCGGTCGGGCATTCTCGCGGGGGCACCTCGACGGCCGCGTTGACGATCACCCGACGGCCCAGCCAAGCAGGATCGACCCCTTCGCCCACTTCCTCGACCACCGCGCACGCGTCGCACCCGCTGACGCGTGGCCACGTGAGATCGAGGCCCGGTACGCCCCGACCCACCCACAGGTCCATCTGGTTCAAGGCGCTGCACAAGGTCCGCAGCTTCGCGGAGCCCGCCGGCGTGGGGCCCAGGCCTGGCCAATCATTCTGGTATTCGATGCTGGGGGCGACGATCTTGGCTTGCTTGGTGCAGACGAGTGCGTTCATGGGACAGGATACGCGCGCACGAAAAAGCCGCCCAACCGGGCGGCACGTCATCCACGAAATCAATCGCCCTACTTCTGCACCGTCGCCAGGCCCGCCACGTGCTTCAGGCCGCGGCGGCGGTCGCGAAGGCGGCGGCTCTTGCCCACACGGTCGCGAAGGTAATAAAGCTTGGCCCGGCGGGCATCGGCCCGACGCACCACCTCGAACTTGGCGATCAGCGGGCTGTTGATGGGCCACGTCCGCTCGATGCCGATGTCGTCCACGACGCGACGCACGCAGATGGTCTCGTTGATGCCCCGGCCCTTGCGGCTGATGAGCACGCCCGTGTAGACCTGGATGCGTTCGCGATCGCCTTCGACGATGCGGGCGTGGACCTGGATGGTGTCACCGATGTCCATGCGGGGCAGGTCGGTCTTGATCTTGTCCTGGTTGATCGATTCCAGGATGGCCTGGCGGCTCTTGGGGTTGGCAAGCGACATCGGGCAATCTCCACAAAGCAAGCGGCACAATCTGGCCCACTGGGCCGGGTTGATGGGCCGGGTCGAGATGTTAGGCTCCTTCTCCCGGACCAGCAAGCCTTGGGCCAGCGGGCTCTCAGCCAAGAACTCCGGGCCCCAGCAGGTCGGGCCGCCTCGATTGCGTTCGGGCCAACCGCTGTTCCAGCCGCCAGCGGGCCACGGCGGCGTGGTCGCCCCCCAGCAGCACCTCGGGCACCACCATGCCCATCCACTCCCGGGGCCGGGTGTAATGGGGGCAGTCCAGCAGTCGCGCCCCTTCGGGCACCCCAACCTCGCGGGCCAGATTCGGGTCGATGGGGTCGCCGTTGGGGTCTGTCGCTGGCGGGGGAGAAAAGCTGTCCTGGCTAGCCGAGTCCTCGTGCCCCAGCACCCCCGGCAGGCGGCGGATGATGGCGTCCATGAGCACCATGGCCGCCAGCTCGCCCCCGCTGAGCACGTAATCTCCAAGGCTGATCTCCTCGGGGGCCAGCTTCTCGACGACCCGCTCGTCGATCCCTTCATAATGCCCGCAGATCAAAACCAGACGGGGCAGGGCCGCCAGCCGCTCGACCGTAGCCTGGGTCAGGGGCTTTCCCTGGGGGCTCAGCAGCAAGCGGTGGGCCGGCCGCTCGTCCAACGCCTCGACGGCCATCACGGCGTCCCACAACGGCTGGCACGTCATCACCATGCCCGGCCCGCCGCCAAAGGGGCGGTCGTCGGTCTTGGCGTGCTTGTTGTCGGCAAAGTTCCGGATGTCGGTGGCCTGCCATTGCACCCGCCCCGCCGCCCGGGCCCGCCCGGGGATGCTTACCGCCAGCGCGGCCGGGGGCTCATGGCCGAACATCTCTGGAAAGGTCGTGAGCACGTCGATGCGCATGGCGGGCGTTCCCCACGAAAAAGACCCCTCGCACCAGCGAGGGGAAGCCATCCATCACACAAGTCTAAAGCCAGGCTTTGGCCGCCAAGCCGGGGCATCGATGCCACGACGAGGCTCACGCCTGCGGCGCTTCGGCGGATGCATCCGTGGTTTCAGGGGCAGCAGCGGCCTGTGCGGCTTCTTCGGCGGCCTTGCGAGCGGCCTCGGCTTCCTGGGCCTTCTGCTTCTCGACCCGGGCTGCTTCGACGGCCGCGCTGGCCGCGCGAAGGGCTCCTTCGGCCTTGGCACGGGCGGCGTCGGCGGCCTTGGGGTCGGCGGTGGCGACGGCGGCCTTGGCCTCCTTCAGGGCCTCGGCGATCGTCGCCGCGAAGGGGGCCGTGTCCACGTCCACGTCGGCCAAGCCCGGGATGCTCGTCAGGCCCGCCTGGGCCTTCTCGGCGGTGCTCACGGCCACCTTGCACGAGACGCGGTTGCGGTCGGCCTCGCGCTTGGCCAGCCAGGCGTCCTTGAGTTTGGGGGTCAGCAGGTCCTGCTTGCCCAGGATGTCCATCACCGTGTCGCTGGGCTGGGCGCCCACGCTCAGCCAGTAACGGATGCGGTCGCTGTGGAGTATCAGCTGCTTTTCGGGGTCCTTCTCGACCGGGTTGTACCAGCCCAGGTTCTCGAGGACCTTGCCATCGCGCTTGACACGCTTCTCGGCGGCGGCGATGCGGTAGAAGGGACGATGGGTGCGCCCGAGGCGCTGCATGCGGATCCGGACCACTGGATGCTCCTATGGATCGGGTTTTGATCTTGCCCGCTGGTCTGGGGCATGGTTCCGGCACGGGCCGGGCCCACGGGCGAGTAGAGATGCTAGGGGCACCATCGGGCCGTTTCCAGATCGCCCGTCCGTCTCGGCGGCTTTGGTCCGTGGCCTCTGGACCATGGCCCGCTGCCAGACGGGCGTCCTTGTGGCGATGGTGGGTCGCCAATCGGACTGAGGCTTGGTTGTATACTTGGGAAAGATAGCTCTTGGGCGGGTCGGGCCCAGATGGCGGGTGCTTCGGCCAACGTGGATCGGCACCCAATATCCCCAACCCCCGGCCGCCGAAACCCGGATCCTGAAAAGCCCGATACGCCACCCTCCTGGACGACGGCCCCGCGGCACGCCCCTTGGGCTCGTGGTCGTGTGCGTGGGGGCTTGAGGGGCGTGGGGTGGCGTGGGTGTCCGGCGAACACGAAAGCACCCGGGCCGTGGCCCGGGCGCGTTTTATGGAGGTCTTGGTATGGCCGATTCGTCCTGGCCTTGGCTTACGCGGCGGCCTTGGGCTGGCCGGTGGTGGCCTGGCTGGCCTTGGGCTGGATGGCCATGGGCCCGCCCATGCTGCCCTGGGAGCCGAAGTTGGCGGTGCTCGGCTCGCTCCACTCGCCGGCGGTGCCGTTGCTCAGCAGCGTGCGCACGCGGTACGAGATGGACCGCACGCCGAATGGCACGGTGGGGTCGGTGAAGCTCTTCTTGCGGCCCGATGTTGCCAGGAAGTTCCAGTCGCCCAGCGTGCCGTCGAGGGCCACGATCATGCGTTGGATCTCGTAGGTGGCACCGCCACCGGAGCGCACCTTGAAGGCGAACTTGATGCTGCCATCGGTGCGCACTTTGGTGCTCACGCTGGTGGCCATGGCGGCCTGGTCGCGCGGCGAGGGTGGCGTGGGCGGGTCGATGTGGGCCCGCTGGTAGACGCCCGGGTCGTTGCTGGTCTTGGCGAAGCCGTCGATGATGTTGATCAGGCCGCCCAGGGTCTTGCGCAGGATCTTGAAGGCGTTGCGTTTGCCGGTGCTGGCGCTCTTGGCGGCGCTGCGGGCGGCGGTCTGTGCGTTCTGGCTGCTCTGGGCCTGGGCAAATGCGGCGGCCAGTTCGGCGATCTGGTCGCTGGTGAGCCCGATGTTGGGCGGGCCACCCTGCCCCCCGGTCCACACGGAGAGCAGATTGCTTGTGAATTGCAGTAATTGTGCGTCTGAGCGAGGCTGTCTGGGCATGATCCACCTGTCTGCGTTGGGGCTCCGCCGAGTGCGGTCGCCGTGTTCCGGGCCGTCCGTTTTCCGCGAGACCTTCCCGCGGCATGTGCGTCGGCCTTGGGGTGTATCGGGGCGTGCGTGGTGGGGGTTGAGCGGAACTTGACGAATCTACGGATTTTTTTCGAGGGGGCTGGGGGCGCTCTCTATAAAGGATGGGGATGGGGGATAGGGTGCTGGGCATTAGGCATTGGGGATTAGGCATTGGGGATTGGGCACTGGGCATTGGGCACTGGGCATTGGGCACTGGGGATTGGGGGCTGGGGATTGGGCACTGGGGATTGGGGGCTGGGGATTGGGGGCTGGGCATCAGGCACTGGGGATTGGGGATTGGGCATTGGGGGCTGGGCAATGGGTTCCGGCGCGGGAGCGGTGGGGGCCCTGGGCGGCTCCGGCCCCCCAGCCCGCCCCAACGGGGCGAAGGCCTGTCGCCACGGGCGCAGCGGTCCGCCGCGAAACCCGTGGACGGGATCCCGCTTCGCGGATGAGCCCCGGCGGGTCGGGGGAGGGACCGGGCGAGACGGATGGAACAGGAAAAGCAAACGAAACTTGACGACCCGAACCG
The DNA here is from genome assembly GCA_026126305.1 of Phycisphaeraceae bacterium. GTDB lineage: Bacteria > Planctomycetota > Phycisphaerae > Phycisphaerales > UBA1924 > JAHCJI01. The sequence continues at coordinate 143,884 of JAHCJI010000007.1, forward strand.
CCCGCATACGCTGGCCACGACGGGAGGCCACATGTCGTTCCAATACACCCCCCACCAGAAGCTCAGCCTCCGAAAGCACCCGGTGCTCAACGAGGCATGGCTGCACGACAAGGTCTGCGACGATCCGTCCATGCTCGGCCTGGGCGACGTGCGCGTGCTTGATAGGGAACGCACGCTGACCGGCGGCGGCCGGCTCGACCTGATCCTGCTGGACGACGAGAACGACCGGCGGTACGAGGTCGAGATCCAGCTCGGGGCGACCGACCCCAGCCACATCATCAGAGCCATCGAGTACTGGGACCTGGAGCGCCGCCGCTACCCGGCCTACGAGCACGTGGCGGTCATCATCGCCGAGGACATCACCACGCGGTTCCTGAACGTGATGGCGCTGATGAGCGGCAGCATCCCGATGGTGGCCATCCAGATCAACGCCTTGCAGGTGCACCAGCACGTGGTGCTCGACTTCGTGCAGGTGCTGGATTTGACCGAGCTTCGCTCGGACGACACCGACACAGACGAGAGTGGAGGCGGGGGCACGGTAGAGCGTTCCTATTGGGATGCCAAGGCCGGGCCCGTGCTCATGAAGGTCTGCGACGACATCCTCGCGATGGTCAATGAGCACGCGAGCGGCCCGCAAGAGTTCAACTACCTGCGCAACTACATGGGCCTCAAGTCGGGCGGCGTGGTCCGCAACGCCGTGTACGTCAGCCCCAAGACCAGCCGCAACGTGGTCAACGTGGATTTCCGCGTGGACAACCGCGAGCATCTCAAGGCTAGGCTGGAAGAGGCCGGCGTGCCCGTCGAGAACAAGGGCGCCAACCGCCTCCGCCTCAAGCTCACCCCCGATGACGCCCGCGAGCACGCGGGCCTGATTGGCGAGGCGGTGGCGGCGGCGGTGGAGCGGGCGGGGATCTAGAGATCCCCGCCCGCATAGCCTCGGTGCGAGCGGTGGGTTCTGGGATGGATGCCGAGACGCGCATACCCTCACGGCTCCGATAGCGCGTTGGCTATGGTGCGAACGGCTTGGATCACTGCTGTTTCAGCAGGACTCGTTTTGATGGATCTCGGTGCCAGATAGATCATGAGACGCAAGCTTGACAAGTTGACCATCAAGGGCTTTAAGTCCATCGAAGCGCTCGAGGACTTCGAGCTCGGGTCTGTCAACATCCTCATCGGTGCCAACGGCGCGGGCAAGAGCAACTTTGTGGAGTTCTTCCGGCTGTTGCGGGCGATGGTCGAGGAGCGGCTCCAAGGCTACCTGCTGGAAAACGGCCCTGCCGATGGTTTCTTCTTCAACGGTGTGGGATACACAAAGACGATTGAAGCCGAACTGATGTTCGGCGTGAACGGGTATAAGTTCTCGCTGAAGCCGACCGCAACGGGCAAAGCAATAATCGGTTATGAAAGTACGGTGTTTCATGGCGACTTTGGTGTCTCGGAGAGAACGATCGGAACTGATGTAGAGGAGTCGCAACTCAAGAGACGCCGTAATGAGACCGGGGCGACCGCTCAACATGGCCCAAGCTACTATGTATGGGGGGCGGTGTCGAACTGGCACGTCTATCACTTCCACGACACCAGCATCACGGCCAACATGCGCCGCGACAGCGGGATTGAGCAGCGAGATCGGCTCCGCCCCGATGGAGACAATCTTGCCGCGTTCCTGCTGGGTTTGCGTGAGGGCCACCCTGCCGTTTACCAGGGCATCCGCAAGACCATCCAGCGAGTAGCCCCATACTTCGACGACTTTGTGTTCAGCGTGAGCACCGGCAAGGCCGAGGATCAGGTCCGCCTGAAGTGGAAGCAGAAGGACAAGGACTACATCTTCTCGCCCGGGCACCTCTCCGATGGCACCATCCGCTTCATCTGCCTGGCGACGGCGCTCTTGCAGCCCAGTCCGCCGTCGACGATCGTTATCGACGAGCCCGAACTCGGCCTGCACCCCGAAGCATTGGCCATCCTCGCCGGGCTGCTTCGTTCCGCCTCGACGCGGACCCAGATCATTGCTGCAACGCAATCCCCGTTGCTGCTGAGCGAGTTCGAGCCCGACCAGGTCATCACGGTCGATCAGGTGGACGGGGCCAGCCAGTTCCGACGCCTCGACGCCGAAGCGCTCGAAACATGGCTGGACGAGTTCAGCCTCGGCGAGCTCTGGCTCAAGGGCAATGTCCGCGGCGGGGTGAACGATGCGTGAGGTCATCGTGCTCTGCGAGGGGCGTACAGAGCAAGAGTTCTGCCGCAGCGTTGTTGCCCCGAGCCTGCATCCCCTCGGCATTTCGGTTTCAGGAAGGTTGGCTGGCAAGCCTGGACGCAAGCACGGCGGTATCTCGCCGTGGGCCGGGTACCAACGAGAAATTATCAATCTCGGTAAGCAACGCAATGATTGGTTCGTCGGGCTGCTTGTCGATTACTATGCCATGCCCCACTCGTGGCCTGGGCGCGCCGCGGCAGCGCAGAAGCCCGACGGCGAAAAGGGGCGTCACGTCGAAGAGGCGATAGCCGAAGCGGTCCGTCCGGAACTCGGCGGCCGCTTTCTTCCCTGCGTGCAGTTGCACGAGTTTGAGTCTCTTCTATTCGTTTCGCCCGCCGTGACCGCCAGCAGCTTGGTGGTGGCCGGCGAGACGTTACCCGTCCCCATACTTGAGCGGAGGATGGCTGAAATCGTGGCCGAAAGTGGCGGAGCGGTGGAACGCATCAACGACACGCCCACCGGGGCTCCCTCAAAGCGCTTGATCCGACTCGTTCCGGGCTACGACAAAGTGCTGTCGGGGGTTCTAGCGGCCAAGAGTATCGGGCTCGGAGAGTTGCGATCGGGGTGCCCCTGGCTCGATCGGTGGCTGCTCGCGCTCGAATCGCTCGCAACCCCCTAGGGCGGCAAGCGAGAATCGCTATCGCTTCGCCTCCGCCGCCTCGATCTGCCGCTGCTTGAACGTGCCGTACGTCTCGCCCGCCTTGGTGACCCACGTCTCCCGCCCGTTGCGGTTGCCGCCCACCACGGTGCTGGCCGCGGCGCTGGGGCTGGTGAATTCGACGTCCTCGGTGAAGCGCAGGAAGCCCGGCTCGGCCGGGGCCATCTGGATCAGCCGGCTCTCCAGGTACCGCCCGTGGGCCTTGGTCAGGTTCATGTCCTTGCTGGTGATGGCCACCGCCCGCGTCCAGAAGTCTTTTTCTTTATCGTGCTCCTTGAGCCGCCAGTAGACGCTGTCGGCCTCGCCCGGGTACACGCGGTCGGCGTCTCCGTGCTCGCTGGGGCCCACTAATATGTAGATGCCCGTGCCCCGCAACTGCTCGCGGCCGGCCAGCTCGTGCAGCTCGGACCGCGGCACGAGCACGACCTGCCCGGTCCAGTTGATGATCTCTGCGGCAATAGGGCCGGTGGCCGAGCCGTCGATCAATTAAAGGCGGATGGTCTTGCCAAGGGGCATGGTCCACTCCGTGGGGGGCGATTGCCCGGCGGGTGTTCGCGGGGCCCATCCTACCACCTACCTCCCACGAACGCCGCCCGAGCCGGAGGGGGGAGTGAGACACCGGGCATCAGGCATTGGGCATCAGGGGGAGGGCCCCCGCGTTACCGTGGGGGCTCTTGGTGGGGGTGCGACTGGTGGTGGGTTGGGAGTCGCGAATCTGTTTCGCGTGCGATGAGACGCGGGGCGGGTGCGATGAGACGCGTTCTGGGGAATCGACGACGCGGAGCGGGGAGTCGATGACGCGGTGCTCGTACTCGAGTACTTGCAACGATGTTCACGGCTTTTCGGATGAAAAAACCGCTCTGGCGCTCTCAGAACGCGGGTCTCCTGAACGGGATGCGAACGGTGGTGGGAATCGGGAATCGGCAATCGGCAGCCGGCAATCGGGGAGATCGGATGCCGGATACCGATTGCCCGATGCCCGATGCCTCCCCTCATCTGCCATCTGGCGATCTGGGATCGGTCCCTACCCCGCCCGCGTCGAACCCAGGCGCGAGGGGGCGGCCGCCTCGACGGCGTTGATGAACATCCGCAGGCCGGGGGCCGGTTCGCCCTGGATCGACCGCTTGTCGAGGCGGGTGTAGTGGGGGTGGCGCGACCAGTGCAGGAAGCGGTCGGGGTGGGGCATGAGGCCGAAGATGCGGCCCGTGGGGTCGCATATGCCCGCGATGGCGCCCGCCGAGCCGTTGAAGTTGTCGAGGTAGGTCAGCGGGGCCTGGCCGTTCTTGAGCAGGGCATCGATGGTGGCCTTGGGGGCAAAGAAGCGGCCCTCGCCGTGGCCCACGGGGAGCATGAGCGTGCCGGTGGGGTCGGTGGGGGTGTGATCGTCGTGGGGGTCGTGGGGGTCGAGGTCGCGCGTCCAGACGCAGGGGCTGTCGGGGTTGACCGCGAGGCGCACCCAGCGGTCGGCGTAACGGCCTGCGGCGTTGTCGCACAGGGCAACGGCGGGGGGCTCGGGGTGGGCCGGCCAGTCGATGGTGTCCGGGGCCTTGCGAGACCAGAACCCGCGCGGCCCGGGCAGCAGCCCCGCCTGGGTGAGCACCTGGAAGCCGTTGCAGATGCCGATCATGGGCACGCCGCGGCGGGCGGCCGCACGCAGGGCGGGGTAGAGCTTCTCTCGCACCAGCAGGGCCAGCACGCGGCCCGAGGCCACGTCGTCGCCGTAGCTGAAGCCGCCGGGGAAGCCGATGACCCCGTAGCGGTCGAGCAATTCCGGGTTGTTGGCCAGGGTGCGCACGTGCAGCCGGTCGACGGCGGCCCCGGCCAGGGCGAAGCCGCGGGCCATTTCCTCGTCGCAGTTAATGCCCGCCGCCCGGACGACCAGCGCTCGTGCCATGTCCCAGTGTATGGCCGGTGCCGGGCGTTCCATGGGCATATTGTTGGGCTCGTTGCGGTCCGGCCCGGCCAGCCCGGCCAGCCCGGCATGCCGTTGTTGATGTTCGACCCCCGCCGCGAGGAGGCTTCGCCCATGCCCGCCGTGTTCCCATTCCGGGCCGTCCAGTTCAACCAGGGCAAGGGTGACGTGAGCGCCATGATCGCCCCGCCCTACGACGTGCTCGACGCCCGGGCCAAGGCCCGGCTGCTCGAACGCCACGCGGCCAACATCGTCGCCGTGGACCTGCCCCACACCCCGGCCAAGGAGCTTGGGCCCCCCGAGGCCTATCGCAAGGCCGCCGAGACCTACAAGGGCTGGCTCGAGGACGGCACGCTGAGCCAGGCCGAGAAGCCGGGCATGTACGCCTATCGGCAGACGTTTGAGTTCATGGGCCAGCGTTACCAGCGGTGCGGCATGGCCTGCACGGTCGAGACGCGTCCCTTTGGCCCGCGCGACGGCGGGGGCATCCTGCCCCACGAGCAGACCTTCAGCGGGCCCAAGCAGGACCGCTTCGCGTTGATGGACGCCAGCGCGACGCAGTTCAGCCCGATCTTCGGCCTGCACGCCGACGAGGGTGGCGAGGCCACGGCCCTGCTGCACAAGGTGATGGACAGCCGCCCGGCGGACCTGATAGCGGACATGGGCGACGGCGTACAGCACGAGGTCTGGACCATCGATGACCCCGACACGATCGCGGCCTACGAGAAGGCACTCGAAGGCGAGGACGTGTTCATCGCCGACGGGCACCACCGCTACACCACGGCCATCAACTACCTGGCCAAGCTGGAAGAGAACGGCAAGGCGATCGGTCCGGACCACCCCGCCCGCCGGACGATGATCGTGCTGGTGGGCATGAGCGACCCGGGCCTGGCCATCGGGCCCACCCACCGCGTGCTGGGCGGCATGAAGGACTACGACTTCGCCACGTTCACGGCCGAGTTGGGCCGCTCGTTCCAGCTCGACGAGGTGGGCACGGACGCGTCCCAGATCGAGGCCCACATGGAGAAGCGTGCCGGTGGTCCGGATGGGCCGGGCAAGAACGTCCTGGGCGTGATCGACCTGGCCAGCGGCCGGTGCCTGGTGGCCACGCTGACGGCAAGCGACCCCCTGGCCGATCGGTTTGCCAGCAAGCCTGAGGCCTGGCGCAAACTGGACGTCGCGCTGGTGCAGCACCTGATCGTCGAGCGCATCTGCGAGCCCAAGCTCAACGGCGGCGAGGCCGTCAAGTGGGCCTTCCCCCACAGCGTCGAGGAAGTGCTGGAGATCGCCCAGGGCCAGGAGACCGGCGCGGGCGGCGGGGCGGGCTTTGCCCAGGTGGCCATCATCGTGCGGCCCACGCCGCTGGCGGCCGTCCGCGACATCGGGGCGGCCAACGAGCTGATGCCCCAGAAGTCGACGTTCTTCTACCCCAAGCTGGCCACGGGCCTGTTCATCCACCCGCTGAGCGAAACGGTGGCGGCGGCGGTGGGGGCTTAGGCATCTTGATTGGCTGAATCCAGAATGCTGGCACGCACGCGAGCGGGCATTGGGCCTGCTCGCGTGCGTGTTCTGGGCAAAGCGTGTTGCGGTTCGGGTGATTCCGCTCGAGCGGCTATCAGGCCGCTTGCCCGATGATCTGTTCCTGGTTGGTGTTGCCCAGGCGGACCGTCAGGATGGTGCTGCCCACCTCGAACCCGGTCTGCCTTGCGATGACACGGTACAGCACCTGGCCCGTTCCGGCGGGCAGGTCGTTGTCGACCCAGCGCTTCTTGCTGGTGTCGCCGATGACCTTGAAACCGCCATCGCCCGGCAGCAGCCGTGTCACGTCGTAGCGCGTGCCGCCGGGGCCCTTGCCCTTCCAGGTCAGCACGAGCGAGCCGTCGGTGTCCAAGCTGGCTCGCAGCATGCGGGGCTGGTCGGGCGGGGTGCCCTCGCCGCGCGGCGAGGGCGGGTCGATCAGCGCCTTCTCGTAGACCGAGGGATCGTTGTTGGCCTCGGCGTATGCCTTGATGGTGGCGATGAGCGCCGCCCCGAACACGCGCATGTTCCGGGCGTCGGTGCGCAGTTTATTGGTGGCGGCCTTGCGCGTGATCTCGGCCAGATTCGCCGCGCCGTACGCCGAGCGGGCCGCTTGGGTGAGCGACTCGATCTCGACGATCTGCGCGGGCGTCAGGCCGATGGCCGCGGCCGAGTTGGCCCAGGCGTTGAGCCGTTCTTCAAAGAATTCGATGCGTCCGAGCCGGTCGTCTGGCAGGAGTGCCATGTGCGATTCCCTCCGATGCGCTGGCGTTGCCTGGCCAGCGTGTGCCCGGCTCGCCCGGGCGAACATCGCTCGCGGCGGCCATGCACAGGTTCCAATGCACGGCGTGGGCGTGCCGGTGAGCGCACGAAAAATCACGCCGTCTGCGGTCGCATCGCGCGTCGTGGGCGGGGCGGGCAGGCCGGGCAAGGGTGTGAAGGCCCGCGTCCTGCACGGATTGTGCGGGCGGGCCGCAGGGCCGGTTGTTGCGGCGGGGCGAAATGGGCAAGGCCCGGGCACGAAACTGGGCCGCCGCGCCCGGTCGTGCGGGCCCGGCACGATCGGGTCGCGCGCGGACGTTCGCACGGCGGTGGCTGGCGTTGGGGCGGCGGGACCGTCCGTTCGGACGGAGAGGGCGGCCGAGGGCAAGTCGTCGGCGCTTGATTCCAGTTCGATCGTGTCCGTCAAGACCACGGCCATGGCCCTGGGCGGGATTCATGCCGATCAGCGGCTGGTGGCGGCCCTGGTAGTATCTTTGGGTGTCCGCAGTTCCTTGAGCCATTGGCGCGACCCGAGCAGCCGTTGCCGCCAGGGCGTGACGAGCATGTAGCACGCGCCGGCCGACATACCGCTCGCGGCCAAGGCCGCCGCCAGGACTACGGGCGAAGGTGAACCCGACATGGCCCACACGGCCAGCGACCCCGCGGCATACGCCAGGGCGGCCGCCACCATGCCCGGTGCCAGGGCCTTGGCAAAGGACGTGAGCCCCACCGGGCTGCGCCGCAGCACCAGATATGCCGCCAACGGGCTGCGCAGGAAGATGCCACTCAGCCCATAGGCCATGGCCAGCACGACGATGCCAAAGGGCGTGGCCGCCAGGAAGCAGGCCAGCAGCAGAGCAAAATAGATGCATGAGTACCAGAACTGTTCTTTGGCCCGTCCCTCGGCCAGCATGAGCCAACTGAGCGTGCCGGTCAGCGGCTGCGCAATGGCCGCAAGGCCAAGCCAACGGAAGGTCTCGGGCACGTACTCCCACCCGGGGCCCAGCAGCGTGCGGACCAGGGGGTGGGCGGCGGCCATCAAGGTGGCAACCATCGGGATGGTGACCATCGCCAACAGGCCCAGGAGGCGCAGATAGACCCTCGCGTAGCGATCGCGGTCGGTATTCACGAGCCGGCTGAGCGTGGGGATGGCCACACGGCCGAGCGGGGCCGTGAATTGCTGGATGGGCATGAGCAGCAGGCCGTACGCGCGGGTGTACTGGCCCAGCATGGCCGTGCCGAGCCAGCCGCCTACCAGGAGGTTGTCCAGGTTTCGGCCACCGTACGAGATGAGGCTGTGGCCGATCATGTAGGCCCCAAAGCGGGCCATGCCCCCCGCACCGGTGCCGCGGCGTGGCGGGCCGGGTAACCATCGGCACGCCACAAGCACCCAGAGCACGTCGATGGCCACGCGGGAGAACTGCATGGCCACCAGGGCCCAATACCCAAAGCCCCACCAGGCCAGCAGGGCGGCGATGGCGATCGAGCCGCCCTGGGCGGTCATCTGCGACATCGACAGCGACCCCAGCCGCATCTGCCGCTGCATCATCGCACGATGGATGCCCCCGAAACTGCCAACAAAGGCCGCCGCGGCCATCGACATCGTGATGAGCAAAAGTTCCGGGCGGCCAAAGAGGGCGACCATGACCGGGGCCAGGGCCGCGCACACGCCAGCGGCCAGCAGAGACAAGGCAATATTGAGCCAGAAGAGCGTGCTGACCTGCTCGTGGGTGATCGTGTCGCGCTGCACCACGGACTGGGCAAAGCCCGCGTCCTTCACGATGAGGATCACACCGATAAACGACGCGACCAGGGCCACCAGTCCAAAGTCATCATCGATCAGCAGGCGGCTGAGGATGGCCGTGGAGACGATGTGCATCGCCAGCGAAGCGAACTGCGCTCCCAGCGTGAAGGCACCACCGCGCACGGCCGAGGCTCGCAGCCCCTTCTCCAGGTGGCTGACCGACGAGAACCTGTCAAAGCGCTGGCTCAGGGCTTGGCCCCCGCTTCACGGAGCAGTCGCCGCAGGTGCTCGGCCGCGTCGTCGGCATCGGCCGCCGCCACGGCGTTGGGCCCCAGTGTGCCGCAGGCTTCGGCCAGCCCGCGGATCTTGCCGTAACTGTTGTCAAAGAACACGTGCGGCTTGCCCATCAGGACGCACAGAACGTGGACGTGCAATCGATCGGTGAGCACGACGCGCCCGTGCGAGAGGATGCGGCGGCCAAGTTGCATGCGTGCGGTACTGACCCGGTGCCATGCCAGGCGCTGTATGGTCGGCCTTGTGGCGCGCCGGGCCAGCCGGCTGAAAAAGCGGGCCGCCAGCCGGTGCTGGGCCGGCCAGGGCACGGGCAGGTCCGCGTCACTAGCCCAATCACCACGCAGCACCGTGGCCGATCCCAGCGCGGCGACGGCCCGGTCGATGGCGTGGGCATGGGTGGACTCGGCGTCCTGTCGGGCGAGGACAACAACGTCGTGGGTGGTCCTGCCACCGGTTGGCAGTTGCAGCGCGAAGGCCGAGTCGGGCAGCAGTTGGAGCGAGGCCAGCGCAGCCTCCGAGAGTTGTTCGTAGCTGGCCCGGTCTCGGACCATCACATGGAAGTCGCCATGGCCCGACAGGATGCCCATCGATCGGTCCCGGTCGGCGGGCGTTTTGAAGTGCACGGACTGCGGCAGTTGCACGATGGTCGCGCGAGGCATCGTGCGTGCGACGTGCTCGCGCAGCTCCTGGTGCTTGGGCCAGATCGTGCCAAAGTTGCCACCGCCATGGATCAGCAGCACGCCCGCGTTGTCGTTGATCTGCGCAAGGACCGACTCGGATGGGTGGCTGCCGAAGTAGATCGCGCGCATCGCAGGGTGCGTCTGGCGCAAGAGCTCCAATTCGCCCAGCGTGATGAGGCTGTCGCCGATGTTCAGATAGCTGGGCAGGTCGACCAACGCCACCGGTCGCGAGGCCAGCGGCAAAGCGGCGTACGCGTCGAGCAACGTCCGCCGAAGATCGGCCAGCGAGCGCACGGGAGCGGCTGGTTGGGACATGGTGGAGGTCATGGCGTGGCTCCCTGGGCGGCGGCTTCCTGGACCAGCGCGCTCATGCCGATCCGTGACCGCACGATGTCTGTTCCTTCTACTTCCTTGAGCATCTGGTAGCCCGGGCCTTCCAGATCGTGGGGCGTTTCCTTGTGCCACAGGTGCATCATGGTGGCCGCCCGGGGCAGATAGCCCGCGTGCACGCCAGCGTTGTTCAGCCGGGCCATGAAGTCCCAGTCTTCCACGCCATACCCGCGATATCGATCGTCGAACCCGTCGACGGTGTCAAAGTCCCTGCGCCACGCGCCGATGCAGAATCCCGACATGCCGCGGAAGGGCTGGGGCGTCGAGCCCGGGCCACGGTCTCGCAGCGGGAAAAGATATCGCCAGCCGCGCAGGCGCTTGCGCCGGGCCTCGAGTGCGAAGCGGATGGTAAAGAGGCTCCGAGGATCTCGGGTTCCTTCGAGGATCTCGCGCGTGAGCGCCTCGTCGAGTTTCACGCGGCGACCACCCACGAACCACCCGGGGCGGATCGTCCGACGGATCGTGCGAAAGAACGTCCTGGGAACCAGGATGTCGTGGTCGAGGAAGAGCAGGAAGGAACCCCGGGCGTGCTGGACGGCGTTGTTGCGCGAACGGGCCAGCCGGAAGCCGATGTCCTCCTGCCAGGCGTGCAGCACCGGAAAGTGTGCGTCGCGCTTGAACGTTTCGATGATCTGGAACGTGCGCTCATGGCTGGAACCGTCGTCGGCGATGACAACCTCCACGCCCTCATCGGCGGCCCACAGCAGCGACCGCGCACAGCGGGCGAACTGCTCCTGACCGTTGTAGGTTGCCAGGATGACCGAGATGTCCGGGGACGTGGCACGCACGCGGGGCTCCTGCTTACGAACCCAGCATCGGCCGCAGCCGACGCCACAGGAACTTCATGGGGCTGCCCATCCGCGCCCGGTTGGCGCGATAGGCCCGCGCGACGGCCAGCGGGAACGACGCATAGTGCTTGAGGCCGCCCAGCCCCACGCCCGCCACGCGTTCGTATCCAAGGCGGTCGATCACCTTCCCGCTCACGCGTTGGATCACCGCGATCTCGCCGGGCGTCAGCTTGCTCTTCCAGCGGTCCACCGGCTGCTTCGAGACCCCCCGACCCTCGGAAAACTTCTCGTAGCTGCTGTTGGACATGGGCATCTCGAGCACGGCCGGGTCGAAGGGCAGGCCCAGCCACTGAAGCAACGCCCGCATCTCCGCTTCCGGATCGCCCACCACGTCCTCGAAGCGTTGCAAACGGACGCGGTCCTTGCCGAAGCGTGCCTCGGCGGCCAGGGCCGATCGCATGGCACCGTTCCACAGCGAGGCGATGATGATGGGGTGGTACGAGCGCTTGGCCCGCCGGTGGTCGGCTTCGAGCGTTTCCTTGTGCCCGGGATCCTTGTCGAAGTCGAAGCCGCCCTGGTTCTTCCAGTCGCGGTACGACGCGACGACCGCCCGCGGGTCTCGGATCATGCACACCACGCGCGCCCCGGGATAGGCGCTCAGGATGTCGTCGATGCGGAAGATGTGCCGCGGGGTCTTCTCGCCCCAGATCGTCTTGCCGTGGTACCTCGCTTCCAACTCGCAGTAGGCCCGCAGGCACTGGTCGGCGGTGGGTGCCTTGTCGCCCGCGAGTTCCTCAACGCGGGCTCGGAAGTCCGCACGCGAGACGCGGCCCTTGTCCGGGTCTCCGCCGTGGCTGTACGGCCGGTGCCCGAGCGCCAGCAGATAGGCCTCGCATTGGTCCACCTGCTCGGGGGTCAGCGGGCCGTCGCCGCCCGTGCCCAAGGCCACGCGCAGGTCGTCGAAGTAGTGGGTCTCGCCCGAAAGGTGGACCAGCGGGTGCAGGTTCAGCGCCGACCGGAGCATCGCCGTGCCCGAGCGCGATGGGCCGCAGATGAAGATCGGGCCGCCTTGCCCCATGTCGGATTCCGCGTGGCTCACGTCTGAGATTCTCCCTGGCTGGCTCGCTTGCGATCCACAACCGCCGGCCTGACCCAGACCGCTCGCTGGGACCAGACCTGGTCGAAGATGCCCGGATTGTTCGCCGCCTTGCCCTTGTCCAGCTTCCGCCGCAGGCGAGCGACCAGCCGCCGCCTTTGCACATTGATCATCGGTCCGATGTCGGCCCACCATTGCCAGGCCTTGCCCCAATGGCGCTGGTAGAGCTGCCGCCGGGCGGTGTAGAGCCGGACGATCTTGTCGGCCCGGACCCGGTCCGACTGCCCGCCATGGTGGACGATCTCGGCGGCGGCCGAGACCATCGGCCGGGCCCCCAACGCGCGGGCTCGCAGGCACAGGTCGGCGTCTTCCCCATACATGAAGAACGCCGGGTCGAAGCCCCCCAGCTTCTCCCACAGGGCCCGGTCGATCAGCAGCCAGCAGCCGGTGACGACGTCTACCGGCAGTTCGGCCCCATCGGGCAGGATGCCAACTGACTCGGGGTTGAACAGGCGTGAGCCCTTGAACAACCCCGCGAGGCCCGAGGCCGAGCAGAAGACGCTCCAAGGCGTGGGCTTGCGCCAGCAGCTCGTAGGATTGGGCGACCCATCTGCAAAGCGCGTGCGCCCGCCCCAGATGCCGGCGGCGGGGTGCCGATCGGCAAAGGCGACCAGCCGGTCGATAGCGCCCGCGTCGACGAGCGTGTCGGGGTTCAGCAGCAAGAGGCGCTCGGCCATGGTGTGCTTGGCGGCCAGGTTGTTGGCCGCGGCAAAGCCCAGATTGTCCGGCGAGGCGATGAGGTGATATTGCGGAAAGGCGCTGGCGATGGCTTCGGCCGAGCCGTCGCCCGAGGCGTTGTCGACCACGATGACCTCGTGGGCGGTGCGCTCGGCCCCGGCGGCGATGGTGCGCAGGCAGTCCAGGGTCATGTCCCTGGTGTTAAAGCTGATGACCAGGATGGCAACGCGGGCGGGCTCAGGCATGCGCGGCCGCCTTTGGCGTTGTGGCGGGCACCCTCGGTGTTGCGATGGCCTTGCCACGCGGATTGGCCCTGGGAGCATTTGGCTTCAGGGCCAGTCTGGGCTTGGAGGGTAACTGGGCGATGGTGGCGGCCAGCGCGATGCTCAGGAACCACGACACGGTGGTCTGACCGAAGTACGACACGCCGATGAAGCTCATGCAGTGGGTAAAGATCGACGCGCCCACGGCCCACTTGATCCAGAAGAGCCCGGTTCGGTCGGGCTCGCTGGCCAGGGCCCTGCCCACGGCCCGGAACGCCAGCACGATGACCGTGACAAACAGGGCCATGCCCCAGATGCCCCCGCGGACGCCTTCGAGGATGTACTGGTTGGTCACGTCCTGGAGGCCGTGGCCCCAGTGCACGGTTGTCTTGGTACCCAGGAGGAACCACTCGGAGAAGTTTTCCACGGTCTTGTCGATCAGGTGCTTGCGGTGCCACGCGGTGGATCCGCCCACGGCGCTGACCCGGGCGATCAGCGCCCAGACGGGGCCCTCCATCACGAAGTGCAGGACGGTCAGCAGCACGACCATGAACCAGCGAAAGGCGGCCAGGTGTGTGCGAAGCCACGCAAACGACATGGCCACCCCGCCGGAGATCAGTGAAAGCAGCGGCGTGCTGGAAGCGCACATGATCACGATGGTGAACCCGGCGATGCTGCCGGCCAGCGCCAAAGCCCGGCGACGCCCGGCCATGAACATGCCCGAGCTGAGCACCAGGACGATGGCAAAGAAGCACCCGGCCATGATCGGATGGCTGAACGCGCCCTGGGCGCGCAGCCTCCCCTCACGGACTTGCGTGTACTGGCGGACGCCGCCCATGACCGAGAACATGTTGTACCCCGTGCGCTTCTCCAGGATGAAGAAGAACATCACCGGGATCGATACCAGCGCCAGGATCAGCACCGTGCGCTCCACGTCCGACCACGAGCGCAGCAGGCATCGGATCGTCACGTAGATGCCCAGGGATTCGTAGATGTAGCCCGCCCGGTTCGTGACGGCCCACATGTTCGCCCATTGCAGCATGAACACCAGCGAGCCCACGAAGATCCACGCCGCCACGGCGTAGTCCAGCGCCATCAGGCGCACCCCCTGGTAGTCCTTGAACGCCAGGATCCGGATCCAGTACGCGATCACCAGCAGACGCAGGAACGAAAAGTCCAGCGTGAACACCACCACGCGCTGGCCCGAGGGCACGAAGCACGCCAGCACCAGCAAGGGGGCCAGCGACCAGCGGCGGGGCAGCGTGAACACCAGCACAGCCAGCACGCCGAGCACCGCCAAACCAACGGGATGCACCGCGGTCTGGTTGGCCCATTCCACGTTGTGGCCGGCGATCTGGGCGAGCAGGGCCGTCACGGCAAACCCGCACGAACGGACGCCGAAGGACCATCGGCATGCACGCAGCCATCGAGCACTTGCGAGAACCTCCGGGCAATCTCGCGACGATCGTAGGGAGCCAGGCCAGCGTCACTGAGCGGCGCAATGCCCAGTCCCGGCCCACGCTCGATGAGTTCGGCCAACGCGCGGGCAATACTCGCCGGCTCGCACGGGTCGGCCAGCACGCACCGGGACCGGGAAGACAGCAGGTCTCGGGCGTCCCCTTCGGGCAACGCCCCCAGGATCGGCCGGCCGCTGGCCAGGTACTCGTACGTCTTGCCCGGCACGATCCGAGCCCGGTGCCCCGGCGGCAATCCGTGCAGGTGCAGGAACAGCGCGTCGGCACCGAGCATCACACCAACCGTCTGCTCATGGGGCAGATACCCGACCGCATCGACCACCTCCCGGCTCGGGCTGCGGTCGATCCATGCCTTGGTCGCCTCGTCCAGGTTCCCCACATGCACGAACCGGAAGCCCTCCATCAACGCCGGTTGCTGGTGCCGCAAGAGTCCGATCGCCTCGAGCACCGGGCCGATCGAACGTCCTATCGGACGGATCGGCTCGGGCCTGTAATGCAAACGCCGCTTCAGGCGGGCCAGGGTGCCGCGCGGTACCACGGCTTGCCGGGTCAGGAATGTCCCGGTGTGGACGAGCGTGAACCGGGCGTTATCCGGCCTTTGCCCCGCTCTGGCTACCTCGAAGTCGGCCCGGTCGAAGCCATTGGGGATGGCGTGGACCCGGGCGTCTTCGAGCCCCGCAAAGGCGCGCAGGGCCGCGGTCCTGGCCTCGGGCGTGTTCATGACCACCGCCCGGGCCGAACGCAGGGCCCGGCCCATCCGCTTGAAGTCCTGTCGCCATTGGAACCAGTGGCGATAGGTTGGCACGCCGTCGAGCGCCCAGGGGTCTCGCAGGTCGAGCACGATCGGCAGTTGCGGCCCGTAGCGGTGCGCCAGCGGCGCCAGCCAGAAGGGCGACATCGTCACCAGCACCGCATCGATCTCGCCCTGCCGGATCAGCCCGTCCAGGTGCTGGCCGGCAAGGCCCAGCCATTGCTCGGGGGTCTCAGACTCGATCCGGCGAACCGGCAGGCCCGGCGGCAGGTCGGCCTGGGCCATCCGCTCGTCCAGGTGCCGGGCCGAGAGCCCGCGCGCCGTGGCCGAGCCCGTCGGCGAGGCGCACAGGACGGTGGGCGACCAGCCGAACTCGTGGAGGTATCGGCAGAGCTTGGCCGCCCGCTGTGTGCCCGCCCCGCCGATGGGGGGGAAGTAGTACGCCACAATGGCCACGCGACCACCGCTCACACGGGCACCCACTGCCCCGTGTCAAAATCGAACCGACGGACCACCTTGGCCGGCACGCCCACGGCGATGGAATACTCGGGGACATCGCGGTTGACCAGTGCCCCGGCCCCGACGATGGCCCCCTTGCCGATGGTGACCCCCTTGAGGACGATGGCCCGCTCGCCGATCCAGGCGTTGTCATGGATGACGATGGGGCTGGCCAGGAGGTATCCGGTGTTGTAGTAGCCCTTGCGCGGATCTCGGAAGTCGTGGTCGTGATCGATGATGAGCACGCCGGTGGCCACGCCGACGCCCTCGCCGATGGTCAGGCTCAGCGCCGCCCCGATATGGGCATAAGGCCCGATGCGCGACCGATTCCCGATGCGCAGCTTGATGCCATCGCCCTCGCCGATGGCTTCGATGCGGGCGTTATGGCCAATCAGTACGCGATCCCCTATATCGATATGCTGACCACCTGCGAGCAAAAGATGATCCGGGAGGCTTGTGGCTTGCCCAAGCCGTGCGATCCTCTTCCGAAGGAAAAAACGTCGTACTCGTGCTCTCGCGCGTGTGGGCAAGCCCGCCCATGACTTGGGCTTGTAGCACTCCCTGACCACATGAGCTTGTTTCATGCTACGTTTTCACAGTTGAATGATTGTTGGAAGCTGGCTACTCGACCGAGTTGCCGTGCAATGGAACAGACAAGGCATCGAAGCGCTACAAGCCTTCCATGGCCATAGCCATGGACAAGAGCGCACCGATCGCGTGAGCAGATGTTGTTGGATCGCTCCTGAGTACCTCCGAGACCCGATCCACCCGGACACCCTTGAGAAGCCGAATGCGATCAACAACACTATCGGCACCACCGACAGACTTCATGAGTGTACTTGCTGTTTCCTGCCATTGCTCCGGCTGGTTTGTCGGCATCGGCAGAACCCGACCGGCCAGTTTTCGTGCCTTGGCTACTTTCCTTGCCAGTTTGCCCCCGGCTGGCCGAGCGAGTTGCTTGGCGTAGGGTAGTGCTGCAAGTTCGGGGCTCAGTCGGCCGATCAGTTCCTTCTGGGCCGCTCGATTCCGCATCTGCTCTCCTGTCAACGACCGAGCCCATGTGTGGTACTCGGCAGACAAAAAGGGTGTGATGGGCTTATACCAAGCGCTCGACGCCCGGATCACAGGGATCGCCCAGCCGTGGATGCGGGCGTTCGTGTAAAAGCTATCGGTCCTATTGCGCCAGGGCTGGGGTGCATGTAGTTCGGCCCGCTCGGCCGCGATCTGCCGAAGACGCTTGGCGAATGTCCCAGGCTCAAAAAGATCCGCCCAACGCCCGCCGTCGACAACGACCCGTGCCTTCAGCCAGAATCGGGGGGAGTTGAGCCTTGCAAAGGCCCTATCGAAGCCCGAATAGTAGAACCCTTCGCCAATCTCGCCGCCCACACCAGAAAGCTGCGCGGTCCGCCAGGACGCGAGCTCGCGGAAGACAGATGGCAGCCAGCCATACGCCGCGGCATTGCAAACAAAGCCGCTCCGGGCAGAGAACATCCGTGTGTCTTCGACCAATTGGTTGGCGTCCAACTCGACCATAACAGTCCGGTGTTCGATGCCGAATTGGTCTGCTATCTGTCGTGCAACGAGAACATCCGCGTCCGCATCGGTACCGATGGTGAACGCCTTTCGTGGCCTCTCGCCTGCGCTCAACCCCAACGCGAGCAGCAGTCTGCTATCCACGCCGCCGGTGAGTTCGAGACAGGCATCGCTCTGGAATGCGTTGGCGATACGCTCGCCAACGTTCCGCAATTCCGGGCCGCTGTGGCCTTCGATCTCACGGACGCTCATGGGCGTGTACTCCAACGCCTTTGCCGATCCGCATGGGTGGACCCCCTCAAAGGCAGACCGGCCGTCGGGCCTGAAGCCAATGAGCAGGTCATCGACCAGAGCCGTTGGATCGACCCTTGCACCGATGGCCCTTGCCACCGCTGCGGCATCATTGCCCAAAGCACGCAGTGAACCATCGGCATTGGTTGCGTACCACGCTTGTTCGTGCGAAAAGGGAGGGGTGCGTAATGCCCAGCCATTGGGCGAAACCATGAGTGTGGCGGGCAGTCCACTGCGCTGCCCGAGCAATCGCCACCCACCTATGGTATCGTGCTGTTCCGTGGTTGTGCCGGCTTCATCCAATGGCACAAGCACCCACGACGGGGTGATCCCGGGCCGTGGGTGCAAGATCTCTGCGGCGTTGCTCATGCCAAGATTATCCGCCAGCTGCCGCGTCGCCGAAGTACGCCCCCAGAGGCACCAGTTCACCGCGTGCGGGCCGTCCGAGCACGTCCGCGGGCGTGAGCAGTTCGCGGGCAGGGATGCGCCCCCAGATGACACTGGAGGGCCTGGGCTGGTAGTTCATGCCGCGAGGATTCGCAAAGATCTGATCCCGGGTATCGCCGCCGTGGAGGTGGCCTGCCGTGACGTTGTCACCCAAGGGGACCACAGCCATGTGCGAGTTGCCATCGATGATGTGAATATTGCGGAAGATGGCGTCTTCGGGGAACGAGCGTCCGGTGAGCTTTGCAAAGACACTGTTCGTGACAGAAACGTTCTTGAGAGTAAGCGCCCCATCTTCATCCTGCCTGTGAACATCGAATCGGAAAGTCTGATCGGGAAGTTGCAGGCCGGAAATCACCAGGTGTTCGGTGTCGATGTTCCACATGCTCGACGCCACCGATGCGTCATCCTTGGAAATATGGACGTTCACGATGGCAACATCCTTGATGCCCTGCTGCCCCCCCCGAATCGGATTCATCAGGAAGCCAAGAAGTGGAAACTCGTAGACCCGAAGGCCGTACACAATGCGGTTTTCACGGTCTTGGCTGTTGCGCCAGAACCAGTGGAAGACGTCCGCATGGGTGCCATCGGGGTGGCGGGAGAAATCACGAACGTCGGCGTTCAAGACCATCGTGTCCGCACCAAATGGCGTATCCGAAAAGCCGGATGCCTGCACGTTGCGGACAAATGTGGAAGACCTGAAGGGCGAACGGACTTCGGAGACAATCAAGTCGGTACCAAAGATGCCAGCCCAATCATTGCTGCCCGACGCCAACCCGCCACCTTCAAAACGGCTCGGGCCCGCAATGACAGAGTTGCTCACCCAAAAATACGTGTCCATCCCAGTAAAAGTGCGCGGCGTGCCGTTGCCGGTCATAGAGATGTTGTCGGCACGGAGGAGTCGTGTACGCATGCCCGCGGGCTGGCGATCCACAAATCGAACCAGTTCCCTGTTGACGCCAGGGGCTGCGGTGACGGTCGCCCAACGAGTACCCGTCGAGACGCGGTGGGGGTGTGGCAGGCCTTCCCACACGTACTCACCGGGCAGGAGATAGCAGATGGCGCCATCAGAGCTTCCGTGTTGGGCCGTCACGTATGCAAGTGCTCGACTCGCGCTGCGGAATGGATTCGCGCGTGTTCCGTTTCCCGTGGAGTCGTTCCCGTTCGCCGCGTCGGCGTACACCTCATGCCGAGGCAAGGTGCCGCCCGCGTTGGCGTTCAGGAACATCGAGTGCATCCCATTGCGGAAATGCACAGAGCCCCCGTTATGTCCGTCAATCTCCCCCGCCAGCACCCGCACCTCGCCCGCGTTCTTTGGGAACACCCGGGCGCGGACTTCGATCAGGCCGTCGTCGAACAGCGAGGCGTCCAGCGTTGCCGTGTACTCCCACACGTTCGTGCGGGGGTTGAGCTTCATCTCGGTGACGGGGGTCCAGCGGCCGCCGTTGACGCTGAACTCCACGCGGTCGATGCCGTTCATGTGGAAGGCGACCACGCCGATGTGGAACAGGCCGGTGAAGTCCTGGTAGGGCACTACGTCCCAGCGGGCGATGGCCTTGGCGTCGTAGCCGCGAAGGTGGGGGTTGCCCACGGCGGGGGGCTGGGCCGTGGGGCCCGAGAAGCCCCGGCCCGGCTCGAGGATGGGGAAGTCTCCCGGCAGGCCGCCGCCCCCGCCCCCGCTGCCGGCTCCACCGCCGCTGCCGCTGCTGCTCCCGCCCGAGCCCGATTCACTCGTGGCACCCATGTCGTGCTTGATGCCCGAGGGAGAAGACACAGGCGAGGGGCCCATGAGGAGGCCGGGGTTCTGGCGGATCAGGGTCGAGATCAGGCCGGCGGGGTCTTGTTCGCCGCCGCCCGTAGCGCCACCGATGACGATGCGTCCGAGCGTGGGGTGGCTGAGCAGCACGCCGCCGGTTTCGCTGGTGGGGGCTTGACGCGAGGGGCCGGCCAGCGGGTTGGCCTGGCGAAGCAGCGATTGCTGGGCGGCGCGGATCTGCCGCAATTCTGCCTCGGTGAAGCTCTGCTGGCGGCTGGGCGAACCCGCGGCCGCGTTGCGTGAACTGCTGGTGACGAATCGGCTTGGCCCGGCGATGTAGAACTCCGGCCCGGTCGAGATGCGTGCGCGGTTGGCGGCGTTTGGTGCCGAGGCGTTGCGCTGCGAAGAGTTGGACGTGTTCGAGGCGGGCTTGTCGGCGGCCTTGTCCTCATCGGGAGACTGGGCGGCCAGCACGCCCGTGGGCAGTGCAAAAACGGAAGCGGCCAGAAGGAGGGCCATGGCGGTTCGGCTGCGGTTGAGCATCGTGTCCTCCAGCGCCCCGCACCGGGCGCACCACGAATGTCGATTGCGATTGATCGTCTGGCAGGCTGCTTGCCCGGCTTGCTTGGCTTTTCAGCCCAACCCAGTCGGCAGGGGTCCTATGTCCCTCACAATCGGAGTGGTGCCGCGTGTCCTGTATGGTGGGGGTGGGTGATGTCCGGACGGGCACCGTTCGTGCCGCCGGGCGGAAGGGCCTGGGTATCCGTACCAAGGCCTCGTGGCGTCGTCCGAATACTCGGAGCCTGCCAAGGCGGGAAGAATACCCGCAACTCGGCCCGGGGCGCGATAATTTTTTCGAAAACTTCAGGCCCAACTGGTCAGATGTACGCAAAGCGATCCGACCATACACCAACACCAACCCGGCCAAGTGCCTGATGATCTTGGGAGTATCAGAGCAGCGGGTTCTTGGCCCCATGCACGTACTCGCGTGTCGGGCTGAGATTGGGCTGGGGGAAGATGTACACGTCCGAGTAGAGTTCGGCTTCGACACTGGGCGCCTCGGCTCGCTCGGCAAACTCGACCGAGTCCTTGACCTCGTCGCGGATCTCATCACGCATGGCCTTCCAGCCGTCCTCGTCGATGGCCTGGCGGTCGTTCATCAGGTGATCCAGCAAGGCGGCGATGGAGTCCTTGCTCTTGTACTGCTCGACCTCTTCCTTGGTGCGGTACTTCTGCGGGTCGCTCATCGAGTGGCCCTGGTAGCGGTAGGTGTGCAGGTCGACGAAGGCCGGCTTCTGCTCCTCGCGGCACATGTCGACGATGGGCTTGAACTGGTCGTACACGTCGCGGATGTCCAGCCCGTCGATGCGTACCGAGTGGATGCCGTAGCTCTGCCCGCGGCTGATGAGATTCTCGTGGTTCGCCGTGTGCCGGCCGATGGCTGTGCCCATGGAGTAGCCGTTGTTCTCGATGATGTAGATGACCGGCAGGCCGAAGAGGGCCGAGAGGTTCAGTGCCTCGTGGAAGGCCCCCTGGTCGACGGCGCCGTCGCCCAGGTAGCACAGGCAGACCTTCTTCGAACCCGTGCCCAAGACCTCCCACTCGTAGCGTGCGGCAAAGGCCAGGCCCGCGCCCAGAGGCGTCTGGGCACCCACGATGCCGTGCCCGCCGTAGAGGTGGTTGGGCTTGTCGAACATGTGCATCGACCCGCCCTTGCCCTTGGCGCATCCGTCGATCTTGCCGTACATCTCGGCCATGCAGGCCCGGGCCGACATGCCGCGGGCCAGAGCGTGGCCGTGGTCGCGGTAGGCGGTGATGACCGGGTCGTCGCCATTGGTGCAGGCGATGGTGCCCACGGCACAGGCTTCCTGCCCCGAGTAGATATGGCAGAACCCGCCGATCTTGGCCTGCTGGTAGGCCTGCTGGGTTCGGGTCTCAAACTCCCGGATGAGTTGCATGGATCGCAACCATCCCAGGAGTGTGGCGTTGTCGAGCGAATCCACCAGGCGGCTGCCCGCTTGGGTGGCTTGGGAGTTTGCCGATGTCGTGGTCGCTTGGGCCATGTTGGTGCAATGCTCCGCGGGGCACCCGGGCACATCGGCCCGGGGCGTGCTGGCGTTTCGGATTCGCCGCGGGCGATCGCGGCCAAGGCCAAGTCTAACGCGCCCGGGCCGCCTTGTCGCCCGGGCGGTGTCGGCATCATGGCGTGCGGTTGGCATCCTTGCCGGGAAGCATCGCCGCCGCCGCGCCCGAGGGCTTGGTCTGGCTCTGGAGCAGCACCAGGGCGGTGTGCAATTGCAGGTCGAGCCCTTCGTCGATCAGACGCGAGGGATCCGGCCTGTCGTCCTTGGGCGGGGGATTGCCATGTTCGTCGAGAACCAGTACGTCTGCCTGCTGGCGGAGCATCAGGCTCTCGGCCACCTGTTCGGGCAACATCGCCACGTCCATGTCGGGCCGGACGCCGTGCGTGGGCTTGCCGGGGACACGATGGATCATGCGTCCGCCGGGCAGGACATAGTACTGGGTGGTGAGCTTCATGAGCGCCCTTGGAGCGCTCCGCCGGTCGGGGTCGATGGGCAGGACGTTCTGGACACTTCCCTTGCCGTAGCTGGTCTGGCCCAGCACGACGGCATTAGCGGCCGAGGCCCTGGCATAATCCTGGATCGCACCGGCCACGATCTCACTGGCCGACGCGCTGCCCTCGTTGATGAGCACCACCACGGGCAACTTGGGCAGGGGCGTATCCCGCCGAATGAGTCGTTCGGCGGGCATGCCATTGCCGTCGGTGCGGTCGTTGCGGGTCGAGACGACCACCTGCCCGTATGCCCTGCGGCTTGCGGTGAAGTCGACGAATCGGCTGGTGATCTCGACGGCTTGGTCGAGCAAGCCGCCCCGATTGAATCGAAGGTCGAGCACGAGCGCTTGGAGGCCTTGCTTGCGCATCTCGCCCAGGGCCTTGTCAAAATCGCCCGAGGTGGCCTCGTTGAACCCGGTCAGGCGGACGTACCCGATGCCATGTACCGGATCGATCATCCAATTCCAGTTGTCCTCGGTGCCGTCGATGCGTTCCCAGCCCTTGACGGTCTTGAGTTCGACGGTATCGCGAACGATGGTGAAGTCGATATCCTGCTTGTTGTCGCCCTCGCCGCGTTCGACGGTGATGACTACCGGGGTGCCCTTGGGGCCGGTGATCTTGTCAACGGTGCTGTTGAGTGAGATGTTCGAGATGTCCTCGCCATTGACGGCCTTGATGATGTCCCTGGCACGCACCCCGGCGCGCTGGGCGGGCGTGCCGTCGAGCGGTGTGACCACCTCGACCCGGCGCTGGGCATTGAGCTGGATCGACACCCCGATGCCGCTGAAGTTGCCCCGCGTGCTGCGCTCGAACTGCCGCACGTCGTAGGGCCAGATGATCTCGGTGTACTCGTCCAAGGCCCGCATGGCACCGTCGCCGAAGACACGCAGCACCAGCGCGTCGGGCAGCCCGATCGTCTGTCGGTTCCACGATTGCACCTCGGTGATCACCTCGCGGAGCGTGTTCTCGTTGGCAATCCTGGCGCGTTCGAGGTCGGCCGCCTTGGAAGCGAGCCATTCCACGAAGCGGGTGCGCCGCGACGCATCGGCCAGTTGTGGATAGGCGTCGTACAAATCCGTCGTTTCGGCCACCAGGCGCAGGCCACGCAGCCCCGAGACCAGAAGGTCCTTGAGGTTCGAGCCCGACACGTGATGCCGGTCGGCATTGAAGATGGCGTACATCAGCATCAGGGGCTCGATGTCCTCGATGCGTTCGGACACCGACTCGCCCACGGGGTTGTAGGGCGGCAGCGCGTCCTCGCCCGCCTCGACCAGCCTGGCGCTGCGCAATGCGTGGTTGCGCTCTGGCGCGTACAAGGCAATCAGCGACAGACGCTTGATCTGCCGTGTGCGATCATCCAGGAAGGTGTTCTCGTCTTCATACAAGGCGTGCAAACGCTCGAACAGGTCGGCGGCGGCGTACCAGCGACCCTGCGATTCGGCGTGCAGTGCCTGGGCCTTGGCAAGAGCGGTCAAATCAACAACGGCCCGGTCCTGCAACACTGCTGCCTTGTCGTCTGCGAGCATGTGCAAAGAGATGGCGGCGCTCAGTCCATCGGCCAGGGCCTTCTCACGATCGAAGGGCTCCGTGGCTTCGCGATACGAGGCCAACGCTTCGGACAGTTTCTCCCGATGCTCGTCGACCTTCTCCTGCCGCTTGATCTTGTGTGCTTCGAGAGATTGGGTCAGCGAGTTCGCCAGGTCGGCCAGCAGCGGATCTCGAACCGAATCACCAGCGCGGCCGAGCAGGTCGGTAAAGGCGGCCTTGTCACCGCGCGAAGCCGCGGCCCACAGGCTCTGCGACCAGGACTCGGCCGAAGAGACCTGCCTGGCCTGGTCCTGTGCCCGCTGACCGCTCTGGATGGCCTGGGCATGGGAAGCGGCCAACGCCAACCCCAGAACCGCCATCAAACCGGCCGTCGCGCCCAAGACGCCCCTGCTGGTACGAGTGTGTCGCATGCTGCCTCCTGACTGTTCGGCGGGGTAAGGCCCTTCCAAGACCATGTCCGAAATCTCGGCCTCAGGCCAACCCATCGGCGATTCCTTCACGCCGAGTGTGCACGAACTCTCGAATCCAAGGATTATCCGGCATGGTTGTACCGTCGAGAACCGAGATGTATTCGTT
This sequence comes from Phycisphaeraceae bacterium, assembly GCA_026126305.1. Lineage (GTDB taxonomy): Bacteria > Planctomycetota > Phycisphaerae > Phycisphaerales > UBA1924 > JAHCJI01. The sequence continues at coordinate 168,425 of JAHCJI010000007.1, forward strand.
GGAATTGTCTCCAACGTTCGACCTGTTCGGGAAAATTTATCGTCCTGTTCGGGTATTCCCGTTTCGGTCGGCATGTCCTCGCACCATGGCCCAGGCCACCGATCCGAGACCCAGGACCGCCACGATCGAGCCGGCCAAGACGAGCAGGATCAGGCTGGAACTCGCGGCGATGGGGCCATGCGGACTGGCCAGGGTATAGGCGGACAACCCGATGATGGGCCCGCCGAGGTAGCCAAGACCAATAAAGGCCTCGTGCTTGCCGCCGGCGTCGATCTGGGCGTCGCCCACCTCCATGGCGTAATAGAGCGCGCCCGTGTAGATCATGCCTACGCCCCAGCCCAGGACGGCCAGGCCCGCCAGGACAAGGGTTCGGGCCAGGGCCATGCTCTCCAGATTGGGGCCGATGGTGATGCCCGCGAAGCCCACCAGCAGGAATGCGGCCGCGATGATGGGCATGGCCCACCGCCCGTGCCAGCCCTGCCAGCGTGCCAACACAACAAAGGCGGCCACGCGCGTCGCAAGCCAAACGGCCGCCGCGGGTGCCCGCCAGGGGTCGTCGATGGCGACGCTGGCGATCAGGAACGGCGAGACCGGCTCGAGCACCGCCACCAGAAGGAAACTCATGGGCAGTTGCACCCGAAAGACCGAAAGCAGCCGCTTGTATCGGCCCGGCAGGGTGGGGTGGGCGTCGGGAAGGCTCCGGGCGGGCTCGTGTCCCATCCATCGCGTGAGCACGGCGCACAGCACGTACACCGGCAGCATGGCCGCAAGCGCTTCGAGTGGATAGGGCCGAACAAAGGGCCCAAGCGCGGCGAGGGTCACCACGATGCACCCGCCCCAGGTGATGTTGAACAGGCCCGTGGCGTGACGCAAACGCTCGCCCCGGCGTCCGCCGCTGAGGTAACTCTCGACGATGGGCCAGGTCGCTCCGCTGAGCAGGCCCTGAGCCCCCATCATGAGCCAGATAGCCCAGGGGCCCATCGCGCCGCCCCCGGCACTGGGCCGGGTCAGAAGGGGGATGACCGACAAGACGCCTAGCACCAGGCAGATGCCCCCCAGCAATCGGCCACTGGTCAGCCAGTCGTGCCGGTCGGCCAGCCGCCGCAGGGCCGGTCCTACGCCCAAGGCCCCTGGGATATAGACCACGCCGTAGAGCAGGGCCAGGCCGAAGACTCCGACCTCGCCATAGCCGTAAGCGCTCTGGGCCAGGAATGGGACACCCGCGGTGACGACGGCGGTGCCCACGCTACCTGCGAAGGTGAAGGCCAACACGGCCCAGAGCGGGCTTGGCAGCAGGGCCGGGGTCGAGAGTTTGGGTGATGGGTCGGCCTTGCTTGCCACCGCGTGTGTCCTTACCATGATCCCTATGGGCTAGCGTCGTGCTGGCCCTTTCGAGCCCGTAGCTCAATTGGATAGAGCGCTGGCCTCCGAAGCCAGAGGTTCCGCGTTCGAATCGCGGCGGGCTCGCTTCCCCTTGCCACCCACACCAACTCGTGCGTTCTCGCAAAAGCGCTGGCAGATGGGGTCGCTCTGGCACAGCCAGCCCCGGGCCTTGCACACCAGCCGGCCGTGCTGGATGAACCGGTGGCTCAAGTCCATCCATTGGTCCCTGGGGAAGAGCGCCATCAGGTGCCGCTCGACCATCGCCACCGTCGCGTCGTGGGGCGCCAGGCCAAAGCGTTTGGCCAGCCGCTCGATGTGGGTGTCGACGACGAATCCGTCGTTGATGCCAAAGGCGTTGCCCAGCACGACGCTAGCGGTCTTGCGTGCCACGCCCCGCAGGGTCAGCAGTTCGTCCATCGTCCGGGGCACCTGCCCGCCGAAGTCTTCCTCGACGCGGGCCATGGCGGCGTGGATGGCCTTGGCCTTGTTGCGGTAGAGCCCGATGGACTTGATGTACTTCTCGATTCTTGCCGGCGATGCCTTGGCGTAGTCGGCGGGCGTGGGGAAGGCCGCGAACAAGGTTGGGGTGGCCTTGTTCACACCCGCGTCGGTCGATTGGGCCGAGAGGATCGTGGCGATCAGCAGCTCGTGGGGCGTGCGGTAGTCGAGCGCGCACCGGGCGTCGGGGTAGCGTTCCGCCAGGGCCCGCGCGATGCGGCGGGCGCGAGCCTTCTCGGCATTGCCGACCTCGGGCACCCGAAAGGGAAGGTCTCGAAGGCCCCTGGGGTTGTCCGGGGTGCGGGTGGTCACTTCCGAAGACCCCGGACGAGGGCGGGTTCCTGGAGTCTGGGTGTGGGCGGCGTGGTGTCGGCCGCCTTGCCGGTCATCACCCGCCCAGTGGTGGCCATGGTGTATCCGAGCGCGCCCAGTGTGATCAGCAGGCTGGCCACCATGACGTTGCTGGCGGTCTTGTGGTGTATGTCATACGCGCTTTGGAACGCCAACGCGTTGCCGGTATCGCCCAGAGCGGCCGCTTGGCGATAGGCTGAGAGGTCCTGCTGCATGGCCGGGTCGAGCACGGCGAAGCGATAGGTCATGATGCCCACCATGGCCATGATGAGCAAGGCGCGGACGGCGGCCGTCCACGTGCGCGGGTGGGGGTAGCCCTTCCAGCAGGCAAGGGCGAATGCACCCCCGCCGATGCACACGGCCAGGAAGCCAACGATGTCGGCGCCGATGAACAGGCGTTCGGCCACGTACCCGCCCAGCAGGCGCCAGTGTTCACCCTCGTAGGCGCTATAGCCCGGCAGCACGGGGTCGAGCCTTTTGAGAAGGGTGAAGACGAAGTAGGCGGTTGTGCCGGTGACCAGCAAAGCCCCGGCCCAGGTCGCCCATGCCGCGACCTGGACGGCTTCGAGACGGTGCGGGGCTCGATTCGAACGTTCGCGTGGCATCGCCTGAGGCTATGCCGCCGCGTGCTGGATGAGGCCTACAACAACGGGTGATCCACGATCGAGCCAATACGTTGCCGGGCCTGGCGCTGGCCCCCTGGCGTGACTGGCCGGTGCGCGAGGCCGTCGCCTTGGCCGCCGGTCTTGGGTATCGAGCCGTGACCCTCGACGCCACCCACCCCCAGGTTCGGCCCCGCACGCTCGACCGGTCGGCCCGGCGAGACCTGGCCGCCCTGCTGCGTCGCCAAGAAGTGGACCTCGCCGGTATCGACCTGTGGCTGCCCGTCGAGCACCTGGCATCTGGGCCCCACGCCGAACGTGCGGCCGAGGCGGTGGTGGGGGCCATTGGGCTCATACGAGAATTGGCCGGTTTGGTGCCGAGCAAGACCGTTGTGAACCTGACCCTACCGAGCGAGGCCGACCCCGAAGCCGTGGCCGCGATCGAGTCTGCTTCCGAGCAACTGGGCGTAACCGTCGCCAACCATGCATGGCCCGCGGCCGAAGCGGGCTCACTCGGGCTCGACCCGGCATTGGCCATCATGGCCGGTGCCAGCCCGGCCAAGGCCTTGACGACTCTGGGCGGCCGCCTTGCCAGCGTCCGGCTGTGCGATGCCGGGGCGTCTGGTCGCGTGCCCGTCGGCGGGCCGGGGGGGAGCCTGGACGTGGTGGCGTTCGCGGCGTCGCTGTCGATCTCAGCCCCCCTCGCCGCGGTGGTGGCCGATGTTCGGATGCTGCCCGACCCCGCCGGTGCCGCAACGGCAGCGCTCGCGTCCTGGCGCGATGCGGTGGCGTTACCGGGCTTCTAGACTCGCCTGCTGTGCCTCAGCCGTTGCTCTCCATCGTCACGCCTTCGCTCAACCAGGGGCGGTATCTCGGGCAATGCCTCGAGTCGGTGGCGCGCGAGATGTCGACGCCGCTAGCCTTGGAACATGGCGTCGAGCACATCGTCATGGACGGGGGCAGCAGCGACGAAACCGTGGTATTGCTCGAATCGGCAACGCATCTGACGCACTGGCAGAGCGCGCCCGACGGCGGGCAGAGCGCGGCGATCAATCACGGCCTGCTCGACCACGCCCAAGGGCGCTACGCCACGTGGCTGAATGCCGACGACTGGTACGAGCCCGGGGCGCTCGCGCCCATCTTGCGAAGGCTGGCCGACGACAACGCGCCCGACGTGCTCGTCGGCAGGTGCCGATTTGTCGAGGGCGAGCGCACGATCTTCCGCCCGCGCCCGCCCGAGCCGCTGGATATGGCAAGCCTGCTGAGCCCGCGTACGAAGTGGTTCGCCGGCGAGCTGATCGTGCAACCCGAGGCCTTCTTCAGCCGGGACTTGTTCGAGCGCGTGGGCGGGCTGAACGAGGCCAACCACTACACGATGGACCACGAGCTGTGGTTGCGATTGCTCGAAGCCGGGGCGCGATGCGAGTCCCTCGATCACCCCGTGGCGTGCCTGCGGGTACACGAAGGGCAGAAGACCGCCGACAACCGACGCATCGTGGAGTCGTTCATCCGATTCGGTTTGCCTTTCCTTGAACGTGTCGACGCGAACCGAGGCCCGGGCGGTGCGCGGGCCAAGGCAGAGATGGAAGCCATGGCCCGCAAGCTGGCCCTCAGTGAGCCGGTCCGTCGGCGTTTGCACGCGCCATGGAAAGACGTGCGATCAGAACTCGTCGGCACGGCGCCGCGTGCGCCGGGCCCGGACTCTTTCCACCTGGTTCCGCTGCGTGTCGTGCTCGCGGGTGTGCGATCCAGGCCGGGATTGTTGCGTGGCCGATACACGGCCCGCGTGCTGGGCGATGCGCCCCTCGATGCTCTTCCGCTTCGCTTGAGACCATCGGGACAAGGCCCATTCGACGTGGTCCTGCTGTGGCACGCCCTGAGCAATGCGAGCGACCCCCTGGCAACTCTTGGCCGGGCGCTCGATGGCCTACGCCCAGGCGGTTTGGTTATCGTTGCCGCAGAGATTGCACCTTGCCTCGACGCCATGCGTGCGTACTGCGATACGTTGGAACGTCGTATCGATGAACAATTGAGCCAGAACCACGATTGGCTGATCGATCCCGGCGCGATGGCCTGGGTCGAATCGCTGCGCGACGCCACGCCGCATGATGATGCTCGATTCCTGGCCCAGTACCCGCAACTCTTCGGCGTCGACGCGACGGCGCTGATGCGTCAAGCCGGTATGGATGCCGTTGCCTTCGGGCAATACGGCGGCCATTCGTGGCACCCACTGACGCCCATTGAGACACCTTCGGATGTTTCGAACATGGTCCAGGATACCTGGTGTTGCGGCGTGTGGCGTCGGCCTAGTTGCTGAGCGCCTGGATGATGGTGGCCCGTTCGCGGAGCAGGGCCTCTTGTTCACGGCGCAATTCGCCGTTACGTTGATTCAACTCCGAACGCCTCTGGCGAAGGGCCTCGGTCTGGGCCCGGCCTTGCTCATTGTTTGGCGTGATGCTCAATTCGAGATCGATCTGTGCCAGCGTGTTGTTATTTTCGAGAATCCGGCGATTCAACAGTGTCAGGTCGCGGTTCAATCGGTCGAGTTCCTCACGAAGCGCCGCGTTGCCATCAATCGGGTTGAGGCGGAAGCTCGTCACGACTCCAGCGTGCCGGGCAGAGCGAACACTCGGCTGGCCTCCCAGGGAGACGTCGGCTCGCGAAACCCGCACCCGACTCGGTGCCGGGCTGGCCGATGCCTCGAAGACCAGCCTTGCCTGATCGGCCAACAAAGGCTCGGGCATGGTACGGCCCAAGGTGCGTGCCGAACGCACGGCCCAGGCGCGGCGGAGCAGGGGCTCATCGAGAGACTGGCCCGTGCGCAAATCTTCCCTGCGGCCGATGATGACGGGGATGCGCAGGCGATCTCCGCCGCGATCGAGGACGATCATCGCCTGCTCGCCGGGCAGGTGTGATGCGATGGCCACCGGCAGATCGCTCAGGCCGCGAGTCATGGGCATGCCCGAAATCTCGACGACCACGTCGCCCGCCCGGAGTTTGCCATGGGCGTCGAAGGGCTCGATGGTGCCACCCAAAGTCACGCCACGATCGGATTGGCTCGGATCGTAATTGACACCCAGCCCCGATCGAGGTGCAAGGAAGAAGGCCTCGATCGCCGCCGCCTCATACCTGGCAAGCACCTCGGTGATGTCACCGGGCCGAGCCTGATGGTCGTGTGTATCCATCCAGTGCTTCAACGCGTCTTCGAGTGTGTGCAGGGCACGCTCTCGCGGTAAATCCCGCGTCAAGCCAAGGAGTGCCGCCGTCGCGTGGGTTCGCTCTTGCCAGTTGTCGCTGGCCAGCTTGGCAACATACGCGGCGACATCGTTGTCTGCCGTTGCCTGCATCGCCGCCGTGCAAGTGGACCAGCCAGCCAGCAACGGCATCGCGAAGGAAAGGATGAACCTGCCACAGAGCATGGGATATCGTACCGCCCCTCATGGGCCGGCGTGTTCGAGCACTTCCATGGGGTGATCGGCCAGCCATTGGGCCTTGCGAGCCACCATCCGGAGGAATGGCGCCGGGTCTCGACCATGAAACGCACCAGTGGCAGCGATTGGGACGATCGCTTCGGCGATGAGCGCCTGCGCCATGAGCCAGGGCAGCGCGTCGAGCCAGCGTCGGCTGACGCCGGGTACCCCGATGATTGCTCGACCGCCGTGGACACCACCCATGAAGTCCGATAAGCGCACTGGATCGGGTGGCGTGGGCCACTGCCGGAAATCGATTCCACTCCCTTGAAGCGAGAACTGGAGCGCGCCGTTGGCGATATCGAGCATGGCCGGTGCCATGCCCGCCGATTCATGGTCGAGCACGGCAACAAGGCGTCCATCTTCAAAAAGGAGGTTCCCCGGATGCCAGTCCCCGTGGACGATCTGATCGGGGCATCCTTCCAATGCATCTCGGGCACGTCCAGCGGATCGTTCATACAAGGCACCCAACCGGGCGGCCAGTTCATCACTGCCCGGAGCGTCGAGCGACTGGGGCAAACGTGCCAAAGCGCGGCGGATGCGTGGATCGTCGTGGTAGACGCCCGTCAGCGGCTCGCCAACGGCGCGGCCCATCGCGCCCAGGTGGTCATGGGCGTTTGCCAACAAGGCGTGGTACCTGCCCAGAGCCTCGCCGGCCAGCCGGGTCTGGGCGGGCGAACGATCGCACTTGCCCCCGCGGACATAGCCACAGACTTCATAGACACGGCCCTCAAGCCGCAGAGCGCTGGCCCCGCCCCGGGTCGAGAGCAGCGGCGCGATGGGATAGTCGTGGGCGGCCAGGCGTCGATGGATCGAGTGGATGACGTGGACGAATTCTGGCCCATCGCGCCCAGGTGCCAGCCGCTTGAGAACCACGGGCCCGCTGATGGAGCCCAGCAGGATGATCTTTGGTGCCTGGGGGGAGCCGGCATTGAGCGCTTTGGCGCGGATGACATGCCCGATGGGGTAATGCACACGAACATGATGGACCTCGCCGGCAACGAACCCGGCTTGGGACTCGGCATCGGCAAGAGCCTGGGGATCCATGGGTCCAGGTGTACGGTCCGAGGCGGATTGGCTCGGGCTGCCACGGTCCATGCGCTACTCGACGTTCTGGACCTGTTCCTTGATCCGATCGATGGCCGCCTTGGCCTCGATGGCCGCCCGGGAAATGTCCGCGTCGGGGCTCTTGCTGGCGATCGTATTGGCCTCGCGAAGCATCTCCTGAGCGATGAAATCGAGTTTACGGCCCACGGGTCCGTCTTCCTCGAGCGCCAGCACGAACTGCTCGACGTGCCCGCCAAGCCGGGAAATCTCCTCGTTCACGTCGCAGCGTTCGGCGTATGAGGCTACCTCGCGCACGATGTCTACGGGCTGGGCGTCGGGCAACATCTGTTCGATACGAGCTTTTAGTCGAGCCTCATAGTGCCGGCTGACTTCCGGGGCACGCTCGCGAACCAGACCCAGCGACCGCGACACCACGCCACACAGTTGCACCAATTCGTCGTGCAACGCCTGCCCCTCGCGGGCGCGCATGGCCACGAGCCCCTCACAGGCTGGGGGTAACAGTTCATGGAACGCTTCGCGTGCGGCGGCCAGCCGGGCGTCCAGGGGTTCCACGCGCAGCACGCCGGGCAGCGACAGCAGGCCAGCCATGTCAATCGTCGGCCGGACCAGTTCGCTTGGATGTTCGCCCAACTTGAGCGAAGCGACATGAATGGCGCGCAAATAGGTCTCCAGGGCGTCCTGGTTGATCATGCTGGCCTGGCCCGAGGGGGCCCCCTCGGCCGAGCAACGCACCGTCACGCTCCCACGCTGGAGCAAACCGCGAAGAGACTCTTCGAGCCCGCCTTCGAGCGGGGCGAATTCGTCGGGCAACCGAACGGTTGCTTTGAGATAACGGTGGTTGACCGAACGGACTTCCAGGCTGTACGTCACGCCGCCGCGCTCCAGGCGGGCATCGCCGAAGCCCGTCATGCTTCGGATCATCGGGGCACCCCCGAGCCCCAAGGGCTCACGAGCCCGGCTCCGGTTCGGGCTCAGGCTCTGGATCTGGCTCGGATTCAGGAGTTTCTGTTGGCTCGGGGGCAGGTGTTGTAGACGCTGGAGTCTGCGTTGGGTCCGTTTGAGGTGGTGGCGTCTGATCCTGAACACCCAGGGGGGCTGCGGTGGGTGTGCCAGGTGGCTGGGTGGGCGGCCTGCTGGTGTAGACCAGCATGATGGCCGTGAGGATGAAGACCACGAACGTGCCGATGGTCATGATGGTCAGGGCGTCGCCGGTCTTGGCACCAAAGGCTGTCTGACCCGACCCACTCGAGGCTCCAAACGCGCCGCTCAGCCCGCCGCCGGCGGGTTTCTGGATCAGAACGATGAGGATCATGATGACCGCCACTGCGATGAACAGCAGCATCAGCAGGTTGGCCAGCACCGGATTCAGGGCGAGCACGAAGGGCATGAACGAACCTCCAAAGACCGAACATCACCCGCATCGCGGGCTGGAACCCAAAGTCTAGGGGACCCGATCGCCTCAGGCCCGTTGGGGGACACCGGTCATGACCACGCTTGGCCGGCCCACACTGTGGTGGTTGAATCCTAATTCAGCCATGTGGTCTCGCTTGTACAGATTCCGGCCATCGAAGATCGTCTTTTCGGTTAACGCGGCGGCCACGCGCGCAAAGTCCGGGTTCTTGAATTCATCCCAATCGGTAGAGATAACCAGGCCATCGCACCCGGTCAGACACTCGTACATGTCGCCCACGATCGTCGCGGGAACACCCAACTCGTCCAAGGCCATCTTCCCGGTCCGGTCGGCTACCGAGTCGTAGGCGCGGATGTTCGCCCCGTGCTGGTGGGCCATGTCCATGAGGGTCAGGGCCGGCGCCTCGCGCACGTCGTCGGTGTTGGGCTTGAAGGCGATGCCCCAGAAGGCCAGCGTCCGCCCCGCCAGCGAACCGCCGTAATGGCCCAGGATCTTCTCGAAGAACAACCGGCGCTGGCGTTGGTTCACGTCATGCACGGCCTGGGAGAGTTGGGTTTCAAAGCCCGACTCGTGGCCCATGCCGATGACCGCCAGCGTGTCCTTGGGGAAGCAGCTTCCGCCGTAGCCAAGCCCGGGATACAGGAACTTGTTGCCGATGCGGCTGTCGCTGCACATGCCCTCGCGGACTCGGTTGATGTTGGCGCCGTACTTCTCACAGAGCATGGCCATCTCGTTGATGAAGCTGATTTTCGTGGCCAGGAAGTTGTTGCTGGCGTACTTGACCATCTCGGCCGAGGGGATGTCCATGAAGAAGATGGGGTGCCCGTTGCGGGTGAAGGGCTCGTAGACCTCGCGGAATCGCCGGACGGTCAGGTCGTCGGGGTCGTCGGGGTTCTCGACGCCACAGACGACCCGGTCGGGCTTGTTGAAGTCGATGATGGCATCGCCTTCTTTGAGAAACTCTGGATTGTCGCCCACCGTGAAGGGGATATCGCCGACGGTGGCCCGGATGCGGTCTCGAACCTTCAAGGTAGTGCCAACGGGCACGGTGCTCTTGACAATGATGGTCTTGGGGGTCTGCCCGGGGCCCAGGCGTTTGATGACAGCGGCGATATCGTCGGCGGCCTGCATGACATACTTCAGGTCGGCCTTCCCGTCGGCACCGCTGGGCGTGCCCACGCAGATGAAGATCATCTCGGCGTCTTCGTAGGCCTCGGCCTTGTCCAAGGTGGCCCGCAGGCGGCCGGCCTTGAGGTTGCGCTGCATCAGCTCGGTCAGGCCCGGCTCGTAGATGGGGCACTCCCCCCGGTTGATCTGCTCGACCTTCTCGGGAAGCACGTCCAAGCACAGCACGCTGTTGCCCGTGTTCGCAAAGCACACCCCGGTGACAAGACCCACGTACCCCGTGCCCACCATCGTCAACTTCATGCCTGCCTCCAACGTCGGCCCGGCCCGGCCCTTCCGTGCCCGCGCCCCTGTCTGCTAGAAGACAGTCTAGGTGCGCGCCATGGCCCCGGGCCCACTGGCCAAGCTCCGGTTTGCCGCTACAGTGGCCGATGCCCGATCACGCCATGACCAAGCCAAGCACCCGCACGCCCAAACGCACGGCCCGCCGCAAGCCGAGGCCAGCGCGTCAACCCCTGACCGCCGCCACCGCCGACCGGCACGACCTGTACACCGCCGCGGTCCAGAATGTGGCCGCCGAGATCGACTTCGTCGATCAAACCTACAAGACCCTTCGGGGCCAATATGCCACACGCCTGCGTGAGGACTTCTGCGGCACGGCCCAGACCTGTGCCGAATGGGTCCGTCGCCGCCCGGGCAACGTCGCCGTGGGCTTGGATCTGGACGAGCCCACGCTGCAATGGGGTCGAGAGAAGGTCATGAGCCGGCTGACCGAGGAGCAACAGGCGCGGGTCATCCTGAAGAACCGCGACGTGCGCGACCCGGGGCGCAAGGCCCGCGACATGGACCTCATCCTGGCCATGAACTTCAGCTCCAACGCGTTGATGGCGCGCTCCGACATGCTGGCCTACTTCAAGGCCATCCGCAAGAGCCTCGCGCCCGGCGGGCTGTTCATCATGGACTGCTACGGCGGCTCCGAGAGCTTGCTGGAGCAGGAAGAACGCAGGGCCTGCAAGGGGTTTACCTACGTCTGGGACCAGGTCCACTACAACCCCATCGACGCCACACTCGACACGGCCATCCACTTCGAGTTCAAGGACGGCACGTCGATCCGCAACGCCTTTACCTATCACTGGCGGCTCTGGACCCTGGCCGAGTTGCGAGACGTGCTCGCCGACGCGGGCTTTGCCAGGTCCACCGTGTACTGGGAAGGCGACGACGGCAAGGGCGGGGGCGACGGCGTGTTCAAGCCCGCGGCCAGGGGTGACGCCTGTGCCTCGTGGATCGCTTACATTGTCGCCGAAATCGACTGACCGCCGCCAAGGCATTTGGGGCTAGCATCTTCCCGTATGAACCCCACGAGCCCGACCAGCCCGCCAAGCCTGAGCATCGTCGCGCTCGACGACGACGCCGATTTTCGCGAGTATCTGGTCGGCCTGCTCGAAGAAGGCGGCCACCAGGTCCGTGCCGTTGCCTCGCCTGAGGAGCTCTATGAAGCCTGCGAGGCCCAACTGCCCGAGGTTGTGCTCCTTGATATCAACATGGGGAAAGTCCGAGGCGAGGACGTGCTCGCCGAATTGCGCCGCCGGTGGGAACGCCTGTGCGTGGTCGTCATCACCGGCTATCCCACGATGGACTCGATGCGGGAAACTTTCAAGCGGCAGGTCTTCGACTATGTGACAAAGCCGTTCGAGCCGTCCGAACTGCGACGCGTGCTGGCTCAGGCCGCCCACGAGTTTTCCCTCGGGCTGCGGCCCCAGGACCAGTTGCGGGCGATGCTCGGCAGGCAGATCCGCATGGCTCGCTCGGCCCAGGGACGCACGCTCAAGGACCTGTCCGAGGCCTGCGGCATCAGCGTCAGCCAGCTGAGCAGTGTCGAGCGCGGGGCCCACCTGCCAAGCCTCGAAAGCCTGCTGCTCATCGCTCAGGCCCTGGAAGCACTACCGAGCCAGTGGCTCGACGCCGCAGGCTTCTAACACGATGAAGCTTGTCACGCTGTTGACGACGCCCACCAAGCAGAAACCTGTATCAGACACGCGGATCATATGGCAGAGTCGATTACACCGCGCCGGCACCACCCTTGAGACGGCTCTTCATCGCCCGGTCGACTTCGCGTTGGATCTCGCGCTCCGCGATGGCGTGCCGCTTGTCGGTCTTGCCACGGCCTCGGGCCAGGGCTACTTCGAGCTTCGCCCAAGGACCTACGAAATACAACCGCAAGGGGATGAGCGTGATGCCCTTCTCGTCGCTGGCCTTGGCCAAGCGAACGATCTCCCGCTTATGGGCCAGCAACGTTCGCACGCGGTTGGGGATGTGCTGGTGGCCCCGGGCGGGGGGGTACTCGGCGATGGTGACCGAGAAGAGTTCCAACAACGGGGGGTGGCCCTGCGCCCGAACGTAGCCCTCGCCCAGCGAGACCTTGCCCTCACGAACGCTCTTGACCTCGCTGCCGACCAGCCGCAGGCCCACTTCGATCGTGTCGAGGATGTCATACTCGTGCCGCGCCTTGCGGTTCTCGATCATCACCGGACGTGGCTTGCGCTTGGCCATGGGAGATAGTAGGAGTGAGATCCATGTTCCAAGGGCATTCGCGGCCAAGGATCTCCATGCCCATGCCCCTATCCTCTACGCATGGAGGGCCATAGATGCACGAGGCCACCCGGTTTCGTCCTGGATACCTGGTCGATCGGCTGCTTGCCTTCCCGGAGTTGCTACGGGCCCTGGTTGCAGACACACAAGGCGACGATTGGCGTTGGAAACCGGGAGATGGAGAATGGGCTATCGTCGAGATCCTGGGACACCTTGCACGCGAGGAACTCGAGGACTTCCGCCCGCGGCTGGAAAGGACTCTGCGCGACCCCGCCGAACCCTGGACGCCCATCGACCCCGAAGGCAGCGTCACAACATTTAAGGACATCGATGGGGGCCCGCACGCTTTCCTCGACCAATTCACGCGGCTGCGCAGAGCGAACCTGGAATGGCTCTCCTCGCTCGGCCCGCTCGACACCATCGACTGGACCAAGGCGCACCACCACCCCAAGGGCTTTACCATCCGCGCCGGAGACCTGTTGGCTGCCTGGGCCGACCACGACACCCTCCACGCGCGGCAGATCATCAAACGGCGGCACCAGTTGATCGAGCTGGCGGCGGGTGGGTTTCAGTGCATGTATGCGGGGAAGTGGTGATAGCCGCGTATTGGGGCTCGATGCCTTCTTACAAAGAAGCAATTCCTCGCTCGGATGGTCCCGGTTCTAGACGACCGCTTGGATGGAACCGATGACCCGCCAGAGAACCCTTCTCGGGGGCCATCAGGGGCGTTTCCGTATCGGGATGCGATGAAAGGGTCGGGGCCGCTGTGGCGATGGTGGCCCGGCCGCTCGGGCCGGACTGCGGCGGCTCTCGCTGGGGTAGTGGGGCTTGGAAGGTAGTGGGGGCGTCAGGGCTGGAGCACCTCGTCGATGTTCCGGTAGCTGAAGTTGTCGACCGTGAAGAACGCGCCCAGGCCCAGCGAGGCCCGCGGGTCGCCCACGATGACGTGGTCTCGCGTGAAGGTGGTCTGCCCGCTGGCCCCCCAGCCCAGGAAGCCCGCGGCGAGCTCCCCGCCCAGCGACCAGCCGCCCTGCTGGAAGCGTTCCAGGGCCTGCTCGTTGCGGAAGAAAATGACCAGGTCGGCGTACTCGATCCACAGCGCCAGCCCTGCGTTGAGACGGATCTGGCGGCTGTAGCCCAGGACCGAGCCCGAGGCGTCGTAGAGCAGCCCGCGGCCTCCGCCAGCGCCCAGCAGGTAGTAGACGCCGTTGAAGCCGCCCGGGAAGACGGCGTAGGCCACCGAGGTCTGCACGAGGCCGTCGAAGGTCGGCTCGATCTGCGACAGGCGGTCCATGGCCGCCCGGCTGTCGGACTGGAGGATGGCGTAGTTTTTCTGGCTCAGGCGGGTGGCCGAGCAGCCCGTGAGCGTGGCCGCCAGGGCGAGCAGGGCCAGCAGGATGCCGGTTCGGTGGAGATGGGTCTGGGACACGTGCATCGGAATCTCCCTCTCTTTGCCACCGCCCGAGCGCGTGCCCGGGCCGGCGGCGGTGTATGCTGGGCCCCCGGTCGCGGGTGTGGCCCCGAGCGCCAAGGATGGATGGCCAAGGATGGACCGACGATGACCAAGCCCGCCACCAGCCAAGTCGCCCCGCCCAAGGGTACGCGAGACCTGTACCCAAGCGAGATGCTGCGCCAGCACTACATCACCCGCCTCTGGCGAGACACGGCCATCCGCCACGGCTTCGAGGAGATCAACGGCCCGACCTTCGAGATGCTCGAGCTCTATACCCGCAAGAGCGGCGAGGGCATCGTCAGCGAGCTGTTCCGCTTCCGCAGGGAAGGCGGCCAGGACGACTACGCCCTTCGCCCGGAGTTCACCCCCACCCTGGCCCGCATGTACGCCGCCAAGGCCGCCAGCCTGCCCAGCCCGACCAAGTGGTTCAGCATCGGGCCGTACTTCCGGGCGGAGAAGCCGCAGCGGGGGAGGCTGCGGGAGTTTTTGCAGTGGAATGTGGATGTGTTGGGATTACCGGGTGATCCCGTCGCGCCCAATCACGCGGCAACTGATTGTCGAGTAAAGGCGGCCCAACACAACGCAGACCTCTGGTGCGTGATGGCCGACTGTCTGACAGCACTTGGATTGACTGACAAAGTGGTTCAGTTTGCCTGCAACGATCGAGACCTAGTAGAAGAGCTACTTCGGAGGCACTGTAAACTGGAGGACAGCCAATCGTGGCGTGACAAAGCGTTTGCCCTGCTCGACAAACGTTCCAAGACGCCACCCGAACAGTTTCAAGAACAAGCTTCCGGGCTTGGTCTTGATCTAGGTGCTTTTGACAACGACGAAGACTTGAAGTTCTTAGCGGATGTCCAAGTGATAGCGTGGAAGCGCGAACATGAATGGATGGAGGTACTCGGCAGATCAATCGCGAGTTTCAACCAGCGCTATCGCAAAGACTCGGATCCGTCGACGGACGAAACGTGGCTGAGATTCGACCCCTCCATCGTCCGCGGCCTGGCCTACTACACCGGCACCGTCTTCGAGGTCATCGCCGAGGGCGAGCGTGCGATCGCAGGCGGTGGGCGGTACGACAACCTGATCGAACTCTTCGGCGGGCCGCCCACGCCTGCCGTTGGCTTTGGCATGGGCGACGTCGTGCTGGGGCTCCTGCTCGAGGACAAGGGGCTCTTGCCCACGGGCGTCGAACTTTTGGACGCCCTGAGCCGGCCCGGCGCCAGCCTGCGGCCCGAGGCCTTCGTCGTGGCGGGCTCGGACGACGAGGACGCGCTCATCGAGCCCCTGCTTGCGAATCTGCGGCGGGGCATCGAACGCGAGGGCTTCGATGGAAAGCCCTGGGCGGCCGATCGCTACGCCGTCCGGCCCATGCACGCCAGGCGATCTTACAAAACCACCCGCAACCTCAAGAAGTTGCTCGGCGACGCCGAGCGGCAGTTCGCCCGCTTTGCCGTGATCTTGCACGGGCCCGACAAGGTGGAGCTGCGCGACATGGCCACGCGGCAGGACCTGACGCCCAACCTCGTGCCGGCCTGGGGGGACGATGCTTCCAGAAAGGACGCGGCGTCCTTCAGTGTGGACCCGGCCTCGCCGATATACGTTGGCGGGGCGTTGGCGCGTTGCCTGTCGGGTGCATCGGGCTGATCGTGGCCCGGCCCGGGCCCCTGGGGAACAGCCCGCAACCGACCGGAGAAGCGAACCCATGTGCCGATTCGTGATGTATCTGGGCCCCAGGCTGCCAGTCTCAGCGCTGGTCACAGAGCCGGACCACTCGCTGATCCACCAGAGCGTGAACGCGGCCGAGCGAGAAGAACCGCTCAACGGCGATGGCTTCGGCATCGCGTGGTATGTGCCCGAGTTGCCGCGACAGCCGGGGCTGTTCAAGTCGATCACCCCGGCCTGGAGCAACGCCAACCTGCAACGCCTGGCCCCGGTGACGATGAGTACCTGCATCCTGGCGCACGTGCGGGCGGCGACGCAGGGGACTGTGGTGTCGGAAGTGAACTGCCACCCCTTCGTCCGCTCGGGCGTGGCGTTCATGCACAACGGCGACCTGGGCGGCTTCCACAAGATCCGCCGCGCCCTGCTCAACAGCCTGTCCGACGAGGCCTTCGAGAGCATCCTTGGGACCACCGACAGTGAGCACCTGTTCGCGCTCATCGGCGAGGAATTGGACCGGGCCTCGTGCGAGCAAACGTGTGAGCGGCTGACAACCGCGCTGGTGGCCGGCGTGGAACGGGCGCTGGCGCTGGTGCGCGAGGCGGGCGTCGAGGAGCACTCGTACCTGAACATCGCCATGGCCGACGGCCGCAACGCCGTCGCGTGCCGCTTCACCACCGACGCGCCCGAGCACGTTGAGTCATTGTATCTGAACACGGGGCGTCGATACGTCTGCGAGGACGGCGTGTGCCGGATGCTCGACACTCACAACGAGGAACGGGCCGTCATCGTGTCGAGCGAGCGCCTCAGCGATGACCCGGGCTGGTCGCCCATCCCCGCGAACCACATCGTCACCATCCGCGGCGGCCAGGTGAACATCGAACCCTGGCCGGGGGCGGACGTGTCGCGGCAATCGTCCTTCCTTCGCACACCAGCGACACGCGCGTCGAAGGCAGGCTGACGGCCTCGCCTATGGCGACGCCTGAGTGTCACGCAGCCTGGCGATGCCCTGTTCCGGCTTGTATCGCTTGCCTTCCAGCAAGTGTCTCTCAACCCCAACCGGAGGCATCGAGACTCTCACACCGACTGGGGCTCAGGTACTCAAGTGCAGGCCACCCGCCCCCGACGCCCCAGCGGGCCAGATTCGGTCCTGCCCCAGTCAACAATCAGGCCCGCATCCTACGGACGCGTGCCTTGCAAGCTCCCCGATCGGAACCGTCTCAATAACGCACCGAGGAAAACTCTGAGACTGTTGTACGCTTACGGGCGTTGAACATTGGGGCTGGGCCGGAGAGCGCATAGGGGATACCCGTGGCCGAGAGTTGGCACCGTGTTAATCAGTTGCAGCACGGACTAGCGACGTGCGGGCTATCGTCAACCCTATAGCGCTGGAGTGAGCACAACCGAAAGGAATGCCATTGGACTGCCAGCCAAGTCATGCCAAACGCAACCCATGCAAAAAGATTTTTTCAGCCTAAACTACTGACACTGCAAGAGTTAGGTCCTGACAGCCACATGTCGCTTACAAAAGTTACCTAAATGGGCTTGGCGCAGGCGAGAGCGTTTGGTACAACATGGGAGGTCTACGGAAAGCGAGCAACGTGTTCGGCAGGATTTAGGAACGGATGATGCGGGGAACAGCAATGCGTGTGAACACTGTGAGTCGCTTGATCGTGGCGGTGGTTTGCTTGGTGGCTGCCATAGAAGCAGGCGGCCAAGTCGCCTGCGATAGCGCTGTAGAATTGCCACTGACAACTCCACCGCCGACACCGCCGCCCACCCCATTCCCGCTCTCGAAGGTTGAGTACAGTACGAGTACTGGGAAGTACTCATGGTTCAGTGGGTTCAACTCGGCCGGGTGGAAGCACATGCTGCTGGACACCTGCGAATCTTCACCCCACACAGGTCTTATCCTGCCCAATGGAGTCGCGGAGGGATTTCGGCTTGGAATCAACCTTCTTGCAAGCCCCTCCCCTGGAAACTACCTCCCGCCATCGCCGACACTCGGTGGTAGTTCGCTGCCACTTCTTCCCCCAGGCGCTGGAAGTGCTCCGACCGCCTGGCGTGATATCGGCCGTCCCACATTACACGGCCAAGTTGATCTCGTGACCGGACTTCCACTTATACAGACAACCGATCTGGAACTTCCGTTTGGCAGCGCGACGTTTCGCCTGAATCGAACAAGGTCTGATCGTCGTCCAGACAATCGCTTCCTGTGGGGTGCCTGCAACGGGTATGCGATGGATGAGTGGTGGGATTGGGCTGGAGCGGGTTGGATGATCAGCGAGAACCCGATCCTGATCATCGACTCGGCTCTCGCGGACGTGACGGGCGACAATCCCAGAACGTGCTGGCTGATTCTGGACGCCCATCACTCCATCCCGTTCCAGCAGATAGAGAGCAACGGGACGTACGAAGCACCGCCTCGCTTTCGGGCTCGCATGACACACAATGGCGACTGGGATGCCGCAAACAGAACCTGGTATGACAATCCGGCAGGGCCGATTGGTGAGCAGCATCCGCCTACTCAATACGAGATTAGCCTCTACGACGGCGCGGTCAAGTACACCTTCGTGGCGATCCGTGAAGATGTGCCGCCGCATGAGTACGATGAGAACGCCCTCGATGGCTCTTTGCCTGAGTCATTGGTTGATTCCCACTACCACCGTCGACCGTACACTCCAAACCAAGCGCTGAAGGCCGGTCGTCCCGACCCTTGGGACTTACCTCGCGTTGATCCAACGACCCCACGATCGAATCCCGGACTTGGCCTCCCGTACTACGGCCTGTGTGTGAAGATCGAGGATCGGCATGGACATAAGGTCGAAATCAACTACTGCCCGGTCGAGCAGTTCGAACTCGACAACTCAGACACGACTTGTATCGAATGGGGCCAGACGACGAACCGAAAGGGCCAGATCAACTACATCCAACTCATATCTCCTGGCGATACTGGCGACACGGTTGAATGGACACTCGTCTATTCGCACCGGCGTTTCCTGACACGGCAGATAGGCAAACTGCCTGACGGATGGCTCTCTTGGATCCGGCGTGACCACCCTCTTAGCCCCCTCGTGCCCGGCAACGAGCACAAGTACGAAATGTATAGTCATGTCGCACTTGATCGGATCTACGTCTATGAGGGCGAGCCGACCGGCAACCTAGATGATGCGCAGTTGTCGCTGCCGCACACGGATCTTGGGTACTACGAGGGTGGTGCTGATCCCATCGTGGGTTCAACGCTGGACGCTTCAAAAGATGATTGGCGGTATCTCGTGAGGTATCACTATCTGAAGGAAGGCCACCCTCCAGCTGAACCGACCAGCACACCGTTCGTACCGCTTCAGATCCGCACATCGGTTACCTCTCGTGCCGAAGTCTCAGGCACGCTTTCAGAACGCTCGACTGTTTATGTCTATAAGACGGGCTCGCCAGTCTCGGCTACTCAGACTGCCCATCCGGATGTTAGCAATTCGGTAGAGCTTCCCTGGCTGCACCTCGTTTTCACCGATGAAGACATTCGACATTTGAAGGACGCGCTGCAAGACGGCCCGGTGATTCCGTGGTCTGAGATAAGTGTTTATGATCTGGCGCATTGGTATGAGCCGGGTTCCAGTTCGCCTTCGAAGATTACCGACCCGCAACATGAGGACGCCATCAAACGCTGGGCATCGGTCGAACTCTCCGCGCCTCCCTCGCCTCCAGAAGGCAATTACTTGTGGAGTAACGGTGTCGAGCCGAATTCGAAAGAGCCTCTGGCGTCCGTGATGGTCAGTACAGGCTCTCATGGACAGTACTTTACCCGCGCCAGAGAACGTCTGGTCTGTGATAAGAATCCTGCTGCGGTTGTCGAGGCCGCGATTCGGGATGAGAATGGAGTAAAGCGTTTTTACCGCATCTTCCGCGTATGGCACGTGCCTCCTGACGTTGCATCGAGTGCTGCACTGCCGGACGGAGACCCGTTCTGGCTGAATCCAACCGACCATCGAATCTTCGCGGTGGGATACACGCAGCCAATGCGGAGCGTTTATGCGCATCCATTCCAGTGGCACGGATACACGCCAGAAGACCCTGTGGCAGGCGGCAACACGAACCTTGCGAACTTTCCTCTCAATCTCAAGGATCCGCTGTGGATCGCTGTCGTCGATGAGTTCAACAGCCGGGAGGCGATGATCTCACGAGGCACCCACAACGGTGTGAACTATGACAGCATGCCCTACGGAGGCGAAGGGACAGCCGGAACCAAACCAGGGCAGCTCAGCCGACAGATCATTGAAGTGAGCCCCTCCGGATATGTTCTCAAGGAACGCCGGTGGGAGTACACCGCCGATGGGATCTCAGTCTATGGCGGCGGACTTGGGGAGGAGTTCATCTACGAGACAGTGGATGACTACTTCACGGCTGGCGAGATTCCAGCGGCAATACCGCCAACTACGCATGGAACTCCAGCTGATCCAAAGCACCCTGACCAGCTTGATCCTTGGAAGTCCGTACGCAACGAACTCTTGCTCGTAGAACGTCGCAGCGTAGGATGGTCTGTCGCAGACCTGGTGGACCGGGATCCGCTCAACCCTGCTGGGCAGCACATGGACCCTGAGCCCGGTCCGGTTGCTCAACAAAATGGCCTGATCCACTTCTACGAGTATGATGTGCTCGCTCGAGGAGTTGTAGTCCCCGGAGGCGGGGGCGAGCCAGACTTTGAAACGGTACCGGCCAACGCTCGTGTTCAACTGGTCGCCGAGGGTATAAAGAAGGGTACTTTAGCGCAGACACCGCTGTACACACGTCAGTTGTTTCGCAACGATGCACGCCCAACGGAGGTATTGTGCGAGGTCGAATTCACGTCTCCGACGATCTGTTTGCTGTCAGTGCCGCCGGATTATACAAGCCAGTCGCCGGCCGCTGGTATCCGTGCTACACACTTCGTGAGTCAATGGGATACCACAGAAATCTTGGCAACTACCGAGCAGCCGGTCACGAGCCGCTTAGTCGTAGGCCCGCCGCGACAAGTCCGGCCCAATTCTGGGTGGTACTATCCGATAGAGTGGGAGCATTACGACGAGGACGGCAGCAGCGATTGGTCTGCGGTCGGACAATTGTTCGATCCCAGCAACCCCGGCGCCGCCGGAACTGCTCCATATGACTCAGTAACCCTGACCTACTACGTGCGCGACGATAAGGGGAGATCGTTGTACACGGTAGTGGATACCGAGCCGGGATCCTATCCGACGCCCGACGGTGAGAGCGTGAGTGTACCTGCAGTGCCCGATGGCTGGGCTCGTGTTCCTCCTACTGGCGCGCTCAACTACGTCACCGCATTTAAGTATGGCCAGCATGGTCTCTCGGACATCTTCTATCCCAGTGGATTGCGCTGGGCGCGAAGGGTCGTCAAGGCTTTCGATCCGGAGGCGAATCCACCGGAGGAATTTGCCCGGGAGTTTATCTTCAATAACCTCGAGAAGGTCGATGGGACCTCAGACCCGGTGGAATTCGTTCCGCGTTCCCCGGGAGAGGTGCGTGACTATCCGACGCCCGAACTGCGAGGTAATCCACTTATCAAGCGGCGTGTCGAGTATTTGTATACCGACAGCGCTCCGCTGGACTTCCTCGACGACATTGATCGAGACGTCAGCTCGTCCCGGCATCCGGCATGGCAAGAGTTGTGGGAGCTCAAGATAGCTCCTGATGCCAATGGGCGGCTGCAGAATGTCGAGCTTCTTGAGCCGGATCCAACCGGAGCCATGCTGGCAGTCGGGAGCAAGGAGGTCAATGACCTCGGAGAAGTGCATCGCACGCGTGAAATCGATGGTTCGATCACACGACTGACGAAGGACTCGGTCGGTCAGGTGCTCAGGACATACGTTGGAACCGAGGATTTCGATTGGCCTGCCGCTCCGGTTGGGATGGGATTCAACATGATCCTGACCGAGCGGTACGAGTACGGTTCCAGCATCAATGATGCTTGGCAACCCATCTCGATTCGCACCTACTGCAGCATGCCGAGCTGGCACATACCACTTGGCAAACACGCCACAGGTGGCACCGTCGGATACTACGACAATCCGCCGGACATCGATCCAGACGGGATCGCAACGATCACCGGCTACGACTGGCGCATGCGGCCTGTACGAGTGGACTCGTACGAGAAGGGG
Source organism: Phycisphaeraceae bacterium (assembly GCA_026126305.1). Lineage (GTDB taxonomy): Bacteria > Planctomycetota > Phycisphaerae > Phycisphaerales > UBA1924 > JAHCJI01. The sequence continues at coordinate 190,189 of JAHCJI010000007.1, forward strand.
GATCCGTCGACCGCCCCCCGTCTCTCGACGACCCTCACATGGCTTGACCACGCCGATCGGCCCCGGCTCGTGGTGACATTTGGCAAGGGCGACATCTCCGGTGCTCCGGATCCTACCACGGTTACGCCAGGGCAAGAACTCGCCGGCACGGCGATTCCTAGCCTGACTCAGCTCTACTCGCTTGCCCTCAAGCCAACGTCCATCACCGAGATGTTCTATGGCCCAGATGGCTCCATGACCGAACGGCGTACGTATGATATGGAAGCCGCCGGCGGGTCGCCGCCGCCCTATCTCGCTGAGTTCTCGTATAGCGGGAAGGGTGGCCAGCGGGTCTACAACCAGCAGCCGGGCCAGCCGATCCAGATCAACAAGCTAGACGGGGTTGGCCGGGTCTCGCAGTCGCGGACGGTGCTGCCGGGCGGCGAGTCGACAGCTGGTATGGAGTACGAACTCTCGCGGACAGACTACGAGTACGACGCGAACGGTAACGCGAAGGATGTTAAGGTGTGGACGCGGGTCGCTATGACCGGTGAAGCACTTGATCCCAGCAATGCAGTCCGCACGCGCACCGTGAACTGGTACGATGTCGAGAAGCGGCTCGTGGCGACAGCAGAACTCGGGACAGAAGAAGACACTTTTTCACCCACGACGAGCGAGTGGACCTATGTCGACTCGGCTCCATCTGCAACTTATGCCGGTGCCGACGTTACGGGTGCGAATCGTGGCCCGCTACCCGAAGGCGTGCCGTTTTGGGTGTACGTCTACGACAAGAGGGGTAATCAAACCCATATAGTCGATCCTGATGGCCGGGTAACCAAGTTCGAGTACTCGGGTTCGGGTCGCCATGTTCAGAAAATCGAGAACGCTGCGGCCGCGAATCCAAACATGATTCGGGCTACGGAGTACAAACATCAGTACGGCCGGCTCACTGAAATGGCGACGCTAGACACAAACGTAACCGGTGTCGGCCAGGATCAGCGGACGATAGTCACGTATGGTGCCGACATTGTTGATGTCGACTTTAACGTCATGTCGCGTAGCAATGCGTTGATCGGCGCTCTATCCATACAGGGGGGGCCAACCGATCCGATCTTCCCCGACAGTTTCCGGATTCGATACACGTTCCAAGGTCAGATTGCTGAGCGAGAGGACCAGCGAGGAGTCGTGTTCCGGTACGGCTACGATGATCTCGCTCGGCTCGTATCAATTCAGGTCGGGCATCGTGACACCAGTGGTGCATTCGCACTCGGATACCCAGCGTCGATGACATCGACAGTCGGCGATCCAGTGGATCGCATTGAAATGGTCGAATACCAGTATGACGACGCTGGCAACCTGAAGTACGTCACAAACTGGGGAGCAAGCTCAACCCTCATCTCACAAAACGAGTATATGTACGACGCTCGTGGCACACTGCTTGCCGAGTGGCAGGCGATCGGCGAGGCCGTCTCCGCGTCGACGCCTTACATCGCATATGCCTGGGACTACGAGCCGACCGATATCACGACTGCGGCACCCGGCGGGACGCCATCGCAAGTGGGCTTTCTGCGGCTGACCGAGATGGCATACCCGCAGGTTCCTGGCAAGCCGATCCGTCGGATCACCATGGATTATGGCGCAGCGGGTGGCGATGGAGATGTGCTCTCTCGGCTGGATCGGATGACGAGCAACCTGGGCGAGCCAACCATCGCGGAGTTTGGCTACTTTGGAGCATCGCGGCGGAAGTCCTTGACCTTGGGCGGGTCCTCCGCCGGCGGGGGTGTGCGCCAGTCGCTCGATATCGATACTGGCAGCGTGGGATTGGAGGGCCTTGATACGTATGGTCGCGTGGCGGACCTGCATTATAAGAATGGGGCTTCAACGCCTGCAACGTTGTTCCGCGGCGAGTACACCTACGACATCCTCGGCAACCGTAGGACCAGCCGCCTGACTCAAGCGCCAGTCGGGGCGGTTAGCCAAATCAACATCTTTTCGCAGCTCAACAGTTATGATGAGTTGAACCGGCTCGTCAAGACCGAGTACGGCACGCTGGGGTTCACCGGCTCGCCTGCGGTGCCGGTGATCAGCCCGCTGGTCCGCACCGACGAGTGGTCTCTCGACCTCCTCGGCAACTGGGTCGGCGGCGCCGCGGCTGGCACGACCGGGCCACCGGAAGGGCGGCGCATCGATGGGAACCTCGACTGGTTCGGGTACTCGCCGCCCCGTGGTGTTGATCTTGGTGGCATCACGCCCGACGCGGGGAACGACACGCTTCGGTTCACGCAGATCGTGACTTTCCGCAATGAGATCGAGGACCTCAAGGTCGATCTTGATGCCGGAACACTCAGCCAAAAGCCCACGCAGTACGATGCTGCTGGCAACCTCGTGTTCGACGGAGATTATTATTATCAGTACGACGCCTGGAACCGGCTGATCCAAGTGAATGAAGCGACCTGGGTGAGCGAGCAGGTCGACATCGGCAACATCGTCAAGCATTATACGTATGATGGGCACGGCCGCCTCATTCGCATCCAATCGCCCTACCCCCAGCCCGGCGCGATCCCCGACGACGACTTCCGCACCGAACGCTTATATTACGACGGCATT
>JAHCJI010000008.1 GCA_026126305.1 Phycisphaeraceae bacterium
CACAACCCCCCCCCCCCCCCCCACACACACCCCTACACCCCCACAACCCCCTATCACCATCCCAAACCCCTCCCAGAGCGTGCCAAGGGGGTTCGCAAGGGTTTTGAAAGGTTCCCGAGGCGCAAAAAATGTCTTTGGGTGCGCGCACCCGGAGGCATTCGCAGCGCACCTCGATCCCCGCTCGCGCCCCCGAAACCTCGCGCTTCGGCCGGGGCGGATCGGGTTTTGTGTGGATTTCCAGGTCAGTTTCCCTTGCAACCCCGCCCGTCTTCGGTCATACTACCGGCATGAAGACCACGATATTGCCGATCGCCTTCACCGCCGTCGCCATGGGCGCGAGCCTGGCCCCGGCCCAGCCCGCCTGCGAGCCGCAGCGGATCGTCACGCCGCCGGATACATCGCCATTTAGTTTCGGAGATGTGGTTGCAACGAATGGTCGCCAGTGGTTGATCAGCGACACCCAGGGCCGCGCCCTGTGCAGCGGGGGCTTCTTCTGCGGCCTGGGCGTGGTGTATTCCTACGAGATGGTCGATGGGCAACTCGTCCATCGCCAGACGCTCACGCCGCCCAGCCCCGGCCTGGACTTCTACGGCCACAGCCTGGACATCCAAGGGAACCGCCTGATCGTGGGCACGCTCAACTACACATGGCCCGACAACCCGCGCAAGGGCGGCGCGTTCGTCTACGAATACAACGGCGAGGAATGGGTCGAAGTCGGACAGATCCAGAAGCCGGATTTAGAGCCCGTGCGGCTGACGGACATGGGCGTAACAACGAGAATGCGCGATGGCCTGGCCATGCTGCCCGCGGGCGCGGGAACGCATGGTCGCGCCATCCTGACGTTCCGCGAGACCGCAGAGGGCTGGACCTACCACGAGATGATCGAGAGCCCCGACGGCCTGCCGCGAGAGGCCCGTTTCGGCGTTGTCCTGACTATGGGCGGGCCGTGGGCCTTCATCGCGGCACCGAATGATTCCACACGCACACGGGGCGGCGGCTCGGTCTACGTGTACCGACGCGAAGCCGACGACACGCTGGCCTTCGTGCAGAAGATCGATTCGCCCGACGCCCCCCTGGAACGCGTTGGAGAGTTTGGCACGGGCCTTGCCTTCGACGGGCAGACGCTGGCCGTGGGCGCCCCCAGCGCGAGCCGGGACGTGTTAGCCCAAGGCGTCGTGTTCACGTTTCGGTATGACGGGCGGGCGTGGGTCCTGGACCAGGAGTTGGTCGTGGCGGGCGCAGCAGAACTCGAAGGCATGGGCTGGTTCATGTCGATGCGCGATGGCGTGCTGCTGGCCTACGCCCACCGTTCGATCCCGGGCATCACCGACGGCCGCGTGTACACCTTCCGCCGCGGCGCGGACGGCCGGTGGCGTGAGGCCGCCCTGCTCGTGCCCAACCCGCCGGTCGGGGCCATGGGCTATGGATATAGCTCGGCCACCGATGGCCGCTTTGTGTTGGTCGGGGCCGCCAATGACGTCAACCCGGTGACCGCAAGGGCCTACGGCGCGGCCTACCTCTTCGACCTGGCCTGCACCGACTGCGCGGCCGACCTCGACTATGACGGCCAACTGACCATCTTCGACTACCTCGCCTTCCAGACCGCCTTCGGCACCGGCGATATGGCCGCCGACTTTGACGGCGATGGCGAGCTGACCATCTTCGACTTCCTTGCCTTCCAGACGGCGTTCGCGTTGGGGTGCGAGTAGGGGAGATCGCAGATAGCAAATAGCAGATAGCAGATGAAGAGGGGAGCTTCCGCCTCTTGATCTGCTATCTGCTATCTGGCCATCTGGAATCAGCCCCTACCCTTACCCGTGCAGCACCCCGAACACCACGTCTTCCACCACACCCCAGACACCCTCGCCCAGTGGTGCCGCGAGCGGTCCATGCCGGCCTTCCGCGCCAAGCAGGTCCTCACGTGGGTCTACGAGCGCGGCGTGGCCGACCCGGCGTTGATGACCGACCTTTCCAAGCGCGACCGCGAGACGCTCGCCGGCGAGATGGCCTTCCTCAGCGGGCCCACCGTGGCCCACCAGTTGGCCACCGACGGCACGCAGAAGCTGCTCATCGAGTGGCCCGACGACCTGGCCGCCACGCCGCCCGAGCACGCGACCATCGACACCGCCAACCGCCTGCCCATCGTGGGCCAGGCCATGCCCTACAGCAACACCGCCCGCCAGACCGAGTGCGTCATGATCCCCTGGCCGCCCGCGGGCAGCCTCAAGCCCCGCACCGACACGCGGCAGCGACGCACGGCGTGCATCTCCAGCCAGGTGGGCTGCCCGGTGGGTTGTAAGTTCTGCGCCAGCGGGCTGGGCGGGCTGGACGGCAATCTCTCGGCCGGCCGCATCGTCGAGCAGGTCTGGCGACTCGCGCGCCTGCAAGGCGTGGGCCGCATCAGCAACGTGGTGTTCATGGGCATGGGCGAGCCGCTGGCCAACTTCAAGAACGTGCTGCACGCCGTCCGCACCATCGCGGCGCCCTGGGGCATGGGCATCGGCGCCCGCCGCATCACGATCTCGACGGTCGGGCTGCCCCAGGCCATCGAGCGGCTGGCCCGCGAGCTGGACCTGCCCGTCACCCTGGCCCTGAGCCTGCACGCGCCAAGCGACGACCTGCGCCGCCAACTCATCCCCTGGGCCGAGCACGCGACCATCGACCAGTTGCTCACCGCCTGCCAAGGCTGGTACGAGAAGACCGGGCGCGAGGTCACCCTCGAGTACATCCTGCTGCGGGGCGTCAACGACCGCCCCGAGCACGCCAGGATGCTGGCCGACCTGGCCCGCCGGATGCGCGCCAACATCAACCTCATCCGCTACAACGAGGTGCGCGGCCTGCCCTATGAGCGGCCGCGCACCGAGGACGTGCGCGCCTTCCAGGACATCCTGACCGCCGCCCGCATCAACACCCACGTGCGCGCCAGCCGAGGGCGAGACATCGCCGCCGCCTGCGGCCAGTTGCGCCACGAGCACGCGGGGGCGGGCGCATGACCCCGGCCGGCGCCGTGTCGCCGCCCGCCTTTGCGCCCTTCACCGCCACCCACCTCGTGGCCGCGGGCTTGTGCATCGTTGCGATGGCCGTCTTCGTGATGGCCGGCATGCAGGCCACGCCCGCGCGGGAGCGAAGGATCGCAAACTGGTGGGCCCTGCTCTGGCTGGTGCACATGGGCGTGTATTCGGCCTGGTGGCTGTTGCCGGCAAACTTCACGTGGCGCAGCAGCATGCCGCTGCACCTGTGCGACATCGTCGGCTGGCTCGGGCCCTTCGCCCTGCTGCTCGGGCATCGTCCAAGGTGGCGCTGGCTGCGCACCGTACTCTACTTCTGGGGCATCGGGCTGAGCTCGCAGGCCTTCTTCACGCCCACGCTCGACGTGGGCCCCGATGGGGCGCGGTTCTGGTTCTTCTGGATCAGCCACACGCAGATCGTCGGCGGGGCCATCTACGACGTGCTCGCTCGCAAGTACCGTCCGAGCTTTGCCGATCTCAAGATCGCCGTCCTCGCCTCGCTCTGCTGGGCCGTGCCGGTCGTGCTGCTGAACTGGGCCACGGGCCTCAACTACGGCTACCTGGGCAAGGAGCTGGAAGGGCAGACCATCCTCAACGCCCTGCCGCCCTGGCCCTGGCGGGTGTTCAGCGTGATGGGCATCGTGCTGGTGCTCTTCGCCGTGCTCTGGGGCGTATGGCCGCTGTCACGGGTCATCGCGGGGCGTCGCGCCGCGGGCTGAGCCCTACTCCCCGCCTTCGCTCCCGGGATCGATGGCGACGATCTCCACGGGCACGCGTGTGTCGCCCACCTCGAAACGCAGCCCCTCCAGAGGAGCGCTCAGCACCGCCGGGTACTCTGCCGAGCCCGGCGTGAGTTCTTCGCCTTCGAGTAGCAGCGTGGCCACGACGCGCTGCCGACCAGACCGGATGGCCTCGATAGCCTCGCCCGGCCCGCGCACGATCACGTCGCGCAGGTACGCCTCCTCGGGAGCGATGCGCACGCGCCACTGCCGCAACTGCGTCGGTGAGAGCCGAACCATCACCGGCACGCTCGAGAGCGTGTGGCTCTCGATGGTGTCTCGCGGTGCGATGGCGGCGCTGACGGTCATGGGCGAGACTCGCACCAGGTCGGTGCGCCATGGCGCGGGGATCGTGATGCTCAGGCCCTGCAATTGCGTCGTCGTGCCCGCGCGCAGCTGGCCAAGCCGCCCGGGCTCGATCACCGCCTCGAGCGCGTCGAACGATGCCGCGTTCAAGATCGACGCCGGGCCGATCACCGTCACCGTCGCGGGCGTCACCTCCACGGGCCGATCGAGCGCGAGCCCGGACACCGGCACGCGCACCGGGATGTTCCGCTCCACCAGCTCGTCCACCATCACCTCGATGCTCGCAGGCGACGAATCCAACAGCGTCACCGCGAGCCGATCGAACGCCCGATGCCCACGCAAGGCTTCCCGCAGCGAGACGGTCGCCCGTCCTGTCGTTGTGGGCAGGCCCTCGCCCACGAGCAACTCGAGCGGCTCTGCCAGTCGCTGCCCAGCCCGGTCGAGCGCGGCCCGGGAGCCCTCCAGCCGGAGCGTCGCCGCCACGCGACGGGCCCGGTCGGCCTCGTTCCACACCGTCAAAGGAGAACCCGCCGGTGCCGAGAGCACCAGCGTCACCGTCCGGCTCGAGGTTGTCAGGCTGCGTGCCTCGGCAAAGGCCCAGATCGCCGCGCTCATCGCCGCGATGAAACCGTATCGCCAGACACGACGGCGAAGAGCCGCCTGCTTTTTGGAAACCTCAGCCATCGCGGGATACCTCCCGCGGGGTGCTCGCCAGGTCGCCACGGGCCTCCTCGGCGCTGGCGGGCCTCGAAAGCGGCTCGCGCGTCAGCCCCACCTGCAACGCACGACGCAACTCCTCGGGCGTCATCGGGTCGGTCAACTTCCCACGTTCGGCGATCCGGATGCTGCCCGATTCTTCCGACACCACCACGACCAGCGCATCGCACTCACGGCTGATGCCCACCGCCGCGCGATGCCGGGCCCCAAAGCTCGGATCCTGCATGTCCGCCGCGCTGGCCAGTGGCAACTGCACGCCAGCCGCGTGTACGATGGGTCCCTTGATGATGACCGCCAGGTCGTGCAACGCAGTCCCGGGAAAGAACAGGCTCTGGAGCAGGCGGGGGCTCACCTCGGCACCAATCCGCGTGCCGCCCTCGGCCAGACCGCCCAAAGCTGTCTGGCGTTCCATGACGATCAACGCGCCAAATTTCGCTTTTTGAAAGTACGCGCACGCCTCGACCACCGCGTCGATCACCCGGGCGATCTCCCCCGGCGTGCTGCGGAAGATCGGCGCTTCGCCCAGGCGTGTCAACGCCCGCCGCAACTCGGGCTGGAAGACCACCACAAGGCCGATGGCAACCACCACGCCCGCACGATCCAGCAGATACCCAAGCCGTTCGAATGCTTCCTGACGGCCCACCAGCGAGAGCAACAGCCGGCCCGCCAGGCCGATGAGCAGCACGGCAACGAGCCCCTTCATGACCCCCGCCGCCCGTGTGCCTTCGATGAAACGCAAGATGGCCCAGACCACCAGCCCGATCACCAGCAACTCGAGGCCGACCTCCCACAGCGGGTAGTTCGCCATGCGCTTGAACGCGTCCTCGATCGCCCTGGCCAGTTCCATCGCCCGTCACACCCCGTTCGATCCCGATGCACCCCTTGCCAGCCCACTGTACGCCCATGCCGAACCTATGCTCAGGCCAACACCATGCCACGTGTCATCGGCTTCGAGTCCACGCCCAATCCACAGGCGGTCAAAGTCCTCCTGGAAGGCCACGTTGCCCACCAGCCCAGGTCCTATCGAGAGCCCCCGCCAGCCGACTGCCCCGACACGCTGGCCAAGGCCCTCTTTGCCATCGATGGTGTTCGGATCCTGCTGATCCACCACGAGTTCATAACCATCGGGAAAGCACCCCAGGCCTCCTGGCCGACCATCAAACGCAAGGCCAAGGCCGCGATCCAAGCCCACGACCAGGCCGAGATGGCTCCCGGAAACAATGGCTGAGTTCCCCAGCAACTCAACCTCCCTCGATGCCCGTTTGGCCAGCGAGGTTGCTGGCTGGTTCGGACGCCACGCGCGTCCCTTGCCATGGCGGACCACGCCACGAGACCCTTGGCTGTCGTTGATGAGCGAGATCCTGCTCCAGCAGACCCAGGCCGCCCGCGTGGCCGAGCGATTCGATGCCTTCCGTCGGGCCTTTCCAACCCCCGCTGCCATGGCGGGCGCCCCCCTCGACAAGGTGCTGGCCCTCTGGAGCGGGCTTGGGTATTACCGCCGGGCAGGCATGCTCCATGCCTGCGCCAAAGCCATCGTCGCAAGGCACGGCGGACACGTGCCCGAACAGCCCAAGGCCCTGCTGGCACTCCCAGGCGTGGGCCGCTACACCGCGGGCGCGGTGGCCTCCATCGTCTTTGGTCAGCCCGAGCCCATCGTCGATGGCAACGTGGCACGGGTTTTCCTCCGGATCCACGGCATCGAACGCTCACCCGATGAGCCAAGCGTTCAGAAGTGGTCCTGGGATCGCGCCGCCGCCCTTGCCCATGCTGCCGGCGATCAGATCCAGGGCTACAGCGAAGGCGTTATGGAACTTGGGGCCACGGTCTGCACACCTACGGCACCGAACTGTGACGCTTGCCCATGCTCGGCTTTCTGTACCGCTCGCCAACTGGGGCTGACCGATCGCATCCCAAGGCCTAAAACCAGGCCAGAACGCAAGCCGCTGGCAATGTCAGCGATCGTTGTTTTCGATCGTCGGGGCAGAGTCTTGCTGGAACAAAGGCCCGAGAAAGGCCTCTGGGCCGGCCTCTGGCAACCGCCAACATTGGAGCGCCATGGCGTCCGGCCACCGGCAATCGGGGCCACAATGCGTGAACTCGATCTTGATGGCCTGGTCGAGGTCATCGGGAAACCCGCCCGGCTCGAAATGGCCACGACCCACCGAACCATCATCGCACGGGTTTCGAGCGCCCGAGCGGTCAACGCGGGTGCCGTCTTGAAACGGAGATCAGGGCATGCCACGAACCTTTGTTGGGTTTCCCCTGATGAAATGGAAGGTTTTGGTTTGGGGTCCGCACAAAGACGGATGCTCGAGTTGATCGTGTGAGCAAGCCGCGCGCCAAGAATCGGGGCAATGCGAGGGCTGTCCGAGGCTCGGTTGGTTTAAGTTGTGGATTATAAAGGGTTTACAGCGATTCGACTGGACTTGGAACGCTGTGGATAAACTGGGGATCCAGGATTCGAACCTGGACTAGATGAACCAGAATCACCGGTGCTACCGTTACACCAATCCCCAATCTGCGGCGCATTCTACATCGGCTTGTCCAGCAGTTCAACGCTCTGCTGTGCCAAGGGTATTCTCGTATGAGCATTTATACCTACAAGTAAACGCTGCAAAGTCGTCAAGATAGCAAAATTCTTTCCGATTCAGTGGATCGGTCGAGTACAATTCTGGGTATCGATCTTGGGGCGAGGAGGCCCCAGACGAGGCAAGACGCCGACTCGGGCAGGGTTCCGGGCGGCATGAAAGTGAGGAGAAGCGATGAGGACGCAAAGGACTCTGCTTTCGGCAGTGGCACTCTTGTCTGTTGCAGGCACGACGCTTGCGCAGACATCCGAGTTCCTGTTTACCAACCAGAACGAGCCCGGCATCGATGCGTTCGTCGGTGGCGTTCACAGCCGGATCATCGACGTGACGAATCCGGGTGCCTTCCTGGCGGGTATCGTGCAAGTCGGGTCGAGTTTCTACTTCAACGACGGCGCAGCGAACTTCAATCCCGCGCTGGTGAGCGGCTTGTTCCGACTGGATGACGCCTTCGGCATCCCTTCGATCACGCCCGTGGCCACCGGCATGCCCTTGGAAAATCCCATCGGTCTTCAGTGGGATGCTGGCCGCAACAACTTCATCAGCATCAACAACCCCTTCTCGCCCGGGCCGGGCAGTGTCGATGGCATCCTGGGCGTTACTCCCGGTGGCACGGTGACGGAAATCTACCGGGAAGACCTCAGCCAGCCCAGGCCTCGCGTGCAGGGCACGTCGAGGCTGGTCCGTGAAGCCTTCTCGGACTCGTACATCATCACGAGCCTGAACGGCAGCCGCGCGGTCTCCGGATCGGGCGAACTGGGCAACGCGAGCGCTCTGTTCCGCATCAACATCGACGGCTCGCTCCAGGGCACCGATGAACTGATCGTCGACCTGGGCGATACCGCCGTGACGGGCCTTGCCGAGCCGCTGCTCGACACCGCTGGCCTGACGGTGAACCCCAACACGGGCGTGTATTACCTCACCGATCGTCACGCCGGCGCCATTTTCGAGATGACCCTCGATGGCCTGGGTGCGTTCGAGTCGATCCGCGTGCTCATTGATGGGCTCGTGGAACCCGAGGAAATCCAGTTCGACCCCTACAACAACCGCTTGGTTTTTGATGAGAACTTCGGTGCGAATCTGGGCCGGATCAGCCAGGTCGAGCTCGACGGTTCGGGTCGGACCGTGCTGATCGAAGGCGTGGACACCCGCGGTATCGTGGTCATCCCCGCGCCTGCCTCTCTGGCCCTTCTGGGTCTGGGCGGTCTCGTGGCTACGCGCCGCCGGCGTTGATCCGCTGGCCGTACAAGATAGGACTGGCCGCAAGGCCCTCGGGTCCGGATGGAATCTGAAGCAAAGTTTCTATGAACCATCGGGCGTTGCCCGGTGGTTTTTTCTTCAGACTGAGAGCTCTTTGGGCTTGTTCAATACCAAGGCGTGAAGGGCAGGATGATCGAGACGGCGATGAGGAGGATGATGATCCACTCGAGGGTTTCCAGCCGTCGCGTGCTGGCCAGGCCTTCCATCTTGTCGTAGAGGTTGTCGGTGGCCTGGAGTTTGCGCTGCACGCTGGCCTCCCAAGCGGGAAGGTCGAGGCGGCTGGCGGTGAGGCGGTACAGCCGGGCGAGGTACTGGTTGCCCATGATCTTGATGGCGTTGTTGACACCCTCGAACATCACGGCGGCATCGGTCTGGGCGGTGGCGACACGCCCCAGGATGCGGCTGGTGGCGATGCCCGGCCATACCCTCCGGCGTGCCAGAACCGCCAGGGTCTCGTCGGCGTGGTCGAGGATCGCGTCCAATTCCTGATCCAGCACGCGCAGTTCCAGGAGTTCGACGTTGGCGTGCTGGAGCACGGCGATCACGTCCTGCGGCTGGCGGTCAAAGAGCACCGCAGCGTTCCAGTCAATGATGGCAAGGTCCCGATCGGTGTAGGCAATCCGTGATCCAAGCGTACGGTCGGCCTGCTGAGACGACACGGGTGTCTGTTCGGCTTCGAGCGCCATGGCCAGCAGTTCGCGGTGGTCTTGCGCGATCGACTCGGGGGACTGGTCTTGCGGCCAGCCCTCGATGGACAGCACGGTGTAATCCTCGTAAGCCTGGTGCAGGGCTGGACGCTCGACCGCGGGGCGGATCAGGTCGAGGATGCTTTGCAGGTGTTCGCGGGCGTCGGCTACCAAGTCCGAGTGCTCATGCAAGGCGCACGACAGGGCGGGCAGGTGTTCGAGCGTGGCAGGGAGCGGCGTTCGATAGGTCAGCAGGGCGGCCCCAAAGTCGAAAAGGAGCAATTCGATGCTCGCATCGGTGCTCAGACCCAAATCGGCAGGGCCCACGGGCAGCGGCTTGCCGCCCAGGACCAGCAGGAGCGGCGGCGGGCTGTAGTCGAACCAGACCGGTGCCGGCCGGCGAGCTCGGACAACGCGCCGACGGGTGGCCTCACGCACCAGCGGTTCGGCCTTGTCCAGGTCGAGTTGGAAGCCGATGTCAAAGGCCAGCATGGTCCAAGCCGAGCCATGGACCTGTGGGGTCTTCGAGGGTTGTTTGGCTGGTTCAGGATCGTGCATGGTGCACCGGATAGGACGTGGCGTTCCGATCGAAAGGCGTGGTACACTTACGGCCTATCGCTGGTCGGATTCGGCCCCTTGGAAGTCCGACTCATGGTTGAGGACCGAGGTTCATCGTGGAACCAAGCACATCTGACAATGGGTCTTCGATGGCGTCTCGCCTGCTGGATATCGATATCCTACCCCAGCCCGACGATGAGAGTTGCGGGCCGACCTGCCTGCACGCGGTGTATCGGTTTTGGGGCGATCGCCGGCCGTTAGGGACGGTGATCGAATCGGTGCGTTCGCTCAATGCCCATGGGGCCGGCCGGGGCACGCTGGCGGTGATGCTTGGCGTCCATGCGCTCTCGGCGGGGTACCGGGCGTCGCTGTTCACGTTCAACCTGCAAATGTTCGATCCGACGTGGTTCGATGCCGATGGATCTTCGGATCCGATGATGCTTCGGAGCAAGTTGGAATCGCAGATGTCCGTCAAGAGCCCCAAGGACCCACGTTTTCCGGTGGCCACCGAGTCGTACCGCGAGTTTCTGGATCTCGGCGGTCGCATGCACTTGTGCGACCTGAGCAGTGAGTTGATCTCTGGCTTCATCAGCCAGGGGCGTCCGGTGCTGACGGGCCTGAGCGCGACGTATCTGTACCGCTGCGCCAGGGAGTTTGGACCGAACGACGACTACGACGACGTGCGCGGCGAACCATCGGGGCACTTCGTGGTCTTGCACGGCTACGACGCTCTCGCCCGGAAGGTGCGCGTGGCCGATCCATTGGCCGACAACCCGGGCTTTGAGGCCCAGAGTTACGACGTGCCACTGGCACGCCTTGTGCCCGCGATCATCCTGGGCGTTTTAACGTATGACGGTAACCTGCTGGTGATCGAGCCGGCGTCCTCGCCTGCACCCCTAACGGAGCCGACCCCTCAACTGCCATGAAACCCCTGCTCATCGTGGATTCGCCAAAGCGTTTTCCCATGGACGTGCCCGGGGCGGAGACCGTCTCGGCGTACAAGTATCTGACCGATCCGCAGTTTGCCCATGGGAAGGGGCGCAAGGTCTTCAACCTGTGCCGCAGCTTGCGATACCAGGCCCAGGGGTACTACGTGTCGCTGCTGGCCGAGGCCCGGGGGCACCGTTGCCTGCCGTCGGTGTCGGCGATCCAGGACATCCGCCTGGCACCGGTGGTGCGGCTGACCAGCGAGGACCTGGACGAGTTAATCCAGCAAAGCCTCAAGCGGATCAAGAGCGAGGAGTTCGAGCTGAGCGTGTACTTTGGCCACAACACGGCCGAGGGTCACGACAAGCTGTCGCTGGCGTTGTTCAACGCCTTTCCCGCGCCGCTGCTTCGGGCGCGCTTCGAGCACGAGGGCCGGTGGCGGCTGGCGTCGGTGCGGGTGATCGGGCTGGCCGAGGTGCCCGAGAGCCACCGGGCGTTCGTGGTGAAGCAGGCCGAGCGGTACCTTCGTCGCACGCCCCGCAAGGCCAAGGAAGCGCCCCCGGCGCGTTTCGACCTGGCGATCCTGCACAACCCCGAGGACAAGATGGCGCCCAGCAACAAGAAGGCGCTGGCGCGTTTTGTCGAGGCGGGCGAGCAGACGGGCATCCGGTGCGAGTTGATCGAGAAGCACGACGCGGGACGCATCGCCGAGTTCGACGCGCTGTTCATCCGCGAGACGACGGCCGTCAACCACCATACGTATCGTATCGCACGGCGTGCCGCGGCCGAGGGCATGATCGTGATCGATGACCCGCAATCGATCGTGCGGTGTACGAACAAGGTGTTCCTGGCCGAGACGCTCAGCCGGGCAAAGTTGCTTGCGCCGCGGACGCTGGTGCTGGCTCGCGAGAACGCGGTGGAGGGGCTGCGTTCGCTGGGCTTCCCGTGCGTGCTCAAGCAGCCCGACAGTTCGTTTTCGGTTGGCGTTTCGCGGGTAGACAGCGAGGACGGGCTCGAGGCCGTGCTCGACACCCAGTTCGAGCACTCGGACCTGATCGTGGCCCAGGAGTACCTGCCCACGGATTTTGACTGGCGCATCGGCGTGCTGGCGGGCCGCCCGCTCTTTGCCTGCCGATACGGGATGGCGCCCGGGCACTGGCAGATCGTGAATCACCGCGACGGGGGCGAAGATAAATACGGCAATTTTGATTCGATGCGCGTCGAGGACGCGCCCAAGGACGTGGTGAAGCTGGCCGTCAAGGCCGCCGCTTTGATGGGTAAGGGGCTCTACGGCGTGGACCTGAAGGTCGTGCGGGGCAAGCCCATGGTGATCGAAGTGAACGACAACCCAAACATCGACGCGGGCGTGGAAGACAGCGTCTTGGGCATGGAACTGTACCGACGCATCATGCAGCACTTCTTCTGGGAACTCGAGGCCCGATGAGCGAACCCGCAGCCAACTGGAGCAATCCCATCGGCCTGTTCGGTGCCTATGGCGTCGAGCTGGAGTACATGATCGTCGACGCCGACACTCTGGACGTGCGGCCCGTGGCCGATGCGTTGTTCCGTGCGATGAAGCGCAACACCGAGGAAGTCGGCGAGGTGGAGCCCGACGGGCCCGACGGCGTGGTGAGTTGGTCCAACGAGTTGGTCCTGCACGTGCTGGAACTCAAGACGCAGCGTCCCGCGTCAACGCTCGACGGGCTGGCAGGGCACTTCCAGCGGCATGTGCGACTGGCCAACGAGGCGTTGTCGGGCATGGGCTGCAAACTGCTGCCCACGGGCGCACACCCCTGGATGGACCCGCTGCGCGAGAGCAGGCTCTGGCCCCACGAATATACCGAGGTGTACAAGGCCTACGACGCCATCTTCAACTGCCAGGGGCACGGGTGGAGCAACCTCCAGAGCACGCACCTGAACCTGCCCTTCGGCAACGACGAGGAGTTCGGGCGGCTGCACGCGGCCCTGCGCCTGGTGCTCCCGCTGGTGCCGGCCATCGCGGCCAGTTCCCCGGTGATCGAGGGGCGATGGAGCCCCGTAGCCGACCAGCGTCTGGAGTTTTACCGCAACAATTCTAAACGCGTACCGCTGATGGCCGCCCGGGTCATCCCCGAGGCGGTGTTCACGCGGGCGGGCTATGAGCGGGAGATCCTCGGGGCGCTCTACGACCAACTAGCGCCGCTTGATCCCGCATCGGTGCTGCGGCGTGAGTTCGCCAACGCCCGCGGCGCCATCGCACGTTTCGATCGCGGTGCTATCGAGCTGCGGCTGCTGGACATCCAGGAATGCCCCGCCGCCGACATCGCCGTCGTGCGGCTGGTCAGCGAACTGGTGCGGGCCCACGTGCAGGAGCGATGGATATCGTACGAGCAGCAACGGGCCATCGCCGTCGAGCCCCTGCACGAGGTATTGCTCGAGTGCATCCGTACCGCCGAGCAGACTCGCATCCGCGAGCGTGCGGTGCTCGACGCGTACGGGATCAAGGCCTGGATGCTCTGGGCCGGAGACCTGTGGAAGCAACTGGCCGAGCAGGTGATGCCCGCGGGCCACGAGGACACGGCGGTGATGGCGCGATTGCTCGATGCCGGCAGCCTTTCCTCGCGCATCACGCGCGGCATCAAGCGTTACCCGACACGATCGCAGTTGCGCGATATCTATGGCGAACTGGCGGAGTGCCTGTCGCAAGGGACGCTCTTCCGTGCGTGAGGCCGCGTGGCGGCCCGACGTGGTGCTGCTCTCGTGCGAGCACGGTGGCAACGAGGTGCCGCCCGCGTACGCGTCCTTGTTCGATGGTGCCGACGACATGCTGGCCAGCCATCGCGGATGGGACATCGGCGCGCTGGGCGTGGCGCGGCGTTTCGCGGAGACGACGAGCTTCCCCCTCATCGCATGCACGTTCACGAGGCTGCTGGTCGAGCCCAACCGCTCGCCGGACTCAGGAAACCTCTTCAGCGTCTACACGCGAGACCTGAGCGAGCAGGACAAGGCCGCGATCAGGCATGGCTATTACGACCGCCATCGCGGCAGCGTTGAACGGACCGTGGCCGACGCCGTGGCTGCGGGCCGCCGCGTGCTGCACGTTGGCGTCCACTCGTGTACCGATGTCCTCGACGGGCGCGTGCGCGAATTGGAGGTCTCGCTGCTGTTCGACCCAGACCGCCTGGCCGAGCGCGAGGTGTGCCAGTCCTGGACCGGCGAGCTGACCCGCCTGGAGCCCACGTGGCGGCTGCCCTTCAACGAACCGTACAAGGGCACCGACGACGGGCTGACCACCTGGCTGCGAAACCGCCTTCCCGAGGACCGCTACGCGGGGGTGGAGGTCGAGGTCCGCCAGGGGCTGATCCTCGAGCCGTCGGCCCAGTGGCACGTAGGCGGGTTGCTGGCCCGGGCCCTGACCGCTGTGCTGGAGGCGTAGACTGCGCCATGATCCACCCCGCCCCAACCACCCCGCTCGCCCCAGGTCTGGCCCGGGGCGTGCTCGTCGAGTCCGTGCCCGCCACGGCCACGCGTCTCGCGTATGTCAAACTGAGTTTTGCCAACACCAGTTACGTCATGCACCTGCTGCCAACCTTGCCCATCAAGGCCGAGCCGGGCGACAAGGTCTTTGGCACGATCCACGCCCGGGCCCGGCGGGTGGACGTGGTACCCAGCGGAGGCAAGTACGTCGAGCCGGTGATAGGCCGGCCGCGGCGTGTGCAGGGGCGTGTGATCGGGCATGTGGAAGTTCCCGGTGGAGACCAACTCGTGATCGACGCGGGGGTGCCCATGCACTTCACGCTGGTTGACGCCCGCCAGCACGCGCGGGACTTTGCCGTGGGAGACCTGGTAAGTTTTGACGTGCTCGACGGCGCGTGCTTCTCGCCCAAGGCCGACGGGTGAACGATGGCCAGGAAGCCCAAACCCAACGTGCCGCAGACGGCCGTCCCGGCGATGGCCGCCCCGGCGGTCGAGCGTGACAACCCGCTGACGCGTTCGTGGGCGGGCATGATCGGCATGGGCTTCCTCTCGTGCATGATGCTCGCCTGCCTGGTGAGCCTGTTCTGGACGCTGCGCCCCGCGCCGGCGACGTACCCGGGCGTCAGCGAGGGCTCGGGCGTGCCGCGCTACAACGCCGGCAGCGCCGAGTTTGGCCGCCTGCCGCCCTGGTGGGCCGTGGGCGAGCAGAGCGCCCTGCGGCTGAACGCCCTGGTGCCCGAGGAGGCCGCCCAGGCCGTCGCCCAGCGATTCGCGATGACCGAGGAAGCGGCCCGCCTGGCCAGCGACGGCGAGGTCGCCCGCGCGATGCGCGAGCAATGGGTCTATCGCGGCAACCGGTTGGCACTGCTGCTGGGCACCGACGTGCTGGGGCGCAGCCTGCTCTACCGCGTGCTCACCGGCGGGGGCATCTCTTTGGGCATCGGCCTCTCGGCCGCGTTCATCAGCGTGCTCATCGGCACGCTCTACGGGGCCGTCGCCGGGTACGCCGGCGGGAAGACCGACGCGGCGATGATGCGCGTGGTTGACGTGCTGTTCGGCCTTCCTTACATCCTGCTGGTCGTGCTGCTGGCGGTGGCCAGCGACGCGGCGCTCGAAGAGTACGTCAACCGGCAGAATGCACGCGAGTCGTGGGAACGCGGCGTGATCTCGGCCATCCTGCAAGAGAGCGGCATCGAGGTCGACGACACCGCCCGCCGGCTGTGGCGTGCCCAGGAGTTTGACCCAAGCGGCACGCTGATAGCGTTCCCGGTCCGAGAGGATATCGCCAGGGCCCGAGAGCGTGCGATCGTGGCGGGCGCGACGAGTGATGCGGCCTTGCTCAACGGCCGCGTCTTGAACGCCATGGCCTTGGCCGCTCGCCCGCCGCGGAGCCTCCAGGAATCCACGCGCCTGGTGCTCGACCTGGTCGTGCTGCTGGTGGCCATCGGCGGGGTGAGCTGGCTGACTATGTCGCGCGTGATCCGCGGTCAGGTGCTCAGCCTCAAGAACCTGCCGTTCATCGAGGCCGCCCGCAGCGCCGGAGCCCCCACGCGGCGCATCTTCGCGATACACCTGCTGCCAAATCTGATGGGCCCGATCATCGTCTACGCCACGCTCACCGTGCCGCTGGCGATCTTGCAGGAGTCCTTCCTGAGCTTCCTTGGCATCGGCGTGAAGCCCCCGCTGCCCAGTTGGGGCAACCTGGCCGCCGACGGGCTCAACGAATTGAATCCCTATCAGAGCCAGTGGTGGCTGATCCTCTTCCCCTGCCTGTTGCTGGGCGCGACGCTGCTGGCGCTCAACTTTGTGGGCGAGGGCCTGCGTGAGGCGTTCGACCCCAAGCGCGGCCGCCGCTAGCAAAACGAATGCGGGTTTCATTCCGTGTCGCTGATGCGATGGAAAAACCCGGGGTACTCCCGGGTCTTCCATAAAACCGTGATGGACCACCTCTGGCCGAACGTCCAGCGGGATCAGCCACCATCGAAACGGCGGAGCACCTCGTCTACGTCGATGCCGCCCGTGGTCTTGGGCATGGCATCGCGCTGGGCAGGGGTCAGGGTCTGGAGCACGCGGTCGATGAATCGCTTATCGAGTGCCTCACGCGCTGCCCGTGCGTCCTCGATGGCCTGGGTCTTGGCCTGATACTCCTCCCACTTCGCCTCGTTCCAATCGAAGCCCATGGAGCGTTGGAATGCCAGAAACTCGGCACGGGCGGTGGCCCACTTCTGGTTGGCCGGCTCGGCCTCTCGGGTGTACTGGACCAGTGCGGCGTCGATGGCATCACGCTGCTGGGCCGTAAGGCCCTCGGACTTCAGGGCCGATTCTTGCGTGCGGTGGAAGTCGTTGGGCTCGTAGATCTCGGGCCAGCGGGCGCGCTTGTAGGCCAGGTCCCACTCGGCCCGGCGGTGTTCGGGCAATGCCTGATGCACGCGTCGCACGGCGCGTTCGTTGGCGGCGTTGAACCGCTCAGTCAGCTGCGCCATGTCCTTTTCGAGTTGCTCCTGGATGGCCTCGCTCATGTCGCCCTCGCTCATGGCCTTGGCCATGGCGCGGAATGCCTCGATGGCCTTCTGGACCATCGGCCCACACAGGGCGTCGACCTCGCGCTCGTACTCGTAGAGCGCCTGTGCGGCGGCGTCATCGCCCTCAGCGGGAAGCAGCGGCGGGTCGAGGTCGCGGCCGATGCGGATGAGGTCGATCACACCCTCGCCGCCCCCGTTCATGTCCGACATCGCGACGGCCATCTCGCGCTGGTGGGCACCGATCACACGTTGGTGGGCGGCTTTCTGGTTGTTGTCGGTGGCCAACGCGGCCAAGTCATGGATGAACTCATCACCAAGTGCGATCACGCGGTCGAGAAAGCCCAGGGCGGCACGCATGGTCTCGGCCATGACCTTCTCGAAGTTCTCATAGTTCTCGCCCATGGCCTCTTCGGACTTCTCCATGAGGTCGCGCATGACCACGGCTGCGTCGCGGTACTTGCCGTGATACTCGCGATGGATGTCCATGGCCAGCTCGCGCTGGAGTTCGTCAAAGCCCATGAGCGTGGCGAAGTAGGCCGCCGACTCGCGGGGGATCGCCAGGATCATCATCTCCTGGAGCATCTCGTCGTCTTCGTCGGCCTGGTCGGCTTGCTCCTGCGGTGCCGACTGTCCCATGGCAGACGCCGGCATCCAAAGTCCCGCGAGCCCCATGTTCGGCCCTTGGGCCGCCAAGGCCGAGCCCGCCACCGCCGCGATGATCCAACTCGTGTGCATGGAATATCCCCTTCCGCCGGGGCCTGCCCGACGCCACAGTCTACCACCTGCTTGTTGGGCGGGTTGCGGGCGGCCTTTCGCACGGCGAAGGCCGCCTCTAGGCGGATGATACAGGTTAGCGGTAACTCCAAGGCTCGCCGGGCGAGTAGCCCAGGAGGTCGTACAGCTCGGCCCGGGTCTGCATGTCGCCCAGCGAGGCCCCGACGCCGCCGTCGCGTTTGAGCGTCGCCAACAGGCGTTCGACGGCCTTCATCGCCACGCGCAGGGTCGAGACGGGGTAAATCACCAGGTGGTAGCCCATCTGGGCGAAACGCTCACGCGAGATCATCGGGGTCTTTCCGAACTCGGTCATGTTGGCAAGCACGTATGGGCTTTGGCCTGTATCGCCAACACGAGCGTGTTTCATGGCGTTGGCGAAGGCCTCGAATTCCGCCTCGTTCTGGAGCCCCTCGGGGAAGATCATGCTCGCGCCGGCCTTGGCGTAGAGCGTGGCCCGGGCGATGGCCTCGTCCATCCCGCTCACGCCACGGGCGTCGGTGCGGGCGCAGATTATGAACGCCGGGTCGGCGGTGTCGAGCGCGGCCCGGGCGGCCCAAGCGATCTTGCTGGCGGCCTGC
The DNA here is from genome assembly GCA_026126305.1 of Phycisphaeraceae bacterium. GTDB lineage: Bacteria > Planctomycetota > Phycisphaerae > Phycisphaerales > UBA1924 > JAHCJI01. The sequence goes on from JAHCJI010000008.1 coordinate 18,157, forward strand.
TCGGCTGATATAAGCGTCTTGCCGTCGAGGTGGCCGCAGCGCTTGGGAAAGACCTGGTCCTCGAGGTGCAGCCCCGCAGCACCGGCACGCTGGTACTCGATCACCGTGCGGCGGGTCATCTCTTCCTCGCCGAAGCCCGTGTCGGCGTCGGCGATGACGGGCAACGCCGGGGCCCCGGGCTCCAGACGAGAGCCATCGACCACTTCGCGGACGGTGGACACGAATCGGTCGAGGGTGAGCAAGCCCACGTCGGGCACGCCCGCGGCCGCGCTGGTGGCGGCCCCCGAGACATAGGCGGCCTCAAAGCCCGCCCGCGCCACGGCCCGGGCTGTCAGGCCATTGAAAGCGCCCGGGGCCATGACCGTGCCCCTGTCCATGGCGGCCCGGAGGCGTTGTGCCGGCTTCTGATCGGTATTTGATAAGGTCCTTTGCATCTGGGAATGGTAGGGAACGGGCAGGGCGTCCGGAAAATTTTTCAGCCTTTGTGTTCTTGGACTGAATTGGGGTCCGGGAACGGTCGATGGGCAATGGCAGAGGTCCGAGATCCACCGGAGTAAGCCATGAACAGAATGGATGACGAGCGATTTGGGTTGCATGTTGTTGAGCAAGAGCCTGACGCGGCTTGTGCCCGGGACTGCGGGGGAGACTGCAGTCGATGCCGCTGCGAAGTCGAGCCCGGCCCCGACGAGGCCGACCTGCTGACGCGTGGGCTGCTCGACAGCTTCTCCTCATTCATCGCCACGGGCGAGCCCCAGCGGCACGACGGGGACGACGAGCCTCAAGGCCAAGACTCCTTCGACAATCCCCAAGCCTCGGCCATGGACATGGCATTGGGCCGCATGGAAGCGGCTTTGGACGCGCTGGCGTCGGCCATGCCCGAACTGGCATCGCGCCTGTCCAGCGTCGAGGCCCGCGTGGATGAGGTCGAGTCGATCGAGTGGGTCGAGCCCGAGGTGTCTCTAGACGCCGCCGGAGCGGTCGACCGCGTCGCAGTGGCCGATTCGCTGAAGGACCGGCTGAGCGCGGTCCGTCGCGAGTGCGATCGGCTGTCGAACGTGCCCATCGAGCGGATCGAGACTCGCGTGGCCGCCGCCGAGGAATCCCTGGGGTCGCTGGTCGAGCGAGCCGAGGCCGCCGCACGGGTGTGCCAGGCCGAGAGACGCGCCGCCGAGAGCGTGTGCGAACGGCTGGAGACCCTGGCCTCCACGTTGACGCCTTGGGTGGAATTACTCGAGTTTCGAGAGACCGAGGACGGGCTGCCCAGGCCGATGGCGGCGCTGCTGCGATTGGCCGGCGAGGCCCTGGTGCGCGAGGTGTCGTGCGTGCGTGCGAACATGGATCGCGTCGCGGGCGTGCTGGGCTTGCCCCAGGCTGCTTGCCCGCCCGCGTCGGACATGGGCACCGAGGTCTTGTCGCCGGATGTCGTGCAGGTGGAGGGGCCGATGGAGTTCCATGAATCAGATGCGGACCAGCCCGAGCGAAAGCGGGGCCGCCCCGCACGTGCGGTTCGCTCGAAGGGTGCCGACGCGGAAACCCCAAGGCGCGCGTCGTCGCAGAAGCGTTTGGCCGCCGAAGCCAGGCTTCGCGCCCGCACGCGGGTCGAGGGTCGCCCGCCCCGCCGCTGACGCGAGCGAGAGGTGGGTGCTAGCGTCTATGCGTGCATGAACGATCGGGGCGTGGCCCCGGGGGAGAGCGCGATGGACCCGCACGGCCCGAACCTGGCAAGCGAGATCGACATCGGGCCCCAAGGCTCGGACACGACCACGCCACTGCCAACGCCAGCAGGCCACGCGGGCCTGCGCGTCCGCGTGCGTCCCGAATACCTGCCCGCCCGCAGCGATCCGCACCAGCCGATGCACGTGTTCGCCTATCACGTGACGCTCGATTACGAAGCGTCCGTGGATGCACCTCGCGTGCAGGTGGTCGATCGCCACTGGCGCATCATCGACGCCTCAGGAGGCGAAGACACCGTCGACGGCGAGGGCGTCGTGGGCCTGCAACCGATCCTCGTGCCCGGCGAACGCTTCGAGTACGCCAGCTACTGCCCGCTCCGCTCGCGATGGGGCACGATGGAAGGCCACTACGGCGTCGTCACCCTCGACGAGCACGACCGCCCCACCGCACGACACGAGGCGGCCATCGGGCGGTTCTACCTGGTTTCGAGCTGAATGGTTTCGGGCTGAGTGGTTTCGAGCTGGACGGCCACGAACTGATTCAGGCAAGTGCCTTGCCGGTCACCTCCGCGATCGCCGCCGCTGCTCTCGCGCAGTCGGCGAAGGTGTTGTAGAGCGGCACGGGCGCCAGGCGCACGATGTCGGGCTCGCGGAAGTCGGCCACCACGCCCTGGGCCTGGAGCGCATCGCGCACCGCGCGGGCGCGCTCGCCGAAGGCAATCGAGAGCTGGCACCCGCGTTGGGCCGGGTCGCTCGGCGTGATGATGCGTGCCCCCGGCGCGACGCCCAGCACCGCCCGCTCGAGGAAGCCGGTCAGTTTCAGGCTCTTCTCGCGCAGGGCCGCCATGCCCACGCGGTCGAAGATTTCCAGCGACGCCGCCAGCGGGGCCATCGCCAGGATGGGCGGGTTGGAAAGCTGCCAGCCGTCGGCACCCGGCCTGGGCACGAAGCCGCTCTCCATCTTGAAACGCGTGGCCGGGTCGTTGCCCCACCAGCCGGCCAGGCGGGGGATGTCGGGATTGTCGCCGTGGCGTTCGTGGACGAAGCAGCCGGCGATCGCCCCCGGGCCGGCGTTGCAGTACTTGTACCCGCACCACACGGCAAAGTCGGCGTCGCAGTCGTGCAGTTGCAGCGGCACGTTGCCCGCGGCGTGGGCGCAATCCCAGCCCACCATCGCCCCCACGCCGTGCCCCGCGGCGGTGATGGCGGGCATGTCGAACCACTGCCCGGTGCGATACTGCACAGCCGCGAGCATCACCAGCGCCAGCGTGTCGCCCACGCGCTCGATGGACCCGACAATGTCCTCGGTGCGCAGCGTGTCCTCGCCCGCGCGCGGTGCCAGGCGGATCGTGTGCTCGCGCGGGTCCAGCCCGCGATGGGCCAGGTGGCTCTCCACCGCGTAGTCATCGCTGGGAAAGAGCGCGTCCTCGACCAGGATCTTCGTGCGGATGCCACGCGGCTGGTAAAAGCTGGCCAGCATCAGGTGCAGGTTGGCCGTCAGGCCGTTCATCATGACCACCTCGCCCGGCCTTGCCCCCACCAATCGCGCGCCCGTCTCGCGGAAGCGCTCGTGGTAGGCGAACCATGGGTTTGCGCCGTGCAGGTGGGCGTCGACGGCCAGCGTGGCCCAGTCGTCCAGTTCCTGCTTCACCGCGTCGCGGGCCGCGTGAGGCATGAGCCCCAGCGAGTTGCCCGTGAAGTAGGCCACTTCCTTGCCGTTCGTGTCGCGGGGGATCGCAAACAGCGAACGCTCGCCGGCCAGCGGGTCGGCGGCGTCGAGAGCCAGTGCCTCGTCAAGCAGTGGCGTCTTCACTTGGACGCCTCCGAGGGTTCCTTGGGGAAGCTGGCCGAACGCTCTCGGGCGGCCTTCTGCTCCTCGACCAGGCCCGGGAAGGCGTTGGCTTCCAGGCCCAGGAACTCGAGCGCCGAGCCGCTGAGCAACTGCCGCTTGGTCTTGTCGGTCAGGTCGTACATCGAGTCGATCATCGCCCCGGGCATGGCCTCGCCCAGCGGGAACGGATAATCGCTGCCCAGGGCCACGCGCCGCTCGTCCATCATGGCGATGAGATACCGCAGCGCGTTGCGGCTGTAGACCGCCGAATCGACCCAGAACCTGGCGGGCCTTCCATAGTCGGCCAGGTAACTCCAGGGGTTACTCGCGCAATCCACCGCCACGATGTCCGGCCGGCTGTTGTACCCGTGCTCGATGCGGCCGATGGTGTAGGGGAACGAGCCCCCCCCGTGCGCGAAGCACACCCGCAGGTTGGGGAAGCGGTCGAACACGCCGCCGAAGATCATCGCGCACACCGCCCGGGCCGTCTCGGCGGGCATGCCCACCAGCCAGGGCAGCCAGTACTTGCCCATCTGGTCGCGGCCCATCATGTCCCACGGATGCACCAGGATGCTCGCCCCCAGTTGCTCGCACGCGGCGAACACGTCCAGCAGCGCCGGCTCCCACAGGTTCCAGTCGGGCGCGCCGGGCCTTTCGATGTGGCTGCCGATCTGGATGCCGCGCATGCCCAGGTCGCCCATGCAGCGCTCCAGTTCCTTGATGGCCAGCGCGGGGTCCTGCATCGGCAGCGTGCCCAGGGCGATGAACCGCTCGGGGTGCTGGCGGCAGCGCTCGGCCAGGTCGTCGTTGAGCAGCCGCGCCACTTCGAGCGTGTGCTCGGGTTTCGCCCAATAGCCGAACATCACCGGCACGGTCGAGACCACCTGCACCTGCACGTTGTTCAGTTCCATGTCGCGCAGGCGGGCATCGGCGTGCAGGCAGTTGGGCTTCACGTCGCGGAAGTGCTTCCCGTCGATGGTCAGGCGCGAGCCGCCCGCGAATGGGCCCGGATCGCTGCCGGAGATGGGCGCCATGTGAACCCACCCGCCATACCCAAACTTGGCCGCAAAGTCTGGAAGTGTTGGGGGCAACATGTGCGTATGCAGGTCGATCTTGAACATGGGGCGGGAGTGTAGGGGCGGGCATCGGGCATCGGGCTGCGCAGGACGTCCGTGCCACCGAACTCGGTCCTCCGAAATCGGTGTCTTCGGATCGCACCCAAGGCGGCAGACACCAACCTCCAAAGACGCAGGCCCATGGCCTTTCACCACGACTCACCACCACCCCCACCCCCACGCCCCCCGATCGATCCACGCCAAGCCCGGAATGGAGCGCACCAAGCCTGGGATGGAGCAAACCAAGCCCGGGACAGAGCAAACCAAACCTGGGACAGAGCATCCCGGGCCCCGGGAAGGAGCATCCCAGGCCTGGGATGGAGCAAACCAAGCCCGGGATGGAGCAAACCAAGCCCGGGAAGGAGCAAACCAGGCCCGGGACAGAGCATCCCGAGCCCCGGGAAGGAGCAAACCAGGTCTGGGATGGAGCATCCCGAGGCCAAGGATATGGTCTCTGGACGGGGTGGAACGGCTCTGGCGCGGCGTGGGAGGGGTTTGCGCTCTGTGCTCGGATTATGGGCGGGGCTAAGAAGAGCGAGGCCGTCCTGTTCGACATGAAGTGGACCGTCGACGACCTGAACCGCGTGGTGCAGGCCGAGCGGGGGGAGTTGGGTTCGGGTTCGATCGCGACCCTGGCCGAGGACGAGAACTGGACGCTGACGACGGTGGGCGGCTGGGCGCTGCACACGCTCGACGGAGACGTGGACGGCGACGACCGCTGGCTGCATCTCGTCTACGACGACCGGTGGCGCGCCGTCGCCGAGCACTGGGACGACGAGGCCAAGCCGCACGCGATCTACGTGCACCATGCTGGCGGCGTGGCGGGCAGCGGCTCGTACATCGACGAACTCGCCTTCCGCGAGCGGGACGCCGACAACGACACGAACCAGGTGCTCGAGGAGCGCCGCTACTACGCGCAGAACTGGCGCAAGGACGTCGTGGCGATGCTGACCCACGACGGGGCGATGGTCGAGCAGGTGCGATATTCGAGTTACGGCGTGCCGTTCGGCTTGCCCGCGGGCGACACCGATTCGGATGGCGACTTCGACCTCGACGACGTGAACGCGATCACGGGTTCGTACGATGTCAGGAAGGACGCGAACCTCGACGGCGTCGTGGACGTCTTCGACATCATCCACGCGGGCAACATGGCCGGCGGCGGCGGCTTCGTGACCACGGGTCGGGACGTGTTAGGAAGCGTTGCCAACGCGAACCACTTCGGCTACGGTGTGTATCTGCGTGATCCGGCGGTGCCGCAGTGGCACGTGCGGCATCGGGTGCTCAGAAGTAATATCGGGAGGTGGTTGACCAGGGATCCGGCGGGGTATGTGGATGGATTGAGTTTGTATGAGTATGTGGGCTCATCTGCCTTCAGCTACTACGACCCGTATGGGCTTGGCCGCGTCCGAAACTGGTTGGAAAATTGGTGGAATAATACCAAAGAAGGTTGGGAAGGTGTCAAGGAGTACTGGCTGGACCCCTCTCCTAGTCAGCCATTGCCGACATATGCTAAGGGATGCTTTGTCTTAAGCGGGGCTTGTTTTGGTGCGGCTACAAAGGGGAAAGGGGCTCGTATTCTAGAGGTTTGTAGTATTGGGATGGGTGCAAATCAGGTGTTTGGGGGTGGCACCGGCTACCCGTTGATTGATGAAGCGTTGAATTCGTTCTTGCTTGGCGTCGGTGGTGGCCGAGTTGGTCGGGAAGGAGTGGACTACCTTGTTAGACCTCGACCTCGGGAGGTGCCCTTCAACGTACGGTGAATCTATGCGGGGAGATGTTTTATGACTGTCAAGTTCAGTCGCGCAGTCGTGAGCTTTAATGTGTATCGTTTGGTTTGGATTCTTGTTGTGCTCCCGATCCCGGTGATTCATCAGTTATTGAATGGTTTTCATCGTTATTTGGTTGTATCGACAGCAGTTATTGTCGGAATCTGCATTGCTGTTGTCTGCTGCGTGTTTGCAATCGCTATACGCAGGGTTATGAATCGACGGGCAACGTTGGTGGCTGCCGAAGTGATTCCAACTTGGCTGAGCATCTGGACTTATTTACAGTTTGTTGCATTCTTGTGTGCTCCCGTGGTGGAGTGGTCATACTACCTCCTAGCTCTTTCGATGTGCAGCACTGCCGCGTTCCTAGGATGGGTGATGTGGTTATTAGTATGCAGTAGACGCTTGAGTTGGCAAGATTCTGAGACGAACGCACCTCCTCACGTAGCCCCCGAGTCACATCTGCCAGAGGGGACCAAGCCAGCACATCTGTGGGATACGGGCGTGTTGCTCGTTCACGATCGAAATTTCGACATCAACAATCTACGATCAGATTCTTGTTCTTCAGCGTGAAGGATAACGAATCCCTCGGGAGTTGGCAGTCGAAAGTCCCACGTCGTGGCGCTCACCCACGACCGCCTTCAATATCTTACCTTAAACGTCGGCGAATCCTCCGGCCTTGACCGTCTCCGATCGTACAGCCTGGCCGTGGCGATGGACGCATGCCCGAGCCACATCTGGACGTCCTCGATGTCGGCAAGGTGCTCGAGGAACGCCGCTACTACGCGCAGAACTGGCGCAAGGACGTGGTGACGATGCTGACCCACGACGGCGCGCTGGTCGAGCAGGTGCGATATTCGAGTTACGGCGTGCCGTTTGGTCTACCCGCGGGCGACACTGACTCGGACGGCGACTTCGACCTCGACGGCCAGCTGACCATCTTCGACTTCCTGGCCTTCCAGACGGCGTTCGCGGCGGGGTGCGATTGATAAGTTTGCAGATGGCAGATAGCAGTTGAAGAGGCGGAACATCCCCTTTGGCAGCCAGGACAACGGCCCGGTGGGCAACATCGAGCCGGCGAACCCCGAAGACCAGAAGGCCGCGGGCTGAAGCCGGGGCTTCGAGTACCGGGTACCGCGAATCGACACGGGCCGCCTCTGCGGCCCTGTTTCGTGCGCTGGCTACTGGTCACACGGCTCGCGTCCCGCGGCCCGCGCGAACCCGTTCTGGAAGGTCAGGAAGTCGAACAGGGCCAGGACGCCGCCGCGGCGTGCAAGATTTGGACGGGGCTTGTTCGAGGCAACGCGAGATCCCGCTGGATCGAATCGATCACGTTATCATCCGATCAACACCATCGATGCGAAACCGAACAGGGGTGCGCCGCGTTTGTTTGTTGGGTGCCATCGAGCCAAGGCCCAGGAGCACGGCGAGCACGGTAATCACGGCGAGCATGGGAGGTATCAGATGCGGTTCGGTCGCACGCTCGAAGCCCTCGCGGGGCTCGCCCTCGTGCCCATGGGCGGGGCGGAAGAAGGCCGCAACTGACCGGCTTGGATGGGGCGGCCCGCCGGTGGGCTCGCCCCCGCATCGCCGCCCCGCCAGAACCAACCCCGGGCCCGCCCAGACGGAGGGACCATGCCAGCGAACACCGCCAAACGCCGACTGATCGTCCTTGTGGCCTTGTGCTGTCTGGCCATGCTCGCCCCATGGGCTCGGGCCCAAGAGGCCTTCCAAGGCCTCGACAACCAGCGGCTGGAGGCCGACGCGGTGGCCCTGGCCATTTCGGGCGACTATGCCGACGCGTTGGAGCGTTTCGAGGAACTGGCCCGCCGCCAGCCCGATTCGTTCGTGCCGCATTATAACATCGCCAGCATGTTGTCGCGCCTGGGCCGCGTCGACGCCGCGCTCAACGCGCTGGACGAGGCCCTGGACCGTGGCCTGGACGATATCGCCCACCTGCGCAACGACCCGGATCTGGAGGCCATCCGCCAGACCGACCGTTTCATGGCAATCCTCGAAACCTGGCCAGCACGCATGGAGCGCCTGGCTACCCGACGCTTTGCGGAGTTGAGGCAGCGTTTCGGTGATCGCTACCACGTCGAAGAAGATCCAGTTTTAAGGCTGCGGTTTGCGGTAGGCCTGCCGCGAACCAGCTTCGCCATGGCCCGGGCCGAGCTGGACATCGTTTCTCGCTGGGCGATGGCCGAGTTGTTCGGCAACCTGCTCGAAGCCGACGAGGACGCCGTCCCATGGGTCGGCGTGGCCATCCCCACCGACGAAGACTTTGCCCGCTGGGCCCATGGTCGCCACGGCGAGGCGGCGCGGGATTCGTCGCGCCAGATCGCCGGCACCTACGACCACGACCGCAAGGAACTGGTGTGCAAGGACCTGGGCGCCACGCTGCGCCACGAGGTCTTCCATGCCTTACACTACCGCAGCCAAAGCCTGGAAGGCCAGCGGCACGCCATGTGGATCATGGAGGGGCTGGCATCGCTCGTGGAAGACTTCGACCCAACCGAGAACGGCGAGCCCGCGTTCGCGCCATCGTGGCGCACGAACATCACGCGCAAGGCCCTGCGCGCCAACCAGCTCAAGTCCATCGCCGACCTGGCCGCCACGCCCGACCATATCTTCACGGGCACGGCCCCGCTCATGCATTACGGCCATGCGCGCACCATCATGCTCTACCTCTTCGCCGCGGGGAAACTGCCCGAGTTCTATCGCCAGTACGTCGACACATGGGCCCATGATCGCACGGGCGTGCTGGCCCTGGAGCGCACCTTCGACGCGGGCATCACGCAGGTCGAGGCCAGTTTCCGCCGGTGGGTCGAGCGCCTGCCCGTGGCCCCCGAGCAGAACCACCCGCCATCGGCCACGCTGGGCATCGACGTGGACGGCGAACGCGGCGAGGGCCTGGCCGTCCTGCGTACCGTGCGCGGCTCACCGGGACGCCTGGCTGGTTTGCGTCCGCGCGACGTGCTCGTGGCCGTCAATGGGCAGGGCACGCGCGATATCAACGAGCTCTATCGCGTGCTGGGCCGCTACATGCCCGGCGACGTGGTCATCCTGAGCGTGCGGCGACAGAATGAGATGCTCGAACTGCCCGCCCGCCTGGCCAGCGCACGGGACTTCCAGGTGCTGCCCGCCGATGGTCGGTAAGGCGCTGTTGAAACCCGGCAATGTTGGCTCGATCGTTGCCCGCTTGATGGTGCAATATTGTGAATCGGTTACATCGCGCCGCCATCGAACACCACGCGCTGCTTGACACGCCGCGGGTCGGGCTCGGGCACGGCGCTGAGCAGGCTCTTGGTGTACATGTGCTGGGGATTGGTCAGGATCTCGTCGCGTGAGCCTGTTTCGACAATCTTGCCCTTGTACATCACCGCGATCCGCTTGCACACGTGCTGGATCACCGCCATGTCGTGGCTGATGAAGAGGTAGCTGAGCCCGAACTCGGCCTGCAAGTCCGTCAGCAGGTTGATGATCTGGGCCTGGATGCTCACGTCCAGCGCGCTCGTCGGCTCGTCGCAGACGATGAACTTGGGCTCGAGCGCCAGGGCCCGGGCGATGCCGATGCGCTGCCGCTGCCCGCCGCTGAACTCGTGCGGGTAGCGATCCGCCGCCGCCGCGGGCATGCCGCAGCGGACCAGCAACTCTTCGACCTGCTTTCGCAGTTGCCGGCGATCCTTCACCAGGCCGTGCACGATCAGCGGCTCGCCCACGATGCTGGCGATGCGCATGCGCGGGTTGAGGCTGCCCGCGGGGTCTTGGAAGATGATCTGCATGTCGCGCCGCAGGGCCTTCATCTCGGCGCCCTGGGCCCGCATCACGTCCTTGCCCTCGAAGGTCACGCTGCCGCCGGTGGCGGGGATGAGCTTCAGCAGCGTGCGGCCCACCGTCGTCTTGCCACAGCCGCTCTCGCCCACCAGGCCCAGGGTCTCGCCCTTGCCAAGGTCGAAGCTGACCCCGTCGACGGCCTTCACCCAGCCGGTCACCCGCTGGAGCAAGCCGCTGCGGACGGGGAAGTGGGTCTTGAGGTCCTTGACCGACAGCAACGGCGGCTCGCGCCGGGCCTGGTCGGCGGTCGAGGGGGCGGGATCGGTCGGGGCGGCTGGTGCGGCTGGTGCGGTCATCGCGGCCATCCTATGGGCCAGATGCGGCCTGCGTGAACAACAACCGCGAACAGCAACCACCCTTGGGTTCTGTCCTAGATTAGTGTTGACTATCCTTGCTGCCTGTTCCACGCCCCGCCCAGGAGCCCTTGCCATGCCGCCCATCCACGCCGCCGCGAGCCTGCTCCTTCTGGCAGGAGTGGCGTTCGCCCAGCCGGCCGACCAAGCCCAGGCCCAGCCGCAAGACCCCGAACCGGCCACTTCCGCACCCTCCCCCACGCCCGCCGGCCCGCCGCGTTTCGTATACACACTCGCCCAGACCATGGACGCCCACAGCGTGCCGCACATCGACGGCGGGGGCAGCGCCACGACCTCGCGTACACGCACGGAATTCACCATCACCTGGCTGGCCTCTCCGCGGACACGCGCCAGCCTGCAACTGAGCAACGAGTTCGCCTTCTACGACTACAAACGCGCCGATGGCGTGGACCCGATCAGTGGAGACCCCTTCCGGGGCTTCAACCGCCAGAACGCCGACCTGCTGGTCACCCACGCCATCGATGGACAATGGGCCGTCTTGGCATTGGGCGGGTTTGGCATCGCCCGCGAGGGCAACGCCGACGTGGGCGATTCGATCATCGGCCGCGGCGGCGTTGGGTTCTCATACCGTGTTACGCCGGGCGTCTCGCTGGGCGTCAGCGTGCTGGCCAGCACCCAGTTGGAAGGCCGCCCCCGGATCGTTCCGCTGCCGCAGGTCGACGCCACCTTCGCTCTGGACGAGCGGTGGACGCTTCGCCTGGCCACCATCGGCGGATCGACCCTGAGCTATCGCCTCAACGAGGAGGTTACTTTCCAGCTCAAGGCCGGCTACGAGGAACGCCAGTTCCGCCTCGACGACGATGGGTTCGCGCCCGAAGGCGTCTTCCAAGACAAGCACATCGACCTGGGGCTGGGCGTGCTGTGGACGCCCGCGCCAGGGCTCGAACTGAACGCCGGCATCGCCATCCAACCCTGGCGGCGGTTCAAGGTCAAGGACCAGAACGGCGACCGCCTCACCCGACGAGAGACCGATCCGACCTACGGCCTGTTTGCGGGCATCTCATACCGGTTTTGATTATCGACCGCTCAACGCTCGCCCGAGGGCGCGGGCCGTTCCAGGGGCTTGGGCCCCGTGCCGAAGGGCGGCGCGTCGATCAGCTCGGCTCGGCGGATGCGCGGCGCCTCGACCGGCTGGCCGCTGCGGGCGTCGGCCAGGGGCGTGCGTTCGACGGCCAGGATCGCCTGGGCCCCTTCGATCGCCTCGCCAAAGGCGGTGTACGCCCCATTGAGGTGGACCGTCGCCTCTCGGCTGAGTGCCACGAAGAACTGAGAGCCGTTTGTGTCGGGGTTCTGCGTGCGAGCCATCGAGAGCACGCCGAAAGCGTGCTCGAGATTGCTTGGTTCCAGGTCGATGAACACGCCCGGCCCGCCGCTGCCGCTGCCGATGGGGTCTCCCGCCTGGATGACGAATGGCATCCCGCTGGGGTGCGTGGGCACCACACGATGGAACGCGATGTCGGTGTAGAAGCCGCCCTCGACCAGGCCCCGGATGTGCCAGACCGTGTTGGGGGCCTCATCGGGACGCAGACGGAACACCATCACGCCCTCGGTGGTGTCCAGCTTCATGAGTTTGTCGGTGTAGATACGCAGCCCGGAGTACTGCTGCGGCCCCGATTGCCATTCGACGCTGTTGCCGCGGGCCACCGCGCGCTGGGGCGTCAGCATGGGCTGGAGAACCAACGGCGGGCCGATGGGTCGATCGGCCTGTTCGTCCGTGCCACTATTTGCGTACAGCTGGGCGAAGAGCACGATGGGGTTGGCCTGGTCCCACAAGATGGGAAAGAACGCGGCCAGATCGATCGGCCCGGCAAGGACGGAGGCCCTGGCCATTCGATCGCCCTTGGCGTTGTAGAGGACAATGCTCGCCTCGCCACCCGTGCCGCCCGGCAGGCTCACGGCGATGGGGATGGCGCGATCAACGCCGTAATACGTCCGCTCGGGCGTCAACTGCGCAATGGCGAGCCATGGGCAACTCAGCATACCCCAGAACGCCAATGCCAGCGGAATCAGGAACGATCCAGAGCCCGAGTTGTTGCGCATCTGTCTGCCTCCATGTCACGGATTGGCCCGATCCCGGCTCACCGGGCGGTGTGGACGATCCCAAACCCTACGTCACGAGGCATGGAAAATCCGACCTGACCATCATCGGGTGCAGGGGCCAAGTGGTGAGGTCGTTGTCGGGTATCAACGCGGGGCGTCGCCGTAATCCGATTCCAGTTGCCGGTCGATCAACTCCCAGGCGGTCACAACCGGCGAAGATCGCGCTCCGGCATCGGTGAGGGGGAGATTGGAAACCAGCTCGCCACCCGTATCGCGGTACCACGTGATCGACAAGTCGGCCCGCATGACGTTGGAGCCCACCTTGTGGTTGTAGTCGCTCTGGATCCGCATCCCGTCGGCGATGAGCGCGGTGCGGCGGGGCTCGATGCGGAAGAGGTGTCGCTGCCCGTTGGGGCCCGCCCCGCGATACTGGTAGTTACTCACGACGAAATTCGGCACCGAGCCGAAGTTCATCGAATAGTTCTCGAAGGGGTGATCACCCGTGTGCGAAGGGCAGAAGAAGCAGCGAGCGCTATCGAGGTATTCACCGTGATACAAAAGGCCCAGACCGTCCCAGCCGCCAGTCTCCGGGCTGAAATCGCGCGGGGCCGAAGTCACGCCCGACAGCCGGATGATCAGCATCTGTTCCGGACGATTCCGGGTGGGATCGTAGAACGTGGTCGGCAGGATCAGATCCTTGTTCGCGTCGGCGTACATCAGCAGGCCCAGGCCCATCTGACGAACATTCGACGCGCACACCACCCGGTGGGCGGTTTCAGTAGCCTTGCGGATGGCCGGGAGCATCAGCCCAATCAGGACGATGATCACGCTCACCGACACCATGACATCGACCATCGTGAAGCCACGAGAACGCGTGTCTTCGCCAACAGATGCAGGCTTGGTCGGTCGGTATTTCAATGACGCCCCACTCATCCGCGACTCCCCTGCGGCTGATCGTGTTACGGTCAGTATACCCAGAAGCGATCACAAAAAACAAGAGAAATATTTGATCGCGCCCTCATAGACCAGTCAAACTACTAACAAGTGTCGCATACTCCCCATTATCGGAATACGAGTGCTGGATCCTCCGTCATTCCGGAAGGATCTTGATCGGTTTGCTTCCGTAAAGAAACAGTGAGGCTGGCGCAGGCGTATCTCCAACGCGAGCCGGACCGGCCCGGGCAGGTGGGGTATGACGAAGCACCCGCGAGATTCCAAGGCAGACCTTGAACTCATGCGACGTGTCGCTGCCGGCGATCAGTCCGCCATCGGCGACCTGTATGACCGTTTCGGCTCACTCGTCTACCGCATGGCTTATCAGACCATGCCCACCCGTGCCGACGCCGAGGACGCCGTTCAAGAGATCTTTGTCCGTCTCTGGAAGACGGCGGATCGGTACGACCCCAAGCGTGCTGCCCTGGTGACCTGGGTGATGCTTCTCAGTCGCCGCCACCTGGTCGATCGGCTTCGCCGGAGCCAGGCCCGCCTTCGGCCTTCATCCCTGGGAGAGTCCTCGGGCCAGGCTCCATCCAATGCCGCCGAAGACCTTGCAAGACTGGAGCATGTCGAGCGTTATCGAGACGTTCTCGAGTTGATAAAGACTTTGCCCGAACTGCAACAGCGCGTGGTGATCCGTGCGTATCTAGGGGGGCAGACGCTCCGGCAGATCGGTGAGGAACTCAACACCCCCATCGGCACGGTCAAGTCCGCACTCAGCCGTGCATTAGTCCGCCTCCGAGAGAGAGCCGTCGAGGAAGCCCCGATATGAACACAATGGACCTGATCGAACTGGCTGTCCTCGACGCCTTGGGCATGCTCGAACCCGGCGAGGCCGAGCAATTCGAGGCCGCTTTCCGGGCCGCCCCGCCGGCGACCCAGGAGCGTGTTCGGGCCGAACAATCCCGATTGGCCGACCTCGAACGACTCCTGCCCAACGTGGCCCCTTCGGCCCATTTGCGTGAACGGGTGCTGCTTGCCGTCCGAGAGGCCGTTCTGGCCGCCGCCGTGGCCCGGGCCTCCGAGATCGATGATGACAGCGATTTGCTGCGATTGCGTCCGACCCGGGGCGTCACCAGCATCTGGCGTGTCGCTGCCATCGCCTCCGCCGCAGCGTGTGTGGCCTTCGGCGTGGCCTTTGGCACCATGGTCAATCGGTATAACGAACTCGACAACCAAATCAAGAGCAACATCGACTCGCAGGTCCAACTCCAGGCCTTTGGGGCCGATGCGATGGACATCTTCTTCAACCCCGATGCCGTCAAGGCCGTGCGTTTCGTGCCCAAGGACCCGGGCAATGAGATGCTCGTGACCCTCCACTACCTCGACGAGAAGCGGCTCGGCCTGCTCCAGTGCGGGTACTTCCCAATCGGAGCCTCCACACGATACGAACTGGTGGTCATGAAGAATGGGCAGATCGATTCGGTCATCCAGCAATTCAAGGCCGAAGGCATGCTGACCGCCCAGCGACTGACAGACTTCATCATCCACGACGGGATGCAGCTGGCGCTGGTCAGCATCGACGCGGTGACCAACAAGAAGTCCATCCTCTTCGAGGCCACCATCACGCTGTAGATCCACTCCGGGTGCGGGCCCGAAGTCTTGAACGCTTAGCCGATACGGATGCGGCCCTCTCGCACCTCACCCATGTCGTCGATGGCGGTCCGCCCCTCCGAGGCCACCCGCTCGCGCAGGCGGGCCACTCGGCTGGAGACCAGGCCGCTGAACGCCAGACTCAGGATCGAGAGCCCCACCATCAGGCCGCCAGCATAGACCGGCCGTTCGTTGGTCAGCGCGCGATCGCCCGCTGCGGCCTCTTTGGACACGATGCTCGGCAGCCCATCGGGCCGACGGTCACGGGCCGAGTTTGCCTGCCCCGCCAAGGCGACGGCCAAGGTATCGGCCACGCGTCGAGCCCGGTCGGCACCACGCTCTCGCACCTCCAGCGTGAGTTCGCCATCACGGCCCGATTGCCAACTGACGGACGTGCTGACAAAGTTCCGCATCGAGACGGCGTCTCCGAAAGCCAGCAGCCCACGCTGCCTCATGCGCTCGGCGGCAAACTCGTAGAAGCGAGGGTCCGTCAGCAGTGACTCATGGAAAGATTGCCAGCCCGCCAGGTCTTCGGGCAGCACCTCGCGACCCCGCGCATCATGAGACACCGTCACGCCCGCGGCGTACATCGGGGTCGTCAATTCGCCCGCCGCGATCCAACTCACGCCGGCAAGGACGGCCAGGCCGCCCGCGGCAGCGGCCATCCCAAGCCCGAGTCGGCCATACGAAGCGGATCGATCCGAAGCCTTCGCGGCGACTTGCCTGGTGGGCACATTGGCTTGGCTTTGGGAAGGATGCGCCGCGAGTGCAGCCGTCCGCTGCCGGAGCAGCTCACTCGCCTTGGCGATCTTACCGGATTCTTCGCGTACGAGCGACCTCGCGTACGCCAGGCGGCGCCTGCGCCGGTCCAAATGCTCGATCATGGCGGCATCCGGTGCCGTGCGCCCGACGACTCGCCGGGACTGGTCGAGTTGCTCGCGCAGTTGCGCGATCATGCCAGCCGCATCGCGGAGTTTGCCTTGCGTCAAGGCCAGTTCGCCTGCCATCGCCTCGTTGTTCGAGGCTTCGGGTTCCCGATGCTGGGCTTGCTCGAGTTCGGCTTCGAGGTGGGCCACCCGGGCACGCAGCACGTCCGCCAGCCGGGTTTGCTCGGCCAGCCATTGCTTCTGCTGTTCGAGGTCGGAGGTATCGCCTTGGAGGCGTTCCTGCTCTTCGGCGGTCTGTCGCGCCCGTTCGGCCAGCTTCTGGTCCTGGACACGCAATTGCTCGGATTTAGCTTCGAGTGTGGCCCGCTGACGCTCGAACTCGGCCAGCCGCTGGGCCAGTTCGCCGGCCTGCTGGTCGAGGTCCTTCTGCCGCTCGTCCAGTTCCCGCGCTGTGGCTTCGATTGCGGCGCGATCTTCTTGGAGATCCTTCAGCTGTTCCGCGGCTTGTTCGGCCAGTGCGCGTGCCTGCGTACGCTCTTCCTCGAACTCGAGTCGTTCGAAATCCAGCTGCTCGCGCAAGGCCTTCAGCTCGTCCCGCGACTGGTCTTGGCGAGCCTTCGCGTTCAGGAATGCCTCGCGGGCAAGGGCCTCTCGCCGGTCGAGTTCCTCGAAGCGGGCCCGCGCGGCGGCTACCGCACTCTCGTGCTCGGCTTGTAGCTGCTCGAGTGTTTGCATCCTGGCCTGGAGTTCGGCGTGCTGATCCTCGACCAGTCGGGCGCGCGATTCGAGTTCGGCCCGCTCGCGCTCGCGATCGGTGTGGGCCACGCGCAGGCGATCGAGCCGGCGTTCGATCTCGGACAGCACCCCGCGGATGTCCTCGCTCAGACCGGTGGAAGTTGCCCGATCGGTATGTTCTTGCGTGCCGTGATCCATATCCATAGCCCTTTTGTCCACGCCCTTGCGTATTACTTCACCAGCCTCAGTTCGGGCCGGCGGCGCGCGCACACCGGGATCGGCCAGGAACAGGCCGGCAGCGGTGTCCTCGGATCGAGACGACGCGCCCGTTCGAGGCGGTCGCTTTGTGCCAGTCGCTGCCCCAACTCCCGCAGTTTCTGGTCGCAGGCGGCCTGGTCCTCGGCTAGGCGAAGCGTCTCCTGTCGCAGTCGCTGTTCACGCTGCGACAACCGGCTCTCGCGATTCTGGAGTTCCTCACGCTCACGCACCAGCCGCTGTTCGAGCAGCAGTTTGTCGCGATGGAGCGATTCGATCCGGGCTTCGTGCTGCGCGATGCGGGCCCGGGCGGCCTCGAGCGCCGAACGCACGCCAAACTGCTCGCGCTCGGCTGCCTCGGCACGTTCCAAGGACTCTCGACCTTCTAGGCGGGCTTCACGCAATTGCTCGCTCAACTCGCGAACTCGGCCAGCAAGCTCGCACGCATCGCTCAGACGCTCGAGCAACTCCATCGAGGCCTGGTCGCGCTGGCGGAACACGGATTCCATGTTCTTGCATTGCCCGGCCATCAACGCGGCCTGATCCTCGACGAGCTGCCGAACGTCCATCAGCCCGGACAGCTCCGCTTCCCTTCGGGCCAGTTCCGCCGCACGCGCTTCCAGTTCCTGGGCCGCCCGGCGGGCATGGCGATCGACCGCAACCGTCATGCGTTGAGACATCTGTTCACGTCGGGACCGCAGCCTGCGGGCCAAATCGCGACGCTTGCCGGCCAATACCGACTCGGCCTGGACAACTTCCTGAGCAAGACCACGCAATTCTGCCGTTCGCCGGTCGATTTCGGTCTGCCGCTTCAAAGCGATCTGGAGCGTGCGGTCGAGCTCGGCCTGCCTCTGGTCCAGTTCTCGGGCGTGTTGGGCGGTTGTCTCTTCACACCGTGCCACCAGAGCACTCAATTCCTGCTCGATGGAACTGAGCAGACCCTCCATGTCGCCATCGATCGGGACCGAGGGGTCGCTCTCCAAGTCCGGATTGTCCTCGACATGGTGCTGATCTTCGTGCGTCGCCATGGACCACCCCGCCGCGTGCGTGTTCTGAGCCTGCCTAGGGCAGACATCGGCGGGTTGGGGCCGCGACTGAACGCGGGATCTGCGGCCATGCCGAGTTCTATAGTTATAGGACGTTTATGTGCTCGATCGGGATCTCCCGATCCAGAATATTTCGCTTCCAGTATGGAACAAAACAGGACGATTGGCGATATGCTTCTTATCGAAGAGGTGCCACCGTCCGGCTGTCATGCCGCCGTCGGGGTTCGAGACACATGTACTGATGCCCATGTTCGAAGGACATTTGGGCATACTGGAGGCTTAGGCTATGAAGCGCAAAGGATCTACCACCAGCATCATCATCGCCACGGTTGCTGGTCTGGCCGTTCTCGGCGTGGCCGGGTATCGGATGATGTCGGGCGATTGCTCGTCTTGCGATGTGAAGGCAGCGCCCCAGGCCGCCGTCGTGTCCACCAGTGGCGATGATTGCTGCCCGCTCAAGGGCGGCTGTGATGCCGAGGCGACCCTGGTCTCCGCCGGCTCGTGCGACAAGACCTCGGAGTGCGCCACCGCGTGCGCCACGGCCTGTGAGACCGCCTGCTCGGGCGAGGCCAAGACCGTTGCCACCGAGGCCAAGGATTGCGAGACCGCGTGTGGCACGGCCTGCGCCGGCGATGCCTGCGGCGTCGATGCCGAGGCCTGCTGCGGCAAGTGCGACAAGGGCAAGGAACTGGCCAAGGCTCCTCAGTAAGCCGTCCGTTTCGAGCCAACGAATTGCTGACCCACTCGTGGGTCGGTGCAAAGGGAACCACCCTGCAAGCCGCGTGCAACACACGCGGCTTTTGCGTTGTCCCATCCATATGCTCGGCCATGGCAACATGGCTGATCAAGACCGAGCCGGGCGACTACTCGTGGGACAGCATGGTGAAGGACAAGCGCACCGCCTGGACGGGCGTGGCCAACAACGCCGCCCGCGTCCACATGCGAGCCGTCCGCAAGGGCGACGAGGCATTCTTCTACCACACCGGCGACGACAAGGCCATCGTCGGCATCGTCAAGATTGTCTCCAACCCATACGAGGACCCCGACGAGCCGGGCCTCAACGGCAACGGTGAGATGAAGGCCCCTTTGTTCGACGTATCCGTTGGCAAGAAGGCCAAGGCCCCGCTGACCCTCAAGGACATCAAGTCCGACGTGCGGTTCAAGGACTTTGACCTGGTGCGCCTGTCTCGCCTGAGCGTGATGCCCGTACCGGCCGACCTTGAGAAGATCATCCGCCAGAAGACTGGGCTGTAGGGCCCGCCGCGGGAGGGGTGGCCGACCCTTCCATGGCCGAGGCGGCCAGCAGTTCCAAGCCCGTTAGCGCCCGGTCGGCCAGGCCCTTGAAGATGGCGTAGGGAAAGAGGGCAGCGACCGCAATGGCCAGCCCGAAGGCCGTGGTGTACAAGGCCTGAGCGATGCCGCCGGCCACGAGCCTTGGGTCTGAGCCCTCGGCTTGCCCGATGGCGGCGAAACTGGTGATGATGCCCGTGACCGTGCCCAGGATGCCCAGCATGGGGGCGGCGGTGATGATGATGCTCAGCGTGCCCTGGAAGCGCTCGACGGCGTAGCGCTGGGCCTCGATGGCCTCACGGGCCTGAGCCTCGCCGATGGCACTTGCGCGGTCCTGCGAAAGTTCGCGGGCCAGTCTCGAATACGGGTCCCGCCGTTCGGCGGTCGCCTTGAGGACGCCGGCAAAGTCGCCGCGCCGCAGTTTCGACACCAGGGCCGACCGGCGGCCGCGCACCTTGGCACCGGTCAGCCGCATCCAGAACATCGTTCGCTCGAAGACCACCGAAAGCCCCAGCACGCTGACGAGGGCCAGGGGCAGCATGACCCAGCCACCGACCTCAAACCAGTGCCTGATGGAACCGAATAGGGCTTCCACTGCTACCTCCGACGCCTAAAGGGCCGTGATCGTACCGTTACGGCATGGCCGGCGAGTATCGGACCGCGATCACGACCGAAGGAACGCTCGAACGGCGCGTGCAGGATCGCGTGTCGGTCCTGGCCTTGCAAGTCGAGGAAGAAATCGACCGTGTCATCGACCAGGCATGCCAATCCGCCGCCATGCGAGACGCGGCACGGTACGCCGCGCTGAATGGCGGGAAGCGGCTCAGGCCCGCCTTGACACTGCTTTGTGCCAAGGCCTGCGGCGGCACCGAAGCCGACGCCTTGCCCGCTGCGGCGGCGGTCGAACTGGTCCACGCCTTCAGCCTGGTCCACGACGACCTGCCCTGCATGGACGACGACGACCTTCGCCGGGGCCGGCCCACGCTGCACGTCCACGCGGGCGAGGCCACGGCCCTGCTGGCGGGCGACGCCATGCTCAACGCGGCCTACTGGGCCCTGGCCACGCGCGTGCCCGATGCCACGATCGCCTCGAACCAGATCCGCGAATTGGCCGGGGCCTGCGCCCGCATGATCGACGGGCAGGCGTTGGACACGCTGGGCGGCTTCGACAAAGTCCTCTCCACCGACGAGGCCCGCCTGCGTCGGATCCACCAATGGAAGACCGGGGCCCTATTGAGCGCAGCTTGTCGGATGGGTGCCATCTCGGCCCGTGCGTCCGATACCCACCTCGCGGCCATCTCCGACTACGCCCTGTCGTTGGGCCTGATGTTCCAGGTGGTCGACGATCTGATCGATGTCGAGCAACCCACCGAACAAGCGGGCAAGCGGACGGGTAAGGATGCCGACGCCGGCAAACTCACCTTCCCGGGCGTGCTGGGGGTGGAAGCGTCTCGGGCCGAGGTCGGGCGCTTGCTCGACAAGAGCCTTTGTTCTCTCGAGCCACTGGAACAGTCCGGGGGCGACTTGGCAGACCTGGCCCGTGTTCTGGCCAGCCGGACGAGGTAGGCCCGATGAATCGCCTTGTGGGTGGCAGGGGAGAGCCCGGTCATTTTCAATAATCATTGAAAACGAGACCTGTCCTGCCTATTGATTTCTGTGGTCCGCATGACCGCTGGCTTCGTGCTCTTGGAGGCTTCGCCATGTCGTTGCTCGAATCACTCAACGGGCCGCAAGACCTGCGGGACCTGTCCATCGCCGAACTGGAGCAATTGGCCGGCGAGATCCGTGAGGCCATCTGCGCACAGGTCTCTCGCACGGGCGGGCACCTTGCCCCCAACTTGGGCGTGGTCGAGCTGACCATCGCGATGCACCGCGTCTTTGACTTTGGGTGGGACCGACTGCTGTTCGACGTGGGCCACCAGTGCTACCCGCACAAGTTGCTCACCGGGCGGCTGCCGCTCTTGGGCAACCTGCGCACTCGGGCGGGCATGGCGGGCTTCCCCGAGCCCGACGAGTCGCCTTACGACCTCTTCCGCGTGGGGCACGCGGGCACTGGCATCTCGACGGCGGTGGGCATGGCCCGGGGCGACACGCTCAACGGCGAGGCCTACCACCACAAGCGGCGTCCCGATGGCCGGCGCGTGGTGACGCTCATCGGCGATGCGTCGATCGTCAATGGCGTTGCGATGGAAGGGCTCAACAACGCCGGCACGCTGGGACGCCAGTTCCTGGTGGTTCTCAACGACAACGGGATGTCCATCGCCGGCCCGCAGGGCGCGCTGGCCCAGCACTTCGACCGCGTGCGCGTAAGCCACACCTACACGGGGCTCAAGAAGGGCGCCAAGGAGTTTCTCAAGGGCATCCCCGGCGGCGAGGCGCTGCGCGACGCCTACCACCGCATGGGCGAGGCCGCCAAGGCCATGGTGGGCGACGGCGCGCCCGAGAGTACCTGGTTCGAGCACTTCGGGCTGCTCACCGTGGGCCCCATCGACGGGCACCACCTGCCCACGCTCATCGAGTTCCTCGAGGCCGTCAAGGACCTCGACCGTCCGTGCCTGCTGCACGTCAAGACGGTCAAGGGCAAGGGCTTCTCGTTTGCCGAGGGAGACGCGCGGACGTTCCACTCACCCTCGCCCTTCACCGCCGCCGAGGGGCAAGAGTTGCAATCCGAGGGCTGCCGAGTGGTGGTCAAGAGCGGTGGGCGGAGTTTCACCAGCGCTTTCGGCGACGCACTGCTCGACCTGATGGACCGCGACGAATCCGTCGTCGCTTGCACGGCGGCAATGCCCGACGGCACGGGCGTGACGGATGCGATGGAGAAGTACCCCGACCGCGTATGGGATACGGGCATCTGCGAGAGCCACGCGCTGGACATGATGGCGGGCCTTGCCAAGACGGGTTCCAAGCCCTTCTTCGCGGTGTACAGCACGTTCCTCCAGCGGGCCTACGACCAAGCCTTCCAGGAGGCGGCGCTCCAAGGACTGCCCGTGCGCCTCTGTCTCGACCGTGCGGGGCTGGTGGGCGGCGACGGCGCGGTCCACCACGGCTTTGCCGATGTCTCGCTGCTGCGCACGCTGCCCGACGCGGCGATCCTGGCCGCCATCGACGAGCCCAGTTTGCGGGCCGCACTCGAGTTCATGCGTGAGTACGACCGCGGGCTCTCGAGCGTGCGATATCCGCGCGACGACGTGTCGAGCCGCTTCGCGCACGAGTGCCCGCCCTTTGAGTTGGGCAAGGCGCGGCTGCTGACCGACCGGGTCGAGAAGCCCGACGCGGCGATCCTGGCCTTCGGCGTGCCCGCGCTCGCAGCCGTGCAAGCGGCAGAAGCATTTGCGGGCGAAGCGAACATCGCCGTCTACGACGCACGCTTCGCCAAGCCGGTGGATCGCTCGCTTATCGCCGAACTGGTCGAGGCGGGCGTGCCCATCTTGACCTTGGAAGAGCACACCCTGCCGGGCGGCTTCGGCAGCGCGGTGCTCGAAGCCGTCGAGGAGATGGGCCTGAACAACGCGCTGGTCCGCCGCCACGGCATGCCCGATCGCTGGATCAAGCAAGACGGCCGCAAGCAGCAACTGGCCGAGGTGGGTCTTGATGCCGACGGCATCGAGAAGCAGGTGCGGGGCTTGCTGGCGCTGGCCGCTGGGGTGCGTGAGGGCGTGCGGGTCTGAATCGGGTGAGCCCTTGCCTGATGCGGGACTCCGCCCACGTATCCGAACATGGTTGGCCCGGCGGTCGTGTGAGTGCACAATTCAGCCCGACCGCATCCATCGGAGAGCCGCCATGCGCCTTGCCCTTTCGATCTCGCTCCTGCTGACCGGTCTAGTCCTCGCACAGGAGCAGTCGCCCCCGGCTGAGAATCCCCAGCCCCAACCTAAGGCTCCGGCCCCCTTTGCCGTCGGTGGACAAGCCGAGCACGAAGTCGAAACGCGCGTGGGCGTGCTCGAGGATGGACAACAGGGTGAGTTCTTTGTTGCCGGCCCGATGCGCACCACCGCCGCGCTGCCCGAGGGCTATCCAAGGCCCACGGCGGCGGGGTTGATCGAGATCAAGCACTACCCCAGCGTTCGGCGTGCGGAGATCGAAGTGGAGGCCTCGCCGCGGTGGGGCATGAACATGGCCTTTGGGCCGCTGTTCCGGCACATCAAGAACCGCGACATCGCCATGACCGCGCCCGTCGAGGCCGACGTTCCGGCGCTCTCCAAGGAGCGGCGCGAGGCCGCCGAGGGGCAGGGGCCGGGCAACCGAACGGCCATGATGACCGTCTCGTTCCTGTATCGCACGATGGAGCAAGGCCAGACGGGCCCTGCCGAGGAACGTGTCCGCGTGGTGGATCTCGAACCCGTCACCGTGGTCTCGATGGGCGTGCGAGGCGTGGTCGATAACAATCGACTCGAGCGCGAGATCATCAAGTTGGACGAGTGGCTCGAAGCCCAAGGCCCGACCAACCCCGGTCCCGATGGCAAGCCCGCGCCCGGCCGTTGGCACACCGATGGCCCCCCAAGGGTCATGGGGTACAGCGGCCCGGATGTGCCCCGTCGCAACCAGTGGTGGGAAGTACAGATCCCCATCCGCTGGCAAGAGGGCACCGAAGAGGGCTGAAGCCCTCAAAACCGGGTGCAAGCGTCGAAGACATAGGACTAGGGTCGGTGCCGGGAGCACCGACCCATTTTTTTGCACACTACAGAATCTGAAACGAGCCCAACGCGTTCGGTGTAACCCCGCATGACACCTGAGATGGCTCGGGGAGTCAAGGGGTTGCATAAGGGTTTTTGCTTATTTCTGGGACATCCAAGGCCCAGTTTCTCAGGGAGTGGACTGTGGGATATTTGAAGATTTCTGATCGTTCGCGTCGTGGAATTTCGGGGGCTTTCCTGCTGGCCTGTGTTTGCGGGGGGGTTGTCGGGCTTTCGGCTCCTTCGCTCGCTCAGACCGCGCCGCTCGAAGAGTACGAGGTGGTACAGGGGCTCGACAGCGGGCTCTTGGCACTGCCCGGCGTGGGTGGGCCCGAAGAGGTCATCTACAGCGCCACGCTGACCGTACCTGGGGCCGGCTGGGTACGCGTGGCCTTCAGCGACCAGGGTGCCCTGGGCACCGATCTGCCCGCGAACATGCGGCTGCGCATCACCAGCCTCAAGGATCATCACAGCCAGCACCTTAACGCCACCACCATCGAGCAGTGGCGACACACGTCTGCCTATTTCAACGGCAACAGCGTTCTGGTCGAGGTCTTGGCCAGGCCCGGCCAAGGCGTGGGCCGCGTGGTCATCGACAAGATCATTGCCGGCAGCGGGTTTACGGTGGGCGGAGATTCGATCTGCGGTCCAACCGACGACCGCATCCTCTCGAGCGACCCGCGCGTGGCCCGCCTGCGTTCGGTGGGCTGTACGGCGTGGCTCATCGACGACTGCGCCCGGTGCTTCCTGACGGCCGGCCACTGCACGGGCAGCGCCACCGTGGCCGAGTTCAACGTGCCCTTGAGCACGAGCAGTGGGAGCATCGTTTTCTCGGCCCCGCGAGACCAGTATGCCGTCGATGCCGTCTCGATGCAGAGCAACGGCGGGCTGGGCGTGGGCAACGATTGGGCCTATTTCGGCACCTTCCCCAACACCGAGACGGGCCTGACCGCCGGCCAGGCCCAGGGTGCGTGGTTCCGCCTGGCTCCGGCCGCGCCGACTTCGGCCGGTGACATTCGCATCACCGGCTATGGCACGACAGGCAGCGGTGTGCCGCGCGAGTGGAACCAGGTGCAGAAGACCCACACCGGCCCGTTCGTGACCAAAACGAGCGGCTTTGGCATTTCCTATCAGACCGACACCACCGGCGGCAACTCGGGCTCGCCGGTCATCGAAGAGGCCACGGGCCTTGCCATCGGCATCCACACCCATGCCGGGTGCAGCACGACGGCGGGCAACAACGGCACGGCCATCGACCGCCCCGAACTCCAGAACGCTCTGGCCAACCCGCGCGGGGTCTGCTGCCCGCCCATCCGCGGCATCGAGATCAGCGTGCCCCAGTTTGACCTGATCACGCCCGATCAGCCCTTTGCCTTCGAAGTCACGATCGTCGAAGTCGATGGGCCCTTGGACCCCGGCTCGGCCCAGCTGTTCTTTGCCGTCGACGGCGGCGCTTTCCAGAGCGCGGCCCTGGCACCCTTGGGTGGCGATCGCTTCGAGGCCATCCTGCCGGCCACCGACTGCGGCCAGACCATCGCGTATTACGTTCGCGCCACCTCCGATGGCCGCGAGACCATCGAGCCCTTCGGCGCGCCGGCAGCCGCGTTTGAGGCCCTCTCGGCCACGGCCATCGTCACCACCGCGAACAACAACTTCCAGACCGCCGACGGCTGGACGGTGGAAAACATTTCCGTGACCGAGGGTGGATGGGAGATCGGCACGCCCGATGGCTTCCGTGGTGCGCCGCCCCGAGACTTCGACGGCTCGGGCCGGGCCTACGTCACCGGGGCGGCCCGCGGCATGGACCTCGATGGTGGCCCCACCATCCTGCTCTCCCCGCGGTACGACATGAGCAACGCCCCGTCCAACAGCCAGCTCTCTTACGCCCGCTGGTTTACCAACGACGACCAGCGCGCCGGCCTGCCCGATCAGGACCGGCTCGTCGTCCAGGTCAGCGACAACGACGGCGGGACATGGGTGACGCTCGAAACCGTTGACGACGCCATGGGCGGCAACCAATGGCGGCAGATGATCTGGAACCTGGCCGATCACATCAACCTGACCAGCCAGGTGCGCGTCCGCTTCGTGGTCTCGGACAACCCCAACGACTCGGTGACCGAAGCGGCCATCGATGCCTTCCGCATCGAAGGCCTCGAGTGCGGCAACTGCCGGGCCGACTTCGACGGCGACGGCGACCTGACCATCTTCGACTTCCTGGCATTCCAGAACGCCTTTGCCACCGGCGACATGCGGGCCGATTTCGACGGCGATGGCTCGCTCACCATCTTCGACTTCCTCGCGTTCCAGAACGAGTTTGCCCTCGGCTGCCCGTAAAGCCACGGGCGAGGCGGAGTTCGTCCCCTCCTTGGAGCAAACCGGGGCCGGCCCTCAAGGTCGGCCCCGGTTTGTGTTTCATGGGGTTGAGAACTGTTGCGAAGAAATAGTTATAGGACTATTTCCATGCCGCTTTCCCATGCTGCGATATTCGCTTTGCTCGTTCCATGAAGAATCCATCAAATCAGTATCGATTACTTCATCCTCGGGTTATATTCATCGTTCAGGACGAGAGTCGTGGTGGTTGTCGGTTGGCACCCGGCTCCCAGTAACATGGAGACTGACCATGAATATTGGATTGTTCAAAGTTTGTTTGAAGCATCGCACCCTTTCGAGCCGGTGGGGCAACCTTGCCTTGGCGGTTTGTTCCGTGGCCTTCGGCTTGGGCGCCATCGCCCAGGCCCAGCCTTGCGACCCTGACACCATGTTCGGCCCGGGCATCCTCTACCCCGCCCAGATCAATGGTGCGGTCAATATCCGGACGGCCGACTTCAACAACGACGGCGTCCCGGACATCGTCACCGAATTCCACCCCAGCAGCACTTCCGGGCCGGGCGAACTGAACATCATGCTCGGCGACGGGCAGGGCGGCTTCGGCCCGTCGTCGGTGATCCGCGTGTTCCCATCGGGCAGCCGCACGTTCACGCTGGAGGTCGCCGACCTGACCGGCAACGGCCAAGTGGACATCCTGGTTGGTTCCTTCGAGGGCGCCGCGATGGCGCTCATGGAAGGCCGCGGCGACGGCACCTTCGAGGCCCCCGTGGTGTTCCCGGTGCCGATCACCCGTCTGGGCGATCTTGTCTTGGCCGACATGGACAACGACGGCCACCTCGACGCCGTGCTGGTAGACTCGACCAACGCCATCGTGTGGATCTACAGGGGCGATGGCGCGGGCAACTTCACCCAGGCCGCATCGGTGAACACAGAGGGCCCCGCCCTGCGTCTGGCCGTTGGCGACCTGGACGGCGATGGAAACATGGACCTGGTATTGACGAACCTGATGGATGACAAGCTGCGGATCATCCGCAGCGACGGCCGCCTGAACTTCTTCGCGCCGCGAGCCATTCCTTTGGATCCCCCGTTCGCGAACCGGCCGACCCTGGCCGACCTGAACGGCGACGGCATCTTGGACATCGTCATGGGCCATTTCTTCTCAGGAGATGTCGTCAGCGTGTTCTTGGGCATCGATGGGCTGAACTACGGGCCGCAAACCACCTACCCATCGGGCAACACCGCCCAAACCGTGCGAGTTGCGGACATGAACGGCGACGGAGTGCCCGATCTGATCGTGGTGAATCAGGGAAGTGAAGATGTCACGCTACTCATCGGTCGCGGCGACGGCACCTTCGAGACCGAGCGCCGCTTCCCCGTGCGAACGAACCCCATCGATGGCGAGGTGATGGACCTCAACGGCGACGGCGCGCCCGACTTCGTAACCGTGTGCCGGGGCACTTTGGAAATCGTGCCGCTGCTGAACACCTGCGTGCCGGGTCTGGCCTTCGCCGCGCCGCCGCAGGACATCATCGCCGACCCCGGCGGGCGGGCCGTATTCACCGCCAGCGTCCGTGGGCCGCTGCCCATCGCCTTCCAGTGGCTCTTCAACGGCCGACCCATCGATGGGGCCAACGGGCCCGAGTTGGTGATCGAATCGGTGCGGCCAAGCGACGAGGGCCTGTACGCGCTTGAGATCAGCGCGAACGGCGACACGCTGCGAAGCCCGCCCGCCCGCCTGGCGGTCTTCAACGCCTGCCCGGGCGACTTCGACGGCGACGGCGCCCTGACCATCTTCGACTTCCTGGCGTTCCAGAACGCCTTCGCTGCGGGATGTCCCTGAAACCGCGTGGTGATCCTTTTTTTTATCACCGGAGTCATGACCACTGGCCACGCCAACGACAATGGGGTAATCTCTGTCATGGGGGTATTCGAGCACACGGCTTTCGTTCTCGCACTGATTGCTCAATTGGGCGTGGTGGATCCGCCCGCCGAGCCCGCGAACGAGGAGGCCCCACCCGCGCCCGTGAGGTCGCTGGTGCCTTTTCCTCATCCGCTGATTACGGAGGTGCTCTTTGCCGTCCCGGGCAGTGCGGGCGATGCCAACGGCGACGGCCGTCGCCACGCCACGGGTGACGAGTTTATTGAACTGACCAACCCCCACCCCGAGCCTATCAGCCTCACGGGGTATCGCCTGACCGACCGCCACGGCGGGGGTGAGGGCGGCTTTTCGTTCACCTTCCCAGAACTGATGCTCCGCCCCGGCGAGACGGTGGTGGTGTTTAATGGTTTCGAGCAGCAGTGGAGCGGCCCGGTCGGCGATAGCAACCGGGCCCCACCAGCGGGCAACGACCGATTCCACGGTGCCCGCGTCTTCACCGCCCGCGCGTCCAGCAAGTACATCGCGTTGACCAACACCGCCGACTTTGTGCTGCTCTCCAGCCCACACCGCGTGCCGATCCAGGTCGTGGTCTGGGGCCAGCCCGACCCGGCCCCACCCGCCGACGTGCCCCTGATCGAACGGGTGACCAATCGTCCCGAAGGCAGTGTCCAGCGTGGTGCCGCGAATGCTCCACTGGAGCCGCACCCAACCATCGATGGCAAGCCCTTCAGCCCCGGCGTGCCCTTTGTCCAGCCGCCCCGGCACGCCGACGATTCGCCCACGGAGCAGCCCGCCCCCAAGCCCGGAAGCTGAGCCCACGTATCACGATGCCCACAAGACCGGGCCAACATTCTGGTATACTTTCCCACATGGCTTCCAACGGCCAACACCAACGGGCGAACCCAACGTGCGTGCTCTGGCTGCCAGCGGGGACGCAACCCCCGCCGGAATTGCTTGCCTCACTTGACCGCCGGGATCTTGGCTGGGCCTCTGCCGATGATGGGTACGGTGCGATGGCCGAGGTCTTGCTGCGCCATCATCCCGAATTGGGCCAATCCGCCGTACTGGTCTTGGTCAGACCGACGCAACTCGACTTATCGGGCCTTGTAGTCGACGCGATCGATCGCTATTGCGCCCGTGTGCCTGTCTGGCGCTACGACCCGTCGGCCAGCCCCGTCTTGGCCGCTGCCCAGAGACGCGAACTGGCCACGGTGTTTGTGCGAACAGAACCAAGAGAGCCAATCGCCCCCGCGGCAAGGACAAAGCCCGAGCCACAGCCCGAGCCCCGGGGCATCGACCTCTCGCCCGGCGCGGCTTCCATCCTCACCGAGGAGGAACTGGGCATGTTGCTGGCCGATCGGCCCGGGCGTTGACGGGAGTCAGTGTGGACAACAGCGCAGAGCGTCATTTCAAGACCGAGCCCACCAGCGACACAGGGGTGCCGTCGCGCATCGTCCTTGTCGGTCGGACTGGCCTCGATGGCGTCCTGGCCACCCCAGACTGCACCGAGTTGGTCCGCGTTCGCAACGGCATGGACGCCTTGGGCGAGGTATCGGCGTGGCGTCGCCAGCACGATGGGGATCTACGTGGCCAGGTTGTGGTCTTGGGAGAAGCCGCCGACGCCGACCCCTCCATGCCGCGCACCGGACGATGGGTCCAGGCCCTTCGCCGGCTCGACCCGCAGGTGCGCGTGCTGGCCGTGGGCAGGCCCTTGCACGCCGAAGGACACGTCGAGGGGCATGGCCCCGAGGCCTTCGACGGCTGGCTGGATATCGACGATCCAGCGTACTCATCGCGTGTTCTGCTGCACGGTGCGGGCCGGGTCCAGACCTCCCTGCCCCTGCACCCCATCGCGCCGGAGCGACCAGTCGAGGTGATTGCTCCTCCTCGTGAGACACTGGCTCGCATGGAAGAACCCGCACCGGGCGACGACGGCCAACTGGTGCGCCTGGTGTTCGAGGGCCAGCCCATCACCGACGCGGCCCTTTCACTCGCATCGCAGCGCCTTGGCACCCCCTTGCACCTGGCCAGCGCCAAGGACGCGCAGCCCGGCCCGGGCCGAGCTCCCCTGCCCAACGAAGAGCAGGTCGTGCTGGTGGGCCCGCGAGCCACGGGCGAGGCCTTGATGCACGCCGCGGCCTGGCTGGCTAGCTGGCGCGCCCTCGAGGCCCGGCACCAATCGCTTCGGCTCCAGGCCAACACCGATCCACTGACGGGCGCGTGGAACCGTCGCGCTTTTGACGACGCGCTGCGAGGCGGCATCGAGCACGCCCGGCACGCACGGCGTGACCTCTCCGTCCTGGTCTTCGATATCGACGACTTCAAGCAGTACAACGATCGGCACGGGCACGAGGCTGGCGACGAGATCCTCGTCGAGGTCGTCCGCCTGCTCAACAGCGTGATCCGGCCCAGCGACAAGGTCTGCCGCATCGGCGGCGACGAGTTCGCCGTCATCTTCGACGACCCCGCCGGCCCGCGCGAGCCTACCAGCCGGCATCCGCTGTCGGTGGTGGCGGTGGCCCAGAGATTCCAGGCCCAGGTGGCCACCAAGCGCTTCCCAAAACTTGGCGACAACGCGCCCGGGCGACTGACCATCTCGGGTGGCTTGGCCACGTTCCCGTGGGACGGGCTCGATGGCCAGTCGCTGCTTCGCGTGGCCGACCAACGCGCCCTCGAATGCAAACACCAGGGCAAGAACGCCATCGCCCTCGGCCCACGCGCCGATTGAACGCTCCGAAGGCTTCCTGTAGACACGCACCAAAGAGTGCACGCACGGATTCTTATCGTGCGGGCCCAACGCCGATGCGCAGCAGCACCGTGCCGCCCATAGGCACGCCCGGATCGCAGACAAACGCCGCGTCGTCGGCACACGCTGCGGGCACGACCACCGTGTGGCCCGCGTGGATGGGCAGCGTCGCATCTTCATCGCCTTCCAGGACCACCTCTCCGACGCCCGACACCAGCATGAGCACCTGGCACCTTCCGTCGAAGGCCAGCGGCAGCACGTCGCCGCCCTGCGGCCGCGATGCATCGATCGTGAACGCATCGAGCGCGCAGAGCCTGCCGGCTTCCATGCCCGGCTCGAGCCGGCGTGTGGCCGGCGGGGGGCCTTGCAGGATGCACTCGACCGCCTGATCGAGGTGCAGTTCTCGTCCCGAGCGGCCGTACTCTCTGGCCCAGTCGTAGACGCGGTAGGTCGTGTCGCTGGGGGTCTGCACCTCGGCCACCAGCACACCAGCGCCAAGGGCGTGGATGGTGCCCGTGGGCAGGACGTGAAGGTCGCCCACCTGCGCGGCCGCGCTATGGAGCATCGAGGGCACGTCTCCCCCCGCGCGGGCGGCTTGGCCCACCTCGCCGGGCGTCACACCCGGGGCCAGTCCCTTGAGGATCCGCGAGCCCGGCTCGGCCTGCACGACGTACCAGCACTCGGTCTTGGCGTGGGCGTGGGCGTGGCGTACCGCATAGGCCGGGCTGGGGTGGACCTGCACCGAGAGGTCCTCGCGCGCGTCGAGATACTTCACGAGCAACGGGAAGCGGCCTTCGGGTGCGGGAGTGCTGCCCAGCAGGTCGGCGCTCCAGAATGAGAGCGCTTCGCGAATGGTCTGGCCGGCGAGCGGGCCGCGGGCGATGACCGACGACACGCCGCCCCCGCCCGCGCCCGAGGCGCTGGTAGCGTCCAGGTCGGCCAGTTCCCAGCTCTCGCCGATGTTGGCCATCGGGGGCAGGTCCTTGCCCAGTGTGGCCAGGCTGCGGCCGCCCCAGACTTTCTCAAAGAGCCTGGGCTCGAGGACGAACGGTTTGGGTTGTTGGGCCACCGGGGCGGTCCTCACGAGCCCTGGTCGTGTTCGACGGCGTCGATGGCCATGCCCGAGATGGTCGCCTCGAAGGCAATCCGATCCAAGACCATGCCCTGGATGTTGGCGGTGAATCGCCGGCGGCCGAACTTCACTTCTTGCCCGAGCACGATCAGTTCGTCGCCGGGCGAGACCATGGAGCGGAAGGCCGCGTTCTCGATCCTCAGGAACGCCGCCAGGTGGGGCTTGCGCTGCCTGGCCAGGAACATGAAGCAGGCCAGTTGTGCCCCGGCCTCGATCTGCAACACGCCCGGGAATATGGGCTTGCCCGGGAAGTGTCCGGCGACCCAGAATTCGTCGCCTTCGATCCGCTTGGAAGCGACGGCGTGCGTGTAGTCTTCGTTGTGCCACACGATCCGGTCGAGCAGGCGCATGTGCCCACGGTGGGGCAGCACCCGCTCGACTCCCGCCGAGTCGTGGACCTGAGTCGAAAAATCGATGCCATCCAATGGAAAGAGCAACCCCTTGGCCTCGACCGAGGTTGGCGATACCGACCCGCCCATCACGCCGGTGTCGGACTTCGAGCTGTTACTGGAGATCGTCGACATGCGACGGCTCTTACTCCTGCTTGCGCATTTCGAGGACCTCCTTGCGAAGGTCCTGGGCCAGATTCTTGATTTCCTGCATCGCCGTCCGCACCCGGGTGCCCGCGGCCTTGTTCCCCGCCGACACCTTGTCCATGTCGTCGGCGATGGAGTCCAGGATCTGCTTCATCTGTTGGTATTTTTCCATGAGCATCGCTCCAACCTCAGGCCCCATCGGCCCCGGACGCTCGCCCGGCAGGCGGTGATACTTCACACCCCCGGCCTTCGCGGCAAGCACTGACCGCCCCGCAACGTGCCCAGGGCCACGAAAGACCACCCCAAGAGCGCCAGGACAGGGCCAGTCTAGCCCCCCAGAGCTCGCAGCGATCGCTCCAGGACTTCAAGAGACCCCTTGAGATACCGTACATCACCCTCATGATCGAGGTTTGCCGGAGCCGCCGCCGACGCGATCAGGCGCTTGCTGTCGAGCAAGCGAACGTAATCATCCTCGACGGGCAGGCCCGCCTGGCGACGAGCCCGGGCCACTTCGGAGACTGGTTTAATGCCGCAAAGGCGGTCCATACGCCCCCAGAACTGACGCTCGAGGTACAACGCGTCCTCGGACCAGTGACCGGCCCGGACCATGCCCAGGTCGATCAGGGCGCACTTCTGGCCCGCGTGTCCGTGGCCATTGTCGGGCTGGTGTCGCCACATCGCATTGGCCGGGTGCAGGTCGCCGTGCAGCCAGGCGTTGACGGGCCTTGCCTTCCATGTCGTCAGTGCTTCGGGCAAGAGCCTCTTGGCGTGCTTCAGAGCATTGTTCCAATGTTGGGAATCAGGGATACCCCCATCATGGGCTAACTGCCGGGCGTGCTCATGCGCCTTGGCCCAATCGGGGTCGAACGCCGAGCCGTAGGGATGGTGAGAACGCTCGGCCCGAATCTGGAAGTCTGCCGCGGCATGGATCAGGGCGCGCAGGGCGTGCTCGTCGAAGTGTTGGGCGACCGTCCCGCCCTCGAAACGTTCAACGATGAGCCAGCACAGGTCGTAAGGCCCCAGCGCGTCGGCCGAGGCCAACACACGGGGCGTGGAGATCGTGGCGCACCTTGGGTCGTCCCATTCGTTCTCGCAGCAATATCCCAGCGCCGCCGCCCAGCGACGCTCCACGGGCCCCACGGGCACCTTGACCATGCATGGGACGGTGTTCCCGTTGTCGAAGGTCCAGGTTGCGAATCCCGTGGCCGCACCGCCACGTTGCCAACTGGTGCGGAACCACTCGACCTCGCCGAGACCGGCTCCGGCCGCCTCATGCACAAGAGGGGTGAGCATCGCCCCGAGCACCAGCGAGTCACTGGTGTCCAGGGCGGCCGCGTTGGGCTGCGGATCGGCCATCGCCGGGTGGCGCCTCCCTTGCCCGATGCCCAAGGCCTCCTGGGTCGTCCTAACCCCGGCAAGCCCGAACGAACACACTGTACACGCCCAAACCCAGCGGACCGTTTCCGCTTCGCTCGGGATGCCACTGTACTCCTACGTAAAACCGCCGACGCGGATCGGAAATCGCCTCGGCAATTGCATCTTCTGAACTTCCGATAACGCAAAGTGTGCCCGCCGTTGCGACCGCCTGGCGGTGTCGGCTGAGAGGCTGGTGCGGCGCTGCTTCCAGGAGCCATCCGGGCGAGCCCGGATGCGGGAAGATTGCGTGGGTGCGATCCCAGTGGTGCGTCCAAGTCTCACCCAGAACATCGGGCAGGTGCTGGTGCAAGGCCCCGCCCGCGACCAAGGCCATCATCTGCATGCCGTAACAGACGCCCAGCGTGGGCATGTCTGGCCGGCTGCTAAGGGCCGCGAGCAGGGCCGTGTCATACGACTGGCGCAGGGGTGCCACGGGGGTTGTCCTCGGGTCGGTTGGCAGGCCGAAGGGTTCCGTGCGTGGGTCGTCCCCGCCGATGAGCAGGACGCCGTCGACCCGGTCCAACTGGTCCTCGATCTGCCCGGGAACCGGCGGCAGAACGAGTGGCAGGCCGCCGGCCTTGACAACGGCTTCGATGTAGGTCATCCGGCAGCACGAACGCGGGGTGGGCGGGGCCGACGCGTCGCCTCCGGGGGCGAAGTCGACATCGCCGGCGATTCCGATGACGGGCGGTTGCTGGCCCAAGTTCCGCCTCCGTGCCGATGCTGCCTCTGCCCGCCCGGTACCCTTGGTTCAGGGAGTTGCCCCGCTGATGCCAAAGACGCCCGTGATCCTTGCGCTGCTGGTGGCCATCGCCTTGGTCGTGGCCTCGATGTGGCTCTTGCGTCCTCCATCGGACAGCGGGGCTTTTGGCCCGCAGTCGGTCCTCGAGATCGACGCGGCGGCAATCGTGGTGATGGAGACCACGCTCCGGGGCGGCCCTCGCAAACGCATCGAGCGGACGCCCATCGGCTGGTCGTTCCTGGCAGGCGATGGCCCGCCCTGGGCCGTGCAAGAAGGCCGGGCGCGTGCCGCCGCCCGGATCCTGGCTGATCTCCAGGGCCGTCCGGTGCGCAATGACGAGGCCCTGCCCGCCGTCACCGCGACGCTGGTGATCGAGGACAGCCGTGGCCGGAAGGTGTCGCTGGGCCTTCGTGAGCCGATCGTCGGCGGCCGTCGTGTGGTCGATCGTGTGGACTCCCAGGGCCAGTTGCAGCGGTTTGCCATCGATCAGCCGTTGTACGAGGCCTTCGCCCAGACGGGGTTCGAGGCCTGGCGTGATCCGGGGC
This sequence comes from Phycisphaeraceae bacterium, assembly GCA_026126305.1. Classification (GTDB taxonomy): domain Bacteria; phylum Planctomycetota; class Phycisphaerae; order Phycisphaerales; family UBA1924; genus JAHCJI01. The sequence goes on from JAHCJI010000008.1 coordinate 53,592, forward strand.
TGCTGGGAGCGTTGCCCGGGCGTGCGGCCCGGATCGAGATCGATACCGGCGTTGCCCGGCTCGAACTGGGCCGGGTCGAAGGTACCTGGGCGGTGCGTGCGCCCGTGGCGACGCGCGCCCACGAGCCCTCGGTCGATGCCTTGCTCCAAGCCATTGCGCGGGTACGCGTCGAACGCTTCGACCAGCCCCCCCCGCCCCTGCTGACTGCGGCACGCCAGACAACCATCACCCTCGAGGCCGACACGACCACCCCCGGCGCAGACCCCGATCGCCCTGATCGTGTGACCGAGCGTCTGGTCCTGACGCTCCATGGTCCGGCCGACACCAGCGGGCGGCTGACGCTCCTGGGCGTAGGGCGGTTTCGCGAGCCGCGCCATGCGGGCGCGGCGGTGCAGGACCTGGGCACTGCCTATGTCGCGGCCGACCTTGCTCCGCTCCAGTCCATGCCCCTGCACGCCAGCGGCTTCGTGGCGCGTACGACGCTCGAGGGCGACGCCTCGCTCGTGGGGGCGTTGGGCCTGGATGGGCTGCACTGCGCACGCGTGCCCGGCGGGTGGGCTATCGGTCCGGACACGGCCCCCGCCGAGGTGGCCGCCGCGTTGGACGCCCTGGCCGCGTTGCTGACGGTGACGCCCATGAGCGGTGTGGTGCTGACGGATCGTCCCGAGCCGCTGGGCCGTCCGTTGCCGCCGATCGTGGTGCACGCCTCGACGATCACGGGGCAGTCGCTGACGCCGCCCGATGGTTTCACGCTGATGGTAGTCGAAGCGCCGGGCGGCGCGGCCAGCGCGCTGTTGATCGGCCAGGGCGTGACGCGTGAGTATCTGGGTGCCGAGAGTCTGGCCGCCGCGCGGGCGGCGCTCGAGATCGTCCGCCGGCACGCTGGCGATCAGTAGCCGCTGGTGGTAGCCATCCGTGCGGCCCGGTCGCGGATGCCGTCGAGCAGTTCTCGTACCTCGGCGGCCATCTTGCTGTTGGGAAACTCCGCGATGATGCGCTCCCCGTGCGCCGCGGCCTCGACCCATCGCTTGTCGCGGACGGCCAGCTTGAACTTGGCACCCAAGTTCTCGCGGGCCTTGCCGATGACGCCGCGGGCCACCTCTCGCAGGGGCGCGGCCTCGTCCTCGCGCAGGTGCTGGTCGAGGCGTTTGAGCAGTTCCATGGCCTCCTCGACGCGCTCGTCCTCGGCTGCTTCGAGGAACTGCCGCTCGAGGTCGGCCTTGGTGCGGTCCAGCTCGCGGCGCACGCGATCGGGGGCGGCGATGGCCCGCGGGGCGTCGGGAAAGATCCGCGCCACGCGGTCGGCCTCGCGAAGGGCCTCGTCCCACTGGCGGTGCAGCACCAGGTCTTCCACGCGGGCTATTGCTGCGTTCAGTTGCTGGTCGACCACCGCGCGACGCGAGCGGTCGATGCGACGGCGGAAGTCCTCGGCGTCCTGGCGATACCCAAAGCGGTCGGCCAGTTCGCCCGCCAGCACCAGAGCGGCGTCCCAGTCCTCGTGGGCGATGTCCTCCTCGATGGCCCGTCGCAGCAGCGTGCGCTCGCGAGACCTGTGCAGCACACGGCGGGCGTCGTCGCTCAGGGCCGCCTGCTCGCCCAGGGAGCGCAGTGCCAGCACCGCCGCTCGCACCTCTTCTCGGGCCCCACGTACACCCCGTACTACGTGCAAGAGCCCCACCGACGCGGGCGCGAGCACCACGGCCAGCACCATCGCCAGCAGGCCAGCAAAGCCAAGGAACTCGGGCACCAGGGCCCCGGCCGCCGGCGCCGCGCCAATCAGCCCCGTGGCGTCGCCGCTGAGCAGGGTCTCCAGGTCCAAGGCCGTAGCGCCCCCACCGGCATCCAGCGCCGCAACCGGCCGCAAGGCCCAGACGACCACCGCCCCCGCCCCCAGCACGAATACCGAGCCATGGGCCATCAGCACCAGCAGCATGGGCCACACGCTGGGCCTCTTTGCGGCGATATGGACCGGGGCGTCTTGCAGTAACGGCTCGGGATGGGTCATGGCTGGGACCTCCTTGCCCTTTCTCCACTATAACGCCCATCGGGCCCATCCCGATGCACCCGATCGTTGATTTCTGCCGTTCTGGGGTACCTGCTCGGGTCGCGTTCGCATCTTTGGGGGGTCTCTGGCGGGGTACACTGGGCCATGCACACTATCGACCTGGCGGGCCGCCTGCCCGACGCGACCGAGCACGCCCGGCTGTGGTCGGCGGCCCTGGGGCCCTTCGAGACCAACACGTACCTCTACACCCCCGACGGGCGGCACGCCTGGATCTTCGACCCTGGCATGGGCCCGGCCCCCCTTGTCGAGCTGGCCCGCCGCGAGCAATTGGAACCGACCGCCATCGTGCTCACCCACGCCCACGCCGACCACGTGCTGGGGCTGGCCGAGGTGCTCGAAGCCTTCCCCGGCACGCCTGTGCTCATCCACGAGGCCGAACGCCACTGGCCGGCCGACCCGGCCCTAAACCTGAGCGCGGGGATGGGCGTGCCCGTGAGCGCTCCCTCCCCCACCGGCACCTTTGTCCATGGGGACACGCTGACCATCGGCGACCAGGCTTGGACCGTGCGGCACACGCCGGGCCACAGCCCGGGCGGCTGCGTGTTTGTCGCTCCCGGCGGCCTGCTGGCCATCGTCGGCGACACGCTCTTTAGCGGCAGCATCGGCCGCACCGACCTGCCCGGGGGCGACTTCGACACACTGGCCGACAGCATCCGCCGTGAGTTATACACCCTCGACGCCCGCTGCCTGTGCCTGCCCGGCCACGGCCCGGCCACGACCGTGGGCCGGGAGCGCCAGCACAACCCGTTCGTGCGCCGCTGAGCCCGGCCAATCTCAGGAAGTTCTATCCGCGAGGTGCGACGTGCCCTGTCACTACTCGCACCCCGCCGCGAAGGCCGTTTGGATGGCCTGGAAGTTGAAGATGGTCAGCTCGCCGTCGCGGTCCAGGCTGGGCTTGTAGGCGATCAGGAAGCACTCGAAGTCGAACAACTTGGCCGCGCCGGACGTGCCCACGCCGCATCGCTCGCGCGTGACCGGGCTTTGCAAAGCGTGCCGCCGATGTGGCCGGGCGGTTGGGGCATGTCGCAGGGTACGGGCGTGGTAGCCTCCAGCGGACACGTGGGTGCCGGGTATTGCCTGATACTCACGACGGAAATCCCAATGACAAACAGGTATTCGCGCATCGAGATGCATCCGCAATACCCTATGATTTACCGGCAACTACTGCGCTATGGGGGCTCAATTGGTCGACATGGGCCTGTGGCCCAGAGGGAGCGGGTCCATCCATGGCGGACGAAGCACGGGTGAGCGGCACGGACCGGGGCGGGCGGCGCGGAAGAATCGCGGCGACCGTTGCCGTGGTGGGCGTGTGCTTGTTCCTGCTGGCGGGCATGGGCGTGCTGGCGTGGCTGCAATCCGGTTCGGCCGCGGGCGGGCCGCGGGGCGGGTCGCAGCCGGCGGCGATCGAGGTGGCCGCTGTCGAGGTCGGACGACTGGAAGGCCAACGGGCGTACAGCGCGACGCTCGAGGCCCGGGCCCAGGTGACCATCGCCCCAAAGGTGGCGGCCACGATCGTCAGCCTGCCGGTAGACCTGGGCGACGTGGTCGAGCGCGGGCAGGTGATCGCCCGCCTGGACGGCGACGAGTTCGCCCAGGCGGCCGCCCAGAGCGAGGCCGAACTGGAAGTGGCCCGGGCCCAGCACGCCGAGGCGCTCAGCGCGGCAGAGATCGCCGCTCGCGAACTGGAGCGAACAGTCAACCTGCACGCCCGGGGCATCGCCAGCGAAGCGCAGCTCGACCAAGCCCGGGCCAGCGAACTGACCGCCCGCAGCGCGGTGGCGGTCGCCCAAGCGCAGGTGTCGCGTTCGCGGGCGGCGCTCGAGGCGGCGCGGATCCGCCTGGGGTACACGACCATCCGCGCCGAGTGGGAGGGCGGCAGCGACACGCGTGTGATCGCCCGGCGTTGGGCCGAGGAGGGCGACACCGTGAGCGCCAACACGCCCCTGCTGAGCGTGGTCGAGCTGGATCCGATCCGCGCGGTCTTCTTCGCCACCCAGCGTGACTATGGGAGGCTGGCGGTCGGGCAGGCGGTGAGCATCGGCGTCGAAGCCTTCCCCGGGCAGTCGTGGAAGGGGGCGATCTCGCGCATCGCCCCGGTGTTCGACCAGGGCTCTCGGCAGGCGCGCGTCGAGGTCGTCGTGCCCAACGAGCGGCGTTTGCTCAAGCCGGGTATGTTCGTGCGGGCCACGGTGGTGCTCGACGTGGCCGAGGACGCGGCGATCGTGCCGCTGGCGGCTTTGACACGGCGCGACGGGCAGGAACTGGTCTTCGTGCTCGATGACGATGGCCAGCGCGTGCGGGCCATGCCGGTGCGGGTGCTGGTTGCCAGCGGCGACCGCGTGGCCGTCGAGCCCCAGGGAGCGGCGTTGCTCAAGGACGCGCTGGTCGTCACGCTGGGGCACCAACTCATCGGCGACGGCTCGCCCGTGGTCGTGCCCGGCGCTCCCACCGCGCGGACGGAAACGGCGTCGACGCTCGAACCCAACGGCGACAGGGAACCGGCCGGGGGCGGCGCGTGAACATCCCGGCCTTCAGCGTCAAGCGGCCCGTGCTGACCACGATGCTCACGCTGATCGTCGTGACGCTGGGGCTGGCCAGCGTGCTGCAACTGCGCATCGACCTGCTGCCGGCAATCGAAATGCCCACGCTGACCATTTCCACCGACTACCAGGGCGCAAGCCCGGAGGTCATGGAGCGGCTGGTCAGCGAGGTCGTCGAGTCCATCGCCTCCACCGTGCCTGGCGTCGAGGAGCTCACCAGCACCTCGATCGAGGGCAACAGCCGCGTGCGGATGACCTTCATGTGGGGCACCGACATCGACGCGGCGGCGACGGACGTGCGCGCCCGGCTCGAGAGCGAGATCGACGAGCTGCCCGACGAGGTCACCCGGCCCCAGATCCGCAAGTTCGACGTGAATAGCTTCCCGATCATGATCCTGGGCATCGCCAGCGCCCTCGACCCGGTGGAGGTCACCACCCTGCTCGAAGAGCAGGTCAGCCATCGCTTCAGCCGAATCCCCGGCGTGGCGCAACTGGACATCTGGGGCGGGTACAACCGCGAGGTGCGCGTCGAGTTGGACCCGGCCAAGGTCCGGGCCCTGGGCCTGCCGCTGGGAGACGTGCTGCAAGCCCTGCGCGACGCCAACCTCGACCGGCCCGCGGGCACCATCGAGGAGGGGCTCTACGAGGTGACGCTCCGCGCCCCGGCGGAGTTTGGCAGCCTGGAAGACATCGAGAACACCGTAGTGGCGATCCGTGATGGCGCGGCCATCACCATCGGGCAGATCGCCCAGGTGCGCGACACCTACGAGCGGCTGACACGCATCGTGCGGGTCAACGGCAGGCTGGGCCTGCGCCTGGCCATCCGCAAGCAGGCCGACGCCAACACCGTCGAGGTTGCCAACGCCGTGCTCGCCGAGATCGAGCGGGTCAACCGGGACTTCCCGCAGATCGAGGTGGTCCCGGTCATCAACCAGGGCAACTTCATTGAGCGAAGCATCCAGAACGTGGCCCGCAGCGTGCTCTACGGCGGCGGGCTGGCGGTGCTGGTGCTGCTCTTCTTCCTGCGCAACATCCGCTCCACGGTTGTGATCGCTTTGGCCATCCCCATCTCGGTCGTCGCCACCTTCACGCTGATCTATGGCGGCGGCTTCACGCTGAACCTGATGACCCTGGGCGGGCTGGCGTTGGGCGTGGGCATGATGGTCGACAGCTCCATCGTGGTGCTCGAGAACATCTTCCGGCGAAAGCAGGAAGAGGGCGAAGGGCCCGCCATGGCGGCCGTCAACGGCGCGGCCGAGGTCGGGCCGGCGATCGTGGCCAGCACCATCACCACGCTGGTCATCTTCCTGCCCGTGCTGTTCGTGCGCGGGGTCAGCGGCGTGCTGTTCGCCGAGTTGGCGTACGTGATCGCCTTCTCGCTGATCGCGGCACTGGTGGTGAGCCTGAGCCTGGTGCCCATGCTGGCCTCGAAGATCCTCCGGCCGCTGGACCGCCCCGGCCACGCCTCGCCCACGGCCATCGACCGCGTGCGGGCGCTGAGCGACCGCGGCTTTGCGGGCCTGGAGCGTGCGTACCAACGGATTTTGGGCGTGGCGATGCGTGCCAGGCTCGCGACGATGCTGGGCGCTTTCGCCCTGCTGGCGGCGAGCCTGGCCATGCTGCCCTTGCTCGGCCGCGAGTTCATGCCGCCCTCGGACGAGGGCGAGGTCCGCGTCTCGGGCGAGATGGAAGTGGGCACCCGCCTGGACATCGTCGACGCCCAGACGCGGCTGCTGGAGGCCATCGTCGTCGAAGCCGTCCCCGAGAAGGTCGCCTGGGTCACCAGCATGGGCGCCAGCGGATGGAACCCCGGCGGCGGGGCGACGGGCGACATCCGCATCTCGCTGGTGCCCGCTGCGCAGCGCGACCGCTCGAACGCACAGGTCGCCGCCGACCTGCGCCAGCGTCTGGAGGGCCAGGTCCCGGGCATGACCGTGCGCACGCGCGCGCCGCAGGGGCAGTTCCTGCTCGAACGCATCCTGGGCGGCGACCAGGGCCTGACCGTGGAGGTGCGCGGGTACGACCTGGGCACGCTGAACCTGCTCGCCGAGCGGGCCATGGAGGCGATGGCGCTCGTCCCGGGCGTGGTAAATATCGACAGCAACGCCACCGTGGGTGCCCCCCAGCAGCAACTGCGCATCGACCGGGCCAAGGCCGCCGACCTGGGCGTCAGCGTGCGCGACATCGCCATGGCCATCGAGACGGCCATCGCCGGCAGCCGGGCGGGCGAGTACCGGCCCCAGGGCTATTCCTACCGCATCCTCGTGCAACTGGCCGACGCCCAACGCCTGAGTGTCGAACAGGTGCTGGACATGACCGTGCGCAGCGCCTCGGGCGAGGCGGTCGCCCTGCGCAATCTCGTCGTCGCCGATCAGGGCCGCGGGCCCACCGTCATCGAGCGCAAGGACCAGCAGCGGCTGCTCCGGGTCACCGCCGACGTGGTGGGCAGGGACATGGGCTCGGTCGCCGCCGACGTGGAGGCCGCCCTCGACCAGATCGCGCGGCCCGCGGGCTACGACTTCGTACTGGCCGGCAACGTGCAAGAGCAGCGCGAGAGCGCCCGGCAACTGGGCATCGCCCTCGTGCTGGCCCTGGCGCTGGTGTACATGGTGCTGGCCAGCCAGTACGAGAGCCTGCGAGACCCGATCATCGTCATGCTCGCCGTCCCGCTGGCGGTCATCGGCGTGGTGGTCATGCTCGTGGGCACGGGCACGACCCTCAACGTGCAGAGTTCCATCGGCTGCATCATGCTCGGGGGCATCGTGGTCAACAACTCGATCCTGCTGGTCGACCAGGCCGGCCGGCTGCGCAAGGGCGGCATGCCCACGCGGGCGGCGGCGATGGAGGCCGGCCGGCGACGCCTGCGTCCCATCCTCATGACCTCAATGACGACCATCCTGGGCCTGACACCCCTGGCACTAGGCATCGGCGAGGGCGCCGACGCCCAGGCGCCCCTGGCCCGCGCGGTCATCGGCGGCCTGCTCAGCTCCATGCTCACCACCCTGGTCGTCGTGCCGGCGGCCTACACGCTGATGCACCCCGACCCGCCGCAAGACCCGTTCCAGCAGGGAGCGAAGCCTTGAATCGCGCCGCCGCGGCCGCCGCCGCGATCGTGCTGGCCACCCTTGCCGGATGTGCCCGCACGGCCATCGACGCCTTCGAGCCCAACTGGGCGCGAGCGCTCGAACGCGAGCGCGAACGCTTCCGCCCCATTCCCACGCCCGTGTTCGCCCTGGAAGGCCAGGCGGTGGCCGAGCCCATGCCCCAAGCCGACGCGAGCGGGCCCCTCGAACTGAGCCTCGAACGCGCGGTCGTGCTGGCCCTGGCCCGCAATCCGGACTTGCGCGTGGCCGAGTTACGCCCGGCCATCGCCGGGGCGTTCGAGTCGATCGAGCGGGGCGTGTTCGACCCCGAGTTCTTCGCCCGGGCCAGCGTGGGCACCGAGGAATCCGTCGAGACCGCCCGCGCCACCGGCGAGCAGTTCCCCGTCCGCGGCGACACGCGAGAGCTCCAGGCCGGCGTGCGTCAGACGCTGCCCAGCGGCACCGAGGTGGAATTGGGCCTCAGCCAGGGCCGCAGCGCCTCGAACCGGGCCCCCACCCAGGAGTCCGCGCGCGTGGGGCTCACCGTCACCCAGTCGCTGCTTCGGGGCTTTGGGCCCGCGGCCAACCTCGCGCGCGTGCGACAGGCCGAGCTGGACACTCTGGCCAGCCGATACGAGCTGCGCGGCTTCGTCGAGGCGATGATCGCCGACGCCGAGGGCGCGTACTGGCGCTACGTGCTGGCCGGCCGGCGGATCGCCATCTTCGAGCGGTCGCTCGAGCTGGCCCGGTCGCAGGCCGACGAGGCCAGGCAACGCGTCGAGGTGGGCGTCCTGCCCGCCAGCGATCGGGCGGCCTTCGAGGTCGAGGTCGCCCGCCGCCAGCAGGCCCTGATCGACGCCCGCGCCCAGGAGGCCGCCGCACGGATCGAGATCCTGCGATTGGTCGGCGGCCTGGGCGATCACCAGCCGCACGCGCACGACCGCCCGGTCATCGCCACCACCACGCCCGAGGCCGATCCGACGCCCATCGACGACGGAGCCGAACGCATCGAGCTGGCCCGCCGCGTGCGGCCCGACCTGGCCGAGTCCAGGCTCCGGCTCGAGCAGAACCGCCTGGAGGTGATCGCCACCCGTCGGGGCCTGCTACCCCGGCTGGACGCCTTCGTGGCCTTGGGCAAGACCGGCTTTGCCGACAGCTTCGGGCAATCCATCGAGAACCTGGGCCAGGACACCTTCGACGCCACCGTGGGCATCCGGTTCTCGCAATCGCTCGGCCGCCTGGTGGCAAAGGGCCAGCAGCAGGCGGCCATCGCCAGCCGCCAGCAAGCCGCCGCCGCGGTGGCCAACCTCGAGCAGATCGTGGCCTCCGACGTGCGGCTGGCCATCATCGAGGTCGAGCGGGCCGGTCGGCAGATCGCCGCCAGCGCCACCACGCGAGACCTCCAGCAGCAGTTGGCCCAGGCCGAACTCGAACGCTTCGAGGCGGGCGTTGGCACCGCCCTCCTGGTGGCGCAGGCCCAGCGAGACCTGCTCGAGGCCGAGATCGCCCAGGTCGCCGCGGTGGTCCAGTACCGCCTGGCGTTGATCGCCCTCTACCTGGCCGAGGGCAGCCTGCTCGAGCGCCGGGGCATCACGATCTCGACCGATCCGTGAAGCGAAGCCGGCCCGCAGCGCCGACCGAGGCGATGCGGATCTCAGAATCCAAGTCTTGCTGGCTAGAAGGCCTCTGGTGACGGCCTCCGCAGTGGGGGCGGGTCCTGCGTTCAGATCGCCAGCGGCGGGTTCTCTTCGCAGGCCACGATCTGGCCATCGGGCGAGAAGTTCACCGCGACGAAGCCGGGGTATCCAAAGCGACCGAATCGGTGGGCCGCCACCCGGTACAGCACACGCTTGGTGCCCGGTGGCAGGCTCGCGTCGCGGATGAATGGCATCCCCATGTCGCACAGAAACTCCCAGCGGCCCTTGCCCAGCCGTCGGTGGACGACGTAGTGGATCGGCAGCTTGCCCGATCGGTGCAGGGCCTGCTGGTCGCCCGAGTCCTCTTCGTGGAAGCACACGAAGCCCACCTGGAGTTGGTTGTTCTGCCAGGCCTGCACGCCGAAGCGGCGCGGCGTGGGCACGGGCCGCCCGTCGTCCTGGACCACCGGCTCGGGCCGTTCCCACTGGTCCAAGGGGCACTCCAGCAACGTTTCGAGGTGGGGGCGCATCGCCCGGAAGCCCTCGATCGTCAGGCGGTACAGCGTGGCGGGGTCCTGGGTCGTGGGGTCGGCCTGCTTGGCCCCTTCGGGCAGGGGTTGGCTCTCGTCCAGTCCGCTGTCGGTCGTCCGAACCAGGTCTTCGAGATCACGAATGATCTCCGCAGCGTCGTAGAGCGCTTCGGGGTCCTCTTCCAGGTGTTCCAGGGCCTCCTCGAAGTCGTCGACGCGGGACACGAGCCAGTCCATCACGTGGATGTACCCGGGGGTGGCCTCGGGCAGCGAGTCCGGCGCGAGCCGGATGGGCCCGGGCGCATCGCTCTTGATCGCGATCTTTTCCATGTCTGGCGTGTCCCTGCTGGTCGATCCTAAAGAACCTATCGCGGCCGGTGCCGCCCTTAGGCTCTCTATCGGCAAGCCGGAAGCGAAAATCCCGTCCGCGCGGATGGTTTCGTGGAATCAGCCGAACAAAGCAAGACACCCGCCTTCGGGGGATTGCTCTTCGGGTCACGCATCCCTTGGGCAAGCCCAATCCCGCTCTACCGGCCAAGTCCCGATCACAGGCAGCCGGCATCGAACGCGGTCTGGAAAGCCAGGAAGTCGAACAGCGTCAGTTCGCCGTCGCCGTCGAAGTCGGCCAAGAGGTCTCCCGCGGCGAAGAGGTTGAAGAAGGCGAGGTAGTCGAAGATGGTCAGCGCGCCGTCGTGGTCGAGGTCGGCCCGGCAGATCTCGCAGGAGAGGTCGAAGGCGTAGACGGCACCGATCGGCTCGGACATGGGCCAGGGCGTCCGCTCGTGGGGCGCGGAGATGACCACGCGGTCGCCCGCGATGGCGATGCGCGCGCCGAACTGCTCCTCGAGCGCGCCCGCGGGCGTTGCGTCGCCCGTGCCCAGCACGGCCACCTCGCGCCACACGCCGTCGCGGCCGCGCTTGAAGACGTAGGCGAAGTTGTAATCGAGCGAGCCGTTCGTGGCGGCCACGAGCGTGTCGCCGTTGACCGTCACGCCCCGACCGAAGCCCCGGGGGAAGAACTGCCGGCCCGCGTCGCTGTGGGTGAGTGTCTGGCTCAGGGTCCATTGGTCGCCGTCGAGCTCGTAGAGGTAGACGGCCCCCTGCTGGACATGATCGAGCGTTGCCCCGGTGTTCGCCACGGCCAGCGTCGTGCCGTCGAAGTCCATGGACGTGCCAAAATTAAGGGTTTGCCCTTCGCCGATGCCCGTCGGTGGCAGGAGTTTCTGCGTGAACTCGAGCGTGTCGTCGGCGTGTCGTCGGTAGACATAGACCGAACCGTGGCGCGTGGGCGGCGAGGCGCTGCTGTCGAACGACGCCGAAAAGAAGGCCCACTCGCCCTTGACGTTGAGCCGCTGCCCGAACGTCCGCCCGCCGATGGCGTCGGGCGCCTCGAAGCTGTCGCGGAACTCCCAGCCCTCGTCGCCCTCGGTGAACCGCAGCACGCGCGACGTCGGGGCGTTGATATGCATCAGTGCTAACGACTCGTTGAAAGACAGGAAGCCGCTGCCATCAGTAATAGAAGTGCGACCCAGTTCCACCCATTGCTCGATTTCATGGCTGAAGCGGTACTCGAATAACATGCCCAGGCCCGCGCTGCGGTCGAAACCGACTACAAGCAACCGGTCGCCCTCAATCTTCAGGTCAGAAGCGTAGTTGTCCGCCAGCCCGATGTCCGGGGGAACAATAAGTTGTATGAAATTCCACTGGCTGCCGTCCCACCGATACGCGAAGGCCCCGCCCGCGATGCAACGGAAGGTGTCTCGAAATGGGCAGAAGGTGAAGGCGGCGCTGTCTCCGATCACCAGGTGGTCGCCCTCGATCTCGACGGCAGATCCGCCGAATGACCAAGTGATTTCTTCCTGCGCCAAGCGATGCACGGGGCACTGGGCCATGGCCGGCACGGCGATGCACAAAGCGAGGCCGACGGTTGCGATGGTATGTCGTGTGTCCATGATGGCATTGTGACCGAAAACAGCCGGCAATGCAAGGGGGAAAGCCCGGATCCACAAAAAATTTTTGAAAGCGCGGGGATTCCTATGTCACCCAAACCGCCAGAGTCCGTATGATCCTTCGGTTGTTCAATGACACGGGCACAAGCCAAAGCAGATCTGCCTTGGCTTGACAGCACCCTTCACCCCCACCGCATCAATGGTGCGTCGGCTGGGGCAGGCGGGCTCGGACGTGGGCCCGGGCCCGGGCGTCGGCATCAAGGGCATCGCCCAGGGTGTCCAGCGCCGTTGAGGTGATGGCGGCGCACGCGTCCTGTGTCAGTTCGCCGATGCGGCCGAAGGGGATCATGCCGGCCAGGAATGCCTCGACGGCGGCCTCGTTGGCGGCGTTGAAGATGGCCCCTGCGGTGCCGCCAGAGTCGATGACCCATCGCGCCAGGCTCAGGGCCGGGAAGCGCGATTCGTCGGGCAATTCGAAGTCGAGCCTTGCCAGGCTCGCCAGATCTAGCCGGGGGGTGTGGCCCGTCGCACGATCCGGATGGGTGAGTGCGAACTGGATGGGCACGCGCATGTCGCTGATGCCCAGTTGGGCGAGCACCGAGCCGTCGATGGTCTCGATGAAAGAATGCACGATGGACTGGGGGTGGATGAGTACGCCCAGTTGCGATGACGGGAAGCCAAAGAGCCAGTGCGCCTCGACGACTTCCAGCGCCTTGTTGGTGAGCGACGCACAATCGACGGTTACCTTGGGGCCCATATTCCACGTGGGGTGGTCCAGGGCTTGCGCCGGGGTTGCTCGGGAGATTTCGTTTGCCGACCAGGTACGGAACGGCCCGCCCGAGGCGGTCAGCACCAGCCGCCGGACGCTGGCGGGTGGTTGCATGGGCGGCGCTTCTTGCGGGCCGTTGATGGCGTGCAGGCACTGCCAGAGGGCCGAGTGCTCGCTATCGACCGGGAGCAGTTTCGAGCCGGTGCGCCTGGCTTGGGGGACGACCAGCGCTCCCGCGGCCACAAGGGTTTCCTTGTTGGCCAGGGCTACGTCCATACCTTGCTCGACGGCCGCCAAGGTCGCTGGAAGCCCCGCCGCCCCGACGACGGCGGCCATGACGATATCGGCCTGGGTCTCACGCACCAGTTGCTCGGCGGCATCGGGGCCAATGTGTACCCGCACGCCCTCTGGCAGGAGGGAAGCCTCGCCTTGGCACAGGGCCACGCTGCCGACGCGATGCTCCCTTGCCTGATCTGCCAATTCGTAGGCGCGACGCCCTGCCGCCAGGCCCACGACCTCGATGGGCGCGGGCCTGCCATGTTGCCGGGCGAGCGAGGCCAGATGGGCCACCACGTCGAGGGTCTGGCGGCCAATCGAGCCGGTGCTGCCCAGAACGATCAGGCGCTTCGGGGCGTGCGGTGGCATGGATCAGCCCCCGTCGGTGCCGCCGGTGGGCCGGGTCTTGCGATGGGCGGCGTAGAGGAACCTGGGGCGTGGCTTTGCGGGTTTTTCTTCGGCCTTGGCCTCTTGCTTGTGGACCTGCTGCTGGGCGGCGGGTTTGGGCTCCTTGGCCGGTTCCTTCCGTGCCGACTTGGGCCTTGGTTCGATGAGGCCCGCCGGCGCGGGTTCGGGCGCGAGCACCTCGACGGGGGCTTCTTCGTCCACTTCCAAGGCCAGATCCGCGTCGCCGGCATGGATCTCCTCGCGAGCCGATCCGCGACGCCGGCGGCGACGCTTGCGACGCGGGCGGTCTTCATCGGGCGCTCCATCGGCGTCGTCGACCTGTGCGTCGATGTCCTCGGGCACATCGAAAGTGGGCTCCAGATCGTCCCCGTCCATGTCGTGGGCGACTTCGGCCTGTTCCGGCGTGCCGTTTACCGAGCCTTCCTGGCGTGTACCTCCACGACGGCGGCGGCGACGCTTGCGGCGCGGACGGTTTTCGTCGCCCGCGTCATCCTGCTCGGAAGCGTCTTGGCTGGATGCGTCGTCCATCGCATCTTCCTGCTCATCCTGGTCGTCGGCGACCTGCGCGGACGAAGGGGCGGACAAGGCCGAAGCCAATCGGCGTGCCAGCGATGTGGGTTCGCTGTTCTCGAATTCGTCCTCATCATCATCTTGCCCTCGAACGCCGTTGCGCTCGCTGGCACGATCGGTCCCGGCATCGACGCGGGCGCGTCCGCCACGCCGGCGGCGCCTGCGGCGACGGCGACGGGGCTGCTCCTGGTCATCGGCTGGGCCTTGGACTTCGGCGGCCTGCCCGGATGCATCGTCTTCGTCTTCATCCTCGTCGGTATCTTGCGGCCGGGCCGTTCCGTTGGTGGCGGGTTGGCCGCTGGCCTGCTCGACTGCCTCGGCACGATCGCGCCCACCGCGTCGGCGGCGGCGACGGCGGCGACGGCCCGAGCGTTCGCCTTGGGCCGGTTCATCGTCGGTGGCTTCCATGTCCTCGGCGTCCAGTTCCAGCGGGTGGGCCTCGACGATGGGCGCGGTGTCGTCCTCCTCGTCGGCTGGGGCCACGATGGTCTCTACGGCCTCGGACTCGGCTTCATCGAGGCCCGGCGTATCGATCAGGAACTGCTCGGGGTCGGGCATCTTGGGAAGCTTTTCCAGGTCGATGTCGTTGCCGTTGGCCTCGTAAGCGTGCAGGACGAAGCGTTCGGCGGCCATGGTCTCGCTGACTCGGACTTCGGTGATGACCCCGCTGAGTCGTTCGATGCGGCTGAGTTGCTTGCGTCGTCCGCTGAGCAGGTGGCTGGCCACCTGGGCGGAGACGACCATCTCCACGCGTGCCACCTTGTCGTAGCTGGCCACCAAAGCCAGGTCTCGCAACGCCTCGGCGGCCACGCTGTCCGGGCGGCGGATGACGCCCCGCCCCTTGCACAGGTGGCACTCGGCAAAGTGCGTGCGTTCGTGGCTGGAGCGCATCCGCTGGCGGGTCATCTCGAGGATGCCAAACTCGCTGATGGGCAGGATCGTGCTCTTGGCACGGTCACGCTTCAGACGCTCGGCGAAGCGTTCCTGCACGGCCTGGCGGTGCCGGGCGTGGCGCATGTCGATCAGGTCGTTGATGACCAGCCCGCCCAGGTCGCGTAGGCGCAACTGGCGGCAGATCTCGTCGACGGCTTCGAGGTTGGTGTTCAAGGCGTTGGTCTCGGCGTCCTTGGCGCTGCGTGAGCGGCCGCTGTTGACGTCGATGGCCACGAGTGCCTCGGTCTCCTCGATGATCAGACGCCCGCCACTGGGCAGAGGCACTTCTCGTGAGTGGATGTTGTGGATCTGCTGCTCGATGCCAAAGGCCGCGAAGATCGGGGCCTTGCCCGCGTACTGGCGCAGGCGGGGGCGATGGCGCGGGGCCGCGATCTTGAGGTAGCGCTCGGTACGCGCCAAGGCACCGGGGTCGTCGATGATGACGTCCGTGACTTCGCTGCCGGCAAGGTCTCGCAAGGCCCGTAGCAACAGATCGCTTTCGGCGTAGAGCGCCAGGGGGGCCTTGCCGGCCTTCTGCTTCTTGGACATGTCGGCCCAGAGCCTCTTGAGGTAGGCCAGGTCCTTATTCAGCTCGGTCTTGGTGCGATCCATCCCCGCCGTCCGCAGGATGAAACCAAATCCCTCGGGCAGGTCCAATTGATCGAGGATCTGCCGCATCTTGCGGCGGGCATCCTCGTCCTCGACCTTGCGCGATACGCCCACGTTGTCCATCCCCGGCATCATCACCAGGTAGCGGCCCGGGATCGAGATGTAACTGGTCAGCGTCGGGCCCTTGGTGCCTACGCCTTCCTTGAGCACCTGCACCATGATCCGGTCGCCGGGCTTGAAGCACCGCTGGATCGGCGGGCGGTCGCGGCGTGGGGTCTTGATGCCCACACGCTCGGCGGCGTCCTCATTCTCAGGGAAGTACCGGGGGTGGACGTCCGAAGTGTGCAGGAATCCGTGCTCGTCGAGCCCGAAGTCCACGAAGGCGGCTTGCACGGCCGTGTTCACATTGCGCACCACGCCCAGGTAGATGTTATTCACCCGGCTGACCGATCCCGTGGGCTCTGCGTGGTATTCCTCGAGTTTGCCGTTGTCGACAAAAGCGATCCGGCACTCGTCGCCGGGGATGTAGTTGACAATCATGCGTGCAGCACCCAGCGTGCCGCTGCTGGACTCGATGGCGTTGCTCTCGCGTCGAGTAGGGCGGCCGGGTGTCGACGATCGACCACGGGAGGTCTTCTTGGAGGTCGTCTTGCGAGAACTCCTGGAAGCTTCTTCGGTGGTGCCGGGAAGTTCGGTGCTGGTCGAGTCGGTCTTTGATGAGTCAGACGTGTTCGAGGCGGCCTTGGTGGGGCCGTTGTCGGAAGGTGCGGGCTTTCGTGCCATGTCGGATACGCTTTCGTGCGGGGAGTGCCCGGACGCCCGCGCCGTCACGGCCGGCGATGCCACACCCAGGGGCGGCAATCGGGCCTGCGATGGCGTACGGGGCGGTCACGGGGCGGGCTCCACAAGGTGTGTGCGGCGAAGATCGCGAGTCGATCCCCTGCCAAAAACGGGCACCGGCCGGGCCTGGCCAATCCGCAGCCTCTGGGCGGTGCCGGGTGTTCTGTCCAAATCTGCGTCGTGCGCCCGGGGGCTCACAACGGGTGCATGGGCCGTGCATGCTCAAAACTGCAAGCCCCCATCCCGCAAACATCTACGGCCCATGCGGGGCGGGGGGTTCGTTCGAGAGTAGGAACCCGCCTGGATACGGGCCCCTTCCCCTTGTTTATCGGCCAATCAAGGCCTAGTCCTCACCCGAATCGAAGACGCCGGGCATGGCCTTTCGGACGCGTTCTCGGACGTACGCAGATACGTCCGATGGCGATTCGAGCGATAAGGCCCGCCGGGCGATGCGGGCACATTCCTCTGCGGAAACGCTGCGCACCAGCCGCTTGACCTGCGGGATCGAAAACGAGCCGACAGAAAGGGTACGCACGCCCAGGCCGATCAGCAAGACGGCAAAGTCCAATTCGGCGGCCGATTCTCCGCAGCAGGACACGGGGATCTGCCGGCTCTTGGCCCCGCGCATGGTGTCGCGGACCAGCCGCAGCACGGCCGGGTGCATGGCGGTGAAGAGGTCGGCCACGCGTTCATTGGTGCGATCGACGGCCAGGGTGTACTGCACAAGGTCGTTGGTGCCGATGCTGAAGAAGGCCGCGTCGCGAGCGAAGCTGGAGGCGATGACGGCGGCGGCGGGCACCTCGACCATCATGCCCATGGGCACGTTGCGGTCGAAGGGGATGCCCTCTTCGGCCAGGTCTTCCATGACGTCTCGGACGATGGCCTTTGCCTGCCTGAGTTCCTGCACGGTGGTAATGAGCGGGAACATGATCTTCAGCGGGCCGTGAGCGCTGGCACGAAGGATGGCGCGCAACTGCCTCTTGAACATGGGCAGGTTGCTGAGGCAATAGCGGATCGATCGATTTCCCAGGAAGGGGTTTCGTTCGGGCAGTTCGACCCGGTGTTGGGTGTACTTGTCGGCCCCCAGGTCGACCGTGCGCACAACCAGTTCCATGCCGCGCACTTGTTCGACACACCTCCGGTAGGCGTTGTAGTGCTCTTCCTCGGATGGCTCGCGGTCGCTGGTGAGGTAGAGGAACTCGGTGCGGTAGAGTCCCACGCCGTGGCCGCCGACTTCGAGGACGTGCGCGACTTCATCGGGAAATTCGATGTTGCCCAGCAAACGGATCGGCACGCCGTCGGTGGTGACGCTTGGCTCGCTGGCGCGTTCCTTCCAGACCGTCTGCCGTCGTTCGAGTCGGGCCTGTCGGTCGCGGTAGCGGTCCAGTTGCTCGTCGGTCGGGTCGAGGATAACCACGCCTTCGAGCCCGTCGACGATGATGGCCTGGTCTTCCTGGGCTGCCTTGTCCACGCCGCGAACGCCTACGACGGCGGGGATGTTCAACGCCCGCGCGACGATGGCCGTGTGGCTCGTGCGGCCGCCCCGATCGGTGACGAAGGCCTGCACCAGTTCACGGTTGAACCCCGCCGCCTGCGATGGGGTCAGGTCGTCGGCCACGACGATGGCCGGGTGCTTCAACTCGTCCAACGTGCGGTTGTGCTCCCCCATGAGGTGGCCGAGCACACGGTTGCGCAGGTCTTCGAGGTCGTTGACCTTGGTCGTAAAGGCCGAATCGCCCATGCTCGCGAAACGCCTGGCCCAGTCGCCGAAGGTTTCGTCGACGGCGTGCTCGGCGGCCATGTGCTCGGTCTCGATCCGCTTGAAGATGGGATCACGCAGCGACTTATCCTGGAGCACGCCGATATGGAAGAGGAAGATCTTGGCGGCCTCGGTCCCCATCTCGCGTTCGGCCCGTTCCTTGACGGCCTGGAGATCGGAGATGGAGGCTTGCAGGGCAGCCCTGGCACGATCGGATTCCTCGGCCGACCCCGCCGCCGGCGTGAAGCGACGCACGACGCGGCGGTCCTCGTCCTCCAACAGGAAGACCCGGCCGATGACCAGGCCCGGAGAAACCGCGATGCCTCGTAAGACCTCCATATAGCGCCGCGACTCCGGTGTGCTTGGGGCATCGGCCTAGGGCCAGGGCTACCGATAACCCCACGGCCTCAAGATGGCCGAGGGTAGCCGAATCCGGCGTGCGGGGCCATGCGTATATTCTCGGGGATGCTCCCTGGCATTGGGAATGCCCGATCGTTTTTGAGCATTGGTTTGACAATGGGGCCTCTGCGGCCTCTGATTCGCACGGCCAAGGCACAGCGGGCTGAAAGTGTCGCCCGTGTCTGGCCGATACCACGGTGTAGCCGATTCATTGCGACCGGGGCCCAGTCTGGCCTCTCGGCGCTCGGATCCAGCGGACGAAAGACAACATGACGACCTTTTCCGGCCTGGTGGACCAACCCCGGCGCGGGGATGTCCGGGTTCGACCCATCGTGGGCGACACCGTGCAGTTCCGCGATGACGACCCGATCTTGCCACGATCCCTCGTGGATCGCCTGGCGCTGCGGCCCGGCGTGCGCGTCGAGGTCGAGATCGGTCAACGACTGGCCAGCGCGGCCTCCAATGGCCAAGGGCACGGACGCAACAACCGCAATCGGCGGGGACGCCCCCATTCCAGCGTCCAATCGGTTGGCTCGGCACCGCTGGCCGAACGTGTCCTGCGGATCGAGGGCAGCACGCCGGATGACGCACCGCACCCGACGCCCTTCGAGGAACTGACCACCGTCGACCCGAGCCCTCGCATGGCATTGGAGTATCGCGGCTGCCCGGCCTCGTGTCGGCTGATCGATCTTTTCTGCCCGATTGGATTCGGCCAGCGAGCCATGATCGTGAGCCCGCCCAAGGCCGGCAAGACGACCCTGCTGAAGGACATCGCCACCGCTATCCTTCGCAACCATCCGCACACCGAACTCTTCGTGCTGCTGGTGGACGAGCGTCCCGAGGAAGTGACGGATTTCCGCCGTTCGCTGACAGGCCACGGCCCGGGCGATCTGGAAAAGCCCTGGGACAGCGGCCGCGTGACCGTGGTGGCTTCGAGTGCCGACCACGAGGCCGACCGGCATATCCAGGTGGCAACGCTGACGATGGAACGCTGCAAGCGGCTGGTGGAGTTGGGCAAGGACGTGGTGATCATCCTCGATTCGTTGACGCGACTCGGCCGCGCCTTTAACCGCTCACGCGAGTATTCCAGCAGCGGGCGCACCATGAGCGGGGGCATCGACAGCAAGGCGCTGGAAGTGCCGCGTCAGATCTTTGGTGCCGCCCGCCAGACGGAAGAGGCCGGCTCGCTCACCATCATCGCGACGGCGTTGGTCGATACGGGTGGGCAGGGCGACCAGGTCATCTTCGAAGAGTTCAAGGGCAGCGGGAACATGGAGTTGATCTTGGACCGCAAGGTCGCCGAGCGGCGTCTCTTCCCAGCCATCAATCTGGCGGCCAGTGGCACGCGCAAGGAAGACCTGCTGATGCCCAAGCATGAACTCGAAACGGTCAACGCGTTGCGGCGGCGGCTGCTCTCGATGCCCCCGCCCCAGCAGATCGAACAGCTCCTTGGCGCTCTCAAGCGATTCGACACCAACGAGATGCTGATCGGGGTCAACCGCGCCGCGAGCCAGGCCTGAGCGATTGACATGACCAGGACCCCCGTCGAGTTGGTGCCGCCCATCGATGGGCTGGACTTGCTGGTGGACGGCCGAGACTTTCTGCTCGTGCGTGTCCAGGACCTTCAAGGCGAGCGCATCCGCGTGGGCATAGGCGACGCCACGGTGCGACTGCTGTTGATCGTGCGTCCAAGGGCCTCACGGGCTCGCCTGGTGCTGACGGTCCTGGCGGTCATGCTGGGTGTCGCGGTGGTCATGCTGGGAGCGACGTCGCTTGGATTCTCTCCGATGCTTGTTCTTTCGATGGCCATCGCCGTGGCGGGCGTGGGCATGTTCTTCATCGTCCTCTCCCAGCCGCCGCGCGAGTACCGCTTCCACGACGACATGCCGGGCGGGCTGGAGCGTCCGCCCCTGCTTGTGATGGCCGAACGTGCGGGCCAGCGGCGCTGGTTTGCCCTGCGAGATGAACAGGGGCGTACTTTCGGAGACATTGGACACCGACTTGGGCGTTGGCAAGTTCGTGGGTACGAGCCTATCGATCCGACCGAGCATCCGGGATCGCCGATGCATGCCTCCGATCGATACACGTCGACCGCTTCCCGTTTGGATGCCTGGGGACACGTCGTGCGAGAGGGTGAGCCCACGCCTCGCGGCCGCTCGCCCGAACTGACGCTGTCGATCGTGCGTCATTCCATGAGCTGGGCCTCGCTCCTTGGTGGGCTGATCTCCGGGCCGGTGGGCATCGTGCTCTCGGCCCACCACCGCCCCTGGAAGCGGATGGAGTTTCGCCGGGGAGGGGTGGTTGTTGCCACCGGGCATCGGCTGGACGATGGGTCGGCGATGCGGTTGGAAGTCGCCCCGACTTTCGAGGTGCCCGGGCCCGAGGGCGCTTGGATCGACCGTCGGCACCTGTTGGCCTTGGCCGCGATGGGCCTGAGTTTCGAAGCCGAACGTTGACGCGTCGGGCATACCGTTCTCCCATGATCCAATTGGGCGTGAATATCGATCATGTAGCGACCGTTCGGCAGGCCAGACGCGGGGCCGAGCCAGACCCCGTCCGGGCCGCCCACGAGGCGGAGATTGGGGGTGCCGACGGCATCACCGCGCACCTTCGCGAGGACCGCCGGCACGTGCAGGACCACGACCTGCGTCGCCTTCGCGACACGATCAACGTGCGATTGAACCTGGAGATGGCGGCCACCGATGCCATGATCGAGTTCGCGCGTGGTCTCCAGCCCCATACGGCGATGCTTGTGCCCGAGGGCCGGCAGGAGGTAACCACCGAGGGCGGGCTGGACGTGGCCGGGCAGGTCGACGCGATGCGGAGAGTTGTAGATCGGCTCAAGGACGCGGGGCTGATCGTGAGCGCGTTCATCGATCCGGTTTTGCGGCAGGTGGAGGCGGCGCGCGCGGCGGGTTTTGACGTGTGCGAGGTGCATACGGGCCCGTACGCGCACGCGTGGGCGCGTTGCGGGGGTGATTTTCGCCGGAGCGAACTGGCCGCGGCGTTGGAGGAGGTGGCTTTGGCAGGTGGCGAGATCCGTGCCCGTGGAATGCGTTTTAACGCCGGGCACGCATTGAATTACCACAACGTGGGCCCCATCGCCGCGCTGCCCGGCGTCGAGGAGTTGCACATCGGGCACGCGATCGTCAGCCGGGCGATCTATACCGGCTTTCGCGAGGCGGTGGCGGAGATGAAACGGCTGATGGTGCAGGCGGCCCGGGTCGATCGCTGATCGATCGCACAAGGTCGGGCAGCGCGGCCCGCAGTACCTCGATGCTGCGCAGGTATTCGGGCAGGTCGATCCGCTCGTGGGGCGTGTGGTCGAGGGTGCTGTCGCCCGGGCCGTAGGCGACGATCGGGCAGTTGAAGGCTTGTGCGACGGTGTTCATGTCGCTTGTGCCGGTCTTGACGGTGGCGGTTGGTCGGCCGCCGATGCCGCCGATGGCCGCCGAGAGGGCGTTGGCCAGCGGGCCGGCGCGTGGTTCGCGGTGGGCGTGCGCATGGCCCTCGAAGGCGAGTTCACTCTCGCGCGAGGTGTCGTGGATGAGGCTTTGCAATTCGTTGGGGTCGCACCACGTTGGCAGTCTCAGGCCCAGGGTGAGGCGCGCGGTGTCGCGCAGGCCATCGCTTTCGGTATGGAAGCGTTGGATGTTGGCGGCGATGGTGTCGAAGTTTCCTTCGTGGCCCAGGTTCCATTCGCTGATCTGGGCAACGATTCGGCGGTGCCATGCGATGGCGCGTTCGGCGACGGAACTCACGGGCCCGGCGCTGTGGCCGGCGTCTTGCGTGAAGGTGGCGTGGACGAGCAGGCGGCCTTTGTAGCCGATGGCGTAGCGTTCCCAGCCGCTGGGTTCGCCGATGATGCAGGCTTGGGGTCTGTAGTTGTCTCGGACATACGTTGCGCCGGGTGAGGTTGGTGTTTCTTCGCCGACGGCACCGATGACCACGAGCCGGGCGTTGTCGGGAATATGCGTCGTAGCGGCGGCGATGGTGAAGGCACACAGCGGGCCCTTGGCATCGACAGCGCCGCGGCCCCAGAGCACGCCGTCCTGAATTCGGACGGGGATTTCGCCCGGCACGGTGTCGATGTGGCCCAGCAGCAGGACTTCGGTGGCGCGTGGAGATTCGCTGCCGATGGTGCCCACGGCGTTGCCCGCGTCGTCGATGATGGCGCGGAATCCGAGCCTTTCCATGCGATCGACGAGCAACGCCACGGCGTTGGCTTCCATGCCCGAGACGCTCGGCGTGGATACGAGGCCGTGCAGGAGTTCGATGGCGAGGCCTTGGTCGAAACTGGTCATGCGAGCACGGTTCCTTGTCCGGCCAGGGCGCGTTCGATGGGATGCTCGCGCCGCGCATCGGCCAGCACAACGCGATGGACGCCCGCGTCGAGCGCTTCGCCGGCGGCGATGACTTTGCGCTTCATGCGGCCTTGGGCGAGTTCGATGGCGCTGTCCAGTTCGACCCGGGCCAGGCTTGGGATGAGCGTGGCTTCGTCAGGGAAGGCGCGCAACAGGCCCGGCACGTTGGAGAGGATGACCAGCGTGTGGGCGCGCATCGCGCCGGCGGTGATGGCGGCGGCTCGGTCGGCATCGACGTTGAGCGGTTCGTGCTCGTGGCCGATGGCGGGCGGGCAGAGCACGGGGGTCTTCCCGGCCCCGAGCAAGGCATGCAGCAGGTCCGCGTCGACGCGCTCGACCGTGCCGCTGTGGTCGTCGCGGATGATGGTGGTGACGCCGTTGTCGACCGCGCGGACAGCGGGCTTGCGCCGGGCCTTCCAGAGGCCACCGTCGACGCCGCTCAGGCCCAGCGCGTCAACGCCCAGCGCACGCAGCGTGCGCACGATGCGGGCGTTGAGCCTTCGGCAGGCCATCTCGAAGATTTCCATCGCCCGGGCGTCGGTGTATCGGCTGGTGTGGCCGCTGGGGCTGGTGATGAATCGGGGTGGGACGCCCAATCGCTCGGCCAGCGTGTTGGTATCGTGGGATCCGCCGTGGACGACCACGACGCGCTCGCCCGCGTGGATGAGCCTGGCGATGTCTTCGCAGGCGAGTTGCGGGCCGATACCCTCAGCCCCGCCGATCTTGACGACGATCATGCGATCCTCCTAAACCGGGTGCAACCCGAAGAAGCCCAGGCCCACGGCTTCGTCGAAGCCGCAGGCGATGTTCATGCACTGGACGGCGGTGCCGGCGGCACCCTTACCCAGGTTGTCGATGGCACACAGCGCGACCACCCGGTTGGTTCCGGACTCGATCTCGAAGCCCACGTCGGCGTAGTTGGTGCCCGCGAGGATCTTGGGCTCGGGCAGGCGGTAGAGCCCACGTTTTTCCCTGACGATGCGGACGAAGGGCTCGGTGGCGTAGGCGTCGCGGAACATCTGCCACACCTCACGCTCTGCCAACTCGCGGTTGGTCAGCACGTGGCAGGTGGCGAGCACGCCGCGGACAAGATCGGTGGTGGTGGCGGTGACGTGCAGGGGGAAGTCGCCGCAGACCTGGGTGACCTCGGCGGCGTGTCGGTGGCCCGTGGGTGCGAAGGTGCGCAGGGCGTTGCTGCGTTCGGCGTGGTTGCTGGCGGCACTAGCCTCGGCACCTGATTCGCTCGAGCCCACCTTCACGTCGGCGATGACGCGATCGATCACGCCCGCGCGGGCCAGGGGCAAGAGCGCCAGGTTCATGGCCGTGGCGTTGCAACCCACGCCCGAGATGTAGCGGGCGTCGGCCAGTTGCGTGCGGTTAACCTCGGGCAGGCCGTAGACGAAGCGTTCGAGCCATGGTGGCGCGGGGTGGGGCTGGCCGTAGGTTCGCTCGTAGAGGCCAGCGTCTCGGAGGCGAAAATCGCTGCTGAGATCGATGACACGGTGGGCCAGTTCGGCGTATCGGTCGATGCTTCCCGCCGTCTCGCCGTGAGGCAGGCAGAAGAACACAACATCGACC
Organism: Phycisphaeraceae bacterium; assembly: GCA_026126305.1. Lineage (GTDB taxonomy): Bacteria > Planctomycetota > Phycisphaerae > Phycisphaerales > UBA1924 > JAHCJI01. Next base: position 77,901 of record JAHCJI010000008.1, read on the forward strand.
TGGTCGACATCGGCGGGGCCGATGAGGGCCAGGTCGAGCACGCCGCGCAGATTGGGATGGATGCTGCCGATGGGCCAGCCCGCGCGGCCGCGCGAGGTGGCCCAGGCGATCGTTGCGTGCGGGTGCCGCGCGAGCAGGCGAAGGAGTTCGCCTCCGGTATAGCCCGCACCCCCAATGATGCCGACGCGCACGCTCATACCGTGGCCACCGGAGTGCTTGCGATTTGCAGGACGTGGTCGACGATGCAGCCTGGGATGTCCACGCCGGTGGTGTCGATGGAGTTTCGGAACTCCATCGTGGAGTTGACCTCGCACACCAGCAGCCCGCGCACGGGGTCTTCGAGCAGGTCGATGGCCAAGAGGCTGTGCTCGCCGCCGCCGACAGCCCGGGCCGCGCGTTGGCAGAGGCCGTCCAACTCCGGCGTGACGGGCATCCCCTGGGCACGGCCGCCTCGTGCGGTGTTGGTGATCCAGTGCGTGCTGTGGCGCATGATGGCGGCGATGGTGTGACCGCCCACGACAAAGGCGCGGATGTCGCGGTCGGGCTTGCGGACCAGTTCCTGCAAGTAGATGACGCCGTGGTGGGGTCCGCCAAGGGCGAGTTTGTGTTCGAGCACGGCTTCGAGGGCGTCGCGGTCATTCAGGCGGCCCACCATGCGGCCCCACGATCCCACGCAGGGCTTGATGACGACGGGGTAGCCCAGTAGCTCGGCGGCGCGGATTGCGCCCTCGGCGCTGAAGGCGGCGATGGTGCGAGGTGAGGGCACGCCCGCGTCGGTCAGCGCCAGCGTGGTCAGCAGCTTGTCGCCGCACACGTGCGTGACCGCCGACGGATTCAGGCACACGGTCCCCATGCTCTCGTAGGCACGCACGACGGCCAGAGCCTTGGCGTGGCTGAGGCAGCGGTCGAGCAGGACGTGGGGCTCGGCGTCTGGCGTGGGTGGTGCGGTGAGGTCCAGGACGGCTTCATCGGCGTGGACGAGCTCGACAGCAATGCCGCGACGCTCGAGTTCGTCGATGAGCAGGCGTTCCTCGACGCGGACGCGGGTGTGCAGGAGGGTGAGGCGCATGGGGTTCCTTTGGAAACGTGGCAATTGGGGGATGGCAATTGGCTATTGGTCAGAGGCTCCAATGGCCATTGCTCCGACTCGGCCCGGCCTCACTCGCCCCAGTCTTCTTCCACCTCGGGGGCCAGGGCGAGGGTGATGGGGGACAGTGCGGTGACTTCCAGTTCGGCCCCGCAGTCTGGGCAGCGGACGATCTCGTGGCGGCGTGGGGGGCGGGAGAAGGTGATTGTCGCGCCGCACTCGGGGCAGGTGGCGGTGAGGGTCTCGGTCGTGGTCGCGGTCTGGCTCATGGTGGATCTCCTGTGAAATGCTGGAAACAACGAAAAAGGCCCGCCGGAGGTCTTCTCCGGCGGGCCTTGCGATTGGTCTTGCAAGGGCTCTTAATGGACGCGTGCGCGGCCACCGCCGGGGGGTGTGTTCCCTTTGGCTTTGGCTTTCGGTGCGATGGCGGCGCAGCGGCTCATGTGTTCAATGATTCCCATCGGCTCGAGCGAGTCAAGGGCTTGAGCGGAAGTTCATTGGGCGAACGCGGGTTTGGGGGTGTGTGAGGAGAGGGTGCGCTGGGACCTTACGGGCAACCGGCGTCGAAGGCGTTCTGGAAGGCCAGGTAATCGAAGACGGTGAACTCTCCGTCGCCATCAAAGTCGGCCTTGGGGTCTTGCTGACGCCACAGTCTCCCAAAATGGATCCAGTCGAGGAGGTCCAACTGACAATCGCCGTTGATGTCGGCCGGGCAGCCGGGCCCCGGTCGCCATACGACGATGAATCGCATCGGCCCTGTACCGCGCCAGGGGTTTCGGAACGACCCGCCCAAGTACAGCGCCTCGCCCGTGCCATCGTCGAAGATTGCCAAAGGCATGACCTCGAGCGTAAAGACCTCCTGGCCCGGGGCGCTGGGGATAACCACGATCATGCACAATGCGACGAACAGGGGGAGGAATCGTGTCATTGGGGAATCTCCTTGGATTGGCTTCAACCAACGAACAGGTCCACGATAACCGAAACAGCACGATCCACGAAACTTTTTTCAGGCTTTGGCGATTTTTTTGTAACGCCAACCGCGGCCACCAAGACATCGCGGCTCGTCCCCAGTCGATTTCGTGAGAAGTCGCGGTAAGCCATCGACAACCGACAACAAGCCCGGGACTTGCCCGGGCTTGCGTCTTGGTAACACAAGATTCGATCTGGCCGAGCGGGCTCAGCAGCCCAAGGCAAACTCGTTCTGGAACGCCAGGAAGTCGAAGATGGTCAGGCTGCCGTCGCCATCGAAGTCGGCCCGCATGTCGCCGCTGGCGAACAGGTTCTGGAATGCCAGGAAGTCGAAGATCGTCAGGCTGCCGTCGCCGTCCAGGTCGGCCCGGCATGTCGGATCAGGTAGCTTGGCTTGCAGCAGCACGTCGTCGATGTACCACTGGTCCGTCACGTCGCTGCCGGGGATGCTGAAGCGGACCCGGAACCCAGAGCCGTAGGCATCCAGCGGCACGATGACGGCGTGCTTGGTGAAGGTGGTCTGGTCAGTACCGTTCGACACGATCTCGGTCAAGGGGCGCCACTCGTCGAAGAACCCGCTGAAGTACTCGGCCCGCAGCACCTTGCCGGCCTCGACGCCGCGATGCTGGGTGTAGAACGACACTTCGAGCGGCGTCTCGGGCAGGAGTGTGGGCGGTGCGCTCACGCGGGCCGAGGTAATCGTGGCGCTGTTGAGCATCAACAGGCTGTTTGGCGCGCTGGGCGGATTCAGGCCAAGCGTCGTGGGGGCCACGCTGCCCGTCTTTTCTGGCCACTTCTCGGCGTCGAGCGTCAGCGTCGGGAACTGGTCCTCGAAGGGCAGGTCGAACGCGGCCGCCAGGCCCGTCGTCCCACGCACCACCAGCGCGAAGGCGGTATCCCGGGCCGGCGTGCCGCGATGCCCGTCGGCGTTCAGGTCTGCCGCGATCACCTCGACCGACCACGTCCCGGCCTGCGGGTTTTGGATGAACACGTTCTCGACCGTGTCCTTGGTATTGGGCGCTCCCCCCGAGGTGCTCCAGACGCCGGCACTCAGGCCGTTGTTGCCCCAGTACACCGTGCCGTCGGGTGCGGTGATCTTCAGGTCGAGATCGTTGATGCGATGCTGCGTGCTGGAGGTTGTCCCCTGCGGGTCGGCCCACACCAGCGTGGCCCGCAACTGCGGCATGCCCGCGGGCACGATCAACGGGTAGACCGCGCTCTGCAACTCGGTGAGCAACTGCTCTTCGTTGACAACGAAGGTCTGGGCCCGGTTGTCGTACAGCGGCTGGAGGCTTGGCATGCCCCAGCCCTGCTTGATCCGCGCCTTGTCGTTGGCCGTGCTGCTGCCCGTAAAGGCGTACGGCTCGGCGGAGTTGATCATCAACGCCTTGGCCGTGGTGAACGCTGGACGCTCGTCGAACACGTCCCCGCCCGAAGTCGGGTTGCCGAAGACCCCGTTGGCCCACATCTGGAAGATCAGGCCAAAGTGCCCGGCCACGATGGGCGTGGCGGCGCTGGTGCCGCTGAACTCTGTATATGCCGAGGCCGAACTACTGGTAGCAGCGCGTACCTGGTCGTAGAAGTGCGTGAGGTCGGGCTTGATGCGTCCGTCGGCGGCCGGGCCGTGGCTGGCACCGCCGCACCAGCAGTCGTCGGTCTTGGACAAGGTGTTCTGGTGAACGATGCCGCCGACGGAGACGACGTTCTTGGCCCATGCCTCGGGCCGGGAGTTCTGGTTGCCCGTGTTCGACTGGCTCTGGGCGATCAGGATGCGGTGGTCGAAGACGATGCGGTCCATCTCGGTGCTGATGGTTGTGTACGCGGTTGTCAGACCGCTGCCCCAGCTGTTGCTCTGGAAGACCGCGCGGTAGGGCCCGGTGGGAACGATCAGGTCGCGTGTGTGCAGATACCGATTGCTCACTGAGTTGTAACTGGCGAAGATGCCCTGCCCGTTGGGCAGCATGCCCCGCGCGGCACTGGAGGCGCCGCGGGCGAACACGATGCTGTACGTGCTCGTGCCGTGGCTGTCTACGCCCGAACCGGTGTGCATGATGGGCGGGTTGGTGGTGAATTCCTGGTGGGTACGCAGGATGCCCGCGTCCATCACCTCGCCCCGCACGCCCTGGCCGGTGTACCCCGCGACTCCCTCCAGGTAGTTCGCGCCGCCAATGGCGCGGGCGATGTTCATGTCGTTCTCGGGCGCGTGCCAGCGGTCCACGAAGTGGACACCCGCATCGCGCACAACCGCCAGCAATTGCGCCGGCATCATCGTTGCTTCCAGGCGGCCCGTCTCGGGCACGCGAAGATCTACCACGCCGCCCATCTGGATGATCGCGTCCGCGACACGGCCAAGCTCGGCCTGTCCGTCCTCGAACAACTCGATCGAGTAACGAACACCGGCGTCGGCCAAGTCGCCCAGCATGATCGGCTGGAGCAGTTCTTCCTCCAGCTTGTAGGCCGGGTGGAACACGCCAACCCACCGCACGATGTCCATCGCCTCGACGGCCAGACGCGCCGCTTCGTCCATCCGCACCACACGCGCGTGCTCATGCAACGCACGCACGATCGTCGCTCCGTTGGCCTCCAACGCACGGTCCGCGGCCTCGACGGGCTGCCCGATGAACTGCACGATGAACGTGTCCGTGTCCGCCGCGGCGCGCAGGTGGTGCGGCACGGCGGGCACGATGCGAGCCGGATCAAACTCGCCATACCGAAGCCGGATGGTCTGCTCGGTCGGGGAGACGCGATCGATTCGCTGGCCCGTCAACGACACGGCGCTGAACGCACGCTCACCCTGGGCGGTCGCCTCACGCCAGGAGACCATCACCGCGTCACTCCCCGGCACACGACCCTGCCGAAGATCAAAGACCGTGCCCGAGGCGCGATGGAACGGTACGCCGTTGAAGGTCACTACCGGATCATGCCCGGCCTGGGAGAACATCGACACGCGCGGGCCCTGCGAGGCTTCGTCCGCGATAGCCGCGAGAGACCCAACCCCCACCGCCAGGCCACAGAGCAGTACCAGTCCCAACTTGGAATGCATCACGATCCTCCCTGGAAAATCTTCGATACGGATGCCGAGCTCGCCTTGTTCTACCATTGTACGGGCACAACTCAAAGCCTCACAGCGGTGATCTCACAGAACACCATACCACAGAGCCACCCGGGGACCAACCCCACGAGGTAGCAACTCGTCCTCCCGGGGTGATTACGCACCCTCTGAGGCGAGCGCTTCAGGAATCCGGCCTTCGGGCGTTTCGAGTTTGCTCAAGAGTGCGTGGGCAATACCAAGGGATTTCCCGAGGTCTAAACACCCGATAACATCAGAATTGACCGCACGTTCGAGGATTTGCCCCCGATCAAGTGTGGTCCCCTCGGGCAGCAATCCCTGGCTGCGAAGATGCTCCCGGAACTGCTCGATCTTTCGACCCTGGAAGCCTTTGACTCGTTCATCACTGCGTGACTCGAGGAGTTCGAGCAGTTTCTCTGCGGATCCACCCATCTCTGCATTCAGTGCGAGTATCCCATCTAAGAACGTGGCACCGAATGCTCCCGAAGCGATCAGATCTTCCGATCGCAGGGGCCTGCAACGGCCGACCCGCCACGCGCTGACGACACGCTGGGCCAGCCGGCCCGCATCGGCCACGAGCGGCCAGGAAAATCGCTCACCCAACCGGCCCTGCTGGGCCAACACCTGGCCCACGGTCCGCAATCCATGCAGGGCGAGTGTGTGCAGCGTGGCAAGATCGTCTGCAAGGACATGATACAGGTCGATCGCGTCCAGGCTGCCCCACGGTTCGAGCTCTGTCACACCCAGGAGGTGCAGATACTCTTCCCTTGGCAGGCCTTCGGGCGAAGGCAGGGTTTTGGGCTCGAGCAGCGAGGCCGACGGGTTGCGGGCCGTCTTTTGGCGGTTGCGAACGGCGTCGAGGTCGATGCGGAAGATATCGATGTTTTGGTCGGCGGCGAGTTTGGCAAGCCTGTCGGCGTGTGCAGGCTCGCACGTGAGATACACCAGTTGCCGGCCCTCCTGGACCATGCCGAGCATCGCACCGGCAATAGCCTCGAAGCGTTCGTCGTCGGTCGTGGCCAGCGGCTCATCCAGAATGATCGGCAGCGGAGCGGTGCCGGCGCGTCGTTCGGCCTCCAAAGCCCCTGCCAGCCGCATCGCCAGCAACGCCTGCGCGCGCGTTCCGGTGGACAGTTGCTCATAGTTCTTGTCCACACCCGATCGCAGATCGCGGACCACCGGCGTCTGGCTTGAGTCGATCCGCAAGCCGTAGGCGAGCCCGGTGAACTTCGCCAGGAGTGCATCGGCGGCACGCACCAGCGCCGGCATGTCCTCATGCTCGACCCCTGCGACGGCTTGATCGAGGACCATCTGCCGGGCCACACGCGTGCAGGCAAAGTCTCGTGCCTTCGACAGTTCTTGAGCCGCACGCTCGTAGGCGTGCAATGCCCCGGACACGTCCGCGCCATGCCTGGCACGATCCAGCTGGCCTTGCAGGTTGCCGATGCGCTGTTCGAGTTCCGATGCCTGCCGCGACGCCTGCTGGCACTCGGCCTTGTGCGTGAGCAGGCTGGCATGATTGATGTCGAGCAATTCGGGCATGGCGGCCAAAGCAGCCTCCAATACGGCCAGCACCGCTTCGTGCCGAACAATCCCGTCGCGCAGGCCGACAGCATGACTGCGTAAGCGCAGCCATTCGTGCACCTGGTCCTCGGTATCCTCGGTCAGTCCGAGTCGCTCCAGCAGCACGCGCCTTTGCTCCATGGTTCGCTTGAGATGCTGCGACGCTTGCGACTCTCGGGCGTGCGCTGCCTCGATGCGATCGGCTAGCCTGCCATACTCGGCGACACGATGTGCCAGGTTCGTGCGCAGTTCCGAGAGATCATCGACCGAGCCGCACACATCGGGTCCGTATGCGGACAACACCGACTCTGCACGGGCGAGCACGCCCGCGAGCTGCGCTTCGAGCGACTCGACGTTGGCGCGGGCGGCGAGCATGTCCTCGAGTGCCTCATCGTGCTGCTTCGCACGTCGCGCCGCCGTGACCAATGAGAGCGTCGAGGCCAACTCGTCGTCCACGCCCGCGATGGATCGCAACTCGGCGAGGGATTGTCCATAAGCCTGTTCGCTCTGTTCGGCACGCTCGAGGAGCAGTGCCGCACCACCGTCGCGGAACAGCCTTGGCATCCACAATGCCATGATGACCAGAACCAGTGTCAACGCCGAGCATCCCAGAGCCCACCATGCCTGCGCGAAGCCCGCCACAACCAAGGCCAGCAGAGCCATGATGCTCGCCGCGATCAATACTAAGTTACTCCAGCGCCGCGCAGCGTCGGCCTGCGGCCGCTCGGCGGCCAACTTGTCGCGCAGCATGCGTTCGCGTGCCTCCTGCACGCTGGCCAGAGCCTTGTCCAGCTGTATGAGTGTTCCGTCATCGATGGCACGCGCCTCGATGGCAAACACGCCCGCGCGGGCCGACGTACGATCGGCCTCGCGTGCCGCGTCGGCCAACTGCTGGCGGATCGCAATCGCTTCACTCTCCAGCTTGGCCAGCAGGTCCATCGCACCAACGGGCACGCCCTTGTCCGCAAGCCCCAGCGCCGCCATGTCTGCTCGCAAGCGTTCGGCATCCTGACCGGCGCTATCGATGCTTGCCCGTGCATGGTCGATATCATTGCGCAACTCGTGCAGGCGTTGAGCCTCATCGCCTGCGATACGGAGCGCCCCTTGGGGCAGGGATGCAAGTTCGGCACGCAGACCGGCGAGCGTATCGAGGCACGCCAGCCGCTCGAGCGCTTTCTCGACCATCGGTACTCGCGCGGCCAAGGTTCGGCACTGCCCAGCACGCTCTCGTAACTCTGGCAGACTGGCCTCCTGGGCCATCAGGTCTCGGGCCGCCTGACGCGCCGCGTGCAGGTTGGCTTCGGCCTCGCGCATCGCACGCATTGGCCCGGTAGGAGATCTTGGGGCGGCGGCCTCGTGTAACGATTGGAGGTCGTAGCCGCCCTGCAACTCGCGGCGCATGGCCTCGCGGATGGCCTTATCCTGTTCGCCGTCGCGCCAGAGGTCCGAGATCCCCACGATAATGCCGCGCCCGGCGCTCTCGTCGGGCAGCGTCGGTGTGTTGCCTTCCCATCCGCCACCATGCACGTCCACGAAGGCATGGAACTCCTGCCCGCCCGCTTCGAACATGCCACGCGCCCGCAGGTGAGCGTGTCGGGCTGGCCAGAGCAACGCACGGATGGCGTTTGCCAGTGTGCTCTTGCCCGACTCGTTGCGTCCTTCGACGATCGTCAGGCCCTGGGCAAAACCATCGATGGTAAAACCAGGGCTGATCCCCGCGCTGCGCAGGATCTCGATCCGGCGGACGCGCATCAGCCCACCCCCGGGCCGGACTGTGCCAGCAGTTCGCTGAGCACCGCGCGGGCCTCACGCGCCAGCGTGGCCCGTGCGTCGGGCAATGGCCAGCAGCGTTCACCCAACGATGGAACGCACAGATTGCGATCGCGACCGATCTCTGCGAAGCGATTCTCCGCCTCACGCACCAGTCCTTCTTGGCCCCCGGACTGCAATTCCAGAACCAACCCCGCGATGCGGCCCACCACCGAACGTTCCTGCGCGAGTCGTTCCAACGGCAAGGGTGCGCTCAGACGGCACTCCACCGATTCCAGGAATACGCGTCGTCCCAGGTGCGTCCACGGTTGTCCCAGCTCGAGCCCATCAGCCGCCCGAGCGATCTCCTGCCAATGTTCATGCTCGCCCACCAGAGCCATGCGAACGCCCACGGCTTGCGCGTGCTCATAGTCCACCGAAGCGTCGCTGGACAGCCGGTGCAAGGTGGCGTCGAGCCCATGCGCCGTGAGTGCTTCGGCGGGCGCATCCACGCGGACCCACGCGATGGGTGCTATCGCACGGCTTTCCAGCGACGCGCCCGCGGCGTCGATCCTTACCAGCCAGGCTCCCCGTGGGCCAGACTCGCTCGGATCCAATCCACAGACACTACCCAGGTAGCCCGCGGGCGACGCCCCGGCAGAGCCGCCGATCGATGGCACGTGGACATGGCCCAACAACCACGCATCGGCCGCGTGGGCGCGCAACTGCCCAGACGTGCATGGTGCATACACGCTCGCGCTCGTGTCCAGGTCGCAGTGCAGCAGCCCCAGGCGGCGGTTTTTTCGCGGTGGCGGGGGACGATCAAAGGGTGAAGCCCGGCAGTGCGTGTCCGGAAAACTCCAGCCCAGCACTTCGACACCGCCCAGAGGCGTTTGGACTTCCACCGTTTGCCAGGACCCGCCCTCGCCAAGCAGTGTGAGGCCTTCCATCCCCTTTGCCAGCCTTGGCAGGATCTTGGCGTCGTGGTTGCCCGCGATGGCGATCAGTGGAATGTTTCCAAGCCCGCGGATGGCTTGTTGCAGCGCTTCGAAGACCTCGAAGTAAGCGCCGTCGTCGTCCACCACATCGCCAGCCAGCAGGACCGCGTCGACACGCTCATGCCGCGCCAGTTCCACGAGCCGCTCCAACGCACCTAACGGCCCCAGCGCTCGCGCCTCGGGCCGGAGCGCCTCGGGCAGGCTGGCGATGGGCCGGCCCAGGTGCAAGTCCGCCGCGGCCAGGAAACGAGCCTCAGCCATGTTCCATACTTCCCGATTCTGCGCGGCGTCGCATCGTGAAGGTGATGAAAGCGCCCGCGAGGATCAGGCCCAAGGCCAACGGCAGCCACTCTTCCCGCCGTGCGATGAAGCCCATGCCATACATCGGCAGCACCAGCGCCATGGTGATAGCCGCTACCAACCGACCAGCCCGGGGCATCGGTCCCAACTTCAACGCGCCAGGCACTATCGCATACAGCACATACGCCGGGAAGAAGAGCCCGTACGCCGACAGGAACGCGCGATACACCACTTCCCACGCCAGCATCCCGTCGGCCCACTCGATGGGTCCGGCAGGCAGCGCCCACATCGCCATGAGCGCCCCAAGAACCAGGGCCAGTGTCATGCCGCGTTCGGGCACGCTCAGGCCAGACTCGCGCAGGTGTACCGCCAGTGTAAAGCCACCCTGCAACGCAAGGTGCACCAGCACCAAACTCCAGCCTATGGCGTGTCCGGACACCATTGCACCCGCATACACCACCGTGAAGCCGATCATGATGACGAAAGGTACCAGGAAACCAAAGGCAAACGCAAGGCGGCCCTCGGTCGGCCCGGTCGAGGCCCGCGCCCGCAGGAAGGTCGCGTCCAGGTATGGGCACAGCGCAAAGCCGAAGACCACCACCGGCATCAACAGCAGCAGGTCCCTTGGGAAGCCGCCGCCAAAGACCTGGGTGTTGTCCAGCACGGCGGACGAGCCGCCCAGGGCATAGGCAAGCCCAAGACCCAGGCTGGCAAGCCAGACCAGCAACGCCGTGATCAGCCAACGCCGCAAGGCCAGCAGCACCAGGGCGAAGATCGTCGCGATGATCAGCACGCCCTTCTGCCCAACAGCGTCGGGCAAGCCGGGTACTGACAGGCCCACCGCGCCCAGTACGAACAGGTGGAACGCGATGGTCACCATGGAAAACCAGCGAACGGCCCGGTCGTGCCTTGCGCGCAGGCGTTGGGCCGCGCCGGCATCGCGCAGCACCGTGCCCATCAGCGCCGCCCCGATGGCGTTGGGCACGAGGAACACCGCCAGCGACCACCAGCCGAAGTCTCGCAGCAGGAACGCGGGCAGGACCATCCCGATCACCCACGTCCACGAAACCGCGAGATAAAAACCCCAGCCCAAGGCGGCCAGGGGAGTGGTTCGCGGCGATCCTGCCGAGCCGGCGGGGACGGCCATCGCGGGCTACTTCAGCCGGCCGCGGCTGCGCTGGTGGGCCTTGGGCGTCACGTGGAAGGTCGCCGTCGCCACGCCCACGCGCTTCTCCTTGTCGCTCGGGCGGCGGATCTGCTGCACCACGTTCATCTTCACCGTCAGGTTGAACTCCTGCCCGCTGGCCACGAGCGCCTCGATGTCTTCTTCGGGCTCGATGCGATACACCGCAGGGCCCAGGCACGGACGCAAGAACCGGTACTCCAGCCGCTTGCATACCACCGTGTAATCCACGCCGCACACGCCGAAGATGTACGACCCCCCGGCGATCTCGGCATTGCCCAGGAGCGCCGCGCCGGCCATCGCGTTGTACCAGTTGCGGTTGAATCGCCTGAAGGGCAGCACCGCCTGGAACGACCGGGCGTCGATCTTCTTCATCTTGATGCCGCTGTGGAAGGCGTACGGCAGCCAGATGAGCGAGCACACGCGGTGCCAGAAGTGGTTGCGGGTGCTCAGCCGGCTGACGAACGCCTCGGCCTTCTCCCACAGCGTCCGCTTGCGACGGTGCCGACGCTCGTGCGGGCGGGCCGCCTTCGCGTCCGCTCCGGCCCGATCGGCATCGTCGGGCAGGTCGGCGCAGTCCAAAGCCTCCACGACAGCACCTTCCGTCGTTGATAGGGGTTTGGTAGAGGCCGTGTCGTTCGCCACCGGCGGCATAAGCCCATGGTAGACCCCAACCGCCCCGACCGGACGCCTCAAGCGCTCCCCACGCCTTCCAGCCCATTCCAGCCCTTGCCGTTGGGCTTCACCACCCGCCAGGGGTCCCCCGGCTCGTGGTCGAGCAGCAATCGCCACCCACGCTCAGCCGCCTCACGCAGCAGCCACCCCTTGGTCACCATGCTCGTATAAGGCTCCACGTCGTACGCAAGGCTGTAGGCCTTGCCGCTATGCCACGCCGTGGGCATCACGTCGGGCGTGAACACCACCGCCCGCCCACGGTCGTCGGTGAACCACGTCGCCTGCTGCCCCCACGTGTGCCCGGGAACCAGGAACACCCGGATGCCCGGCAAGATCGGCGTCGATCGTCGCTCCCAAGGCAGGGCCGGGTGCTCGTCCTTGTGGGGCACGCGGCCGGGCTCGAAGGGCCGGGGCGAATCGTGGAGCCTCAGGCGCCCTTCGATGGGCAGCAGGTGGTCGGCGTAGTAGGTGCGGGTCATAACCGAATCGCCCGCCAGAGCCGTCTTCCACTCCTTCTCCTGCACGTGGATGGTCGCGTTGGGAAAGGTCAGCTTCACCTGGCTCGCGTCGCCGCTGGCCTGGCCCTGCCCGGCGGTCCAATCCGGGCTCTCGCCGGGCCGCAGCCGCCGCGTCAGCCCGCCCGCGTGGTCGAAGTGCAGATGGCTGACCACCACGTCGTCGATCGCCGCCGGGTCGCCGCCGGCCTCGGTCAGGGCCGTCTCTACCGTTCGCCCATCGAGCCCGAAGATGCCGGCCATCTTGGGGTCGAGCTTGTCTCCCGTGCCGGCTTCCAGGATCACCTGCCGCGGCCTTCCCAGGGCCGGGTCGTTCTCCGTGCCCACGAGCCACAGGCAGTTGTGGTGCAGTTCCACGCGGTGCTTCTCGTCGGGCGTGACCATCGACTCCCACACCACGCGTGGGATGAGCCCGAACATACCCCCCGCATCGAGCAGCAGCCGCCCGGCCCGTAAGAGGGTGCAGCGGTAGGTCATGGGTTGGCTGAGGTGCTTGGCGGTATGCATGGCGAGAGGTTAGGAGCAGGCACAGGAGACGTATAGCCGCATCAAGAACACCACCCGGAACTCGTTGGCGTTCCGGGCGGTGCTTCATGCGAATGGTTGTGCTGTCGCGGCCTACAGTCCCAAGTGATCCTCGAGATTACTCAGCCAAGTGGTGACGCTCCTGGGAGCATCCTTTCTGCGATGGTCAATCTTACTAGACTTCCCAAAATCAGGATGCACTAATCGGATTTCGCCGGTTCCGTGTACCGGCTCAACCCATCCGCCCAAAAACCGTACCCGCTTCTTGCAGTCAATCAGATTCATACCGGAATGGGATCTTCGTCTTCGTTTGGACATATCAAACTCCTTGATTAACGAGCGAACCCACGGCACATGCTGTGGGTCATGTGAACTACTCTTGATGATCAGCAAATTCATCTTGTCTTTCCTATGCGAGGCAACGCAATAGCCCAAGTTCATTGAACGGAGCCATCCCGTGATGGCTACGGAGTGTATCCGCATCTTGATTGATGGGCACCTTGTCAAGGGAGAAAAGTTGCCCGTTCGGGGCGAATGCTGACGATTGTGGGGCCTGCCGATATTGTCGACTGCCTCGGCGCTCCAGCACGCTTGGATTAGACGCTACCATGCCCCATTCGCCCGACTCCTCCACCATCCTGCGCCTCAACGAACGCCGGCAGATGGCTGTGCTGGCCGAACTGGCCAACGAGCACGAACACCTGCCCCAGGCCTTGGGCGGGGGCGTGGTCGCGTTCATGCCCGGGGCCCACTGGCTGTGCGGGGCCATCGGGTGCAACCTCGACAGCCCGCTGACCCCCCAAGGCGCTCGATACATCGCCGATTACGTCGCCAGCCGCGGCGGAAGGCCCCGCATCGACCTCACCGACGAATCGGGCGAGGCCGCCTATGGCGCAGTCGCCCAGGCCGGGCTCGTGCTCGACCACGCCGAACGCGTACTCGCCCGAGACCTGTCCGCGCCCGTCGAGCCGCCGGCCATCACGGGCCTGACCATCGAACGCCTCGACCCCACCAACCGGGCCGACCTACGCCGCCACGTCGAGCACACCGTCGGCGGGTTCATGCCCCCGGGCGTGCAACCTACCGAGGGCGAGATCGAGGCCGCCGCCCGAAGCCAGGCCCACCCACGCTCGAGGGGCTTCTTCGCCTTCATCGATGACCAACTGGCCGGTACCTGCGGCATGGAAATCGTCGAGCTGCAACCCAACGCGGATGCCCCAACCGTCAAGGTCGCCTCACTCTGGGGTGCCGTCGTGGGTGAGCCTTACCGAAAGCAGGGCATCCAGCGGGCCCTCATCGCCCATCGGCTCCTCGAAGGCCAGCAAGCCGGCTGCACCATCGCCGTCATCGAATGCAAGCCGGGCATCCCCACCGAACGCAATGCAGGCCGGCTGGGGTTTGCCCTTGCGTACACCCGTCTGGCGTTCAAGGCCCCTCAAGATCCGGGAGAACCCGAAAATATTGTTTGAACAATCCCGGAAGGCCGAAGGCGATAGCGGAGTTGGCGTTCCACCGTTGTTCAACCGCTCAAGGAGCCAAGATGCCCGCCGACGTTTTTACCGACGAAGCCCTGCCCCGCCTCGAAGCCGCCGCCCAGCACGCCAAGGCCAAGCCCGACACCATCGAACGCCTCAGGCACGCCGAGAAGTTTGTCGAGGTCTCCATCCCCGTCACCATGGACGACGGGTCGCTCAAGGTCTTCACCGGCTACCGATGCCGCTACAGCACCGCCCGCGGGCCGGCCAAGGGCGGCATCCGCTACCACCCCCAGGTGAACCCCGGAGAGGTCCGCGCCCTGGCCTTCTGGATGACCTTCAAGTGTGCCACCGTGGGCATCCCCTTCGGCGGGGGCAAGGGCGGCGTGATCGTCGACCCGCGCCAACTGAGCAAGCAAGAACTCGAAGCCCTCAGCCGGGCCTACGTGCGAGCCCTGGCCGAACTCATGGGCCCCGAGATCGACGTGCCCGCGCCCGACGTCTACACCAACGCCACCATCATGGGCTGGATGAGCAGCGAATACGACACCATCCGCCGGGGCCTGCACCCGGGCTTCATCACCGGCAAGCCCGTGGCCAAGGGCGGCTCACTCGGACGCGACGACGCCACCGCCCGGGGCGGCTTCGCGTGCCTCAGCCAACTCCAGCACAAACGCAACTGGAACCCCAAGGACATCACCATCGCCATCCAGGGCTTCGGCAACGCCGGCCAGCACTTCGCGCGCCTGGCCGACGAGGCGGGCTACAAGGTCGTAGCCGTCAGCGACTCCAGGGGCGGCATCTACGACCCAGATGGGCTCGACGTGCGGGCCGCCATCGAGGCCAAGGAAACCACCGGCAAGCTCCCCAAGCAGGGCAAGCCGATCGACAACGAGCAATTGCTGGCACTGGACGTGGACGTGCTCGTGCCCGCGGCCCTCGAGAACGCCGTGACCAAAGACAACGTCGACGCCGTGAAGGCCCGCGTGCTCATCGAACTGGCCAACGGGCCGCTCACCAAGGACGCCGACGAGGTGTTGGCCAAGAGCGAGACCCTCGTCGTCCCCGACATCCTGGCCAACGCCGGTGGCGTCACCGTCAGCTATTTCGAGTGGACCCAGAACCGCAGCGGCGACTCCTGGAAACTCCAGACCGTGTACGACCGCCTCAACGAGGTCATGGCACAGTCCTTCAACGACGTGTATGACCTGGCCCAGGCGAAGGGCTTGCCCATGAGGACGGCTTGCTATGTCCACGCCCTGAACCGCTTGGCCGACGCGATGGAATGAACAAGACCCGAACACGAGGGGCTACTTAAACATGGAAGTCTGGGGCAGACTCGGGCCCGAACTCATCCAAACGCGATGACAGGCCGATGCTTCTGGCGCTTCATGGTGGGAAATCGCCGCGTGTGTGGTATGCTGACACTGGAGCCGACACGGCGCTTGTTCATGCGTAGGCTCTGTGCAAAGCCCAGCGACCGCCCGAGACCGAGGAGGAGTTCCATGACCGTCCGATATCAGCAGGCGTTCGTCCCGACCATCGCCTTTGGCCTCATGCTTGCCGTCGCACCCGCCGCTCTGGCCCAGGGTACCAACCAACCCGCCTCTGCCCAGACCCAGCAAGGCCAGGCCGAGGCCCTGCCCCGGTTCGAGATCGAAACCAGGGTCGTCGACATGGGCGTCATCCTCGACAGCGAGCCGGCCAAAGCCACCGTCACCTTCCGCAATGCCGGCAACGCCGTGCTGACCGTCCCGCAGCCCAGCACGACCTGCGGCTGCACGGCTGCCACGCTCCAGAAGAACGAGTTCCAGCCTGGCGAGTCGTACGAGGTCGAGGTCAGTTTCGACCCGCGTGGTCGGCACGCGGGCAAGCACGAGCAGACCCTCACTTTCCGCACCAACGACCGCAACAACCCCGTTGTGGCCGTCAAGGTCACGGCCTTTGTCAAGCCCGTCGTTTCCATCGAGCCCCAGCAGGTCAACCTGGGCACCGTCGCCAAGCGCACCCGCAAGGAAACACTCATCAGCCTTACCGGCATGATGCCCGATTTTGAGGTCTACCACATCACCCTCGTGGGCGAAGGCGCCAAGTACTTCGACGTCGAAATCCTCGGCACCGAAACCATCACGCAGGGCGGCTCCCAGTCCGGACGCACCGATCTGCTGGTCTCGCTCCAGGAAGGCGCCCCTCCCGGCCGGGCGCAGGCCATGGCCGTCATCCGCACCAACGACAGTCGTCGCAAGCTCGTCACCGTGCCCCTGGGCGGCGAGATCATCGGGGACGTCAGCGTCAACCCGCCACGCATGTCCCTTGGCACGCTCGTCGTCGGTCAGAATGTTGACGACGTGATCGAGATCCGCCACGGGCGCAACGAACCCTTCCGCATTACCGGCGTCGAGTGGCGCCCGCTCCAGCCCTCGGGCCAGAAGCCCACGCCTATGACTTATGTTGCCGAAGCGATCGACACCCAGGGCGGCAACCAGCCCGCGACGGCCTTCCGGGTCAAGCTCACCATGCCCGACTTTGAGCAGGCCGGTCGCATCCGCGGCAACATCGTCCTGCTGACCGACGTGCCACTCGAAGAGCAGGTCATGCTGCCGTACGTCGGCCGCGTGGTCGATCCCAGAACGGGCCAGTAACGCATGCGCTTCGTCGGTCGCGTTGCCCTGATCCTGATCCTCGCCACCGTGGCCGCCACGGTGCATTCTCTCTATTGGCCCATCTATCGGGATTTACCCGACCGACAAGCCCGCACGCAACGCGCACCAGTAACCGATGCTGCGGCGCAGGACGGCAGTCCGACACCCACAGGCAGGAGCGAACTGCCCGAACATTACATTTCCGTCGCACGGGCGTATCAATTCTGGGAAGAGGGCATGCCGTTCGTCGATGCCCGCACCGCCGCCGAGCGTGTCGTGGGCACCATCGATGGTGCCATCCACCTTGAAACACGCAACTTCATCGATGGTTCCGCCACGCGACTGCTCGAAGAACTCGACCGCGCCTTCCCGGTGATCGTCTTCTGCGGCGGGGGCGAGTGCGACGCTTCCGAGAACGTTGCCATCCGCCTGAGCGGCTGGGGCTTCAACGAGATCTACGTCATGCACGAGGGGTACGACGCCTGGAAAGACGCCGGTTACCCCACCGAAGCGGTGGGGGGTGGCTGAATGACCACGGGCCAGCGCATCGACACGGTCTTCACACTCTTCGTCCGGCTGCTCCTTGCCGGCATCTTCGCCTTTGCCGCGTATATGAAACTCCGCAACCCGGCGGCCGCGCAGGCTTTCGCCGAGTCGATCCAGGGCTTTAAACTCCTCGACCCGTTGCAGCACCATCACCTGACCGTGCTTGCAACCTTTGCCGTTCCCTGGCTCGAGATCCTCTGCGCCGCGTTCCTCATCCTGGGCTTCTGGACCCGCGCCGCCTCATTCGCCATGCTCGGTGCCATGGGCGTCTTCATCTGGGCCATCTCTACCGTCATCGAGCGGGGCATGAACCTCCAGTGCGGCTGCTTCGGGGAGTTCAGCTTCCCCTGCGGGGACACCATCGGGATGTGCCACCTCGTACGCAATAGCATCCTGGCAGCCGGATGCCTCTACCTGGTCATCCGTGGCGGGGGCCGTGTGTCCATCGACCGCCTGCTGATCTCCGGCAAGCCCAAGGTCGAACGCCTTGGTGCCACCCCAACCCCCACCCCAACCCCCACCCCCTCCGCTACCCCAACCCGGCCGGTTTCCAGCCGCCCCGCCTCGGACGACACGCCCATCGCACTGGACCCCGTCCGCCCGACCCCGCTATCATCCTCTCCCTCGGGTGTGGATGCGGCCCAGCCGCCCAAGCCCCGTTGGGACTGAGTCGCGATTCCCACATCCATTCACCCGTCGCGCCCGCCCGGACACCCGTGGGGCGCCCAAAGACCACGACGGAGGCCAGCATGAGCCGTTTCGCCCGCTTCGGCGGTGGACCCAGCAAGAAGAGCGTCATCCACACCTCGGGCAATGGCGAGGTCTTTGTGGACTGGAAAGATGCCGACAACCTCCGCCGCATGATGAGCCCTAACGGCAAGATCTACGGCCGCAAGCGCCTGAGCACCACCGCCCGCGAGCAGGCGATGATCGCCCAGGCGATCAAGCGGGCCCGGTTCATGGGCCTGCTGCCCTACACCTCGGCCACGCTCTGACCGCTCCAATGACACCAGCCCAGACCCGCACGCGGGACTATGCGGGCCTGGCCTCCGCCTGCCGGCACCTGACCGGAGATCGTTTGGCGCGGATGTCGGGCTTCGTCGATGCCGCGTGGGCAGCGCTGGCGTCCGGGGGCGTCTCCTGGCTGGGCTTTTATCTGACCGCCCCCCAGAACGCCGAGAGCCTCGTCCTGGGCCCGCGCCGCGACAAGCCCGCGTGCTCGCCCATCGGGCTTCATGGTGCTTGTGGGCGTTCTTTCACCCAAGGCCTCACGCTGGTGGTGCCCGATGTCGCGGCGCTCGGCGAGGGTTACATCGCCTGCGACCCGCGCGACGTGGCCGAACTGGTCATCCCCCTCTTTGACGAGTCCGCCGCATGCTGGGGCGTGCTCGACTTGGACAGTTATTCCCACGGCGCATTCACCGCGCACGATGCCAACGCCCTGCACGCGTGCCTCGTGGCCGCCGGGCTTACCTCCGACAAGCCGCCCCCTGTTGTCGTGGTCACGAACCACGCCGACCGAACCCCCGAAAGGAAACGTCCTATGGCCAGCGCATTCGACCGCGAGATCGAGGACATCTTCCAGCAACTGGGCGAGCAAGGGGCCGACCCCGAAGAGCCCCTGCACTGGATCTTCCACCTGGCCCTGCCCGAGGGGCAAGGCGACGACCGGGCCCAGGAACTGAGCCAACTGGCCGATGCCACGCTGGGGGACAGCGACCCCGAAGACGGCGGGTTCTTTGCCAACCCCGCCCACATGACCGACATCAACGAGGACTCCCGGGAAGAAACCATCACCATCGAGGTCGCCGTGCAGGTGGTCGCCGCCATGGGCCTGGAAGAGGTCAAGAGCCGCGCCGCCCGGGTCGAGGCCTTCGCCCGGGCGAACGGCCTGACGCCCGCGGGCGTGGACGCGACGGATCCCAGCGATATGGACGACCTCATGGACTGGATGACCCTCGAGGACGCCCAGTGGCAACTCTCGCACCATACCGACGCGGGCCTCGAAGCGGGCGCGCCCGTGCCGTGGGTCTTTGCCATCGACGCCCAGGACACCGACGTGCTCGACTCGGTACGGCTGGCGCTCGACGAAACGGGCCTGGGCCGCACCTTCTTCGACTCGATGGAAGACCCAGAGGGCGACGACGACGACGAGCCCGAGGAGTTCCTGTTCCTGCACGTCGAAGGGGTCAACGACAACGACCGCCTGGCCGACTGCTACCAGCGGGTCGAGGCGATCGTGGCACGTGGCGGGGCCGAGCTGCTGGGCGTGCAGTACATCGACGTGGTGGAGGATGGGGACGACGAGCCAGAGGCCTGAGGCGTCGAGCGCTCTACACTGGCCCCCATGCCCCCGGCCCCGCGACAACTCCCGGCCTGGATCGAACACCTCCGCGGCAGGTTCCTGGTCTTCGAGGGGCCCGACGGCTCGGGCAAGAGCACGCAACTACGACGGCTCGAGGCCATGCTCAAGGACGCGGGCATCGCCGTGGTGGCCGTCCGCGAGCCCGGCGGAACGGCCGCGGGCGAGGCCATCCGCGAGGTGCTGCTCGACCACCGCCAGGCCCACATGGACGTGCGCTGCGAGATGCTGCTGTACATGGCAAGCCGGGCCCAGCTCGTGGCCGAACGCATCGCCCCGGCCCTGTCCCGCGGCGAGGTGGTTCTGGCCGACCGCTTCGTGGCGTCGACCCTGGCCTACCAGGGGGCCGCCGGCGGCTTGTCCAAGGAGGACATCCTGGCCGTGGCCCGCGTGGTCACCCATGGAGCCAGGCCCCATGCCAGGCCCGACCTGACCATCGTCTTCGACGTGGACGAGGCCACGGCCGCCGGACGCCTGGGCTTGTTGCTGGATCGCATGGAGGCCAAGGGGGCTGCCTTCCACGCCAAGGTGCGGGCGGGCTACCTCGACCTGGTCGCCGCCCAGCCGGACACCTTTGCCCGTGTCGACGCGACGGCGGATGAAGCAACCGTCTTCGAGCGCCTGCTGTCGGTGCTGGCCGAACGATTCGCCTGACCGGCTTCAGGCACCGTCTCCGAGGTACCACGGCAGGCTGTCGTTATTGTCGGCCTTGTCGATGGCCTTGACATGCCCGTCGAGCCAGCAGGTGTTGCATCCGCCGGGATGTCGGAAGTACTCGCGTTTCCATTCAAAGAATGCGGGGCCGGAGCTTGCATCGTACTGCGTCAGGTCGTTGAGCGTGTCGCCATTGGCGTCGAGCATGTGCTCGAAGGCGTCCTGGAAAACGATCATCTTCGATGGATGGTGGATGGCCGTGATGCGATTGGGCCGCGCGTCATCGAAACCGCCCGGCTTGAAGAGCCCCACGCTGCCAACGCGCATGACGCCGTTGAAGCCGTAGGTGCAATAGAGGTGGTCGGGGTCGAAGGCCGTGCCCTCGGGGTAGGGGTCCATCGTCCGGGCCTCGGGGCAGCGGAACTGCTCCCAGCCGGGCAGGTAGGTCTTCGAGCCGAAGCTGCCCCCCGCGCTGGCTGGGACAAAGTCGCTGTCGGCCACCGAAGCGCCCAGATACTCGGTGTAGATCGCGCCCCAGTAGCTGAGGTTCCCCCCGCCGATGCCGGGCTTGTGCTCCTCGTAAAAGGGCAGCAGGAAGTTGTTGCCTCGGATGGAGCGGAAGCGGATGCCGTAGTTCTGCCGGCTGCCGTGGTGGAACTCGTTGAAGTCCATCGAGTAGCTCGTGAAGGCGGTCATGATCGACCGCATCTGGGCCGAGCACTGGAGCTTCTTGGCCGTGGACCGCGCCAGGCCCAGGCTGGGCAGCAGGATGCCGATGAGGATCGCGATGATGGCGATCACCACCAGCAGTTCGATGAGGGTGAAGCCCTTGGGGGCACAGCCTTGGGAGCATAGACCACGTCGCATCCGCGATGTTACTGGTCACGGGCGCTGCCAATGCGGGCCCTGCGCCGAATCAAGCAACTCTTCGCGCGAACCCAACACAACGCCCCCCCACACGCCCCACACCGCCCACCACCGCCCCCCACGCTCCAGCCACTGCCCACCCACTGCCCATCGGAATCCTGACAAAAACCTCCTCAAAATGCCCTTGCGTGCCCTCGGGAAAACGGTTACCCTATGGGAGACCGGATCCACGACCGGCTGAGGGGGCCGCCAATGGCCGAGCGTTCCATGCCCAATCCGACACCGGGTCCCGCCGGTGCTGGCGGCGGTTCGTCGGCGGACCCCGCCGTGACCAAGGGCCTGAGTGCCCGTCCACAAGCCAGGCCGCTCGCCCGCCCGGTGGCGGTGGCCGCGCCCGAGCCACCGGGTGCCACATCCAACGCACCCCCGCAGGCGGCAGTGCCCCCCACTACCCCCACTACCCCCACTACCCCCACATCGCCCCCCACGCACCCCACGCACCCCATGCCCCCCAAGGCCCGGGCCTTGGCCGAGGTGCTTGGCGTGCTGCACGATGAGCCGATGGTGGGTATGGCCTTGCTGGACGCCCGGGGCGAGCTCATCGCGTGCAATCGCCGATTTTCCGCCCTGACCGACCACCCACCAAGACCCGAGGGCGAGTCCCCATCCTCATCCCCACCCCAACCCCCACCCGTACAAGACGAGGCACAACCCGCCACCCGCCGGGGCAAGGGACGCCCGGGAAAGACCGCCGGCGTCTGGACGAGCGAGGGCCCACCGGCCGTGCGCAAGGCCATGGAGGAGCGGCGGCCCGTGCTCGTGCGGTTCATGCACGAGGGCCGGCAGGTCCAGTGCGACGCCTGGCCCTTGCCCGCCGGCGAGCACGGCGAGGCGATGTGCCTGGTGCTCGTCAGCGAGGGCTCGGCGGCGCCGATGGCCCCCCCGCGGACCCAGGCCGATGCCCCCGACTTTGCCATCATCGACCCGCCTATGGCCGAGCTTGGCCCGCTGTCTTCCCTGACCGGCCGCGAGTTGGAAGTGCTCGCCCTGGTGGGCCAGGGGATGGCCACGCGCGAGGTCGCCGCCGCCCTGGGCCGCTCGCCGCGCACCATCGAGCGGCACTGCGACTCCATCCACAAGAAACTGGGCACCACCAACCGCGTGCAGATGGCCCGCTTCGCCCTGCAAGCCGGCCTCACGCCCGAATCGGCCCGCCACCAGCGCGTGTGACGCAGCGCCCAAGGTGCCCGCCAAGCCCCGCACGAGGGGCGCGTGGGGGCTTTGGGGTGTCGCGGGCCTGGGTGGGCAGTGGGTGGGGCGTCATGCCAGTGCGGGCCGAGTGGCAATCGTCGCAGATTGGGCCGCTGGCGGTGGCGAGGAAGGTTTGGAGGGTTTGGGCGTGGGTCAAGCGTTCACTCTTCTGCACATCGTCTCATTCAGTGTCGCTATCGGTGGCCGTTGGCTCGATCCGCGTCCACTGTTGACGCTCGGCCTCGTGATCCCACTCGTTCGGTTGGCAGTGCTCGCACGGCTTGCGTTGTTCATCCTCGGGCAAATGCAGTTGCCGGGCCTGCTCGCCCTGCTCGATGCGCTCGCACCCCGGGCGGTGGAACAGCTCGGCCCCCTCGACCAGCACGTAGCCGGCGGCGGGCCGCAGATCGATGGCCAGGGCGGCGTTGATGTCGGCGATGGCCAGCGGCGGCGGGGCGACCATGCGGGTGACGATATGGATACTCTGCGAGTCGGGCAGTTCGCCACCTGACTCAAGTGCCTTCTCGGCCGCCTCGTAGGCTTTCTTCAACTCGGGATCGTCGCGGCCTTCAATGATTTCGATGGTGGGCTGGGTCTCGCCATCCCGATGCGCGGTGGTGAGCAGCTTTCGCGTATCGAGCAATAGGGCGTGATTGGAATTGTCGTAGGGGCAGCGCAGCACGAGCAGGCCCTCCCACTGACCCAGGCTCGCGCCACCGTACTCGCCTTGGCCGGGCACCTGCCACGAGGGCATATCAAAGACGGAGTTAGCGATTCGGTTCGCTCGTGGGAGCACAAGGACGTTGGCGTCGTAACCCTTTGTTTGGAGGTCTTGCCTGGCTTCACGAATGGATTCGGGGAGATCGGCAAGAGACCCAGGTTGGTATGCTCGCGGCGCATGATCCGCGATCGTGCCGACGAGTTTTGAGGCCTCGTACCTCGCCACCAGCTCTCCGGCATAGCCCCCGATGCCCGGGTCCCAGTTGTTGTCGTCCAGCAGGTACTCGCGGTACGTAGCTTGATTCACACCAGTCGCTGTTATTGTCCGGCTTGCCCTGCCCGAGCCAACTCCCGACTCCACCATCGCATTGATCCATTTCTGGCAATTCCTATACGATCGCAACGCTTCTGCGCGGTATTGCTCGATTCGCGTTCTGGAGAGCGTGTTTTCCAGGACGTACCGGAGATACGCGGACTTGCCGGCACGTTCTCGTGCTCGAATGATCCCGGTCGCATGATTGACCCGCTTTTCTCTCTCAGACTCTGGAACCCCGAGATTCGACTCCTGCACCAGTGCTTCGAGCGCGGCTCTCTCGGCACTCGAATCCCATATGCCCCGCTTCGGCCTGTTGGCAAACAGCTTCTCCGTTTCTCCGATGTAACGCACCGAACTCATCAAAAGCCCGGCGCGAAGCCCGAGGCGGATCCAGTCGTCGTGCCCATAGGTGACCTCGGGAATGCCCGTTCGTTGCTCTCGATCCCAATCCCGAATCTCCCAGTACTGCGTGCCAAGCCGTTCATCGATTGGTGCCTCGTATGGTGAAGCGCCGCGGTACAGTTCCCACAGAGCCACCAATCGCTCCGGGGAAGCCAGACGCGGCATCATGCCATCGAACACACGCTTCGCCGCCGCGCTCTCGCTCGCATCGACATGCTTCAGCACGTTCAGCGACCAGCCAAGGAGGAGCATGGCGGCATATTGAGTCCGGCTCTTGTAGCCATCGGCAACCGGGCCATCATCCCAATCGATTTGTCCAGAGTCGGACAAGAGTCGATCGCCGAATATCCGACCGGCGAACCATTCCGCGTGCTTGGTGTCGTTGTAGCGGATGGCCGCCCTGACAAGGGCGAGGGTGAAACTCAGGATCGCATCATGAACCGCCGCCAGTTCTGCCTCCGAGACCTCCTCGTCTGCATGAAGGTCAGGCCGGATCAACAGGAACAGGCTTCCGAGCGATGAATCCAGCCGCTTGCCAACCGCTTCGCGGAGCGGTTCCGAATGCACGCATCGGTAGTAGAGATATACCGCGACATCGAGATGTGCGGCCATGAGCCGGATCTGGCCAGCGTACTTGCAGGCGAACGCCGATTGCATCAGGTAGTTGGCGACTTCTTCAACGGTCGGGGGATCGCCCGATTGCGCCGCGGCCATGGCGATGTCGTGCAGGTCGAGCTCCAGCGGCCCCGCGAACTTGTCGTAGGTACGCATCAAGCGGATCCGCTCGGGTGGCTTCGTACCCGGCTGGATCATCCCCAGCCAAGCATCCCGGATGCTTCCTAGATTGGCCAAGCGTTCCTCGAGTTCCACGTGCCGGCCCTCGCGGGCGATCTTCTTCAGCACGGCCTCCAACCGGCCCAAAAACTGGCGGACCTGACCAGCGGGCATCGCCCTTCCGGTTCGCGACACGATGAATACCGACTTGGCGCACGAGTGGATGCTGGATGGCACCTTGGTTTCAGGCTCGAGCCCACCTTGATCCCATTGCAGCACGAATGCCTTTCCCTCTTGGAAAGCCTGCCCCACCAGAAGGTCAACCGATGCCTTGGGGTGGCCCGACAAGACTTTGAGTTCCATTCCAAGGCGATGCAGTCGATGGCAGTCGGCGTCGATGGCGACCCCACTCCTTGGGAGATCAATCGCCCCGGTATGCTTGCCCGATCGTGCGAGCCGTGTACCGCTAAACGGGTTGTATTCGATCCTCGCTGCATTGAGTGCATGTCCGTACGCGTTGAGAAGTCGTTCGTGCCTGGCGTCGCGGGCGAGTTGGTCGCGCATGGCCATGGTTATGACGGGTATCGCCATCTCCATGTCGTCGCTGCCGGCGTCGGATACAACTGCGGCGAGATACCACAGCGCCGCCAAGGTCACTCCGGGCACTGCCACTATATCGATCCAGGTCATCGCGCCGTACACGCCCGGGCTGGGCCCGACCAGGGGCGCAGCCAGGGCCAGCACGAGATTGGCGATGGTCACCGAGGCAATCGCGGCGAGCAGTATGAATGTCAGGTACTTTCGCGCAATCAAAGGCGACAGCGGACGAACGGAGTCGTCCTGATGCGTCCGGAGTTGAACTGCGAACACCGCGACCGCCTGCATAAAGCCGAACAACGCACCGCAATACCCGGCGGTCACACCCATGGCCACCGCCATGCCCTGTATGTCGTCTTGGCCTCCCAAGAGTGGTGCCAGTCCAAGTCGACCAAGTAGCAGTGCAACGGTCACCATCGCGGCAGCCAATACCAGCGCACCACCAACGCTGCCGCGAGGGGACTGCAACCTCCACAACCAGAACTGCACGCGCTCGACCCGGCTGCCCCTGAATGCCACCGGGGTGGACTTGACGTAGGACGACAACAGCCTTGGTCGCACCCAGCACACCCAGGACAGCGGTTTGTCGAGCCACCTCAGCGGCCGCCAACGCACGATCACCGTCGGCCATGTGGGCCGCTCGAGCATGTCTCCAAGCCTTCCCAATACACCGGCCGTGCTCCAAGGCTGCCCATCTCGGTCTTCCATGCCCAAACACTACGCGAATCGCCTTACCCGAACCGCGACCTGCCCGACCTTCCCGGCCTCCCACGCCACCAACCCGCACGCCAGCACACCCGCCGCTCACCGCGCAAGCCCCCACGCCCCGCCACAGGCCAATACCGGCCCCCCAAACCCCATCCCCTCCCCAACCCCCTCTCCAGGGCCCCCAGAGCCCCTTCCCAAGCCCGCTGGGCCCTTCCGCGTCCACGCAGGGCCCTTCCGCGTCCACGCTGAGCGCTTCCGCGTCCATGCTGGGCCCCTCCCCGTACGTCCTGGACCGCGCCGGACGCGTCCTGGCCGGGGCGGAACGCTGTCCCGGGCGGTGGGACAGTGTTTTCGAGCCTCGGGAACGCGTTCGGCGGCCGCGCGGACGCGTTTTGCCCCGGCCTGGATGCGTCGCCGGGGGCGGTGGACGCGTTCTGGGGGCCGGCCGCCGTGTTGGCTCAAGTGGGGCCTGCAACGGGACGAAGACTGGGTAGGCCGCGGGCGTCGGGCCGGGCGGCGGGCGGTGTCGATCGAGCGAACGGGCAGGTGGACCATGGCGCGGCGGGCCAAGAAGGGCGAGGCGGACTTCCTGAACCAGTGCGCGATGCTGGTGGGCCGGTGGGACACGATCGATCCCACGCTCATCGGGCTTTCCAGCCAGTTCGTGGATTCCTTCGACGAGAAGACCCAGGCCGCCAGGGACGCCGCCGCCGCGGTGCGCGCGGCCCAGGACGCGCTGGCCGGCGCGATGCTGCGCAAGCGGATCGCGATGGGCGCCCTGCGCGGCGGCTTTGGGGCCGCCACCGGGCAGATCGACGCCCACGCCAAGGCCACCGGCGACCGGGGCGTGTACCCGCTCGCCGGCATCCCCCGCCCCGAGAAGCGTCGCAAGCGCCCCGCCCCGCCCACGCCCGGGAACCTGGACGCCCGGATGCTGAGCTACGGCCCCGTCGAGCTTCGCTTCAGTTCGTGCGGCGAGGGCGTGCAGTACGAGATCCAGCGGTCCATCACGCCCATCGACGGGCCGATGGGCCCGTGGGAGCTCTTCGCCCTGGCCGGCCACCACCGCGTGCGCGACCGCCGCGTGCCCCAGGGCGTGGCCGTCATCCAGTACCGCGTCCGGGCCCGGCGCTCGACGGGCCGGATCAGCAGTTGGAGCAACGCGGCCCAGGTGAGCTTCGGGTGCGCGGCGGGCGCGTGCGGGGCGCCGGTGGTGTCGCCGCGCGGCGAGCGCGGGGCGGCGTAGGGGGTTGGCCACCGCACCTATCGCGGCCGCCGGGTGTAGCCCTCCAGCACGCTCGCTTCGGGCAACAGGGCGTTAATCGCTTCGAGGCGTTGCTCCAGCGGCGAGTCGGCCGGATCGGCGGGATCGAAATGCCACCACGAATCGTCGAGGTCGGCATCGATCGTGGGCTCGACGTGCAGGTCCTTCGAACCAGCGCGCACGCGCAGCACGAGCCATGTCTTCGCGTCGATCCACAGTTCCAGGCCGCCCGATGGCTCGGCCAGGTGGTAGCACGATCGGCCGCGGACCATCGCGGGGCGGGCCAGCCAATCTTCGAAGTCCTGCGGGCGCAGCACCGAGCTCCACAGGCCGACGGCGTCCAGGGCCTCGGCGGGGTACAGCGACATGAAGTAGGGCCCGGCGGGTCGTCGTTGATCGCCCGTTCGCCTTCATGGTCCCACGTGCGCGTCGGGCCGCCCGCCCGCCGCAGCGTGACCGATTGCCGGCTGGATCGCCTATCGGAATCGACGAATGCAGCCGAGGCGGTGGCGCTCTCGAAGCGCGTGCCCACCCCGCGCCGAAAGCCGCTGACGACCATCGTGTACTCAGGCCCGGCGGAGGGTTCGATGCGTGACATGTCCTCGACCTCAACGCCGATGTCCGTGTAGGTGGCCGCCGTCTGGTAGGCCAGGCGAGAACGCGCGAGCACGAGCATGCCCAGATTTTCGGGCGAGAGCCCCTTGGGGTTCTCATTGGTCGCCCATGCCAGCATCTCGCAGGCCACGGAGCGGAACTCGCCCTCCTGTGCCGAGCGCAGCCATGCCGCGGCGCGGCGGCCCATTAGCCACCGCTCCAGCGCGTTCAGCCCGCCGTGCCGCCACGATCCCTCGGCGTGCTCGACGGGCCCCCAGCGTGTGTACAGCTCCTGCTTGTACGGGCCCGTGCGAGAACTGCTCAGCACGGAGCCGTGGCTGCTGAACGGGATGGTGTTCGACCACGCCTCGGTCCGCGGCAGGAACGCGATGAGCACCGCGTCGGGCGCGACGCGCCACCAGCCGTGCACGCGGGCCACGTGCCACGAGCGGCTGGCCACCGCGCCAACGAGCACAACGCACGCGAGCATCGCCCACCGCCACCGCCGGCGGGTGCGACCAAGCGCCCGGGCCTTGGCGATCCGCCGCCCGCACTCGGGGCAGGTCACGCGGCCGTCCTCGGCCCGGGCGGCGCTCAGGTCGTACCAGCACCCGGGGCACCGCTTGCGGCCCCGGGCACGGTCTCCCACCAGGGCCCACGCGAGCAGCCCCACGCCCGCGACGCCCAACGCCCACGCCATCGCCAGGAAGATCCACGGCGTCATGGCAAGAGTGTACCGCGTGGGCGAGGAGGGGATCGTGTCGATGGGGTGCGAGGATCGCGGCGAGGTGGTAGGCCGGCGCGACCGCGTGCGGGCGCGGCGGAGGCGGGCTTTGGGTGCGGCCAGTGCGGGGCGTTCTCGGCCGCGCGTGGCTTGGACTCGTCCGGTGGTGTGCAGGGGAAGGGGGCGGCGTAAGGGTCGGGGGCTCGGATCACAAGGGCGCTGGGTGGGAAGCGGGATCGTGGACAGAATGGAAGGGGAGCCCCCGAATTCTTGGCAACTGGTTGCCATCTACGATGTGCTCGTGCCTGGCGTGTTCGAGTCCATTGCGGTGTGGCTGCTCGATCTACCGGTCGATCGGAAGATCTGGGTGCTCGTGGCCGAGTGGATCCAGATGGCCCCGCTCTTGGCCGCCGCCTCGCTCGCCGCGTCGATGCACCGCTGGATGGACCCGAGGGACCGTGTGAAGTGGTGGCGCAAGCTCCCCGTCGAACCCTACCGCGAGGTGCTGCTGTGCAGCCGGCGGCGGGCGATCGCGGCCTCGCTGGCGGTGCTCGCGTGGAGCCTGCCAATCGTGCCGATGCTCGCTGTCGAGCGGGCCGCATGGACGGCACCGAGGGCCATCGCTGCATACGAGCGCTCGGTCGAGGCGGGGGCATCGTTCGGCCACGCCAGCGACC
This sequence comes from Phycisphaeraceae bacterium, assembly GCA_026126305.1. GTDB lineage: Bacteria > Planctomycetota > Phycisphaerae > Phycisphaerales > UBA1924 > JAHCJI01. Next base: position 107,108 of record JAHCJI010000008.1, read on the forward strand.
GCTGGGATGAGATCGCCGCCAACCCGGATCGAGCGTATCGACGCCCGGCGAGCGAGACCTCCCGCAGCCGCGTGTTCTCATGGTGGATGCTGGGCGCCAGCGCCGTGGGGGCGATCGCGTTCCAGGTGTTCCTGTGGATTGGCTACGCGGCGTACACGCCCGGCGCGGCTGCTGCGCAGGCCCACGCCGCGCCCACGAGCGGCAACTCGCGTCGTCACCCAGGACGCCCAGGACCCCAAGCTTGACATGCACCCGCGTCCGGAAGCCGTGACGGATCTTCAACACTGCGATCGCGGCTTCGGACGGCCCCTTCGGGCCCCTCGGGGACGACGCGGCCGTCCATGGCGGCACGCCCCGCGTTGCGTCCCACCGCCCGTTCCGGCGCTCTTGGGTCTGGTGGGCGGCCCCTTGCCCCACCTGCCTTACCGTCGCCCCCCCACTCCCACCGTGTTCTTGTACACCTTCCCGTCTTTCATGATGACCACGAAGTTGCGGTCCGGGTCGGCGATGAGGTCGAGGTCTTCCAGCGGGTCGCCCTCGACCAGGATCAGGTCGGCCAGGGCACCCTCTTGCACGACGCCCAGGCGGCCGGGGTAGGGGTTGCGCGGGCCGCTCATGGCCAGCAGTTCGGCGTTGCGGCTGGTGGCCATGCGCAGCACCTGGGCGGGGGTGTGCCAACGGGCGAGCTTGGCCAGTTGCGCGCCCTGGCGCGTGGCGTTGGCGGGCGAGAACAGCGTGTCGGTGCCGAAGGCGACCTTCACGCCCAGCTCCCGCGCCAGCCGGTAGGCGCGGTCGGTGCCTTGGGAGACTTCGATCTGCTTGAGCCGCTGCGGCGAGCCCTCGGGCTTGGGGTTGGCGTCTTGATCATCGAGGAATGGCTGGAGGCACAGCCACACGCCGCGCTCGGCCACGAGCCGCATGGTGTCCTCGTCGAGCAGTTGCCCGTGCTCGATGCAGCGCACGCCGGCCTCGATGGCCTGGCGGACGGCGTGGGGCGTGTAGGCGTGGACGGTGACGTAGGTGCCCCAGTGGCTTGCCGCCTCGACGGCGGCGCGCATCTCGTCGAGGGTGTACTGGGTGACGTCCAGCGGGTCGTAGTCGGAACTGACGCCCCCGCCGGCCATGAGCTTGATCTGCGTCGCCCCGCGCATGAGGTTCTCGCGCACGGCCCGCAGCACCTGGTCTCGGCCGTCGGCGATGGCGACCATGCCCACGCGCTCGGCATAAGTCAGCGGTGCGCCTGGCTCTCGGGGCAGCTCGGTGCGGGCTCGGAAGTCGCCGTGGCCCGAGGTCTGGCTGACCATCGCGCCGCTGGGGTAGATGCGCGGGCCGGGGTAGAGCCCCTGGTCGATGGCACGCTTGAGGGCGAAGGTGGCCCCGCCCGCGTCGCGCACGGTCGTGAAGCCGCGCATCAGGTGCCCCTCGGCCGACCGCGCCGCCACGAGCGTGAGGTACTCGCTGTCCGAGCGCATCGCCGCCAGCATGCTCACGCCCTCGAACATGAGGTGCGTGTGGGCGTCGATGAGCCCGGGCATGAGCGTGCGACCATCGCCGGCGATGACCGTGTCGCCCGGCTGCGGCTCGATGGGCGTCGCCGAGATCCGCTCGATGGTGTTGCCGCGCACCAGTACGTGCCGTGGCGGGCTGAGCGAGTCGCCCAGCCCGTCGAAGACGCGCACGTTCTCGAAGAGCGTGGCTGGGGCGGGCTGGGCCGCGGGATCGTTGCCCATTTGGGCCCGCGCGCCGGTGACAATCAGCAGCAGCGCGATCAAGACGCATCGGAACATAGCACGGTGCATGGCGGACTCCCTCCTCGACGGGCGTCGCACCCGTCGGTCACGCAAGCGTAGGGTTTGATCCGGAGCGTGCCGCCTCGCTGACGCCGCCCGCGATACCAGCGTTCCATCGGGCGTGTGCCGTCGGCCGGCGAAGCCCTCGCGCGCGGTGCGCAGGCCCAGTTCGTGCCAGCGACCGAGCCCGCGGGCCCCGGGCTTGCCATAGAACACCAACAATACGAACGATTCGCCGCTGACCTTAGCCACGGCGTCGATGCGGCGCGCGCTAAGGCCCAGCCGCTTGCGAGCCCCGCAGCAGCGCCGCCCGTCGGTGGCCGTCCAGGCCCTCGATCTCGGCTAGCGCCATCGCGTCGTCGCGCACTGCGGCGGGTTCTTCCATGGGCAACTCGTCCATTCGCAACCACGTCCGCGCGCGAAGGAACGTGAACACCGAGAGCCCGGCCCCGCAGCGCGCCCCGCCGCCGGTTGGCAGCGTGTGGTTGGGGCCCGCACCATAGTCGCCGTAGACCTCGGCGCTGCCGGGCCCGATGAACACCGCCCCGGCGTGGCGCAGTTGCGCCGCGATGGCGTCGGCGTCGCGCGTCATCACCTCCACGTGCTCGGCGGCGATCGCGTCGGCCACGCGCAGGGCCGCGTCGATCGACCCGACGACGCACGCGAAGCCGTTGGCGATGACGCGCGCGGCCACGTCGTGGGTGTCCAGCTCGGGCAACTGCACGGCTAGCAGGGCGTCCACCGCGTCGGCCAGCGCGGCGCGCGTCGTCACGAGCATGGCCGAGGCGCGGGGATCGTGCTCGGCCTGCGCGAGCAGGTCGGCGGCGATCAGGTCGGCCGGGGCGGTCTCGTCGGCGATCACCAGCAACTCGCTGGGCCCGGCGAGCATGTCGAGCCCCACGTGCGGGGAGACCAGGTGCTTGGCGGCGGTAACCCAGGCGTTGCCCGGTCCGGCGATCATATCAACCGGTTCGAAACGCTCGAATCCATACGCCAGTGCCGCGATGGCGTGCGCGCCGCCGACAGCAAGGAACTCGTCGGCTCCGGCGATCGCCGCGGCGGCGAGCATGATTGTTGACGCACCCGGCGAGGCGACCACCACGCGATCGCACCCGGCGACGCGCGCGGGGATGGTGCCCATGAGCACCGAGGAGGGCAGCGGGTGCAGCCCCGCCGGCGCGTAGCAACCCGCTGCGACGATGGGCACGAGCGTGTGGCCGGCGCGGCCACCTTCGATTGCCACGTCCATGTTTCGGATCGAGTTACGCTGGTCTCGAGCGAAGGACTCGATGCGCCGCGCCGTGCGCTCGAGCACGCCACAGGTTCTCGCGTCCAGTAGCCGCAACGCCCCGTCCATGGCCTTGCGTCCGAGCACCAACGGCTCGGCAGCAGAGCGCTCGCCGAAGCGTTCGGCCTGCTCGCGCACCGCCGCCTCGCCGCGCTCGCGCACGGACGCGACGATCCTGGCGGCATCCGCCACCGCGTCGGCGTCGATCGGGTCCCGTCGGCCACGCCGCATCGCCTCGTCCTGATCGATCCGTCGCAGCATCATGCCTCACTCCCGATGCTGGCCTTGGCAATTCCCGGCCGTCGCGTGATGCGCAGGGCGCGCCTGTCCAGCTCGGTTTCAATGTCCTCCAGCGTCACCCCACGAGCCCGTGCGGCGACCAGCGCGAAGTACGCCACGTCCGCCGCCTCGTGGGCCGCTTCCGATTTACTCTGGACGTCGAGTAGTTCACCCACCTCTTCCAGCAGCTTGGCCTTGAGCATCGAGGGTTCAATGAGCAGCCGGGCCGTGTACGAACCAGCTTTCGGTCTTTGGATGCGCTCGGCCACCGTCGCGTCGAGGCCCGCGAGCCCCTGCGATTTGCCGAAGCACGTGGCCGTCCCCGTGTGGCAGAACGCGCCCCGCTGCCGCACGGTGAACCGCAGCGCGTCGCGGTCGCAATCCGACGCGATGCCCAGCAGGTCCTGCACGTTGCCGGAAGTCTCGCCCTTAGCCCACAGCCCGCCGCGCGAGCGCGAGTAATAGACGCCTCGCCTCTGCTGGATCGACGCACGCACGGATTCGAGGTTCGAGTACACCAAGCCCAGCGCCCGCCCGCTGGGGTCGGTCACGATGGTCGGCCAGAGGCCATCGGGCCGATCGCTCGTGAGCGGCGCGCAGAATCCCTCGGCCAGGTCGAACGCGCCTGTGTAGAGCGCCATGCCCACCTGCGCATCGGCACCCAACGCATCGACCGCCGCGATGTCGGACGGAGTGCGCACGCCGCCGGCGACGGTCAGCCGCGCCGGGCCGGCCAGCTCGACCATGTGTGCGATGCGCTCGAGCTGCGCCACGTTCCAGCCGCCGAGCCCACCTTCCTGCTCGACGAACGTTACGAGGAACCCCCCGACGTGCTCGCCCAGCTCGGCGATCCGATCCTCTACGCGCCGGCCCGTCGCCCGCGTCCAGCCCTGGTCGACCACTTCCCCATCACGCGCATCGAGCGCGGCGATGACACGCTCGCGGGGCAGCTCGCGCAAGACTTCTGGCCTCGCTGCCGTGCCCAGGATCACCGTGCGAGCACCAGCGTCCAACAGTTCGATCGCCGACTTGACATTGCGGATGCCACCACCCACGCGGCACGGCACGCGCCGTACCAGGTCGAGCACGACATCGCGATTCGAGCCGGTGCCTATCGCCGCGTCCAGGTCGATGACCGCGACTTCCCCCACCAGGCCGAACCGCTCGGCGATTGGTGCCGGGTCGCCCGCGTCGAGGGCCAGCTCGCGGCCACCAATCAGTTGCACGGCGTTTCCACCACGAAGATCGACCGACGGAACCATCATCGCGCCACCTCCATCATGCGCATCGGCACGCCCGCGGCGGCCAATTCGTACTTGAGTTCGCCCACGCTCGTCACGCCGTCGTGGAAGATCGACGCCGCCAGCACCGCGTCGGCACCGGCGTCGAAACCCTCGACCATGTGCGCCGCCATGGATGCCCCGCCCGAGGCGATGATCGAGACGCTCACCTCGCTCGCGACCACTCGGATCAGACCCAGGTCGTAGCCGTTTCCGCGCCCGTCCTGGTCGATGCTGGTCAGCAGGATCTCGCCCGCCCCTGCCGCGACGGCTCGACGCGCCCACTCGACAGCGTCGATGCCGGTTCGATTCGTACCCGACCTCGTCATAACCTCCCACACGTCACCGCGCCGTGCCGCGTCGATCGCCAGCACCACGCATTGTGCACCCATGCGCTCGGATATCTCGGTGAGCAACCGGGGTCGCTGCACCGCCGCGGAGTTCACGCCCACCTTGTCGGCGCCGGCCTCGAGCAACGCCTGGGCGTGCGCCACGTTCCGCACTCCGCCGCCCACCGTCATCGGGATCGAGATCGCCCGCCTGATCGCCTTGACCGTGTGCAGCGCTACCTCGCGCCCCTCGGACGTGGCCGATACATCGAGCACGACGAGTTCGTCGGCGCCCTGGGCTTCATAAAGCGACGCCCGCTCGACCGGGTCGCCCGAGTCGCGCAGGTTGGCGAAGCTGGTCCCCTTAACGATGCGCCCGTCGCGGATGTCCAGGCACGGGATGACGCGTTTGGTCAGCACGCCACCACCCCCGCGCGAATCCAACGCTTCAGCAGATCTAATCCCCACGGCCCGGACAGCTCCGGATGGAACTGGCAGGCGACCACCGGTCCGCGTTGCATCGCGCCCACAAACGGCGATTCCAAGTTTGACATCGCGCACGCCCAACCTGCCGGTCGCTCGCGCACGCCAAACGAGTTGGCGTAGTACGCGAAGCCCTCGTCGATCACCCCGCGCTCGGCCTCGGGAACGACACGGTTCCAACCGAACCTGGGCCTGGCTGGCCGTGACAACAACTCGACTCTCGCCTCGACTACGCCGAGCCCATCGACGCCCGGCGACTCTTCCGACGACGCGCACAGCAACTGCATGCCCAGACAGATCGCCAGCGTCGGCCTGCCCGCTTCGATCCGAGCCCGGAGCGCGTCGACAAGCCCTGCTTCTCGCAGCGACTCCATGCCAGCGCCGAACGTACCGACGCCGGGAAGCACGAGATTCGCGGCACGCTCCACGGCTTCACCGGTCTCCGCCTTCGATACGCTTGCACCACATCGCTCGAAAGCGGCCGCGACCGAAGCCGTGTTCGCCACTCCCGTTTGCACGATCGATACCATCACATAACTCCCTTCGTCGAGGGCACGCCCGCCAGCCCGGGATCGAACGCGACGGCGGTACGCAGCGCGATCGCAAACGCCTTGAACGCCGCCTCGGCCCTGTGGTGGTCGTTCTCCCCGCGCAGCACATCGACGTGCAAGGCGCATCGGGCCGTCATGGCGAACGACACGAACCAATGCGTCAGATTCTCGCACGCCACGCCGCCGAGTACCTCACGCTTCAATCCAAGATCGATTGTTGCTGAGGGGCGACCCGAGAAGTCAACGACCGCCCTCGCTAACGCTTCGTCGAGCGGCGCGTAGGCGTGCGCGAAGCGAACGATGCCCACTCGATCGTCCAAGGCACCATCGACGAGCTGGCCGAACACCAGGGCCACGTCCTCGACCGTATGGTGGTCGTCGTTGATCAGGTCGCCCGCGCACTTGAGGTCGAGGTCGATCCTGCCGTGCAACGCGACTGCTCCCAGCATGTGGTCGAGAAAGCCGATGCCGGATTCGATGTTGCCGGTGCCGGCTCCGTCGAGATCTAGCGACGCATCGATGCTAGTTTCCCGCGTCTGACGCCTGGCCGTTGCTCTCCGCTCACCCATTGCAAACCCCTTCCACTGCGTCCATCAGCCGCGCGAACTCCCGGTCGTCGCCGGGTAGCGTGATCCGTGACCATAACGCCAATTCACCAGCAAACGCACGCACGATAATGCCAAGATCTGCAAGTCGATTGGCATCCACACGCATCAGCACAAAATTCGCCTGCGAACGTATCGCCTCTACTCCCCTGCCCCGAACCGACGCGACTAGTTTCTCGCGCTCGTAGCGAACACGCGATAGATAATCCGTATCCATTCGACGCTCGAGCGCCATACCTGCCAATGCCAGCCCTGGCGCCGACACCGGGTACGGCCCACCAACCGTCCGCAACCAACCCGCCACTTCCTCGCTCGCCACCGCGTATCCCACGCGCATTCCCGCCAGGCCGAACGCCTTGGAGAACGTCCGCGCCATCACCACGTTGTCCATACCCAGCAACGCCGGCGTGGGATCGGCATCGGCGAATTCCACGTAGGCCAGATCGACCAGCACCAGCGCGCCCACCTCGAACGCGGCACGAGCGATCCGCTCCATGTCGCATACATCGATGACCGCTCCGGTCGGGTTGTTGGGCGACACCAGCGCCACCAGGCCGGTGTCTGCACCGATGCTCGCCGAGAACTGCGCGAGAGGGAACTGGCCTCCCATCCAAGGCACGCCCAGAACCGACGCCCCCGCGAGCCGGGCCCCGCGCTCGATCATGACGAACGTCGGCGTGTGCAGGACCAGCGATCGCCCCGGCTCAAGCATCACCCGGCACACACGATCGATCGCGTCGTCGCCTCCGGCCGTCACCACCACCCGTTCCGCTGCTATGCCTAGACAAGCAGCGATCCTTCGCTCTAATGCGTTCGCGTCCGGATACCGACGCACGGCCTGGGCATCCAGCGATCGCAGGCAGTCCAGCCACGTCTCGGGCGTACTGGGGCCCTCGTTCGCGTCCAGACGCAGCCCGCCATCGCCATACGCCCGGCCCGCGCGGTATGGTTTGAGTCCAGTCAGACGAGCCGCGGGGCGAAGTACCATGTTGTTCGCCGACGCACTCATGGCACGATCTGCTCCGGCCGAGTCACCACGATGTCGGTGCCGCCTAATTGCTTGACGAGCGGAACCACACCAGCAAGTTCTTCGCGTCGTACCGCCGCCTTGACCGCGTATCCAGACTGCGATCGCAACGCCGAGACCGTCGGCTCGCGCATGCAGGGGAGTACGGAGACGATTACGTCGAGCCGATCGGCAGGTACATTGATCTCGATCATCACGCGCCGCCGCGCTTCGAGCACCGACCGAACGATGAGCCCCACACGTTCGACCTGCTCGCGTTTTGCAGGATCATCCATTGCCGTTCGCGAAGCGTAGAGACGAGTTGATGAGATCATCAGTTCCTCGATGACCACCAGCCCATTAGCCACCAACGTCGCGCCCGTCGCCGTGTTGTCGATGATGCAGTCCGCATCCTCGGGGGGCAAGACCTCGGTGGCACCGTACGACCGCAGCAGCGTCGCGTCGAGCCCGCGATCCTCGATCCACACTTGTGCGATCCGCTCGTACTCGGACGCGACGACCAGCGGTCGATCGGGAAGCCGCCCGCCATCGAGCAGCGCCGCGGGAGCTGCGGCCACGAGCCTGACGCGATCGAGGCCCGTGTCCACGATCTCGACAAGGTCGGCGCCGGTCTCACGCACCCAATCGGCGCCAGCGAAGCCAACATCGCGGCTGCCGCCCGCCAGCATCTCCACGATCGCGCGGGGCTTGAGCAGCTTCACGCCAAAGCCAGCCAACGGCAGCGACGGCCGATAGCCCCGCTCGGTCGCCTCGATGTCCAGCCCGCCGTCGGCCAGCAGCCGACGAACGCCTTCGAACATTCGACCCTTGGGTATCGCGAACTTGATCGTCGTCGCGGTCGCGACGGGTTTGTCCAGCACGGTCATCAGTCGGCTCCGGGACTGCCCCTGCCGACGTTCTTGCAAGAGCACGCCGCCCCTGCACGAAAAACGCCGGCGTTGGGCCGGCGTTAGTATCTTCGGATCAAAGATCCATCAGATCACACGAACATCCGGCGCCCTCTCGGGTGCTTCAGATGGGCATGATGATGATGATGGAAATTTGCGGTCATCGCAAAAAGATAGCCGCGTTCTGGCAAAGGTCAAGCCGTCAGTCCGCCATGATGCGGACCCCGCCGCCGAGCAACACCGATCGAACGGCCCACGCGATCGCCAACGAGTCGGGCGTGTCGCCATGCACGCAGAGCGTGTCGAAGCGGCCGCTGCGGGCCATTTGCAGGGCTTGGGCCGCAGCGACTTGTGGATCCGTCAGCACCGCGCCGGCTTCGCCCCGAGGCAGCATGGTGCCATCGGCCTCATACCCGCGATCGGCAAATCCCTCACGACGCACGGGAAGGTCCATCTCGCTCCACCGAGCCGCACCGGCGGTCCCGGGCATGCCATAGAACAGCAACGATGCGAACGGATCGCCCGTCACCCCGGCCACGGCGTCGAGGCAGCCCCGCGCTACCGCCTCGGCCGCGTTGGCGTCGCCCATCACGCGGTGGTAGAGCGCCCCGTGCGGCTTGGCGTGCGACAGCGTGTGGCCCTGCTCGGCGGCGACTCGCGCCAGGCGGCCGACCTGCTCGCGGCACGCGTCATAGATCCCTTGCACGTCCAGGCCGATCTCGCGGCGCCCGAAGTGCTTCGGGTCGGCGTATCCCGGGTGGGCCCCCAGGCGCACGCCCATATCGGCGGCACGCCGGACGATCGAACGCATGAGATCGTCCGAGCCCGCGTGCCCGCCGCAGGCGATGTTGACCGAGGTGACCACGCCCAGCAGTTCCAGGTCGCTTTCGAGCAACGCGTCGAGTTCGCCGGCATCGGCGTTGAGGTCGATCGATGGGCCCAGCAGGCTCGCGTCGTCCATGCATCATCCTACGAGGCGGACAACGGCTTCGGTACGCTGTCGCAGGCACGCGAGCGCCTCTTCGCGACCAACCGCCTCGAGCCGCACCCACTGCCCCGGGCACAACTGGCCCACTGCCGGCAGGTCGGCGGCAATGATCGTGCCCACCGTCGCATAACCCCCCGTGGTCGGGCCGTCGGGGCCCAAGATCACCAACTCGCCCGTGGAAGGCGCTTGCACCGTGCCATGCAGCACGCCCATGCTCGGCCCGGTGTCGATGGCCCGGGCGGGGACGGAGCGTTCCAGCCGGACACCTACGCGGTCGGCCTTGTTCGAGACTTGCAGAAGGCCCGTGGGGCATTGCGTTTGCGCGCCATAGGTGGTCACCCGCAGCACGCGCCGACGAAGCGTCAAGGCGAGCATCGCGCGCACCCAGGCCGGGATCGGCACGGGTTCGCCCGATGATTCGCCGATGGGCAGCACGTCGCCCGCGCGCAGGGCCCGCCCCTCGAACCCGCCCAAGCCGGCGGACAGGAGCGTCGAACCCGAGCCGAGCACGCTCGATACGCCGAGGCCGCCGGTGACGGCCACGTACGCTCGGCACAAGCCCGCCGATGGGCAGGCTTCGACGCGGTCGCCTACTCGCAGGTCGATCGCTTCCAGGGCACGCTCGCCCGAGCTGAACGCGACGCGGCAAGGGGTCATGGCCTCAAGCACGAGCCGCCCCATGGCCATCTCGACGCCCGCGGTGTCGGGCGTGTTGCCCGCGGCGATGTTGGCCAGCCGCAAGGAAAGCGTGTCGGCGGCACCGCCCCTGGGCACGCCCGTGTGCGCGTGGCCCGGGCGGCCCATGTCCTGCACGCTGGCCTGCCCAACGACCTCGACCACGCGCAGGCTCATGCTGCGAATTCCTTCGCCGAGATCGGAGCGAATTGCACCACATCACCAGCGTTCAGCAACGCGGGCTCCTGTCGCTGCGCGTCGAACATCACCAGATTCGTTCGCCCGATGATCCGCCACCCTCCGGGACCGGGCAGCGCGTAGACGCCGGTATAAGGACCGGCCAGCCCGACGCTGCCCGCGGGCAACCGTGTGCGCGGCGACGCGAGCCTTGGCACGCGCACGCCGTCGGGCAGGCCCGACAGGTATCCAAAGCCCGGCGCAAAGCCCAGGAACGCGACGGTAAACTCTGTGGACGTATGCCAACGCACGAGTTCGTCTAGGGCCATGCCCATGAGGCGGGCAACATCGGGCAGGTCTGGCGCGTATGGCGGCTCGTAACAGACCGGGATGACGTGCCTGCGAGGCTGTTGCTCGACGTTCCCCAGCCGGTCGATCGCCAAGACGATGGCGCGGGCCGGATCTTGGGGCATCGATGCCTCGGGATTGATCAAGATCAGCAAGGAGCCGTCGGCGGGGACGACATCCAACACCCACGGCAGGCTCGCACGCCGTAGCCCTTGCGAGATCGCGTGCGATGGCGCATCGGTTTCGATACGCAGGCTTCGCTCGCTGGTCCACTGGATGTGTCGGATGCCGGGCACACCCAAGGATAGTGCATCGGGTCAACCGACTTGGACGCCTTCGATGCGTTGCTTGGACTGTGGTGCCCGACGCCTTTGGCCCCTGGACCTGCGACCGCCTGAGAGTTGCCCGTATTGTCGGAGCCGATCGACGACGGCCTTGCCGTCGAGCAGGCGGATGGACCCGTCGTGCAGCTCGACCAGGGCGGTGCAACTCTCGACCCAGTCGCCGCAGTTGTAGTACATCATGCCCGGGTGCCGGGCGTCGGGGCGGATCTCGGCCTTGTGGATATGCCCGCAGACCACACCGTCGAAGCCCTTGCGCTTGGCCTCATCGGTCAGGGCTTCTTCGAACTTGCTGATGTAGGTGCAGGCGCTCTTGACCTTGAGTTTCAGGAACTGGCTCAGGCTCCAGTAGTTGAGCCCGAAGAGGCGTCGGATACGGTTGTACTGCCGGTTGATTCGCAGCAGCAACTCATAACTGGCCGAGCCGAGCATCGAGAGCGCCCGGGCGTGCTTGACTACCATGTCAAATTGGTCGCCGTGGCTGATAAACAAGCGCTTGCCGTCGGCGGTCATGTGCTCGGCGTCAAGCAGCAGTTCCACGCCACCAAAGCTCAGGCCCGCGTACTGCCTCGCGTGCTCGTCGTGGTTTCCGGGGATGTAGACCACCCGCGTGCCCTTGCGGGCCATCTTGAGGATGCGGCCGATGACGCGGTTGTGCTTGCCGGGCCAGTACCACTTGCTCTTGAGCCGCCACATGTCGATCACGTCGCCCACGAGATAGAGCGTCTCGCAGCGTACACACTTGAGGAACGCGCTCAGTTCCCGTGCCTGGCAACCATTGCTGCCCAGGTGCAGGTCGCTGAGAAAGATCGTGCGATACCGCAGGTCAAGCCGTTCGACCCCGGACGCTTCATCACGGATCACGGCCGGCTCGGTCCACACCGCACGATCGGGTGCGTCCAGGCGGTCGTTGGCACTCTCGTACGCCATGCAATATTCTTCGGCGCTTCATCCGATGGATCGCGTGCCTGAAACATCGTTTTCCATGAAACTTTGTTTAAGAACGCACCCGGAGAACTCGGGCGGCCCGCGAGGCCAGCTCGGCCCAGGCCTGCTTATCGGCCACTTGATGGCCCGACAGCAGATGCTCGCGACCCTGGAGCACCTCGTACAGAGCATTCTGGGCCATGTCCAATCGCACCTCGAATGGGGCCGCGCCAACCATCTCGGCCAATGCGGCGATCGATCGCAGGGCCTGGCTGTCGGCCGGGTCGGCCAGCAGACGCTCGCTCAGCCGTGCCAACGCGGCCTCGGCCACGTACGAGAGCGTCGTTCGGTCGAGGTCGACACCGGCCTGCTCGGCGCGCTCGAGGATCTGCCGGGCCTTTTCCACGTCTGGGTCCTCGTCTCGCAAGGCGCGGACAAGGTCGGCGTTGAGCACCAGTTCCACCGGAAAGTACAACGCCCGCGGCGCGGGTATCTTCATGGCGTGCAGGAAGTGCAGCAACGGTGCCTGATCGGCGTACATCCGCCGGTACGTCGCCTCGGCGCTATCGAGGGCACCTTCGAGCACCTGCTCGGCCACCTTGCGTTGCTCGTCCTTGAAGAGGGAAGCCAGCGAGAAGGTTGAACTGCCAAAGTCACGCTCGATCAGCCGCAGCAGCTTGCCATACTGGGCCAGATCGAAAGCCTGCCGAGCTTCCTGGAGGAACGATGCCATCATTTCATCGGGCACCTCAAGCCCCGCGCCGCCGGTGATGATGTGGTCCGACAGGTGCAGCACGGCATACGTAACCCGCTGGCTGTTGAGGCTCAGTCGGCTTGTCAGCGTCGCACGGCCCACGCGCAGCCGCGTGCGGCCCGCGGTCATCTCGTGCCGCTCCTCGCTGCGAACGTCGTAGCAATACACCTCGGCCTTGTCGTCGGCATCTTCGAAGAGGCTGATGACCGCGTAGTGCTCGGCCATCTTGAGCAGGTCGACCTTGGCGGGCCGCACCATATTGACGTAGACACTGCGTCCATCGCCGTGCTCACGCAGGTTGCTCTGGGCTTTACCCAGCCGATCGAGGAAGTCTTCCTCAAAGGATTCCTCGAACAGACCTTCGGAAATCTGGATCACACGGCCCGCGTACTGGAGCACTTGCACCGTCTCGATGCCCGTGAGTTCATCGAAGAACCAGCCGCAACTGGTGTACATGAGCATGGCGTTGCGCTGCATTTCGAGCAAGCGCAGCGCGCGGGTGTAGTCGATGCCCGGCCCGCGCTCGCGGGCGTGGTGGTCGACAAACTCGATGGCACGTTCGCGCGTGCGCTCGAGGATCACCTGGATGTACTCGTCACGCACCGCCCACGGATCGTTGAAGATCTTGCCCGCCTCGCGCTCGAATCGCAGGGCCATCTCGTCGCGCAGCCAGTCGAGTGCTTCTCGCAGCGGCTTGCGCCATTGCTGGTTCCAGCCCGGATGCCCCCCACTGTGGCAGCCGCAATCGGCACGCCAACGCTCGATGCCATGGACACAACTCCACGACGAATTGTCGATGACCTCGACCTCCCACTGCGGCGGGTGCATCTCGAGATATTGCCCGTAGTTGGTCAGGCGGGCTTCGTGGCCGTCCATGATATGGCGTATGGCATACGAGAGTGCCATGTCGCCGTACGGATGGTGGTGCCCGTAACTCTCCCCATCGGTGGCGATATGCACCAGTTGCGGTTCTTCGCGATGCTCAAACCCACCGAGCAGACGCCGTGCGAAGTGCTCGCCGTTGCTCAGCAACCGCTCGAAGGCCACCGCCTGCGAGAGAGGGCCGTCATAGAAAAAGATATCGATGGACCGTCCACCATCCAGGTTGCATCGGTATGGCCGACGCGGATCGATCCCGTGCTGGCTCGCGTCGATCCACTTCTCCGAGCCGATGCGGCGATACCGCAACGCCTGCCGGGGCGCGAGGATGGTGTAGGTGATGCGCTGCGACGCAAGTTCCTCGAGCACCGCGCGACTGACGGCCGCTTCTGGCAGCCACATGCCCTCGGGCCGCCGACCAAAGCGGTGCTCGAAGTCACGAATGCCCCAGAGCACCTGCGTGCGCCGGTCGCGCGCGTTGGCCAGCGGCATGATCATGTGGTTGTACGCCTGCGCGATCGCCGATCCGTGCCCACCGTTCAGATCGATACTGTGCCGATCGGCGGCGAGGATAGCCGCGTAGGCCTCGGGTGCGTTGAGTTGCATCCACGACAACAGCGTGGGTCCAAAGTTGAAGCTGATGTGCGCGTAGTTGTTGTTGATCCGTTGGATCCATCCCTCGGCATCCAGGATCCGTGCCTGCCCGTTGGGTTGGTAGCATTCGGCCGTGATGCGCTCGTTCCAATCGTGGTAGGGATACGCCGAGTCCTGCACCTCCACACGCTCGAGCCAGGGATTCTCTCGCGGTGGTTGATAAAAGTGGCCGTGGATGCACACGTAGCGATTCATGTTGCGGCGGCTCCAGTCGATTGCAATAGCAACCCAACCCAACGGGCGATGCGCGAGGCGATGCTATCGCTGCCACGCAGCTCTTCAAGGCCCACGTGCATCGGTCGCCGCCAGCACGGATAACCCGCACTCACCCCCGGGATGTTCTGGGGCTCCAGCTCACCCCACAGATCCTCGAGCGAGAGCATCACCACGGGTGCGGGCGTACGACACAGCTTGTCCATCAACGCATCGAACAGGTCCGCATCATCCCGCACTAACAGCGATATACGGAGCCGTTCAAGCGCCTCGGCACGCAATCGCAAGCCATGCGCGGCCGCCGAAGCATCGAGCAGCCCGAGCGACGCACGAAGATCGACGTCACGCCCGGCCAGATATCCCGCGAAGGTGGGCATGTCGTGGGTGTTTGGCGCTGCCAGCAGGTCGGGTTTGTCCGGGCCCGGGTCCGTGGCCTGATCACCGGCATCGTACTGGGCGGCCGTCATGCCCATCAGCCGCCGCTGCACCATGGCACGATCGACCTCCGGGGGCACCGTACCCAGATTCTCGCCGATGAAAGTCGCCTCGTACTCGTGCGAGAGTGCGGCGAGCCGGTCGAGCGCGCCCTGGGCGTCGTAGCGCACATACACGCCATCGTCCGCCCCGTGTCCATCGG
Source organism: Phycisphaeraceae bacterium (assembly GCA_026126305.1). GTDB lineage: Bacteria > Planctomycetota > Phycisphaerae > Phycisphaerales > UBA1924 > JAHCJI01. The sequence goes on from JAHCJI010000008.1 coordinate 122,220, forward strand.
GGATCCAATACAAACGCCACAAGCCCATCACGTGGTCCAGACGGAGCGTGCGCGCGTATCGAAGGTGCCGACGCAACGCCTCGACCAACTCGGCGTGCCCCGAAGCGCGGGCTATCTCGGGCTTGATCGGCGGGAAGCCCCATACCTGCCCCTCGGGAAAGTACACGTCGGGTGGAGCGCCTACGGCCACGCCCCTGGCGTACAGGTCCGGGTTGCGATGCACGTCGAACCCATCGGCCACGACGCCTACGGGAAGATCGAGGTAGAGCCCGCAACCCGACGCTTCGGCCCTCTGTCGGACGCACGTGAGTTGCGCGTGCAACAGCCACTGCGCATAAGCGTACAGCCGCTCGGCCGACGCATCGCCTTCCTGATTCGCGCGCCATCGAACGTAAGCGCCAATCAGCGCGTCCTGTCGAACAAAGGCGTCGACCGGGCCCATGTCCGCGCGGGCCGCCTCGCGTTCGAGCACCCTCCTCTTGAGACTCCAGCACGCGGCATAGTTGATCAGCGGCGCTTCGCCAAGCCGCCGGGCTTCGGCCCGTTCGGCATCGTTCATGGCACCGTACATGTCCAGGTACAATTCGCTGAACACGCCCCGGCTGAGCGGCGCATAGGGGCAGCCGTCGGTGGGCGTCGTGTACCGCCCGGCCAGCAGCGGCAGCGTGCTGACCAGCGACGCACCCAATCCGCCGGCCCATTCGCACAATTGCGCGAGGTCTTCCAGGTCGCCCACTCCACCGCCGCGCTCGCTGCGCACGGCGTACAGGGGCGCAAAGACGCCGAACTGCCTTGCATGGCCTCGCCAGAATGCTCTCGGCGTGCCTGTTTGCGGCGTCGTGACTTTGGCCGCGTCGGCGGATGTATCGATATCCACACCTAGCGCGCGCAGGACACTCAGCAACGCCGCCTCGCTCGGAAAGCATCGCACGCCCATGCCGTTGTCGTGCTCGGTCAGCAAGCCGTGCGCACGGGCCAACCGCAGCAACGCCGGATCCCGGGCGTCGTCCGCGCGGATGCTCATGCGCCCCGCTCGCAACGAAGCACGAGCACCGAGAGCGGTGGCAGGGTCAGGCAGAGGCTGTAGGGCCGGCCGTGGAAGGGCTTTTCATCGGCCGTTACGCCGCCTTTGTTGCCAACATCCGAACCGCCAAAGCACGCGGCATCGGTATTGAGCGCCTCTTCCCAGAACCCGGGAAACGGCACGCCCAGTCGATAGCCCTCGCGCACGACGGGCGTGAAGTTGGCCACCACCAGCAGCGTGTCGCGCTCGCGCACGCCACGGCGCAGGTAAGCGATGACGGTTGTCTCGGCGTCGGTGCAATCGACCCACTCGAACCCGCGCGGGTCGCAGTCGCGCTCGTGCAGCGCCGGCTCACGCTTATAAAGATCGTTGAGCGTGCCCACGAGCGCCGCGATGCTGGCGTGATGAGGCACGTCTTCCAGGTGCCATTCGACGCTGCTGTCATGGTTCCACTCGGGCACCTGCGCCAGCTCGCCGCCCATAAACAGCAGCTTCTTGCCCGGCTGGGTCCATTGCAAGCCGTAGAGCAGACGCATGTTGGCCATGCGTTGCCATTCGTCGCCCGGCATGCGTCCCAGCAGGCTGCCCTTGCCGTGCACCACCTCGTCGTGGCTGAGCGGCAGAACGTAGTTCTCGCTGAACTGGTATACCGCGCGGAAGCTGATCTCGTTGTGGTGGTACTTGCGGTGGATGGGCTCGCGGCCCAGGTAGTGCAGCGTGTCGTGCATCCAGCCCATGTCCCACTTGTACCCGAACCCAAGCCCGCCCAGGTGGGCCGGTCGAGACACCCCGGGCCACGCGGTCGATTCTTCGGCGAACGTCACGATGTCTGGGAAGGCACCGTAGAGCGTGGTGTTCAGTTGCCGCAAGAAGCCGATGGCTTCCAGGTTCTCCCGCCCGCCGTAGCGATTGGGCACCCACTCGCCCTCCTTGCGGGAGTAGTCGCGGTAGAGCATGGAAGCGACGGCGTCGACGCGGATGCCATCCACGTGGTACTTGTCGAGCCAGAACATGGCGCTGGAGATCAGGAAGCTGCGCACCTCGTGCCGGCCGTAGTTGAAGATCATCGACTTCCAATCCGGGTGGAAGCCCTCGCGCGGGTCGGCGTGCTCGAACAGGTGCGTCCCATCGAACAGCGCCAGCCCGTGCCCATCCCCTGGGAAGTGGCTGGGCACCCAGTCCAGGATCACCCCGATGCCAGCCTGATGCAGCGTGTCGATCAGGAACATGAAGTCTTGCGGCGTGCCATATCGGCTCGTAGGCGCGAAGTACCCCGTCGTCTGGTACCCCCAGCTCTTGTACAGCGGGTGCTCCATCACCGGCATCAGTTCCACGTGCGTGAAGCCAAGCCGGTTGCAATACTCGGCCAGCACCGGCGCCAGTTCGCGGTAGTTCAGGCTACGGTACCCGTCCTCGAGCACCCGCCGCCACGAGCCCAGGTGCAACTCGTAGATGCTCATGGGCCGGTCGACGCGATGCCGCTCGCCGCGCGTGCGCATCCATTCCGCGTCGTTCCAGTGATACGCCAGCCCATGCACGATCGAAGCGGTGCGGGGCGGCTGCTCATGGCGGAAGCCGAAGGGATCGGTCTTCTCGAGCCGTCGCCCGCCCGCGTGGGAGTCGATCAGGTACTTGTAGTGGCAACCTTCGCGAGCGTGGGGCGACACCCCCATCCAGATCCCGCTGCTGCCTATCGGCGAGAGCATGTCGGCCCCGGGCGTCCAGTGGTTCCAATCACCCACCACCGACACGGCCCGGGCGTTGGGTGCCCAGACACCAAAACGGACACCACGCCCGCCCGAAAGCGGGTGGGCCCCCAGTTTTTCGTAGAGCCCCGCGTGGGTGCCCTCGTTGAACCAGTACTGGTCGTCGGCCGAGATCCACCCCGATTCCTGGACGGGCTGTCCAAACGACGGCTGGGCATTGGAGGGAATCATCATCAGATGGTTGGTCATGTCTGGGCTCCACGCGGCACACACACCGGCGAAACACAGATCGACCGAAAACGCCCGATCGTCCAACGGAAACCCGACGGGGTTCTCCCCATGCCCGCCCGAAGACCGCACGGGATTCAGGTCAGGCCACGCTCACGCCGAAGTTCGGCCTCGGCGCGAAGCCAGTCGGCCTGCGGGTCTCCCGGCTGGCCCCCACGAGACAGGTAGATCTCGTGGGCACGGCGGCGGATTTCGTCCTGGGTAGGTTCCAAGGATGCAATCGAGGCTGGCGTCTCCACGGGCTTCTGGGGTACGGGCTTCTGGGGTTTCAGGGCGGACATCACCCCGCCCAAGGGTGCGGGCGTCACCCCCTTGGGTTCGGCCAAGCCCTCCGACGCACGCTCCTGCACTCGTTCGCGGCTTGGAGACACCGGCCGAAGCACCGACTCGGGCACATCATCCGAAGGGCTTCGGGGTTGCCGGCGAGACGCGGTGAACACCGAATAGGCGTGTTGTCTCAGCGCACTGCTGTTGGAGCCGATCACGGCCCACCTCCGTGTGGTTTCCGGGCGAACGCTCCGAGGTCGTTCCGCCCGTCTGGCCCCTGGGGTATGGCTTGCCCCATGCCACCACGTCGCCATTCTTGGGGCCGAGAGAGCCATGCACCACCACGACTCAACTCTTGCCCAATCCTATGTTTCGCAAGCACCATCGGCAAGATCGCACCACGACTTTGGCACGACTTCTTGAAGTTTTGACACGGGCCACGCGAACAGTGTGCGAGCAGGTGTCGTGAACACGCCAGAAATCTGTTCCACGCTCACGACGGGGGTGGCTTGGGCCGATAGTGAGTATGCCAACTCCCCGACAGGGACAATCCAAGACCCCAGCCCCCGACGGCGCAAGGATTGCGCCACAACGCCGACGACGCACGGAGTTCAGACGTGGCCCCCTCCCGACCCGACATCGACCTCGAGCGCACGGGGCTGCCCGGCGGCCGCGGTTCGCCCGGCGTGCTGCTGGTGGAGATCGGCTACGAGGTATGCAACCCCATCGGGGGCATCTACCAGGTCTTGCGATCCAAGGCCGCCACCATGGTCGACCATTGGGACGATCGCTACCTCATGGTGGGCCCCTACATCCCCGATCAGGCCGCCCTGGAAATGGAGCCCCGACGCCCCACGGGCTGGCTGGCACGCGCCCTGACAGCCCTCGAAGAGACCGGCATCGGCTGCCACACCGGTCGCTGGCTTGTACCGGGTCGGCCGCGAGTCGTTCTCCTGGACATCAACCTCCCGATCGAACGCATCAACGCCGAAAAGTTCTACCTCTGGGAGCACGAACGAGTCGGCTCGCCCAGCGGCGACGCGATGGTCGATGGCGTGATCGCCTTTGCCGACGTGACGAGGCACTTCCTCCGTGCCGCCGATCATGCCTGGCGAGACCAGAGGCCCGCCCGCCGGCAGTCCCGGCGCGTTCTGGCCCACTTCCATGAATGGATGGGCGGCCTGGCCATCCCGCTCATCAAACGCGAGGGGCAGCCCATCGCCACCGTCTTTACCACCCACGCCACGCTCCTGGGCCGCTACCTGGCCAGCAGCGAAAGCCCCCCGGACGACATCCAGGGCATCGACTCGACCGCCGAAGCTGATCGCTTTGGCATCCGGGCCAGGCACGACTACGAGCGGCTTGCGACCCGCGACTGCGACGTGATGACCACCATCAGCCCCCTGACCGGACAAGAGTGCGAGCACCTGCTCGATCGCAAGCCAGACGCCATTTTGCCGAACGGGCTGGACATCGGCCGCCTGAGCGTGGGACACGAGTTCCAGACCCTCCACGCGGTCTTCAAGGAAAAAATACATCACTTCACGATGGGGCACTTTTTTCCCACCCGTCCCATCGACCTCGACCGCACGCTCTACTTCTTCACCAGCGGCCGATACGAGCCCCGGAACAAGGGGTTCGACCTGTTCATCCGAGCCAACGCCCGGCTCAACCAACTGCTCAAGGAGACCAACAATCCGTCCACGGTGGTCTCCTTCATCGTCACCCGGCGCGACGTGCGATCCATCGACCCCGTGGTACTCCAGAATCGCGCCGTGCTCGACGAACTCGAGGACGTCTGCGAGCACATCGCAGACGACCTGCGCGACCGCCTCTTCCGCACCGCCGCAAGCGAGGGCCGCGTCTCCCTCGACAGCCTGGCCGAAGAATATTGGATGCTGCGGCTCAAGCGCACGCAGGCGGCCTTCCGCACGCGCGGCTGGCCCAGCGTCATCACCCACACCCTCGAGGGAGACCCTCGCGACGAGGTGCTCACCGAGATCACCGTCGCCGGCCTGCGCAACGACCCCGAGGACCGCGTCAAGATCGTCTACCACCCCCAGTTCATCAGCCCCACCAACCCGCTGTGGGGCATGGAGTACGACCAGTTCGTCCGCGGGTGCCACCTGGGCATCTTCCCCAGCACCTACGAGCCCTGGGGCTACACCCCCCTCGAATGCCTGGCACTGGGCGTGCCGGCCATCACTACCGACATGTCGGGGTTCGGCGACTTCGTCCTCGAGCGACATGCCCAGCCGCAAGGTTGGGCCCCTTGGGTGCTACCGCGAAAGGGCAAAACCATCGAGCACGCCGTCGAGGCCATGGCCCAGCGCATGCTCGAATTCTGCCAACTCACCCAGCGCGAACGCATCCGCGTCCGAAACGCCGCCGAGCAACGCTCCTGGTTGTTCGACTGGATGGAAATGGCCGAGGCATACGCCCAGGCCCACGAATTCGCACTCCACCGGGGCCCGCAACCTGCCGAAATAGAAGGGGCCCTCTGAACCATTCCGGCCACGCAGACGAAGGAACCACCATGCGCTACGCCTCCGCCGCACCGAACGAAACACTGGGGATCGACCCCCGCGTGGCCTACTTCACCATGGAGATTGGCCTGAGCGATACGCTGCCGACGTACTCAGGCGGCCTGGGCATCCTGGCCGGCGATACCATCCGATCGGCCGCCAATCTGCACGTGCCCCTGGTGTGTGTCTGCCTGCTGCACCGCGAGGGGTACTTCATCCAGACCCTCGACAAGGACGGCACCCAGCGCGACGAGCCCGTCCGCTGGCAGCCCGAGCAGATGCTGCGCCGCCTCGAACCGACCATCAGCTTCAAACTCGACGGCCGGAGCATTCACGTGGGTGCCTACATGGTCCCCGTGAAGGCCAAGGACGGGTTTACCGTGCCCGTCATCTATCTCGATACCAACCTCGAGGGAAACACTGTCCGGCACCGCAACATTACAAGCCGCCTTTACGGTGGTGACGATGAGCTGCGTCTCCGCCAGGAAGCCGTGCTTGGTATCGGCGGCGTGCGCATGCTCGAGGCGCTGCGTTGCCAGAACCTCAAGATTTACCACATGAACGAGGGCCACGCCTCGCTGCTGGTGCCCGAGCTGGTCCGCCATACCGCCAAGCGCATGGGCATTGCGCCCAACGACCGCCGGGTGATCGACACCGTCCGCGAGCGGTGCGTCTTCACCACGCACACGCCCGTGCCCGCGGGCCACGACCGCTTCCCCATGGACATGGTGCATCGGATCCTCGACCCGGACATCGCCGCTCTGCTCTCACCCGAGCAGACGGGTGCCATGCGCGAGGCCCCGGTGCCCGCTTCGCCCGGATCGTCCAGAACCGCCAAGGCGGCGAAAACCGCCACCGCCCTGGCCGAGCCGGAAACCGAGACCGCGCCAACGCCCATGCTCAACATGACGCTCACCGGCTTTGCCCTGAGCGGCCGCATCAACGCCGTCGCCCGCCGCCACACCGAAGTCTCGCGCATGATGTTCGGTCGCGACGACATCCTGTCGGTCACCAACGGTGTCCACGCCAAGACCTGGGTGTGCGGCGACATGGCCAAGCTCTTCGACAACCAACTGCCGGGCTGGCGCGAGGACAACACGGTGCTGCGTGGCGCGCTGGGCCTTGATCCCCAATCGCTCCTCAAGGCACATCTGCGGGCCAAGATCGCCCTCATCGACCGCGTCAACGAGATCGCCAAGGTCCGATTCGATGCCGAGGTCTTCACCTTGGGCTTCGGCCGGCGCGCCACCGCGTACAAGCGCCTCAACCTGCTCTACAAAGACCCCGAACGCCTCGACGCCATCGCCAAGGACCACGGCGGGATGCAGATCATCCTGGCCGGCAAGGCACACCCCAAGGACGAGCCCGGGCAGGCCATGATCGTCGACACGCTCCGGAAGGCACGCAAACTCAAACACGCCCACACCGTCTACCTGCCCAATTACAACATGGACCTGTGCGGGCTCATGGTCGCCGGCAGCGACGTCTGGCTCAACACCCCAAGGCCACCGCTCGAGGCCAGCGGCACCAGCGGCATGAAGGCCGCCCTCAACGGCGTGCCAAGCCTGAGCACACTCGACGGATGGTGGCTCGAAGGCTGCGTCGAGGGGCTCACCGGCTGGGCCATCGGCCAGGACGACTTCGCGCCAGGCCGCAAGGGCAAGCCCCCCACCACCACCGCCCAGGACAAGGCCCACGCCGCCGACCTCTACGATAAACTCGACCAGGCCGTCCTACCCGCTTACGTCAAGCGCAAGCAATGGGCCTCGATCATGGCCCACACCATCGCCCTGAACGGTGCCCACTTCACCACGCAGCGCATGGTGCGCGAGTACGTCGCCGGCCTTTACTTCGTCTGATGCGCGGCTCGGACATCCTCGCCCGGACGCAGGCCCGAGCCGTCCAGCGTGCCCTCGACCTCGAAGCGGACGCTGGGCCGGTAGACCCCAGCCTCGAACATCGCGCGCATGAAGATGCCCGGCAGCGTGTAGCCCAGGGTCCCGTACAGGCGATAGCGTGCTTCGCCCAAGGGCATGTCGGACCACCGGACGGGCACGGGCAACTCCACCTGCTGTTCGTTCTGCCTCGAAAGCGTGGCCTCGGCGCTGCGCCGGCCTTGGAAGACCCGACGCCCGTCGATCTCCAGCGTGTAGTCCACCATCCGCAAGGGCAGTTCGGTCTCGCCCCGGTTCGTGGCCACCACAGTGTAAAACAGCACGACGGCCTCGTCACTGGTCTGGGCAGCCTCGCCGGGTTCGACGCGAGTCGTGGGCCGGGCCACGCAAGCCCCCAGGCACGCCACACAGGCCAGCAGCGCCAGGCTACCGCGAACATTCATCGTGCCAGGCCCGCCAAGATCGGCAACACCACCGTCAGCCCCAGGAATGCCGCCAGGCCCAGCCCCAGCAGCACCAAGACCGTCTGGACCGTCATCACCAGCACCGATCTCCACAGCCGGCGGATGTCGTCCACACGAATGGCTTTCCACGACAAACTCAGCAGGAACGCCACCGGGAAGATCAGCAGGAACCACCACGCGTGCGCGTCGATGGGGTCGAGCAAAGGCCGCCAGGCGAGCAACAGCGTCACGAGCCGGCCCCCTGCCCATACAGCGCCGATTCACGCTCACGCCGATTGAACGCCGCGTCGAGCACCGCCACCAGATTCATCATGCCCGCCAGGGCGCACATCAGCAGTGCAATCTCATTCACTTTGCCCACCGATTTGCCCGCCCCGCGCGATCCTGCAAACTCGCCGGCCCGGCCCCATTGGGGCATCGCTTCCAGTGCGGGATAGGGTCGGTGGCCATCCACGTCGGCCCGCACGCGAACCTCACCCTCATACGCCGACCGGTACACAGGCACCGGCCGGGCGGCGGGGGTCTCTTCAAGAGCCCAGGCTTTGAGCTGGTTCTGGTTGATCCAATCGACCCCAAAGGCCAACGGGCCAACCAAGGCCTGCACGTAGAACCACAAACGATCCTCGCGACTGTCGATCGTGTCCAGCCCACCCAACAGCAGCCCACCCAAAAACAGACCAAGGACGCCTGCGGCGATCGCCCCCGCCCGCCGGGGTTGTCCCAGCACGACATGGCCCAGCCCGGGCAAAATCAGCCCGGCCACGCCCGCCACCGGCACGAATCGCTCGGGCCCCGGCGCGAAGCGATCGCCCCCGGAGCGGGTCGGCGATATCGGGCTTGGGGCTGGGTTTCCCGTGTCGGTGGGCATGTGGCCGATGGTAGCCCCACCCTGTCCCTTTGAGCCCCCCGAATACCGTGGATCAATTCTCCGGCCCGGGCCAGTTGACACGGGCCAAACAGGGTGTAGCCTTGCGGCGCACCCCGTCCTTGCCCGCCCACTGGGGGCGTCGGCGTCAGGTCAGGGGCACGAGGCCGAATTGCCCGTTTTGGAACCTCGGTGCGGCCCGGGAAACACGCACCAACTCGGACGAACAGCCATGCCCACGCTCACGACCAACACCCAGGAAAACATCTCGGACCTTTTCCTCCACGCCGAACCCTGGCAAGACCAGTGGTCGGCGACACTCACCGTGGTCGCTTATGACGATGATGAGGATGAGGAAGATTTTGACGACCTTGACTACGACGACGACGATGAGGAAGACGAGGATTATGACGCCGACTTCCTCGACGACGAAGAAGAGGAAGTGGCCGAAGGGGAAGCCGATGCCGATGAAGAGGACGACCTCTAAAGCCCCAAGGCCATCGGCGTCGAACGCTCCGGTACGAACTCTCGGCCCGGCGTGACAACGAAGGCAAGGGCCAGGAGCATCGGCCCATGCCCGCACAGCCCAACAAACCAAAACGCACTATCAATGACCATCCCTTGGTGAACGACCTCGAACTCGACGAGGCCGAGCACGCTTTGCTCGATGAAGCGATCGCGCCTTTGGATGACCCTCATCTCGCGGCCGAGCATCAACAACAACCCGACACCCAGCCGCCACCCGGGCACGGGCAAGTGGTCGATCGTCGATTGGGATTGGACCGCCGCGACATCCAAGACCAGCACCAGCCCACCGGCCTCGAGCGCCGTCGCGGCCGGGGACGACGACTGAGCGACTTCCATCGCTCCGCCGAAGAGGGCGAGATGACCCAGGAACAGTTCATGTTCCTCATGGCCATCGACGCCTTCAAGCAGGGCAACCAAGTGGCCTTCCCCGCTTGGAGTGACGTGCTCGAGGTCATCCGCCTGCTTGGCTATCGAAAAGTCCAAAAGAGCGCTGTCAACCTGGGACGGGCAGAGGACTGGACCGAACCCCCAGAGGCCCCCCACAACGTCCGCACCGACCGCCAACTCCAACGCCACGCCCTGGCCCGAGCCGCCTTCAAGAAGAACGATCAGGCCGCGTGAGGGGGCGACAAACAGCCCACATCACTTGTTCTTATAAAAATCCAGGTTGATCTGCACGTACTTGCTCCACTGCGCCGGCAAGTCCTCTTCGGGGAAGATGGCCTGCACCGGGCATTCGTCCACGCACAGGCCGCAGTCGATGCACGTGTCCGGGTCGATGTACAACTGGGGTGCCCCCTCGTACTCACCCTCGTCCTTACCCGGGTGGATGCAATCCACCGGGCAGACCTCCACGCAGGACGTGTCCTTTGTGCCGATGCACGGCTCGGCGATGATGTGGGGCATGGCAAACAACTCCAGAACACGGGCCCATGCCAGCAGCCGCGGCGTACAGGCCCCAAGGGTGCGGATCGAGTTGCCAGTTTAGTAGCCCCCGCCGGGCTTCTCAAAGAATGATGCGAGTGAAACGGGCTAATGCCTACCTTGAGCCATCGAGCCAACCCCAGCAACCTCTACCAAAGGCATGCCATTCGATAACGCGGTCTCCTGGCGATGCGATACCGACTCTTCGAGGCTCACGTGCTTGCAAAGATCGTCCAAGGCCTGACGCATGCTCTTGCCGGGCTTAAATCGCACCATGCACTTGGGGGGCACCGGAACGGGTTCGAGCGTCTTTGGGTTCTGGGCGGTGCGGCCCGAACGCACCTTGACCTCGTACACACCAAAGTCACGGATCTCGATCCGACGGCCCCGGCCGATCTCCTCGGTCACCTGGTCCATCAAAGCCTCGAACATCCGTTGCACCTCGTACTTGCCAAGGCCGGTTCGCTCGGCCACGGCTTGCACCAGCTGACGCTTGGTGACATTCTTGTCGGCATCGTCCGTCGAACCGTGCAGTACACCGTTTCGGTCCCTGGCAACCGTCGAGAGACTCTTGCGATCAGGTCGGCTTGAGAGAGCCATGGCAACTCCTTACCGGTGTGTCGTCCCCGAAGGGCATGTCAGCGTACCCCACGATGGGCCAGCCAACTCCCGAGGTATGCGCCGCCAATCAGCAACAGGCGACGCGGTAGGCCAGTATCCCAGATTTCCGCGCCGGAATCAATCAATCCGCATCGAAATGGCGAGGACTTTTTCCAGCCGCCCACGGCCCCGCTGCCCCGATGGGGGGGACAACGCCACGCCTGGGATGGACACCCCGGCGGGTTCCTTCGCCAGTTTCTCGCGCGGCAGTCCCGATAACACCGGGCAAGGCCGTGTCGTACGCCCCCTCGATCGCCCTCTGCACTAAGTCCATCGCCTGACCGATCCCATCCACAAGATGAAACAACGTCAGATCAGGTTCGGATATCATCCTGAATCTGTTGCATAATTGTTCGCGCATCCAGCGAACAGGCTCGTCCCAGAAGTGCGAGCCGAACAGGATCAACGGAAACGGACGGATCTTCAGAGTCTGCATCAGCGTCATCGCCTCGAAGAACTCGTCGAGCGTCCCGAAGCCGCCCGGAAAGATGATGAACGCACGCGCGTACTTCACGAGCATCACCTTGCGTACGAAGAAGTACTCAAAAGTCAGCTCGTCCGTCTGATACGGGTTGGGGGCTTGCTCCATCGGCAAGGCGATATTCATGCCTACCGAGCGGCCGCCCACCTCATATGCCCCACGATTGGCCGCCTCCATGATCCCTGGCCCCCCGCCGGTCACCACGGTCAGGCCCGCCTCGGCCAAGGCTTTGCCCATCTCTCTCGCGGCGACATACATCGGGTCGCTCTCGGGAGTCCTGGCCGATCCGAACACCGTGACCGCTGGTGGCAATCGCTCGAGCGTATCGAAGCCTTCGACGAACTCGCTCATGATCCGCAGCACCCGCCACGAATCGTGCCCCCGGTCGGGGTGGGGCTCGGGAAAGGGTCCAAGATGCTTCCCGTCACGATGTCCACTATGCTGAGTCATGGCAGGATCATCGGCCCCCGCCGGCCAGAAGCAAGTCCCCATCCCACCGCCGCCCCAAGATTGGAACCTCGACACCGCCTTGTCCTGGTTGAACGCCAAGGTCAATTTCGAACGCCAGCCAAACCGCGACCTGGCGGCCCGGGTGCTCAAACTCGACCGCGTCCACGCCCTGAGCGCCGCCATGGGAAACCCACACCAGGCCACGCCCTGCATCCACGTGGCCGGAAGCAAAGGCAAGGGCAGCATCACACGCATGGCCGCCAGCATCCTCACCGCCGCCGGCCTGCACACCGGCGCTTTCACCAGCCCGCACCTGATCGCGCCCAACGAACGCATCGCCGTCGATCGCAGCCCGATCTCCGACGGCGACCTCGCGCTGGCGCTCTGGCGCGTGGCCCAGGCCGAGGCTTCGTTGCCCCAGGCCATCCTCGCCGAGTATGGCACGCCCACCTACTTCGAGGCCATCACCGTGGCCGCCTTCGATCACTTCGCTCGTGCTGGCTGCAACGCCGCCGTATACGAGGTAGGCCTGGGCGGCCGGCTGGACTCGACCAACATCATCCACCCCGCCGCCTGTGTGCTGGCCTCGATCGAGCTAGAACACGCCGAGATCCTGGGCCACACGCTCGAGGCAATCGCCCATGAGAAGGCCGGCATCCTCAAGCCAGGCTCGCGCGCCATCGCCCTGCCACAGACGCCCGGCGTGCTGGCCGTCTTTCGCGAAACCGCCAAAGCCACGGGCACAACGCTCGAAGTCCTCGGCCAGGACATGCCCTTCGAGCACGCCATGCAAGACCGGCACGCGACCGTCCGCGTCGCCGTCAATGGGCGTGTCTACGACAACATCCGATGCCCCATGCCCGGCGCCCACCAGGCGGCCAACACCGCCGCTGCCATCGCCGCGTGCGCGATCCTGCTGGGCGATCGCCTCACCGACGAGGCCGTTCAAGCCGGCCTGGCCGCCACCCCGCGCGACGGTCGCATGGAAACCATCGCGCACCATCCCTCCATCATCATCGACGGCGCCCACACGCCCGCCTCGATCCGTGCGGCCCTCGACGCCCTGCCGACGCATGAGGGCCCCTTGGTCGTCCTCTTCGGCTGCGCCAAGGACAAGGACATGTCGGGCATGTTCGCGCACCTGGCTGCGAGCGGCGCACGCGTGGTCTTTACCCAGGCCGGCCCCCGAGCCCGCCCGGCCGCCGAGTTGCAACACGCCTACTCAAGCATGAGCGAGGCCGAAACCGACCCGGCCCAAGCATTGGCCCGGACCCGGGCACTGGCGGGCCCCGATGGCCTCGTGCTGGTCTTGGGCTCGTTCATGCTGGCGGGGGCGGTGAAGGGGTTGTGCTGATCAGAACCCTGCCTGCCCCGGAGCCCGCGGGAAGGGGATCGCGTCGCGGATGTTCGTAAGCCCCGTGCAGTACATCACCAGACGCTCGAAGCCAAGCCCGAAGCCCGCGTGCGGCACCGTGCCGTACCGGCGCAAATCTCGGTACCAGCCGTAGTCGTCTTTGGGCAGGGCCATCTCCTCCAGCCGACCGTCGAGCACCTCCAGCCGTTCCTCGCGCTGGCTCCCACCGATCAGTTCGCCCACCCCGGGCACCAGCACGTCCATCGCCGCCACGGTCTTCCCGTCGTCGTTCAGGCGCATGTAGAACGCCTTGATCCCCTTCGGATAGTCCACCACGACCACCGGCTGCTTGAAGTGCTCCTCGGTCAGGTACCGCTCGTGCTCGCTCTGGAGGTCGCCCCCCCACTGCACCGGGAACTCGAACGCCTTGCCGCTCTTCTGGAGAATCTCCACGGCCTCGGTGTAGGGCAACATCCGAAACGGCGAGGCGATCACGTGCTTCAGCCGGTCGATCAGCCCCTTCTCGATGCGCTCGTCGAAGAACGCCATGTCGTCCGCCCGATGCGTCAGAAGGTCGTCGAGCACGTGCTTGAGTAACCCCTCGGCCAGGGCCGCGTCGTCGCGCAGGTCGGCAAAGGCGATCTCCGGCTCGATCATCCAGAACTCCGCCAGGTGCCGGCTCGTGTTGCTGTTCTCGGCCCGGAACGTCGGCCCGAACGTGTACACCCGCCCCAGCGCGCAGCAGTACGTCTCCACGTTCAACTGCCCCGACACCGTCAGGAAGGCCTGCTTGCCAAAGAAGTCCTGCTTCCAGTCCACCCCGCGCTTGTCATCGGTCATCGGCGGGTTCATCGCGTCCAGCGTGCTTACACGGAACAGGTGCCCGGCTCCCTCGGCATCACTGGTGGTGATGATGGGCGTATGCACCCAGAAGAAGCCGTTGCGGTCGAAGTAGTCGTGGATGGCAAACGCCAGGCGGTGCCGCACGCGTGCCATCGCCCCGAAGGTGTTCGTGCGGGGCCGCAGGTGTGCCACCTCTCGCAGGTACTCGAAGGTGTGCCGCTTAGCGCTGGCAGGATAGGTGTCGGGGTCTTCCACCCAGCCCACAACGCGCACGGCTTCGGCTGCCACCTCTACCCGCTGACCCTTGCCCTGGCTTTCGACCAACTCGCCCTCGACCTCGATGGCGCACCCCGTGGTCAGGTGCAGGACATCCCGCTCGTAATTGGGCAGGTCGGCCTTGGCGACCACCTGGATGGGCTCGAAGCACGATCCGTCGTGGAGCTGGATGAAACTCAGACCGGCCTTGGAATCTCGCCGGGTCCGCACCCATCCCCTCAGGGTCGCCCGCGATCCCACGTCCGCCGCCAAGGCGTCCTTCACACGCATCGATGCCATCGCCGCCGTCCTTTCCACGCCGCCGGTGCCCCGGGGGCGGGCATGGTACGCTCACCCATGGCCGATCCCGATCCAACACCCCGCGAGCCCGACCAGCCCGGGCTGGCCGACACCGACGACGTGTGCCTGTGCTTCCATGTGCCGCTGGGCAAGGTCAAGGCTTTCATCCGCCGAGAAGACCCGCCCGTGGCCTCGCTCATCAGCGATTGCCTGGGTGCGGGCACCGGGTGCGGCTGGTGCGTGCCCGTCCTCAGGATGCTGCATCGCCAGCACGAATCGGGAGAACCCATGCAGGTTGGGGTCGATCCTGCCGCCTATGCCGGAGGGCGTCGCGCCTATCGCCAGACAGGCCAGAGACCGGATGGAATCGACAAAAGTGCTGGATCCGATCTCCCGCCCACGTCGTAACGGATGGACAAGAGGAGCCCGACAAGGCATCCAAACTCGCAACAAAAAGAAGGCGACCCGACTCCACGAGACGCCGGGTCGCCTGTTGCGAGGAATGCGTCCCGGGACACCACCCGGAACAGGTCCAGATTACCAGAACCTGCGGGGTCTTGTAAAGACTTCTTTGTTCAATGCGCGAAAAAAAGCTCACCCAAGCCGCGAAGGCCTGGGTATCTCGTCTCAATCACCGCAGAAACGCCTGAAATTTGAGTATATATACTCAGAGTTTTGGCTACTGGTCGATCATCCTGAGTGTCATCCCGATGTCGCTCAGCCGTTCCTTGACCTCGGTTAAAGAAGTCGCCCCGAAGTTCTTCACGCCCATAAGTTCGGCTTCGGTATGGCTGACCAGGTCGCCGAGCGAATGGATGTTCAACATCTGCAAAGCCCGGCGGGCCCGAACCGAGAGCGACAAATCGGTCACCGGCTTGTTGAGCATGGCCTCCTGGCTGGTGCCGCGGAAGCGGTCAAGGGCCGTCCGGCGGCCTGAGCGATGCCCATCGTCGACGCCCTGGCCCAGGGCCATGCCCTTGGCGGCCAGCATCTTCTTGATCTCCTCGAGGCTCGAATCCCCGAAGTTCTTGTAGCTCATCAGCTCGGCCTCGGTCGTGCGCAACAGGTCTCCCAGCGTGCGGATGTTCATCCGCTTCAGGGCCGTCCGCGTGCGCACCGAGAGGTCGAAGTCGGTGACCTGGGTCTCCATCTCCTGGCGACGCTTGAGATGGTCGCTCTCGGCATCTTCCACCGTGCCCTCGTCGCGGCTGGCTACCACGTCCTTCATGTACAAGCGGGCGCGGGGGTGGTTGGGGTCGGTGTCGAGCACCTGCCGCAGGCAACGCTCGGCCCGGCCGTACTCAAGGCGGTCCTCATACAGCACCGCCAGGTTCAAAAGGGCATTCACCGGAGCGGGCACCCTGTCGCACAGCCGCTCGTAGAGGCTGATGGCCTCGTCCTCCTCGCCGGCCAAATCAAGGTAGTAGGCAAGCAGGAAAACAGCATCGTCGTGCCCGGCGTCGGCCTGGACAGCACGACGGAGCGTGGCAATGGCACCCATGCGATCTCCCGAGGCGGCCTGCTGGCGAGCCTCGTCCAAGAGCCGACCAGCCAAGGCCGAATCGCCGCCGGACCCGATAACCACATCAAGAGCGCTGGGGGACGAACTGGAACTCAAGGCAAGACCTCCGGTTGGGTGGATTGTGATTCTAGGCGACGTACTGGGAACCTCGCGTTCCATGCCGACCTGAAACTGAACAGGAATTGGCCTGCATTACCCTTGACCCAACACGACATTTCTGGCATACTGGTATCGGATACGGGTGTGTTGCCGGTGTCCGCGCCCGACCATGGACCTCGCCGCGATGACACAGGGGTACACGATGAAGGCGAAGACCTCTACCAAGTCCTGCTGAAACTGTGTCGAGAGTACCCGCTCAGCTCGTCATGACCCCTTGTATTTTCTCAACGAACCCATCCGTTGTATTCGGTAGTTCAGTGCCTGTGGAATTAGGAGGGAAAGTAGATGGTGAACGCAAGAGCATCGTTGAGCGCGTTGGTCGTGGGTTGTTCAACCGCGATCGTCTGTGCCCAGGCCGAAGTGCGGATCGTGTCGGATCAATCCGAGTTGCTGCCGGGCGAGTCCACGGTCGTGAGCATGTATGCCGCGTTTCCACCAACCGAGTTCGCGTTCGGAGCCATCTTCACCGATCTGCTCGCCTCGACCGGCTCGACCGGGTGGAGTGACCTCGAGGTTCCAAGAGCGCTCCATGCGCCGGGCTGGTCGGAGGGTACGCCGACCACGATGGGCATCGAGGGAATCATTGCTGGCCAAGTCTATTTTCCAGTTGCGGGACCAGAGATCGACTTGAGCAACCCGATCTTGTTCTGGCAAGCCACCTACACAGCGCCACTGGATATCACTGCGCCCTTCGACGTTTACCTCACCACACAAACAGGTCGGTTCGAGGTGTATATCTCGCCAGACAGTTCGAGATGGCGGTCGTACGTAGATGTCTTGGTCGAAGGTGAGGCCACGATCCGTGTTGTGCCTGCCCCGGCACCATTTGCCCTGTTGCTGATGGGCGGTGCTCTGGTTCATCGGCGGCGGCGATCAGGTGTACTTACACCACCACCTGCCCCCCCGACAGCTTCATCCGCTTCCACGCCCCCAGCCTGAAGCGCACCAGCAGGCACAGGCCCAGCACCACGATATAGGCCGAGGCGAAGATCCAGGGGCCGATGGCACCCCATTGGGGGACGACCGCGACAGCCAGGTGCCCGCCGCCGACGATGAGCAGCCATGCGAGGCCGATGGTCAGGATGCTGGGCACGAGCGTGTCGCCCGCACCGCGCAGGGCCCCGCTGATGGTGACGGCCACGGCGTCGAACACCTGGAACACCGCGGCGGCGATCAGGATCATCGAGCCCACGCGGATGAGTTCGGCCGCGCTCTCGTGGGCCATGTCGGCCGTCACGAACAGGCCCATCAACTCGTGGCGGAACAGGATGAAGCACGCCGCGCACACGCCCATGTACCCCACGCCCAGCCCCATGCCAAGCCAAGCCCGCTTCTCGGCAAGGTCGACGCGGCCCATGCCGATGAGCCGGCCCACGATGGCGGTGATGGCGATGGACAGCCCCACCGTGGGCATGAACGAGAGGCTCATGTAGCGCAGGGCTATCCAGCCGGCGGCCTGCTGGTCGGGCCCGAATCGCCCGCCCAGGCCGATGAGCAGGTAGCCGAAGCAGATCATCTCGTTGACGAACATGAGCCCCGCGGGCGTGCCGATGCGCAGGATCTCTTTGATTGGCTTCCAGTTGGGCCGCCAGAGCGTGCGCGTGTCGAATCGCTTGTGCCAACTCGGCAACAGAAAGACGGCCATGGGGATGAGGAACTCGACGGCCCCACCCAGCACGGTGGCGATGGCGGCACCGGTCAGCCCGAGCTCTGGGAAGCCCAGCAAGCCGAAGATCAGCACCCAGTTGCCCAGGACGTTGACGACGTTGCCCGTCAGGGCGGCGATCATGGGGATGATCGGCTTGTGCATGCCAAAGAAGTACTGGGCCACGCACCGCGCCCCCATCGGGAAGATGGCGCCCATGATGACGATGCCCGCGTATCGGCTCTCGAGGGCCACCAGTTCGGGCTCATGACCCAGCGCGCCGTAGATCACGGGCAACAGGGGCAGCATCGCCAGTAACAACACGGCTGCGCTCAGCGAGATCCACAACTGGGCCCAGACATAGCGGGCACCGAAGCGCGGCGTACCCGCCCCCAGGTTCTGCGAGACGAAGCTCGACACCACCCCCGCCATGCCGATGACCAGCGAGATGGGGATCCACGCCAGCATCCCGCCGTTGCCTAGAGCGCTGACGAAGATGGGGTCGTTGCCCCAGCGCGTGACCATGATCGTGTCGACGAACTGCATCGCCGAATAACTGACCATCTGCACCACGCTGGGGGCGGCAATGAACAGCATGTCCAGCAACGGGTGGCGGAGGAAATCGCGTTGCTCGTCGGGCGCGCCGGGCAGGGACATGGGGGAGGTTCCAACGACGCCGAGACGCCGCGTTCAGGGGGAGGTTGCCAGCCGGATGGCCAGTTTCAGAGCGGCGGCCATCGAGCCAGCGTCGGCCACGCCCCGCCCGGCGATGCCGAAGGCGGTTCCATGGTCGGGGCTGGTGCGTGGCACGCCGAGCCCCAAGGTTATGTTCACCGCGCTGTCGAAGGCGACCAGTTTCAGCGGCGCCAGCGCCTGGTCGTGGTATATGGCCACCACGATGTCGTACCGCCCCCCGGGCCTGCGGGCATCTCGGAAGACGGTGTCGCCCGGCAGGGGGCCCTCTACGTCGAGCCCCGCCGCCCGGGCCGCCGCCACGGCCGGCGCGATGACGGCCTGGTCCTCATCGCCCAGGGCCCCGCCCTCGCCCGCGTGGGGGTTGATGCCCGCCACGCCCAGCCTGGGGTGTGCGATGCCCAGCCTCCGGCACAGGCCCGCCGCCAGTTCGATCACCTCGCCCACGCGTTCGGCGGTGATGGAACGGGCCACCTCGCGCAGCGGGATGTGGGCCGTCACCAGCGCCACCAGCAGGGGCGGGCTGACAAAGGCCATCGCGTGCCGAGACGCCCCAAGTCGCTCGGCCAGCAGTTCGGTATGGCCCAGGTGCCGATCGTGCCCGGCGGCCACCCACGCGGCCTTGCTGATGGGCCCGGTGCAGATGGCGTGGGCCCGGGCGGGGTGGCCCTCGGGCAGTCGCGTAGCGTCGATGGCGTGCAGCACCTGTTGATAACTGATCGCCCCACCACGGGCCGTGGGCTGGTGGTCGAAGGGCTGGCCGTCGTCGCCGTCGTCGAGTTGGCAGATGGTGATGGGTTCAGTCGGTTCGACGGCGTCGATGTCGTGGACCACGGGCCAATCGTGGGACCCGAGAGCGCGGGATGGCCCGTACAGTATAACCCGCGCATCATTTGCGGCACCGGCCCTCAAAGCCGTGCATAGCACCTCGGGCCCAATGCCACCGGGATCGCCCATTGAAACGGCGATGCATGGAACGCTCCGTGGATTGCTCCTTCCCACCCGGGATCGTATCGAGGTGATGAGGCGAATCTCGGGTCACCAGAGGGTGTTCACGCCAGTCCCGGCTAACATCTCTGATGGACCAAAAGCCTGCAACGTATCGGAAGACCCGCCTGTCCACGCCCTTGGCCTTGCTCGCACTGGCGGGCTTGGCAGCGCTGGGAGGTTGTGGTAAGAACGGCGCTCAGAACCCACAAACTCCGCCCCAAGCCAGCCAGCCCACGACGACCGCGCAGCAACGCCCGTCCGAAGTCCCGACGGATTCGCTCGCCGAGTCGCCCGACCAGCCGAAGGCCGATCCGCAGCCCACACCCCAAGCTCCCGGTACGGCCTTCACGCAATTGGGCATCACGGACCTGACGGTGGGAGACGGCGAGGCCGTGCAGCCCAACGCCATCGTCACTGTGCACTATCGCGGCACGTTCCGCGAGAGTGGCGAGCAGTTTGACGCCAGTTACGACCGGGGCCAGCCGGCCACCTTCAGCCTCGAACCGGGGGCGCTCATCAAGGGCTTCTCCGAGGGCCTGCTGGGCATGAAGGTGGGCGGCAAGCGCCGCATCGACATCCCCTGGAACATGGCCTACGGCGAGCAAGGCCGCCCCCCGCGCATCCCCCCTCGCTCGGACCTGGTGTTCGAGATCGAGTTGCTGGCCGTAGACAACCCCCAGCCCGCGCAAAAACCGCAACTCTCCACGGAGTTCGAGGGCGAGCCCCAAGACCTCGGCGAAGGGCTGGTCATCCGCGACATCACCCGGGGCCAGGGCGCAGAAGGCATCAAGATCGGCGCGTCGGTCACCATGCACTACCGCGGCGTGCTTGCCCAGACCGGTGAACAGTTTGATTCGAGTTACGACCGCGACATGCCCGCGACCTTCCAACTCGAAGAGGGCGCTCTGATCGAAGGCTTCACACGCGGCCTTCTTGGTGCCAGGGTGGGCACGAAGCGGCGGATGGAAATCCCCAGCGCTTTGGGCTACGGCGTGCGCGGCGCGCCGCCGGTGATCCCCGCCAATGCCGACTTGGTGTTCGAGGTTGAGATCCTCGAGTTCACCAACCCACGCGAGTTGAGCACGACCTGGATACGCGAAGAAAAACGAGAAGACGGGATCGTCGTCCGCATCGTGCGGGAAGGCAAGGACGACGCCGAGCCCATGCCCGAGAAGGCCGTCGCCACGCTGCACACCATGGGCGTGCTCGAGGACGGCACCAAGTTCGATTCCACCTTCGATCAGGGCTCTCCAGCGATCGTCCCACTCGACCAGGTGGGCATCGAGGGCTGGAAACTGGGCATCATCGGCATGAAGCCCGGCGAGATCCGGCAGATCGTCGTCCCGCCGAGCCTGGCCTTTGGTGAAGAGGGACAGTTCCCCGTCATCCCGCCCGACGCGACGCTCGTTTTTGAAATCGAGCTGCTCGATTGGCGTGCTCCACGCGTGTTCTCCACCGAGTTCGCCGGTGACGTGGTCGAGCTCGAAGCGGGCATCACCTACCGCGAGGTAAAGCTGGGCGAGGGCGAACCCGCGGCCGAAGGCCAGATGGCGTTCATCCACTACCTGGCACAACTGCCCGACGGCACGCTGGTGGCCAACACCTTCGACGCCGACAACATGCAGGTGCTGCCGTTGAACGACCAGCAACCGTTGCCCGGCCTTCGGCGCGCGGTCATGGGCATGAAGCCCGGGGGCGTCCGCCGCGTCGAACTCTCGGCCGAGCACGCCTTCGGGGCCGAGGGCAATCCGCCGCTCATCCCCGCCGACAGCCCGATCATCTTCGAGATCGAACTCATCGGCGCGCAATAAGCCCGCACGGGCAAACAGAAAGGAACTCCAATCATGACCCAACGACATGAACTGCCCGGCGGCCTGGTGGCCGAGGATCTTGAAGTCGGCACCGGGGCCGAGTGCCCCCATGGTGCAACCGTCAAGGTCCATTATCGTGGAACGCTCGAGGATGGAACCCAGTTCGATTCGAGTTACGACCGTGGCCAGCCCATCTCGTTCCCGTTGCGCAATCTCATCCAGGGATGGCAGATCGGCATCCCGGGCATGAAGGTGGGCGGCAAACGCCGTCTCGAGATCCCTTACAGCCTTGGCTACGGCGAGCGCGGCGCACCCCCGAGCATCCCGCCCCGCGCCAACCTGGTCTTCGATATCGAACTGCTCGACGTGAAGTAAACATCAGCGCGTTCCGGGCGCGTTCTTTATGGGTACGCCTGGCGCGTAGGGCGCAGCATGATCTCGCTCAGGTGGACGGCCGCGGGCTGGGCGCACGCGAACAGGATGGCCCGCGCCACGTCGTCGGGCGTCAGCACCGGAGCCATCGATTCCATGAACTCGCCAAAGGCCTTGGGGTCGTAGCCCGCGGCCGATTGGAACTCGCTGGCCACCACGCCCGGCTCTATCGTGGTGACGCGCACGCCCCGCGGGCCCGCCTCTCGGCGCATGGCCTCGGCCATCATGTGGACCGCCGCCTTGGCCGCCCCGTAGAAGCTGCTGAAGGGGCTCAGATTTCGCCCCACTGTCGAGCCCAGCACCACCACGTCGCGCGGGCGCTGCGGGGGGCCCTGATAGACCCCAATCTCGGCGAACATGCGGTGGATCGCCGCTCGCATCAAACGTGCCGCCGCCAGGGTGTTGATGCGCAGCACCTCTTCCCACTCGGCCTGCTCGGAATCCAGCGGTGAGCCACGCAACCCTCGGCCAGCATTGGCGATGACCAGGTCGGCCTCGCGTCCGGCCTTCCGCCTGGCCGCTTCGAGCATGGCCTCGATGACGTCCGGCTCGGCCGCGTCGCCGGGCAAGGGCACCACACGGTCGGTGTCGATCTCCACCAGTTCGTCCAGCCTTGCGGCCCGGCGAGCATTGACGACGACCACTGCGCCGCTCTGGGCCAACAACCTCGCGCAAGCCAGCCCGATGCCCGCGCTGGCTCCCGTCACGATGGCTACCCGATCCGCAAAGTCGCTCATGGGCGCAGAATAGTCACCAAGGCGGCTCGATAGGTATTGGTTTCAGCGCGTGATGCGGTTGATGATGCTGCTCATGCCGCCACGCATCGCGTCGATCTCGCTGTTGAATCGGCGTTCGTCGATATCCTCGCCCAGATTGGTGGCCAGGTCGATGCGGAAGTATCGGCGGGTCTCGGGCCGGTCTCGCACGCCCGGGGGCACGCTGTAGCCCACCACCGATCGCTGTCCCGGGCTGGTGGCGATGGGTGCCATCCATTCACCATTCTCATTGGCCCGAACCACGCGTGGCCTTTCGGGGTCGCGGTCATACAACACCACCGTGGCCGCAGGCAGCGTGCGCCCCTGGAGCATCTCCGTCCGCCGCGCGCTGATGAAGTTGCCCGAGAACCCCAGGGAAACCTCGCTCAGCGAGATCTGCAACCGGCGACCCGGCGCGAACATCTCGCCCTGGAGCCGTTCGAGGCTGTTGTGCAACTGTCCGAGCCCCGAGAAACTGTCCACCACGATCGTGGCGGTGTAGTCACGCACCTCGACCCCGGCCATGCCGTCCATCGTGGGCGGACCGGCGTCGAACTGCGGCTTGAGGGCCAGCCGGTTGTTCACCTTGTGATGCTGGAGGATGACCGGCCAGATGCGGTCCCACTCGCTGCTGCTTCGCGGGGCCGTCGTCCCCTCGGTGGCCCCCACCATCTCCACCGCCCGGACGTTACGGAAGTTGAGCGTTACGGGCAGTTCCGAGCGACGGGCACAGCCCGCAGCAAGCATGGTTGCTATAAGTACAAAAGCCAACCATGGGCCAAGACGGTGGCTCACAGTCATGCCTGGGACCGGTCTGGACGATGGGGTGCTATGCATGGAGCCTGTCAGACCAATGGTGCATGGACCATGGCGGGGGTTGCTGAAATGGTTGCCGCCAGTATTGGGCGTTATCGGCAGATCCTGCGCTTGAGGGCCAGAGTTCGGCCTGATGCGTGGGGATGGCCTCATCCTGTGCATGGGAAGGTGCGATAATGGGCTCATCAGGCAATCGGGGCCGAACTCAACCCCATTGCGAATCGTTGGAACGGGTTCCGCACGCTTCATGCCGCTGGCTCTCGATTCGGGGAAGGGGAATTGGATGAAAGACGGGCAGCCTCGCAGGCATGGACTGGCACACGAAGCCTGGATTCGCCTTGCGCTCGTATTGGCTTTGCTGACGCTCGGCCTGTCGTGCCATGCCTGCCGCTCCGGACCGGCCTCGGCCAAGCAGGCGACGGAAACGGCCGCCAATGACGCGGCCGACTTGGCCTTTGCGCATGTCCGTCTGGGCGACCCAAGGGCCGCCTTGGCCGAGTTCGAGCGGGCCATCGAGTTAAACCCCCTGATGACCAGGGCCCTTGTCGGCGCGGGTGATCAATACCTGCTACTGAACGAGCCCGTTAAGGCCGAGGAGAGGTATCGCCAAGCCACACGGATAGACCCGAACAATCCCAGAGTTCACTTTAAACATGGGCAAAGCCTCCAGGTCTTGGGCCGTCTGAGCGAGGCCATCCAGGCCTACCTTGTCGCGCTGCGCCTCGACCCGAGCGATCCGCTGGCCAACATGAACGTCTCGGTGGCGTACATGCAGGCCGAAGAGCCGCGCCTGGCCCGGCCCTTCGCCGAGCGGGCGGTTTTTGTCAGCCCAACCAACGCCGCCGCCCGGATCAACCTGGGCTCGGTGTATGCGGCCTTGGGCGAGCATCGCAAAGCGGTGGACGAGTACCAGCAGGCTGCCGAACTGGTGGACCCGATCTCTCCCGAGTTGCTGGTGAACCTTGCCGAGAGCCTGCGAAATCTGGGCGAGGACGCGCAAGTAGTCAACGTGCTGGACCAGTTGTTGCGGTCCAATGAATCGGCGCTTGCGTGGGAGCGTCGCGGTTCGGCACTGTTCCGCCTGCGAGACTACGAAGCGGCCATGGCCAGCTTCGCACGCGCGCTGGAGCTGGACCCCCAGCACTACCCCGCCCTGAACGGAATGGGCGTGTACCGCCTGAACCAATACATCTGGAGCGGGCAGACCGATTCGTCGGCCCTGAGCGAGGCGCTCGAACACTTCCGTAAGAGCCTCCAGATCGAGCACCGCCAGCCGCGCATCCGCGAGTTGGTCAGCCGGTTCGGTTGAGGGCTCGCGCGGTCCGTCAAAGGTCGCTTGCGCCACCCTCGGCCGCCGCTACGACGTTGCGCAGCAGCATGGCCACGGTCATAGGCCCCACGCCCCCGGGAACGGGGCTGATGTAGGCGGCGTGCTGGCGGACCTCTTCATAGGACACGTCGCCGACGGTCTTGGTCGACCCATCGCTCTGGTGGACGCGGTTGACCCCCACGTCGACCACCACCGCACCGGGCCGCACCCAATCGCCCTTGACCAGTTCGGGCACGCCCGCAGCGGCGATCAGCACGTCGGCCGACCGGGCCAGCTCGACGATGCCCTTGGTGTAGACGTTGCAACTGATGACGGTGGCCTCTTCGCGCATCAACAGGACGGCGATGGGCTTGCCCACCACGTCGCCCGCCCCCACCACCACGCACCGGGCACCACGCAACTCGATGCCCGTCGAGCGCACCATGCGCAGCGTGGCCAGGGCGGTACATGGCGCCAGGCTGCTGCGGCCGTAGACGATGTTCCCGATGTTGGCCGGGTTGACGCCCTCCACGTCCTTTTCGGGGTCGATGCGGCGTTGCACCTCGTAGGGATCGACACCCTTGGGCATGGGCATGTGGACCATAACGGCGTGGCAATCGTCCTGGGTGTTGAGCAGCAGCACGCGGCCGGCGATGTCGTCGAAACCGGCCGTAGCGGGCAGGTTGTGCAGGCGGTAGGCGATGCCCAGGGCCTCGCAGGTGCGGCGCTGGCTGTCGGCGTATTGCCGGGCGGCGCTGTCGCCGTCGTCTACCAGCAGGGCGTCGAGTCGCACGGGACGCCCTTGATTCCTGAGCACGGAAACGCGCCGGGCGATCTCCTCGCGATACCGGGCCGCCAGGGCCTTGCCGTCGATGATGGTCGCTTCGGGCACGGGGCATCGTACCTACGCTGGGGGCACGATGGCAAAGGCCCACGAGCCAGCCCGGATCGCCGAGCTCCGCGCCATGCTGACGCGGGCCAACCGGGCCTATTACGTCGACGCCGACCCCATCATGAGCGATACCGAGTTCGACCGCCTGCTGGTCGAACTGGCCGAACTGGAAGCACGGCACCCCGACCTGGCCGACCCGGCCAGCCCGACGGTGCGCGTGGGGGGCGAGCCCATCGAGGGCTTCGTCACCCGGCACCATGCCGTCCCCATGATGAGCATCGACAACACCTACAACGAGGGTGAGGTGCGGGCCTGGGTCGAACGCGTCAGCAGAGTCTTGAAAGGCAAGCCCGAGCCCGACCGCTTCGTGTGCGACCCCAAGGTCGACGGCGTGGCCGTCAGCCTGCGCTATGAGAAGGGCGAGTTGGCGTGTGCGCTCACCCGAGGCGACGGCACCAGCGGCGACGACGTGACCCACGCGGCACGCACCGTCCGTGCGATCCCCCTGCGGCTGGACGCGCCGGGAGGGCAAGTGCCCGACGTGCTGGAGGTGCGCGGCGAGTTGTTCATCCCACTCTCGCAGTTCGCTCGCATCAACCGCGAGCGGGCCGAGGCGGGCGAGGCCCCACTCATGAACCCCCGCAACGCGACGGCGGGCACGATCAAGATGCTCGACCCCAGCGTCGCCGCCGACCGCAAACTGGGGTTCGTGGCCCACGGGCGTGGCGAGATGGACGACGGGTTCGCCGATTCGTTCACCGAGTTCATGGGCAAGATCCGGGCCATGGGTGTGGCGGTGAGCCCGATGGCCAGCGCCGCGCGCGACGCCGACGGGGTGCTCGAAGCCATCGAGAAGTTCAACGCCGATCGGCACGACCTGGACTACTTGACCGACGGGATGGTGGTTCGTGTCAACCGCTTCGAGCAGCAGAAATTGCTGGGGTATACCAGCAAGAGCCCGCGGTGGGCCATCGCGTACAAGTACGCCGCCGAGCGCGCCCAGACGGTCCTGTTGGGCGTGGAACATCAGGTCGGCAAGACTGGCAAGATCACCCCCCGCGCCACCATGGAGCCCGTGCTGCTGGCGGGCACGACCGTCCGGCACGCCACGCTGCACAACTACGGCCAAGTCGCCCAGAAGGACATCCGCATCGGCGACACGGTGGAGATCGAGAAAGCGGGGGAGATCATCCCCTACGTGCTGGGCGTGGTGGCCTCGGCAAGGTCGAAGGACAGCAAGAAAATCGTCCCGCCCGCAACGTGCCCCGCGTGCAAGGGCGTGGTGGAGGTAGAGCCCGCCGAGGCGCAAGACGATCCTCGGCTGGAAACCACGCGGCGTTGCGTGAACCCCGAGTGTCCGGCCCAGGTGCGCGAGAAATTGGTTTGGTTCGTTGGCCGTCGGCAGATGGACATCGACGGGCTGGGCGAGAAGACCATCGACTTGATCCGCCAGAGCGGGACCATCCCGCTGGACCACTTCGCCGACATCTTCCTGCTGCACGAGCACGAAGGCGCCTTGAAAGAACTCGAAAGCCTGGGCGAGAAATCGGTGCGGGTCATGCTCGAAGGCATCGAACAAGCCAAGGACCGGGGCATGGCGCGTGTGCTGGCAGGGTTAGGCATCCGGCACGTCGGTGAGAGCACGGCCAAAGCGCTCGCGCGCGTGTTCCCTTCCGTCGATGCGCTGATCGAAGCGCCCGTGTGGCAGCTCATGCCCACGGCGCTCAACTCCATGAGCCAGGCCGAACGCCTGCGGCTGACGGGCACTGCGGAGAAACTCCAGGACCCGCCCGATACCGGACTGGGCGCGCTGACGGCGCCCGTCGTCCACGCGTACCTGCACTCCGATGCGGCACGCGAGACCTTCGATCGGCTGCGAGCCGTGGGCGTCGACCTGACCAGCAAGGAGTACATCGACCCCGCCCATCGCGAGTCTCTGGCGAGCGCCGACAACCCCTTCGCCGGCCGCACGTTCGTCATGACCGGCTCGCTTGAGACCTTCGAGCGTGGGTCGCTCAAGGACATCCTGGAAGGCCTTGGCGCGAAGGTTTCGGGATCGGTGAGCAAGAACACGAACGTCGTCATCGCCGGCGAGAAGGCGGGCAGCAAGCTGGACAAGGCCCGGGAACTTGGCGTGGAGGTCTGGGACGAGGCCCGGCTGCTGTCGGAACTGCCACCCGAGCACCGGCCGGGCTGAATCGCTCAAGATCGTCGCCCGACGGCCCGATAGTGCCCCCGGGCGCGGTCGGTGCGCCGGCGAAGGGGAGGCCATGCAGAGCCTGGAGTTGCGGTGCGAGTTGCGCGACCCCGAGACGGCGATGGCCGCGCTGATGCGCGTGGGCGCGACCCCGCTCATCACCCTGGACCTGCGAGACACGTATTTCCGCGTGCCCAGCGGGGTGTTCAAGCGGCGCGAAGCGCCCGACGAGCCGGTGGAATACATCTTCTATGACCGCAAGGACCGGCTGGGCCCGCACCTGTGCCAGTTCACGATCTACGACGAGGCACAGATGCGGCTGCGATTTGGCCGCACCGATCCGCCCACGTGGCGCGTGGTGTGTAAGACGCGCGTGGCGCTGATGCGCGGGAACGTGCGCATCCACCTGGACGAGGTGGACGGGCTGGGGCAGTTCTGCGAACTGGAAGCGCTGGTAAGCCCCGCGCACAACGTGGCCCGATGCTACGAGACGCTGGGCGAGCTGCGACGGGTGCTGGGCCCAACGCTGGGCGAGCCCCTGACGGGCACCTACGCCGATATGCTCGACGCGCTCGAGCCCGAGCGGGCCTTGCGCTGATCACTCGTTCGGCGTCTGTGGCTGGCGAGGGGCCAGGACCTCGGCCAACGGGCCGATGCTGCGGATGTGCAGGTCGCGCTGGGGGAAGGCGATCTCGATGCCCAGTTCGGCGAAACGCTCGGCGATGCGAACGTTCAGATCGTTGCGCGTATCGATGAAGTAGTCGAAGTGTTCGAGGTACACGCGCAGCTCGAAGTTGAGCGTGTTGTCTCCAAAACCCGCGAAGACCACCCGCACCCTCGGCTCGGCTACGACGTGTTCCTGGGCCAGGCCGATCTCCTGGAGTGTGCGCATGACCAATCGCACGTCGGAGCCATAAGCGGTACCCACGGTGATCGTCAGTCGGATGCGCGGGTCCGAGAGCGTCCAGTTGATGAACTGGTCGGTGATGAAGACCTTATTGGGGATGATGAGTTCTCGCAATTCCCAGTCGAGCACGGTGGTGGCGCGCATGCGGATGCGCGTGACTCGGCCGTTGATGCCCCCGACGGTGACGGTATCGCCCACACGCACGGGGCGTTCGACGAGGATAATGAGCCCCGAGATGAAGTTCGCGAAGATCTCCTGGAGCCCGAAGGCCAGGCCGAAGGTAAGCGCGGCGGCCAAGAACTGCACCTGCGACCACCCGATGCCGATGGCGCCAAAGGCCAGGAAGATGCCAAAGATGCCGATGATGTAGCGCAGGATGCTGGTGACGGCAAAGCGTGCGCCCGCGTCCAGGGGCAAGCGTTTGAGGACGGTGATCTCCAAGAGGCCGGGCAGGTTCCGTGCCAGGATCCATGTGAGCGCGAAGAAGATGATCGCGCCGCCGATATCGGCCAGGGTGATGTTACGGATTGGCTCTCGTGGAGCAGTCGTGGTATCGGGAAGGAAAGGCGAAGCCGATTGTGTCTGGCTGGTTTGCGACTCGCGTGGCGGCGCAGTCGCATCGCCTTCGAGCATGGGGGCCAGCAGGACCGAAGCACCGGGTGTGTCGATGGTGGCCGCCTCGGCGGGCTGGAACCTGATCGAGGGATAGACCTGCACCCGGTCGAGCATGCGCAGGGCGGGCATCTGCTCGGTCCAGAGCGAGTAGACGCCCAGCACGATACTCACCAGGACGGCGGCCGTCAGCACGCGGCGCGTCTGGGTGTCGACCTCGGCGGCGTCGAGTTCGGCCGGGGTCTCCAGTTCGATGCCCTCGACCTCGCCCCCGCCGGTGGGCTGATCGGCCTTCTCGGCCTCACGTTTCTGCTGGGCCCGTTTGAGCAGCAATCGCCGGCGTTCGATGAAGAGCCAGCGCAGGACGAGGTTGTAGCCCACGGTAATGGCCACCAACAGCCATGCGGTCAGTTGGAGCCTCTGGTCGAGTTGGGAGGCGGTGTAGTAATACCCCAGTGAGGCCAGAACGGCCAACGTGAGCGGGGCGGCAACGATCAGCAGATACCAAAGCCAGCGCGTCTGGTGGGACAATGATCCACCGCGCTTGGCAAGATAGGTGCGTACCAGCGGCAGCCAGGGTGCCAGGGCCCACGCGAAGAACGTGGCCAGCAGCAATTGGGACGCGATGAAGCACAGCCGGCCGATGCCGTCTCCCATGGGCGTATCGCCCAATTGCGCAAATGCGCTGGCGACGATCGCGGGCGGAAGCATCGCGGCTTCCAGCATGAACACAAGCCGACGCAGGTGGACCAGTCCCTCGCGCCGCCAGCGGAAGTGGCTCTCGGCCAGGCCATCGGGGCGGGCCATGTGCCGGACGATCTCGAGCCCCAGGGCCAAGGGCGTGACGCTCAGCAGCGCCGCGCCAAGGGATCGCGAAACGCTCGGGCCGGTCGCCTCGAGCAGCAACCCGCCCAGTAGCATGGCGATAGGCAACGGCAATGCCAGGATCACGGTCATCGGCAGCACCGCCAGCGTCAGGCCCATGCGATCGGTGCTGAATCGGCGGACCTGGGCTGCGGCGTTCTTGACGCCCGCGACGGCCATGCGCCGTGCCCAGAGCGAGGCCAGCAATGCCATGAGCACAAGGACCGCCGAGAAACGCGGGGGCCATATGTCGCCCAACGCCTCGAACCAGCGCGAGCCGATGGGCTGCGGCCTGGCCAGGGCGGGTACGGCGGTATCCTGGGGTTGCCCGCCCAGGAGCCAGGTCGCGCCAGCCGTCAGTTCACCGACTGTTGGAATCACCGAGCCCTGGACGCTGCGTGTCCAGAGGATGCGCTCTTCGATGTAGGCGCGGAATGCCTGCGTCGTCTGGCGCAGTGCGGTGCGAGTGGCCGCGAGGTCGAGCGCCTCGTCGGAATACTGGCGATACTCGGAACGCAGGGCCTCCAGCGTTTCGATGTACGCACTGATAATGCTCGCGGCTTGTTGTTCGACAGCGGGCGAGAGGGGCTGCCCATCGGCACCAAGGCGTTGCCGGACGCGTGCGATAGCCGACTGCTGGTCTCCGATGTCGGCCAGTTTCTCCTCGATATCGATCAGCCGAAGCTGGGACTGGCCGATAGCGGCCGTGAGGCGATTGTCTTCGTTCGGGTCGAGCTCAGGGAGCCTGCGCAACTCGTTGCGAAGGGATCGGCCGACGATCTCGTTCAGGCCCGCAGCTCGGACGCGGGCGGCGGTGTTTCTGGCACGTCTTTGAAGGTCTTCGTATTGCTGGAGGGTGCGGCTGCGTTGGGCTTGCACTTGCGCGAGCGCCGCGAGCGTGCCTTCTTCGCCCAGGCGCTCGGCGGACAGTTCACCGGTCTGTCGGGCCAGGTCGCGCAGGAAGTCGTCCTCGACTTCGGTGGCTTGCTGCTGGGCCTGGGCCTGGGCCTGTCGGGCCCTTCGACTGGCAGCATCGGCGTCGGCGGCGCGCAACAAGTCCACGAGCCGTTGGGCGGTCTCGGCCCGGCGTTGGGCCAGGCTCTGGCGAATGGGCAAGATCTCTCGCCGGGCGCTGATGTTGGCCACTTCGGCCTCGAGCCGGGCGATTCGGGCGGCCAGTTCGGCCGCTTGGGACTGTTGCTGCCAGCGACGGGCCGTGGCGGCCGGATCGGCCGGCACTGTTGGCATGGCCACCAGTTCCGTCATCGCCTCGGACAGTTCTTCCCGCCAGCGCACCAGCAAACCCGGCGCTTCGTTCAGACGGGCCTCCCGGGCGACAGCGTCGTTTTGCAGGCGGGTCTGCTCGGCCTTGGCCGCGTCCAGGCGGGCTTGCGCCTCCGATAACTGGACACGGATCGCTTCCAACGCGGCGTCGGGAGTGAGCTGGCCGAAGTCCAGGATCGTCGGTGCAACGGCGGGTGTGTCGAGTTCGGCCCGCAACTGCTCGAGCGTTCCCGGAGCGGCCGCAATGGTGGCAAGGAACTGCTGCTGCTCGGCCAGGGCAACATCGCGGCGCTGCAACACTTCCAGCGATTGCCGCAACGCTGTCAGGATTGCATCTTTCGCAGCCTGTTCGAGGTCCGTATCCGCCTCGAGTTGGGCGATGCGTTCCTGAACCTGGGCGATGGTTGGAGCTTCTATGGTCGCCGGCGCGGGCGTTCCTTCAACTGCAACGGGAGCATCAGGAGAGCGATCCTGAGCATTGCTGGCATCGCACAAGACAACGCCGCACAGGATCAGAACAACGACCATGAACCTCGCACGGCTTCGCATCCACCGACTGTAAGCCTCCCGGTCGGGCACGGGCGAGGCCCGTCAGGGAATCGGAGTTTCGAGGAGCAGGTAGAGGAGATTGTTGACGAAATCGGGCGACCGGGTCAGATCAATATGATTGGCATTGATGAACTGCACACGATCCCAAGAGATGGGCGAGTCGAGCCCGACGGAGTACCCACGCCCAAGCCGTTCGTCCATGAGGGCGCTGGCGCGCGTCACGGTACCGTCGCCGGGGTGCTTCTCGAGCACACGCAGACGCCCATCGGGCAGCACGCCCAGCACGGCGTCGGTCGGTTCGGCGTCGCCGATGAACACGCATAACTTTGTGCCCGGCGGAGGCGAGGCGGGCAGATCCAAAGCTCGATGGAGTTGCTCGGCCCGGGCCAGGCTCTTGGCCAGATGGTCCAGTGCGATTTCCCGACGCTGCGCCTCGGTCTCTACTTCTGGCAAGAGCCAACGCAGCACACGATCGGCACCTGGGCCAGCCAGGCCCCACCCATAGCGCTGCCAGGTGTTCACGTCGTAGAAGTCCACGGGTTTGCCGGTCTGGGTATCGATAACCACGCCGTGGCGCGTGCGGGGCATGAGTTGATAGATCGATGGCATCGTGCCCAGGATGGCCGGGCGGTAATTGGGAAACAGCGGGTTGAGATTCACCCCGCGCACGAGTTGGTCCAGGGCGCGCACCGAGCCGGCGTTGGGCGTGCCGATAAGGATGGCTTTTCGCACGTTGGCAGCGCCGGCCCAGTTCAGGTCGGGCAGCGAGCCATCCTCGGGCAGGGGTGCGGACCCGTATCGAAGGTAATACCGCAGCACCAGCCCGCCCATCGAATGGGCCACCACGTCGACGCGCACCGGCGCGTCGTCAGAAAGGTTGCGGCCCAATCGCACCTGGAACTGGGCGTCGAGGATGCGCTCGTGCAGTTCGGCGGCGTTCTCGGCGATGTCGCGCCGCCAGTCGTAGCCGTACTGGAAGCAGGTGTAGTGCAGGCCGCCATAGTCCACGGCTCCGCTCTGGCCCAGTTCCTGATCGCGGTAATCGCCCGCGGCCAAGGTGTTCAGGATGTCGACATACGCTCCGATCCGGATGCGTCGGAAGGGCGTGATGTTGGCCACCAGGTAATCGAGCACGCCCGGGCTGTACCCGTCGTCACGCAGGTCCTTCAGTGGCACGCCGATGGCCATGGGCAAAGCCATCTCGCGGGCACCATCGGGCTTGTCGGCATCGGCGGCACCGTAGGTGAACGCGCCCCAGATCTTTCGGCCTGTCTTCTGATTCTCGATCCTCGAACCCAGGATGCCCGGGATAACGACGACGGGCGTGCGTTGCTCGCCGATGTTCTGGGCCGGCGTGTTGTAGATAGCCGCAAGGTCGGCCATCCGCGGTTTGACCGCGCACGAGGGCAGTACGCACACCACCAAACCGAGCACGACTACCAGCACCATATTGGAACGCATACGCCCGCACCCGCCTGAGCATCGGCCGCAAATGAATTGCATCGGGCAATGGGCAGACCCGGACTTGAACCGGGGACACCAGCATTTTCAATGCTGTGCTCTACCAACTGAGCTATCTGCCCCGAAGCCTCTGGGGAAGCTCTTCCCCAGAAGCGTCAGGGCCCAGTATACACCACCTCGGCCGCGACGGAAAGCACGCCCCAAAGACACGAGCCCGGGATGGCGGCAGGAACGGCCTTACCCTCATGACCGGCTGCCGGGGTGCCGATAGTCATGGGCCGGAGGGCATTGGGCGTGAGCAAGGATGGACCAACCAAACAGATCCCTCGCATCTTGGCCATCGCCAGTGGCGGGGGGCATTGGGTCCAATTGCTCCGCCTTCGGCCTGCCTGGAAGGGTGCGAGGGTCACGTATGTCAGCGTCCGCAAGGCCTACGCCAGCGACGTGCCCGGCGAGCGGTTCATGGCGATCAACGATGCCACGCGATGGGACAAGGTGGGTCTGATCAAGATGGCCTTTCGACTGGCCTGGATCATGGTTCGTGTCCGCCCCAACGTGGTCGTTTCCACCGGGGCAGCGCCCGGCTACTTCGCCATCCGCCTGGGCAAAATCCTTGGAGCTCGCACCATCTGGCTCGACAGCATCGCCAACGTCGAGGAGATCTCGATGACCGGCACGCTGGTGAAAGACCACGCCACGCTCTGGCTCACGCAATGGCCCCATTTGGCGGCGGCAGAGGGCCCCCAATGTCACGGGAGCGTGCTGTGATCTTTGTGACCGTGGGAGCGCAGATGGCCTTTGACCGCATGGTGCGGGCCGTGGACGAATGGGCCGAAAAGTGCGGCCGTTCGGACGTGTTCGCGCAGATCGGGCCGACAGACTACACGCCCCGGCACATCGAGCACGTCGGCTTTCTGGAGCCGCCGCAGTTCGCCGAAAGAGCCCGGGAGGCCAGCGTGATCGTGGCCCACGCGGGGATGGGTTCGATCATCACCGCCCTGACGCTGGGCAAGCCGATCCTGGTCATGCCGCGGCGTGGCGATCTTCGGGAAACCCGCAACGACCACCAGGTGGCCACGGCCAAGCGTCTGAGCGAACTGGGCAAGGTGGCCGTGGCGATGGATGAGCGCGAACTGGTGGAGCGTCTGGGGCGTCTGGATGAACTGCGCGCGACCGGTGCCATCGGCCCCTTCGCGCAAGATTCACTCCTGGCAGCCATACGCGGGGTGGTCTTTCCGGGCACGACCGATAGCCACTGATACGATCATGCCCGCCCAACCGCTGGCCGATAGCCCCCGGTGAACCCTGCTGGAGTGGACCCAAGATGAGCAAAGCGACGATGGACGCGACGGCCTCGGCAACCCTGCATACCAAACTAGATACAAACACCGCACTGGTGGGCATCATCGGCCTGGGCTATGTCGGCTTGCCCTTGGCCGCCAGCCTGCACACAGGCGGTCTGCCGGTGCTGGGTCTGGACGTGGACGAATCCAAGATCGATGCTCTGTCTAAGGGTGTGAACTACCTCAAGCACCTGGGCGACGACATGACCCGGGCCCTGGCGGGCAGCGACCGCTTCGAGGCCACCACCGATTTTGCCAGACTGGCCGAGACCGATGTCATCATCGTGTGCCTGCCCACGCCTTTGGGCCAGCACCACGAGCCCGACCTGAGTTACGTGGTGATCGCGGGCGAGCAGATTGGCATGACGTTGCGTTCTGGACAGTTGATCGTGCTTGAGTCCACAACTTACCCCGGCACGACACGCGGGGAATTCCTCGAAGCGATCGAACGCGAGGCCGACAAGGCCGGCAAGCGCCTGGTGTGCGGCAAGGACTACTTCGTGGCCTATTCGCCCGAGCGCGAGGACCCGGGCCGTCAGAGCCATACCACCAGCACCATCCCCAAACTGGTGGGCGGGCTGGACGACACGGCGGCCGACCTGGCGATGAAGATGTACGCCAAGGGCATCGAGAACCTGCACCGGGTCGACAGCGCCGAGGTGGCCGAGGCGGCGAAACTGCTGGAGAACATCTTCCGGGCCGTCAACATCGCGATGGTCAACGAGATGAAACTCATCCTGACCAAGATGGGCATCGACGTGTGGCAGGTGATCGAGGCGGCCAGCACCAAGCCCTTCGGGTTCATGCCCTTTTATCCGGGCCCGGGGCTGGGAGGGCACTGCATCCCCATCGACCCCTTCTACCTGACGTGGAAGGCCCGCGAGTTCGGGCACGTCACGCGATTCATCGAGCTGGCCGGCGAGATCAACCA
Organism: Phycisphaeraceae bacterium; assembly: GCA_026126305.1. Lineage (GTDB taxonomy): Bacteria > Planctomycetota > Phycisphaerae > Phycisphaerales > UBA1924 > JAHCJI01. The sequence goes on from JAHCJI010000008.1 coordinate 158,221, forward strand.
CGCCATGCCCGGGTACGTGGTCGAACGTCTGGCCCAGGCCTTGAACGACCGGGGCAAGCCCGTGCGTGGATGCAAGGTCCTGGTGCTGGGGCTGGCCTACAAGCCAGACGTGGACGACACGCGTGAGAGCCCCTCCTTCGAGGTCATCGAGCGTCTGCGTGAGCGCGGCGCAACGGTGGACTACAGCGACCCGCACGTGCCCAGGACCGTCCCGGTTCGCAAGCACGATCTCCAGATGCACTCGGTGGACCTGACGCCACAGAACCTGGCCCGCTACGACGCGGTGGTGGTCGTGACGCATCACAAGGCCTTCGACTACGATGCCGTGGCGCAGCACTCGCAATTGGTGGTCGACACACGCAACGCCTTGGCCGCCCACGCGGCTTCGATGGGTGACCGCCTGGTGAAGGCCTGACGGTGCCTGCCCGGGCCGAGACATCGCCGCCCGCGCGCGGGAGCACTTCGATGGGGAGTCTCGAAGAACTCGTGCGGATCCGCGACGGGGACCGGCACGCCGGCCGCGTCGGGCGGTCGATCCTGGCCAAAGCCCTCTGCCAGCGCACGCCCCGCGCCTGGCTCGAACGCATGGGCATCCATGTGGTCCCGGTGCATTTCTATCAGCCACTGCCCGATTTTGCGCACCTGCCCGAATCGCTCTGGGACGACAAGGACGAGCCCGTGGGCATCGAACTGCCCACTGAGACTATGGCCGAGTTGGTACACACCATCGGCCAGCGATTCGGGAACGAACTGGCGGCGTTTCCAAGCGAGGCAGACCCCGATGGCCCCTATCAAGGGTACGCCACCCACAACGGGCTCTTCGAGAGTGTCGACGCCGAGATGCTCTACGGCCTGGTTCGGCTGCGGCGTCCGCAACGGATCATCGAGATCGGCTCAGGCTATTCAACCCGGCTGATCCGTTCGGCGATCGCTCGCAACCGTGCCGAAGACCCCGCCCTCGACGCACGACTGGCCAGCGTCGATCCCTTCGCGGCAGACGATCTGTCACGCGAAGCACCACACTGGGCGCGTGTGTACCGGCACCCGGTGCAGGCGATGGACCCCTCGTGCGTCGAAGCATTGGAACCGGGCGACATGCTCTTCATCGATTCCTCGCACGCCGTCTCGGTGGGCAGCGACGTGGTGTTCGAATTTCTGGAATTGATCCCACGTGTCCGGCCCGGTGTGTTGATCCACGTCCACGACGTTTTTCTGCCGTATGAGTATCCCCGAGCGTGGGTCAAAGAGCGGCGGATCGCCTGGAACGAGCAGTATCTGCTCCAGAGTTTTTTGTGCCACAACCGAGCCTACCGGATCGTCTTTGCGGGGTATTGGATGCACCGCAAGCGGCCCGAAACGCTCGAGGCCCATGTGCCCACGTACGACCGGCGGACCACCGCCCCGGGGAGTTTCTACTTTGAGCGCGTCGCTTGATACCTTGGCCCAGCCATCTCAGGCGGCGTTGCCGGCGGCGGTTGCCACACGCGCCTACGACGGGGTCATCTGCTTTGGCGGGGTCGATTGGTGGTATCACAATCGCGGGCATTATGACATCCAGATGATGCGCGAATTCAGCGCGCACGTGCCCGTGCTGTACGTCAACTCCATCGGCATGCGCGTGCCCAGGCCGGGCAAAGGCGGCATGTTCGCCCGCCGCATCGTCCGCAAGCTGCGCAGCTTCCGCCACGGCCTGACGCGGGTGCGTGACCGGTTCTGGGTGCTCAGCCCGGTGGTCGCGCCGGCGGGGCTGGGTGCCGGTCTCAACCGCGCCGCCCTGGCGTGGCAGGTGGTTCGGGCGGCACGCCGGGCTGGCATCACCCGGCCGCTGGTCTGGGTGGCCTGTCCGCCCGCACAGGTCGTCGTCGAGTCGCTGCGGCCCGTGGGCGTCGTCTACCAGCGCACGGACCGATTCGAGGAGTTCAAGGGCGTCGATCGCCAGCGTATCTCGAGCTTTGATACCGCGCTCAAATCCCGCGCCGACGTCACGCTGTATTGCTCGACGTGGCTCATGCAGGTCGAAGGCGAACAGCCCAAGGCTTCGGCATTCGTCGACCACGGCGTCGATGCGAGGGAGTTTGAGGCCGCGGGCACCGGGCGCGTACCCGCCCCGCACGATACGCTCGAGCTGCCCCGGCCGGTCGTTGGCTTTGTGGGCGGCATCGACGCGCACACCTTCGATCCGCAACTGTTCCTGGACGTGGCGCGAGCGCTTCCCGATGCCACGTTCATGCTTGTCGGTGCGTGCAGCCTGCCCGAGGGCTGGTGCGACCTGCCCAACGTGAGGCTCCTGGGTCAGAGGCCTTATGAGCAGGTGCCCGCGTACATGGCCGCCGCCGACGTGCTCATCATGCCATGGAACCGCAGCGAGTGGATCCGCGCGTGCAACCCGGTCAAACTCAAAGAGTACCTTGCCATCGGCCGGCCCATCGTCAGCACGCCCTTCCCCGAGCTGGAGCGCTACGCCAGGCTCGTCCGCGTCGGTGAGGACGCACCGGGGTTCATAACACAGGTCCGTGAAGCGCTGGAACACCCCGGCGATCCGGCACCCGGGCGCGACCTGGTCCGCGAGCAGACATGGACGGCCAAGGCCAATGCCGTGATCGAAGCGCTGCGCGAGCGCGGCATCACGCCGGAGCCGTCCCCATGAGCGATACGAAGAACACCCCGGGCAGCGGCTGGACGGCAACGCGCGTGGCCTGGCTGGTGGTGTTGCTCTCGCTGGCAGTCATAGCGGCGCTTCCCACATGGCAGAACGTCTTCGATCTGGCCACGCGCAGCGCGGAATATTCGCACATGATGCTGGTGGTGCCCGTCGCGCTGCTGCTGCTCTGGCAACGTCGGGAGCGATTGGCCGGCGTGCCTTTGGCCGCCACCGCCACGGGCGCGCTCGTCGCGCTGCTGGGCGTGGCGATGGATTTCGTCGGCTTTGCCACGCAGGTCGACATCGTCAAGGACACGGGCATGGTCGTCATGCTGCTGGGTGCCATCGTCACTGTGACGGGCTGGGCATGGGTCGTGCGGGCGGCCCCCGCGCTGGCCGCGCTGGCGTTCCTCATCCCCGTCCCCGGGCGTGTCCGACAACGCATCGCACTGCCCCTGCAAGAAGCTTCGGCCACCATCACCGAGCACATCATGGACTTCTTCGGCGTGCCCATCGCACGCCTGGGCAACGTGCTCCAGATCAACGGCGTGGACGTGGCCGTCGCCGAGGCCTGCAACGGCATGCGCATGGTCGTGGCCCTGGGATTGGTAGCCTACGCCTTCGCGTTCTCGATGCCGTTGAGGCCTTGGGCCCGGGTTGTCATCCTGGCATCGAGCCCATTGGTCGCGCTCTTGGCCAACGTCCTGCGCCTGGGGCCCAACGTCCTTTTCTACGGCTACACCAGCGAGGAAACGGCCAAGTTCGCCCACGACGTCAGCGGCTGGCTTGTCTTGCTTGTTGCCTTGGGAGTGTTATGGGGCTCGGTGGCCCTGGCGCGATGGCTGGAATTGCCCATCGAACCCGCACGTCCCAACGCACGATAATCAGGTGGAGGAATCGCGAAAGAGGACCGCCCAAGAGATGCCCCGGACCGCCCAACATTCCATTCTGGCCAGGTTGGCCGCCCCCATGACCGCGGCCGTGCTGGCGGTGATGGCTGGCTACACCGTGCTGGCGGCCCGCCCCACCATGGGCGGTGAGGCGTACTTTGCTGGTGTCCGTCAGGCCATCGACGCGCTGCCCATGCAGATCGACGGGTACATCGGAGCCGACCGCCCGCCTTTACCCGCCGCCATCGAAATGCTGCGCCCAAATCGCCTCTTCCAGCGCGAGTACGTCGATCCACTGACTGGATACGGGTTTACCGTGCTGATCGTGCATTGCGGCGATGTTCGGGATATGATGGGTCATTACCCACCAATCTGTTATCCGAGCAATGGCTGGATGATCGAGAGCGTGAGTCAGCAATCTATCGAACGCTCCGATGGGCAGCAGGTGCCCATCTCGCGATACGTGGTCCATCGCGGGGAGGGGGCCTTGCGATTGTCCAGACAAATTGCAAACACGTTTATCGTCCCAAGAGCCGATGAGCCCATGGGACGCGATGACAAGGCGCTGGACAGGGTGGCCCGCACGAGGTGGAGTTCTGGGTTGGGAGCGGCCCAAGTCCAGATCATCACCGAGGCTTCATTGTCCGATGAGATGCGCCGCCATGTGGAACGACGAGTCGCCGAACACCTGGACGGCGTGATCGCCGCGGTGACGCGGCCGGTGGGTCTGGAGGGGGAGGGCCCATGAGCCGCGATCAGGAAACGCAGCCGGACGTTTGGATGGAAACCGACGAGCCGCAGGCAAAGGCCGCGGGGCCCAATCCGCTGCTCCTTGTCCATCGCGCGCTGCGTGGGCGATACGTGATTGCGATAGCCATTGGCGCTGCGCTGGCGTTGCCCGGGGCCATCGTGGGCTACAAGCTCATGCCCCCGGCCTATACCAGCACGGGGCTGATCACTATCGACCCCACCGGCACCACGATCATCGAACGCAATGAGGCCAACGAGGCCATCACCAACTTCGATTCGTTCATCCGCTCTCAGGCCCGGACCCTGCAAGGCCCCCGGGTGATGCAGAACGCGGCCATCATCTTGGCCGAGCGGAACCTGTGGACCGCCGACAACGTGGGCCGGTCGCGTTTGGCGAACATGGTGCAGGTGAGTGTGCCACGAGGCAGTCGGGACATGTTCGTTTCCGTGACGAACCGGAATCCACGACTGGCTCAGGAGATCACCAACGCCGTGCTGACGGCATACATCGACGTAGCCGTCACTTCCGCCGACGCCGTGTGGAAATCGCGCGAGGACGCCCTCGAAGCCATCATCCGAAACGCCGAACTCGAACGCACCACACACCTGAACAACGTGCGGTCGCTCACCGAGGCCGAAGGCACGGCGGACCTGAACCGTCACCGTTTGTACGTGCAGCAGCAGATTGAATCGCTCGACCGCGAGATCCAGGCGCTGCGCATCGAGTTGGTCAATTTTGTCGACAGCGGGCCCGCGGATGATTCCGGCGGCGAACCACGCGCGCTGACCGCCGACGACTTTGTACAGATCGATCCCGAGTTGCAGGACCTGATGGGCAAGCAACGGGCCATCGAGCAACGCCTGGCGGCGCTGGCGCTGCGCGTGACCGAGAAGCATCGAGATCGTGTCACCGCCCAGAACGAACTGGATCTGGTCCGGTCACTCATCGATCAGCGGGTCGAAGAACTCCAGTCGATGGGCCTGACCCAGTCCGGCGGCGGGGTCGGCATGGGGGGGAAGCGGCAGAGACTGTCCATGCTCGAAGCGCTGCGCGCCGAACGCACCAACGAGGCCAAGCGACTGAGTGTCCAAGCGGTGCAGATCCAGCGGGAACAAGACGCCGCGATGGCAGCCGAGGCACGACTCCAGAGCGCCAGCCTGCGACTCCAGGGCCTTCGCACCGAGCGCAGCTACCAGAACGAGGGACGCATCCGTATCTCGCAGCAGGCCGATACGCCATTCCGACCGTCGCAGGACCGCCGGATGCCACTGGCTGGCATGGGGGCCGCTGGTGGTTTCGGGTTGTCGCTTGCGGCATTCGCGGCATACGGCATCGTCCGGTCTCGGTACCGCTACGTGGCCGACCTCGAAGACGAGACTTCCGCCCCGCCCGTGCTTGGACTGGTGCCCGAAGTGGAGAACGGGCGCATCGAGAGCGACGAAGCCGCGCAGGCCGGTGTGCATCAGATCCGCAGCCTGCTGGAATCCATGTCCGACGATTCGACCGGCCGCGTCATGGTCATCACCAGCGCCACGGCCGCCGAGGGCAAGAGCACGCTGGCGGCCGCGCTGGCGGCCTCCATGGCCCACGCCGGCCGGCACACGCTGCTGATTGACGCCGACCTGATCGGCCGCGGCGTTACCAGCCGACTGTCGGCCCGGAACCTGCCCGGGCTGACCGACCGGGTGTTGCACGCGCACGACAACGGAGAGATCCACGAGGTCGAAGGCCGGGCCAACCTCGACCTGATGCCCGCGGGCGTGGCCGACCAGTTCCAGCCCGAACAACTCTCCGGGCGCGTGATGGCCAACCTGTTGGGCGTGCTGCGCACGCGGTACGACGCCATCATCATCGACACCGGTCCCATCCTGGGCAGCCTCGAGGCCAACGCCGTCGTGCCGCTGGCCGACCATGTCGTGCTGGTTGTCTCTCGAGGCCAGAACACTCGACTGGTGAAGGTGGCCATCGATCGTCTCCGTCGATTCCATGCCGGACGCATCGGGCTGGTCTTCAACCGGGCCGCCAAGGTGGACATCGAACGGAGCACCAGCGCCGCGTCCATCAGCGTGCGTTCCCGCGCCGCGTCGAGGCCCAATCAGGCGTCGGCCCTGTCGGCCGGTGCCTGAGCAACCGTCTTGAGTTTTCCCTTCCACCCGATTCGAGGAGGCTGACCCATGAACCGGCGAACCAAAAGGCGGCTGATCGTGCTCGTGAGCGTGGTCGGTCTAGCGGCCGTTGTCGGCGTGGGCGGGAGCGTCATTCGCCAGAGCAACCGCCGCGACATGGCCGAACGAGCCCTCGAGAAGGGCTTGGCCGCCTATGAGGCCAAGGACTATCGCACCGCCCGCGAGCAACTGATCATCCACATGCGGGTGAACCGGCAGAATCCCGAGGCCTGGGTCGCGCTGGGAGACGCCCAGAGGCACCTGCCCGCGCCCAACGCCCGGCACCTGATCGATGCGCGTGGATTCCTGGAAATGGCCTTGTCGCTGGATCCCTCGAACACCAAGGCCCGGCATGTCCTGTTGGACATCCACCAGCAACTGGGCAACTGGCAGGAGTTGGCCCAGGTCGCCGGCGCGCTGCTCGAGCTCGAACCCCAGAACCAGACCGCCGCCATGCTGCGCATCGAGGCCTTGCTGCGCATCGGCAACGAGAACGCGGCCATCGAGGCCTCAAGACAACTGGTCGCCTTGCGTCAGGGCGATATCGAGGCCCATATCGAGGCCGTCCGCGTGCTCCAGCGTGCGGGGCGCACCGCCCGCGAGCAGCGCGAGTACATCGAGCAACAGGTCGCCCCACAGCACCAGGGCACGACCACGTTCGCCGTGTTGCGTGCGGGCGTCGAGTACGACGCGGGACAACCGCAGCGTGCCACCGATCTGCTGGTGCAGGCCGCCCAGGATGGCCCAACCGACGGCAAGGGCGCTCGCATGTTGCTCGACTCACTCGAGCAGATCTCGTCGGGCACGAACAACGCTGATCTCTTTCAACGCTCGCAGGATTGGCTCTCGGCATGGCTGGATGATCCTGACTTGGGGGGTGAACTGCTGGAACTGGCCGCGGGAAGAGCCTGGAGACAGGGACTACCAAGGCGTGCGGTCGATCTTGCCTTGCGAGCCACCCAGGGACCAGGCACCGGCATGGGCGTCTTCGCTTGGGGCCTGCTGGGCGCGGCCGAGGAACAACTCGATGAACAGCCCGAGGGCCAACAGCTGCGTGCGGCCTTCGAGTCTGCCATCGGCCCGGACGAGGGGCCCAACGCCCAACGCTGGCGGGAGGTCATCCAAGCCCATCGCGCCAGCATCCGCAACCAGCCCGCCAGCGAAACAGCGCTCATGCCCATTGAGGCCGGGCTTGCCAACCTGCGCGGCGTCGACGCGGTAGCGCTCTACATCGACGCGCTCAATGAGATCGCCCGTGACAATCTGACCGATGCCATCGATCGACTGGCACTCCTGAGCCGACAGCCCGGATGGAGCCGGGCCAGGCTGGTCCTTGCCAGCGTGTTGCTCAGCCAGGGCCGTGCGCCCGAAGCCCTCACGATCATCAACCAAGACCCACGGCTGATCGAGCTGCCCACCGGCGACGAGATCTTCGGCGACGCCTGGGCGAGCACCATCGAGGCCACATCCAGCAGTGCCTTGGCCGATGTGCGTGCTCTGGATAAAGCCCTGGAAGCCAACCCCGAAAACCCCGTGCTGCTCGCCGCCGCCGGCCGAGGCGCGGTGGTCCGTGGAGACCTGTCCCGTGCCAGGGAACTGGCCACCCGTCTTGCGCAGGCCGAGGCGGCGTATGCCTCGATCTCGGCCATTCGCTTCGCCCGCGCCTTGCGTCCTTCGGCCCCAGAGTTGGCCGACGCCATCGTGCAGCAACTGGCCGAGACAGCCACGGCACCCCGTCATGTCGCTGCCGCAGCGCTCGAGCTGGCCTCGTTGGGCGATCCACAATCCGCACGCGCCTTGGTCGAGCGCCACGCGAAGGGCGACGATCAGGCTATGGAATGGGTGCAGGTGCGCCTCGACCTGGCCGACGCCATCGGCGACGCACCAGCGCTGCGAACCATCGACGAACTGACCAAGGCCCACTCTTCTGACGCCCGCGTGCATCAGAAAGCCCTCTCGGGGCGTGCCATCTGGACCGACCCGCAGCTGGTCATCACTATCATCGGCCGCCTGCGCGAGGCACAAGGTGAAGATGGGATCGACTGGCGGTTGTTCGAGGCGCGTCGGCTTTTGGTCTCCGATCCCTCGCCCGAAGCCGCCAAGGCCGCCGCCGCGATGCTGACCAACGTCATCGCCAACGAGCGTGGCCGACGCAGCACGCGGGCCATGCTGATTGCCGCCGAGGCCTTCTCCCGTGCCGGTCCTTTGGAATCCGAACTGCGGGCCCTCGAATACGCCGCCGACGGCGACAACCCGGCCGCCGCCCTGCCCTTGCTCATCGAGCGTTTGCAGCAACTCGGCCGGGCCACCCCGGCACAAGACCGCCTGCGTCAGTTCGTGGCCCTGGGCACGCTTCCCCCCGAGCTGCGTCAGGTGCGCATCGAACTGCTACGCCGGCAGGGCATGAACGACCTGGCCGCCCAAGACATCGCCGCCTTGGCCGACAGCGGACTGCCCGAAAGCGTTCTGCGAGCCGCGCTGCTGCGCCGGTCTACCGGCATGGCCGAATTGAACCAGGCCGAGCAACAGGCGTTGCAAGCCCCGCTCACGCCGCGCGGCGTCGTGCTGGCCGCACGCGTGCTGGCTCGCGTGGGGAGATTGGACGAGGCGCTCGAACGCTTGGCAGACCTGCCGCCCGAGTCCGAGGCCGGCCCACCGGCATTGCTCATGGCCGAGTTGATGTCCCAGCAAGGCCGCGTCGATCAGGCCGTGACCATCCTGACGGAATTCGCCCTTTCCCAGAAGCGGCCCGATGCCTGGATCGAGGCCGCCCGGATGCTGGTGGGCGCACGACGACTGGACGAGGCCAGGGCCCTGCTCGATCGAGCTCTGACGGCCTTGCCCGGCAACGCCGCGATCACGGGCTTCCGCTCGGCTCTAGATGACCAGACGCAGACCAGCGAGCTGCGACGCATGGCGCTCTTTGCCGCCTCGGCAGGGACGTCTGCCGAACCCGGGGACCCCGCCGCCGAACTCGGCACGCTGGCCCAGCGCCATGTCCAAGGCGAACTCGATACCGCCGGCCTGATCCGCGGGCTCGAGGCCTTGACGCAGCGTCGGGCAACCTTCTATCCCGTGTGGCCACTGCTCATCGCCGCACACAACGACCTTGGCCAATCCGATCGTGCCGCCAGCACCGCCCTGTCGGCCGTCAACGCCATGCCGGCCGATCCCCGGCCCGCGCGTGACGCCGCCGAGATCTTGCTCGCCTTGAACCGATTCGACGAAGCCGTGGGCATGGCCGGCACATGGGCCTCGCGCGCCGTCAGCGCCGATGACAAGGCCTTTGCCGACATGCTGCGTGGCGTCGCCGAGTTTCGACGTGGCAATGCCGGCCGAGCCCTGGCCGCCCTGTCTCCCCATCGCCAGCGAATGCTGGCCGACCCACAACGCCTGGCCCAGCCCTTGGAGACCTTCGCCCACGCGCTCGTGGTCGAGGGACTCATGGACGATGCCAGGGTCATCCTGATGCCCCTGGCTCAGGCCGACGTGGATTGGGCACGGCTCATGGCTTCCATCCCCGCCGATGCGCCAGTGTCGGCCGCCAATACGCAGCAGGCCACGCAATGGCTCGAAGCCCTCACGCCCATCCTTGCAAGCGATGCCCCGGGCACCGCCGCCATCGCCTCTTCGTGGATGGCCTTGGCGAATCGAACGGGTGAGAAGGGCTTCGCGCAAAGGGTTGTCGACCTTGCCCAACAAGCCCAAGGTACCACCGCGAGCGGCTGGCAACTCCAAGCCCTGCTCGCCAGCGCCCACGAAGCCTTGGGCAATCCCGATCGAGCCGTCCAGGCGTATGAACGATCCCTGGAACTGGTCGGCCAGCCCATCGCCGCTCTGCTCAATAACGCCGCATATATCCTGACCAGCGCTCTTGGCCAGCACCCCAAAGCGGTCTCGATGGCAAGGCAGGCCGTGACCCTCTCTCGCGATGACGGATCTTCACGTTCCGCCCGAGCGACCTACCACCATACCTTGGGCGTTGCTCTGCTTGGCTCGGGAGATCCTCAGGAGGCCATGCAGGCGTTTGACCAGGGCCTGACCCTGGCCGATACACCATCGCTGCGCCTTGGACGCGTCGAAGCGCTCCTGGCCCAGGGCCGGCGATCCGAGGCGAGCGAAGCCTATCGAAGGCTGACCCCGAACGATACCTGGACGCCGCAGCAACGAGAGCGGCACCAAGCGATCGGCGTCGTTCTCGGATCCGGATAACCGTACAATGTCCGTACTTAATATTTTTCTTTGATCCGCTGTCGCTCAGCGTGAATTTTTCTAGGCACTTACGCTTGCAAAGGTACCCGAACCTGTGGTATTGTTAGGGTGAGAGTACTATCCGACAGCGAAAGAGAGTTATCGGATTTCAATCCGGAGGGAGTTTAGAAATGATCAGGACTTTGATTGGCGGCCTCGCGGTCGCCTTGGCCACCAGCGTGGTCAGCGCGAGTACCGTAACCGTGGAGTTTGGCGCAGGTAGCCGCCACAACCCGCTCCCCGGTGCCCCCGGGGCCATCCAGAGCAACCGCGGTGGTGTGTTCAATATGACCGGCGCTCTGGGAAGCTTCACGACCTTCTGCATCGAGTACAACGAGACCATCGCAGAAGGCTCGTACCACTTCTCGGTTGACACCGGCGCGATCGCTGGTGGCCTGGGTGGCGGCAACCCCGACCCCATCGGCAAGGAAACCGCCGAGCTCTTCCGTCGCTGGACGGCGGGCCTGCTCGTCCCCGTCATGGGCCAGACCCAGCGGGACTTCAACAACGCCCTCCAGGACGCCTTCTGGTTCCTGGAAGAGGAACTGGGCGACGTCGACTTCACCGCCGCCACGGCTTCTCTTGGCAACTCCAACTACGACTTCATGAGCGCCACCGCCCAGTCCCTGATCGATTCGGTCTGGGGCACCACGGCCGCCGTCGGTCGCGTTCGCGCCCTGAACCTCTACTCGATCGCCACCGGCGCCAACCGCCAGAGCGTGCTCTACATCGAGGCCATCCCCCTGCCCGGCGCTGGCGCGCTGGCCTTCGCCGGCCTCTTCGGCATCGCCGCTGTTCGCCGCCGCCGCATGGTCTGACCCACCTCCCTCCGGGCAGGTCCAGGACGGACCATCATTGAGTCAACTCAAACGCACGCCGGTTTCCCCGGCGTGTGTTCTTTTATTGACCTCTCTTGGCTAGTCTGGGCTCCATGACAACCGCTGGCTCAGAAATCCTTCGCCCGACCGCCGCGATCCTCGCCGTGGGCGACGAACTCGTCCTGGGCGAGAAACTCGACACCAACAGCATGTGGCTGGCCGATCGAATTGGTGCCTTGGGCCTTCGGGTCACCCGGCACCAAACGGTGGGCGACGACAACGACGCGATCGCCGGTGACATCGAACGCCTTGCCCGATGCAACAGTGTCGTCGTTGTGGGCGGAGGGCTGGGGCCAACCGCCGATGACCTGACCAGGCACGCCCTGGCCATGGCCTTGGAGCGTCTGACAGACCAGCCAAATGCACTGGTCGAAGACCCCGACGCACTAGCAGATATCGAGCGGTTCTACCAGACGGCCGGGCGTGCGATGCCCCCGGCCAACCGCGTCCAGGCATTGCGCCCCACGAGTGCCCGGTGCCTGTCGAATGCTCACGGGACGGCCCCCGGCCTGCTTGCGAGCCCCCAGGTCGATGGCCAACGACGTGTGATTGCCTGTCTGCCCGGGCCTCCGCGTGAGATGAAGCCCATGTTTGAGTCGCTTGTGGCCACCACCCTGGCATCACTGCCCGGTGCTTGTGCCGCGCCATTGCATGTCGTGCAGGTCTTTGGCCTGGGGGAATCCGACCTGGCTGGCCGGATCGAGCCGCTCATGCGCCGTGGCAATAACCCTGCCGTCGGAACGACCGCCTCGTCGGGCCTGGTCACCTGTCGGGTGAGGCCCGAGCCCGGCGAGCCCGTGCGTGGGCCATACCGGGCCACCACACTCGAAGACGCGGTTGTGGAAGCCCTGCTCGAAATCGAGCGGCTGGCCGACGGGCACGTTGTCGGTCGAGCCTCGACGAGCCTGGCCGGCACGGTACTTCATGATGCGGGAACGCATGGTCTGACCCTGGCAACAGCCGAGTCCTGCACCGGTGGCTTGGTCGGGCAGTTGCTGTCAAGCGAGGCGGGAGCCTCCCGGAGTTTTCTGGGCGGCTGGATCACCTACAGCAATGAAATGAAAGTCCGAGAACTTGGCGTAGATCCCTCCATGCTCAACACCTTTGGAGCCGTGAGCAGGCAGGTTGCCGAGGCAATGGCCCGGGGCGCGTCCGAGCGATCTGGGGCTGATATCGGACTTTCTATCACTGGGATTGCTGGCCCCGACGGCGGCACGCCCGAGAAGCCCGTGGGGACCGTGTGGATCGGATGCCACCGTCGCGGTGGCGACCCCTTGGTCCGGTGCTTCCGCTTCGTGGGCGATCGGCAATCGATCCGGCTGTGGTCGGCCCAGACGGCCTTGTTTCTCGGACTCAAGGCCATTCGCGGCCAGGGCGTGCCGAAGCTGCTCCGCGAGGTTATGGACGCCTGAGCAACCGCAACGAAGCTTCGGTATTCCTCGATTCGGGCCCAAAATCCGCCGATGACAGGCTGGGCCCCGGACGAGGAGGTCGAGCCATGGCAGACTCGAAGCATTCGCTTCTATACAGCGAGTATGAAGACGACCCGGATATGCGGGAACTGGTCGAGCAGTTCGTCGCCGAGATGCCCGAGCGCCGAGCCGAGTTGCTTCGGGCCGCGTCCAGTGGCGACCTGAGCGGCGCGATCCGCGTGGCGCATCAGCTCAAGGGAGCCAGTGGCGGGTATGGATTCGGTCCATTGGGCGAGACGGCTTGCCAATGTGAGGAAGCGTTCAAGCGTTTGGACACAGAGACGGATCGGGTACAAGCCGAGATGCTGTTGCGCGTGGCCGAACCCTTGCTTGTGGCCTGTGATCGAGTTCGCGTGTCTTCGGCGGCCTGATTTTCATCGCCCGGAGTGTGGAGCCTTTCTTGAGCGACGACATCGACCATCCCGCCTGCTCGAACAAGCGCCCGATCGTGCTCGTTGTGGACGATTCGCCGCTGGTGCATCGGCTGCTCAAGGCCCGGCTACGGGATGAGGCCATCGAGTTACGCCACGCGCACTCGGGCAAGGAAGCCCTGGACATCATCCACGGCAATGACATCGCCACGGTGCTGCTGGACCTGAACATGCCCGAGATGGACGGGTTCGAGGTGTTGCGGGCGCTGGGCAACTCCGAGTCGGGCACGCATGTTCCGGTGATCGTGCTCTCGGGCCAGCAAGACTCGCAGGATAAGGTGATGGCCTTTGCTTTGGGCGCCATCGATTACATCACCAAGCCCTTTGACCTCGCCGAATTGCGTGCACGCCTGCGTTCATCGCTCCGGCTGCACCGTCTGGTGCGGATGCTCAGCGAGCGGGCACAACTGGACGGCCTGACGGGGCTTTGGAATCGCAGCCACCTGGACGAACGGCTGGAGCAACTGGTCACCACGGCCGAACGCAGCAACCGCCCGCTCTCGGTGGCGCTGCTCGACCTGGACCATTTCAAGAGCATCAACGACAACTACGGACACCCCGCGGGCGACGCGGCGCTCCAGGGCACCGCGGAAATCCTCACCGCATCGGCCCGTACGTCGGACATTGCGTGCCGGTACGGCGGCGAGGAGTTTGCCATCCTGATGCCCGAGACCACGCCCGAGCAGGCGCAGGTGTTGTGCGACCGGATCCGTGAGGCGATGGAGGCCAGACACTGGCCGGCCCATCCCGATCGCAAGATCACCGTATCGATCGGCTTGTGCGGCTCGGACGGTGCCACGGGCCAGCCGCCCGAGCAATGGCTCGCCCACGCCGACGCGGCGCTCTATCGCGCCAAGGAAGGCGGTCGCAACCGCGTGATCGTGACACATCTTGGCAAGGGCCGACCGCGATTGGCGGCGGCGGGCTAAAAGCCCACGATCAGGCCCACATAGAGCAATGGCGCGTCGCGCGATGGGTTGCGATCGTCGCCGCGTGTGCGCGCGTTGGAGATGTGGTGCCACCGCAGGCCGGTGATCAGCCGTGTGCTGTCGTCGATGCGGTGGGTCAGTCCCACGCCCACGCGGGGCATGAAGTTGAAGCCCGTGCCGCCGGGTGGCACGGTGTCGGTGGTGCCAAGCATGCCGATGCCCGCGTCGGCAAAGAGCGTCCATCGGTCGCGGTTGACAAAGTGCCACCGGAAGCCAAGCGTCGCGCTGATGCCGAATGCCTGCTGGCTGCCCTGGTCATGGAACGACCACAGGCCAGCTTCGAGGATGTACTCGATATCGTCGACCAGGAACCGGTTGAATGCGAACGTGATCGCCTGATCGAAGGCGCTCGCGTCGTAGGCCAGCGAGGTGGATAGTGTCCACGACCGATCGCCCTCTCTGCCATACACCCGAGAAGGACTTCCCGCTGGCGGTGTCGTGTCGGCACTGGGAACATACACAAAACGGACCGGGCCGTCGGGAGTCTGCTCCTGTGCGGGAGACTGGTCGGCCACGATACCCAGCACCAAAGCCAAGGCGACGATTCTTCCCAATGTCGTACTTCCCGGGCGCATGGCCCCAAGGATACCACCAGCCCGGCGCGACGAGCGAGATTGCCCCCCATGCCCGACCCGACCCATGACCAGACCGAACGCCGACTGACCCGCCTGGAAGAGGCGGCGATGTTCCACGAGCAGGCCACGGGCGAGGCTCGGGACGTTGCCGACGAGGCGCTGCGGCGAGTGCTGGCCCTTGAACGCCGGCTGGAGGCTCTGGAAGATCGCCTGGGGCGTCTTGTCGTCAGCGAACCCGATGATCTCGAAGGGCCAACGCAACCGGCGGCCGGGGGCTAACAATCCCGTCCCACCGGTTTTGCGACGGCCTCCAATCTCATCCCAAACACCCGAAACGAGCCCGCCTTGCCCCCCACCACCGACACCACGCCAACGACCTGGACCGGCGCCGCCGTTCGCCGTTCGTTCATCGAATACTTCGAGCGCCTCAAGGCCTCGCCGCACGCGTTCGTGCCGTCGAGCCCGGTTGTGCCGCTGAGCGACCCGACGCTGCTGTTCACCAACGCGGGGATGAACCAGTTCAAGCCGCTGTTCCTTGGGCAGGCCGACCCGGGCAGCGACCTTGGCAAGCTGAAGTGCGCCGTCAACAGTCAGAAGTGCATCCGCGCGGGAGGCAAGCACAACGACCTCGAAGACGTGGGCAAGGACACCTACCACCACACGTTCTTTGAAATGCTGGGCAACTGGTCCTTTGGCGACTACTTCAAGGCCCAGGCCATCGAGTGGGCCTGGACGCTACTGACCGAAGTGTGGGGGCTCCCCAAGGACCGGATCTACGCGAGTTACTTCGGCGGCGACGAAAAGCACGGCCTGCCGCCCGATACCGAGGCCCGCGACCTGTGGCTGCGATACCTGCCGCCCGAGCGGGTGCTGCCCTTTGGAGCGAAGGACAACTTCTGGGAGATGGGCGATACCGGGCCGTGCGGGCCTTGCAGCGAGATCCACTTCGACCGCGTGGGCGGCCGCGACGCGAGCAAGCTGGTCAACGCCGACGACCCCAGTGTGATCGAGATCTGGAACTTGGTTTTCATCCAGTTCGATCGGCAGGGCGATGGATCGCTGAAGCCGCTGCCAGCCAAGCACGTGGACACGGGCATGGGCCTGGAGCGCGTGCTGAGCGTGCTGCAAGGCAAGCCCAGCAATTACGACACCGACCTGTTCACGCCGATCTTCGAGGCGATCTCCAAGATGACCGGCGCACGGGCGTACTCGGGCAAGTTGGGGCATGAGGACGAGGGGCAGGTCGACTTCGCGTACCGCGTGGTGGCCGACCATGCGCGGGCGCTGACGTTCGCGCTGACCGATGGGGCGGTGCCCAGCAACGAGGGTCGCGGCTACGTGCTGCGCCGCATCCTGCGCCGGGCCGTGCGCATCGGCTGGCAGAAGCTGGGGGCCAGGCCGGGTTTCCTCAGCGAGTTGGTGCCGGTGATCGTTCGGCACTATGGCGAGGCCTTCCCCGAGTTGAAGCGCAACCCCGAGCGTGTGGCCAGCATCATCCGTGAAGAAGAAGAAAGCTTCGGACGGACGATGGAGCGGGGGGTGAAGCTCTTCGAGGAGATCACCTCCAGCGGCGGCCAGACCATCTCCGGCGCCGACGCCTTCCAGCTCTACGACACCTTTGGCTTCCCCCTCGACCTCACGCAGGTGATGGCCGAGGAGCGCGGGCTCACGGTCGACGTCGACGGCTTCCACAAGGCCATGGCCGAGCAGCGCGAGCAGTCTCGCGCGGGGGCCAAGGCCCAGGGCGAGGGCGGGCTCTCGCTCGACGCCGACGCGATCGCCAAGCTCCAGAGCCTGAAGGTGAGGCCCACCGATGACGTGGACAAGTTCCACGGGCGCGAGGTGACGGCCCGCGTCAAGGCCATCTGGAACGGCCGAGACTTCGACGAGCACGCGGTGGCCAGCGGGCGGGCGGCGGTCATCGGCGTGGTGCTCGACGTGACCAACTTCTACGCCGAGATGGGCGGGCAGGTGGCCGACCACGGGCGGATGTTCGTCAGCAAAGAGGCCCGCACGAGCGTGCGCGACGAGCACCACGGCGGCGAGTTCCGCGTCGAGGGCGTCCACGCCTATGGCGGGTACGTGCTGCACACGGGCCGCATGGTGCGCGGCGAGCTTCGCGTGGGCGACGAGGTGCGACTAAACATCGACCACGAGCGTCGGCTGAGCATCGCGGCCAACCACACCATGACCCACCTGTTCAACTACGCCCTGCGCGAGGTAGTGGGCGGCGAGAACGCCCCCGAGCAGCGCGGCTCCCTGGTCGCGCCCGATCGCCTGCGATTCGACTTCGACGCCAGCGGGCCCATCGCCCCGGCCGACCTGGGCCGCATGGAAACAATCGTCCGTCAGGTCATCGAGCAGGACCACACGGTCTACGCCGACCTGGTGCCGCAGGACAAGGCGATGGAGATCCATGGGCTGCGGGCGGTCTTTGGCGAGAAGTACCCCAACCCCGTGCGGGTGGTGTCCATCGGCGCGCCGGTGGACGAACTGGTGGCCGACCCTGCGAACCCCAAATGGATGGAGTATTCCGTCGAGCTCTGCGGCGGGACGCACCTGGCGACGACGGCACAGGCCGAGTCGTTCGCCATCGTGCATGAGGAGGGCGTTGCCAAGGGCATCCGGCGGATCGTGGCGCTGACCCGGCAAGAGGCCCGCAAGGCCACCGCGCACGCCAACGCGCTGGCGGTGGAGTTGCAGGAGGCCTCGCAGTTGCCCGACGATGGGCTCGAACCCGAGGTCGCGCGCCTTGGGCGGCTCATCGATGAATCGGTCGTGCCGGTGTCTCGCAAGGAGCAGCTGCGTGCCACGCTGGCCGAACTGATGGAACGCGCCAAGCGGGCCCGCAAGGCCCTGGCGCAGCAGGCGGGCAAGAAGGCCGTCGAGCAGGCCCGGGCCCTGGCCCAGAGCACGGGCGACGGGAACCCGGTGGTGGCCGTTCTCGACGCGATGGGCGATCGGGGGGCGATGCAGTCGGCCCTCACCGAGATCCGCAAGGCGTTGCCCGATTCGCCGATCATGCTGCTGAGCGTGGACGGCGAGGGCAAGGCCGCCCTGCTCGCCGATGTCCCCCAGATTGCCATCGATCGCGGGCTGAAGGCCGGCGACTGGGTGCGGGAGGTGGCCCCGATCGTCGGCGGTAAGGGCGGCGGCAAGCCCAACCAGGCCCAGGGTGGCGGCCCGGATGGGGCCCATATCCGGGCCGCGGCGGACAGGGCCTTGGAAGTTGCCCTCTCGGCGATGGCCTAAAACTCCCCTGTGCCAGAAGGACGCAAGCCACCATCGCTGTCGGCCGTGCGACAACGCATGGGCGGGTGGTCGGCGGGCCTGGACTTTGCCGCCACGGCCATCACCTGCGTCCTGATCGGGTTCGGGATCGATTTCTTTGCCAACACCAGCCCCTTGTTCCTTATGATCTTCCTGGTGGTGGGCATCGTGGGTGGATTCACCGCCTTCGTGCGAACGGCCATGCGATTGAACCGGGGGCCCAAGTATTGAACGAGGCCGGCACGCCCGCACAACCCGAACCGGCATCGCAAGAGCCCATCATCGCGGCCACGCTGACGGGCAAGTTGACGTGCGTCGCCTGCGGGTACGACCTGCGCGGGCTGAGCGTGCTGGAGCGATGCCCCGAGTGCGGGCTGCGGATCGCAACCAGCATCCTGGCGGTTGTGGACCCGCGCGCTCGCGAGTTCGAACCCATCCGTGGGCCTCGGCTCGTCGCGGCGGGACTGTTGGCATGGTCCTATGGGGGCGTCGCCGCGGCGCTGTTCGCCTGGGCGACGCGGGCGGCCGAGTTGCCCGCCCTGCGCAACGAGCCCCACCTGATCGGCCAACACGGGGCGATGGTTTTGGCGGCCATGGGGACCTGCTGCGTCATCGTCTCGGGCACCGGTGCGCTCGCGTTGGTGCGACCGGCCAAGGGCATGCCCGTCCATGGAGCACGCCGGGTCCTGCTGGGCGTGGCGCTCTTCGTGCCCCTGGCGGTTTCGTATTGGCTGCTGCACGGGCAGTTGGATCCGGGCCTGGCCAGCCCGTACTTCGGCCGGCTGCCCGACACCAACCGTGCGATGGTCCGTGGGGTGGAACTGTCGCTGATCGCTGCGATCGTGTTGTTGCTTCGCACCAACGCGCGAGCGCTGGCGGCACGGTCGGCCATCCTGCGCACGGGCCGGGTCGATCGCCAGACGCTCTACACCGTCGCCGTGGCGGCCGGGCTGGGCATCGTCGCAGACGTGGTCCGCCTGGCCTCGACCTGGACCGACGGCCTGGCGTCGCAGATGTTGTACATCTCGGGGGTCTCGGTGGTCGCCATCGCCTCGGGCCTGCTCACGCTGGGCATCGTCGGCGTCGCCATCGACTGCACGCGCATCGCCAAGGCACTGGTACGCTCGGGCCGCCGGCTGGCCACGCTGGTCTCGATGGTGGATGTCGCGCGTGCCACGCAGACGGCGGATCCGAAGCCATGACGCTTGAGCCCATCTCGGCCGGGTTCCGAGAGCGGTTCGATGCGCTCCTGGAACGAGAACTGGCCGGCCTTCCCGAGCACCTCCACGCCGTACTGGAAGAGGTGCCCCTGCACGTCATGGACGAACCCGACCCACGCATCCTCAAGGACCTGGGCGTTGAGCCGGACGAGCTGGACGCCGCCCGCGAGGAACTGTGCGGCTTGCACACGGGGTTCATGCTGACCGAGCGCCCCATCGAACTCGACGCGGTGCTGCCAAACGAAATCCACCTGTTCCGCCGAGGGATCGCCCTGATGTCGGGCGGGTTGTCGGCCGATGACGAAACGCTGGCCGAGCAGATCCGCATAACCCTGTTGCACGAGCTGGGGCACCACTTTGGCCTCGAAGAGGACGACCTGGACGATCTTGGCTTTGCGTGAGAAGCCGACAAGCCCCCCGGAAGCCTCTAGCATTTCCCAATCGCCCCCGATCGAAGGAGAGACCCATGCGTCCGACCCGTCCCCTGATAACCCTGGCCGCCGGCCTGTTGCTGCTCTCGGCCGGCGCGAACGCGGCGCTGGCACAGGCTCGCGAGCGCGTTGGGATGCTCGAGATCACCGGCACGCCATCGGAAGCGCCGAGCCAGGTGGCCTGGCTCTTCGGCGATGCCGACCCGACGCTGAGCGATCTGGTCCGGGCGATCGAGAACGCGCAGGCCGCCCACAACCTCGACCACCTGGTCATCCGCCTGAAGGACGCGGCGCTGAGCTGGGCGCACGTGGACGAGCTGGGGCAGGCCATCTCGACGGTGGACATCCCCGTCACGCTGTTCGCCGAGCAGATGGGCCCGACCGACCTGATGCTTGCCAGTTACGCCGACCGCGTGCTGATGCAGCAGGCCGGCGACGTCTCGTTGCCGGGCTTGTACATGGAAGAGATGTTCCTGGCCGACACGTTGCACTGGATCGGGCTCAAGGCCCAGCTGATCCAGGTGGGCGATTACAAGGGCGCCAACGAGCAGATGACTCGCACCCAGCCCAGCGAGGCCTGGAACCAGAACATCGAGGCGCTGCTCGACAGCCTCTACGGGCACATGGTGGGCACGCTGGCCAGGGGGCGGGGCACCGACGCGTCGGGCATCGAGGGGGCCATGGGCACGTTGTGGATGGCCAGCGCCCAGGACGCCGTGACGGCGGGCCTGGTCGATCAGGCCATCGACCTGCCCGAGCTGGGACGCACGATCGTCGGACCCGGCGCCAACCCGCGATGGATCACCATCAACGCCGGCCAGCAGGGAAGCAAGCTGGACACCTCCAATCCCTTTGCCCTCTTCCAGATGCTCTCTCGCAAGCCCGAGGTCAGCATCACCGGGCCCACCATCGCCGTGCTCCACCTCAGCGGAACCATCATGACCGGCGATTCGAGCAGCGGCGGGCTCTTTGGCGGGCAGACCATCGGCAGCCGAACCATCCGCAACGAGCTCAAGGCGCTGGCCGACAACGACCTCGTGCGCGGCGTCGTGCTGCGGATCGATTCGCCCGGCGGGTCGGCGACGGCCAGCGAGATCATCTGGCAGGGCGTGCAGGAGCTGCGCAAGACCAAGCCCGTGTGGGTCAGCGTGGGCAACATGGCCGCCTCGGGCGGGTACTACATCGCCGTGGCCGGCGACAAGATCTACGCCAACCCGTCGAGCATCCTGGGCTCCATCGGCGTGGTGGGCGGCAAGATCAGCATGGCCGAGCTGTACGACACCCTCAAGGTCAACGTCGTCGGCCGGGCCCGCGGCCCCCGCGCGGACATGTTCGCCTCGGCCGAGCCCTGGAACGAGCAGCAGGTAACCGTCGTCCGCGACAAGATGGCCGAGGTGTATCAGAAGTTCACCGGCCGCGTCTCGGCGGGCCGACCGGGCATCGACCTGTCCAAGACCGCCGAGGGCCGGCTGTTCCTGGGCAAGGACGCCGTGGGCCTGAAGATGGCCGACAAGGTGGGCGGCCTGGACGACGCCGTGGCCGACCTGGCCGGGCAACTCGGGCTGGCGGCCTATGACGTGCAACACTTCCCCGGCCCGAAGGAACTGGGCGAGATCCTCGAGGAGATGCTGGGCGGGTTCATGAGCGTGCGGGGGCCCGGCGTGGGCAATGCCAGCGACCTGCCGACGGTGCGCGCCCTTCGCGCCGCCCTGGGCGAGCGGGCGTGGGGCCAGGTGATGCACTCGATGGAGTCCTTCAGCCTGCTGCGTCAGGAGCCCGTGGTGCTGACGGCGCCGAGCATCGTGACCTTCCGCTGAGGTGTATCGGGACGGGCCGGCACATCGGCAACCACAAACGCCCTCTCGCGAGGGCGTTCTGCATTGTGACGCATTGTGCCGCATGGCCGCCCGCCGAGCGCTTACCGGACGCTGCGGGGCCATGAAACGGGCCTTCCAGATGATGGGATCTGCCGCGCATCCCTAGGGATATGTTTCGTATCCCTAGGGATCTGTCGCGCATCCCTAGGGATCTGTCGCGCATCCCTAGGGATCTGTCGCGCATCCCTAGGGATATGTTTCGTATCCCTAGGGATCTGTCGCGCATCCCTAGGGATATGTTTCGT
>JAHCJI010000009.1 GCA_026126305.1 Phycisphaeraceae bacterium
TCTGGGGCAGCGGATCGTCGAGAGCGATGGCACGACGAACACTTCCCTGATCTATGATGAAAGATGGCGGCTGATCTCCCGATCAGAATCCGGAAATTACACCGAAGAGACACTTTATCATCACGCCGGGCTTGACGGCATGGGTGGAGCGAGCGATATTGATGGTGTGATCCTCCGCCGAACATTCCTGGCCACCGGCACGCCGCAGACCGAGGACAAGCGGTGGTACGTGCTGCAGAACTGGCGGCAGGACGCGGCGGTGATCATCAGCGACGCGGGCGTGCAGCGGGAGCGCGCGTTCTACAGCCCGTATGGCCGCGTGTTCGGCATGCCCGCGGGCGATCTTAATTTTGACGGCGAGTTTACATCCACCGAAGCCACGACGATCTCGGGTTGGTCGGCCGGGTACCGCGCCTACGCCGACATCAACCTCGACGGCGTCATCGATGGCGACGACGCGACGGCGAACACGCCTGGAGCCTTGGGCTGGGATGCGCTGTCGCGTGATGGTTCGACCATCGGCTACGCGGGGTACGTGCAGGATTCTTCCATCCCCACCCTGAGCCACGTGCGGCACCGCGTGTACAAGAGCGATCTTGGGCGGTGGGTGCAGAGGGATCCGGCTGGGTATGTGGATGGGGCGAGTTTGTATGAGTATGCGATGAGTTCGCCTACGGCCTATAGGGATCCATCTGGCTTAAGCGTTCAAATTACGTTTACTTCCGAGGCGATCCAATTGCTAAATTGGTACATGAACGCCGGAGGAGCCACCTATAGACTTTCAGGGCACATGCTCAATACATACTTGCAATGCCCTAACGTCGCAAGTGAAGTAGCAAAAATTAAAACACACGTAGATACAATTGGTCACATGGCGCTCGGCATTGCTATCGGATCGATTGATTGTGATTGCAATACACCGTTGCCAGGCGCTATTGCCATGACGGTTCGCGGCCTACAACGACGTGTGAGCGTACTTAGGCCATCGCCGACGATTTATCAGCATGGCCGTACAACTACAATCGTACTTGACCTGTGCTATCTAATTGGCGGCCACTTCATTAGATATGACTATACTTGCGGTATAAATGCTGGCTGCACAGGCTTCCTGCCCGGACATGTGTATGGTACTTATTCATGCGGTATCAGTTTTCGGATGACTGACAGATTTTCTGATGTGGCGAGTATCTGGCAATTCTACGCCGATTATTATCGCGGCTCTCTGTTAGAAAGCAAGATCTCACGCATTATTCCTCGATGGACACAAGATCTGATGGCAGGCTCCTTAACTAGACGCATCGATCGTTTGGCAGGGACGCCATTTGATATTGAAGGCGTCTGGAATGACGCTGTAGGTGGAAACTACTCAGGCTACCGCCCTTGGGGATGGTGTGAATACCAAGATTGACCTATCTTGCAATTGGAGGCAGGTATGTTGATATTAGCACAAATATTTCCACCCGAGAGTATCGGCCACGGCTGCACAATATTTATTTATGATGGTGAAGTCATAATTAAGCACCCGACAAGGCATGATGTGTTCTTTCCACGCATAGCTTGCGAATGGTATGCGCGTGATCAAGATATACTTGTTATGGCAGTTACGGACTACACCCAGCCGGGCTTCTTGAGTGTTCATCAGTTGGACCTGGCGACAGGTGTGATGTCGGTGCAATCTATTCCTAACACATCTCGCGATATTCACATCTATTTACAATCAGTGGTGCCTGGAGAAACTCAGAGAAGCATATCGAGCATCGGCGTGCCTAATATTCCATTACTGCCAATGCTGTCGCTCATGCTTGTCGTTGGAGTTGCAGCATTTATATTTATATTAGTTATCGCGCGCATAAGGAGCAATCAAAAATTACTGCGTATGCGTTCACGATAAAATCCTAAGGGTCACGATTAGTTGATCGGACTCTCTCTGAACAGTGATGATAAGACTTAATAAATATAATCGTGGCGATGGCTGAATTAGAACCGGCACGACGCTGCCCGAGCCGGAGGGGTACAGCAATCGCTTCGATTCGGGCGGTGATTACGTGCAACTCGACCGCTGGAACCGGCCGACGGCGTGGACGTGGACGAAGGACCTGACCACGGACCCCCACATCGACTTCTACGACGTGGACATCGTGTACAACAAGCGCGGCGACATCCTGCGGACCATCGACAACGTGATGGCCGACACCTCCGGCACGCACTCCTTCGATCGCGCGTACACACTGGACGCCCTCGGCCGCGTGCTGGGCGAGACGCGGGGCGATTGGGACGGCTCGGCGATCAGCACGACGCGCGAGGAACGGAATTGGGCGCTGACGGCGATGGGCAACTGGGCCTCGCGCGACATCGACCTGGATGGGGCGGGCGTCTGGAAGCCCAGCGCCGCCGTGGCTGGCCTTGGCACGTTACGTGACGATCGAGCCGGGGGGCAGGTCGCTTAAGGGGCTCAGCAGCACGACGGTGCGTTCCCGGTCGCCCTTGGCGGCGTCGCTGCCGGCCAGGAGCATGCCGCGGCTTTCCTCGCCCCGCAGCTGGCGTGGGGCGAGGTTGGCGACGACGACGATGCTCTTGCCCACGAGTTGCTCGGGGGTGTAGTGGCCCTTGATGCCCGCGCAGATCTGGCGGGGCGTGCCGCTGCCGTCGTCGAGGGTCAGCACCAGGAGCTTGTCGGCCTTGGGGTGGTCCTTGGCCCCGAGCACCCTGGCCACGCGCAGGTCGACGCGGGCGAAGTCCTCGAAGGCGATCTCGGGCTTGAAGGGCGACTCGGCGGCGGCGTCGGGGGTTGCGTCGGTGGTTGCGTTGGTGGTTGCGTCGGTGGTTGCGTCGGGGGGCGCGGGCGTGGCGTCGGGCATGGGCGTGGCTCCGGGTGCGTGTGGCGTGTGGCGCGTAGAGCACCAGTCTAAGGCAATGGCACGCTCGGAGGCGTCTGGTCGGCCCCGTCCGGATCGGGATCGAGCCACTGGCCATCGCGCCACAGCCGCCGCTCGGGGACGACCCGGTATCGGGCCGCCAGCAGTTCGGGCACGCGCTGGGGGTCGGGGTCGAGCAGGGGTGCGCCGCCGTCGGCGGCGACCTGGGCGCCCCAGCTCTGGTGGATGCCGCGGAGCAGGCGGCTCTCGAAACGGAGCTGGGCCAGATACTCGGCCTCGGTCATGGGCGGGCCGGGGTTTCCGTTGCAGATGGGGCACGGCAGGGTCTCGATGACGCCGCCCTCGCCCCGCCGGGTGACCACGCGCGCCCCGCCACAGTCGAGGTCCGGCCAGTCTCGCATGGCGCGTTCGAATCGGGCGATGCCGCTGAGCCCGCCCGTGCCGCCCAGCAGCACGCCGTATCGCTCGAAGACTTCCTTGACGGCCGGGTCTTCGTAGAGGCGCGCGGCCCTGCGTCCCTCTCCCGAGCGTGCCAGGCCCAGGGCGTTGGCGGCCGCCAGGGCAACTTCTGGAGTGACGGCCAGCGTGGCCACGCCCGCGCCGGCACCGCGGGCGGCTCGCGGGTCGACCAGGCTCGCCACGGCGTAGAGCCAGGCAGATCCCTCGTCGCCCGGTTCGAGGACGGCCAGGCCCAGGCAGGCCCCAGCGAGCACCTCGGGGCGTTTGCGAGTACCCCATTCGAGGTGGTACGCCGAGGCAAAGAGCTGCCGCGCCAGGTTGCGGTCTTCGGGGCTTGCGGTTTCGGAGGCGACTTCCTCGGCGAGCTCGATGTATGCCATGGCGTCGGTGCCATCGAGGGCCCCGAGCCGGCTGGGCAGATGGGCGATGCGATCGAAGGCATCCCGCATGGGGGCTCGAGGGGTTGGCTCGGGCTCGGGCTCGGGCTCTGGAATGGTCTGGGGCTGGGGTTCGACGGTCGCCGGGGGCGCAAAGTCCTGCGCCGCAACCATCGTTGCCAGGGTGAGCAGCAAAACGCTTGCAGGGGTGCGCATCAGTATGGCCCTCGGGCACTCGAAGCGTCCAAGCGGAGGACCCAGACCCGCAGCCGGGCACGCTCGACAATGGCAATCTGCGACAGCACGCTCGTGGCCTCGCGTCGGGTGCGCTGCATGTCGTCGAGGACCTCGGTGAGCATGGGCACCAGGGCCGGACGCTCGGCGGCGGCGTTGTAGAGTTCGATCTCTGCCAAAGCGGACTGGTACGCGGCAAACCACTGCACGCGCCCCTGGGCCAGGCGGGTGCGGCCGGTCAGGCGACGATCGATCTCGCTGGGCGGCAACGGCCAGCTGGCCGGGGGGACCAGGCGGTCGGCCCGCGCGCGGGCCTGGTTCCAGAGCAACTGGGCCGAGAGTTCGGGCGGGTTGTCTCCCGAGGGCTGGCCATCGGGCGTGGCCGAGAGGGCCAGGCCGTACGCGTGGGCGATGATCTCGGCGGCGCGATCGATGCGCGAGAGCTCGCCCTCGGCGGCCATGAGCTCGAGCAACCGCTCGACGAGCACACGCCGGGCGACGATCTCCCAATCGCCCCCCCGTGGCAGGCGGATGCCGGTCACCAGCTCGACCATCTCGCGTCGGCGTGCTTCGCTGGCGGGCAGCGGCAGGGCCTCGAGCACCGCCGCCACGACCATGGCCGTCCCCGCGTACCGGCCGATGACCGCCTCGGCCCACTGCCGCACGGGTGGCGTGGTGCCGCGCAGGAAAGCGTCGACGGCCAGCTCGGCCTCGACGGCGTGCGCGGGCCCGTTGCGGGCGAGCTGCTCGAGCATGTCGGCACGCAGTTCGGGCCGCCTTTGTTCGAGGTAGCGCACGGCCCATCGGCTGGGCGTGCTATGGGCGGCCAGGTAGATGGTGCGGGTGGCCTCCTGCCTTGGCGCGGCGGCCGCGCCGATCCCCTGACGAAGGTGCAGGAGCGTTCCGTCGGCCTCATTGGCCATGCCTTGCCAGAGCAACGTGGCCGAGGCCACCAGGCGGGCCGAGACGGCGGCGTCATCGGCGAAGGCGGCGGCGTCGGTGGCCGTCTGGGCGGACCCGTGCCGCCGGGCTTCGCCGAGCCACCGCTCGGCGATCTCGCCGTGGGCCTGGGCCGACTGGACATTCCAAGCGGCCGCGAATCGGTCCATGATCTGCGAGCGCTGCGCGGGCGTGGCCAGCGCGGGCAGCACCATGGTGGGATCGACGCCCGGCGCGGCCGAGGCCGTGGCCAGCACGTTCGTCAGGGCGTGGAGGTCGGCGACGGTGACGGCGGGGTCCTTGAACCAGGCCAGGAGCCGAGCCCGGGCCGGGTCTTCGGGCCGCCAGGAGAGTTCGACCACGAATCGGCGGAAGATGTGGAAGACGCGCTCGTCGGTGGGCTCGGGCCCGCGCAGCACGACGGCTTCGAGCCCCGAGAGCAAGAGCCGCTGGCCGAGTTGGTGGTCCTCCATCGCCAGGCCCCGGGCACAGGCGATCCAACCTGCCCAGGCGCTCGGGTCGGCAACGAAGCCCGGCGCTTGCGAAGGGCCCTTGACCAGCGTGTCCAGCTCGTGCCGCAGCGCGACCGCCGCGCCGGATGGGTAGTCGGCCGCGGCCCTTGCCTCGACCGGGGCCGTCGCGTTCACGAAACGGCGCAGGCCATCCACGACGGCCGCGGGCAGGTTCTGCTCGCGCGTCAGGCGGACGACGGCCCCAACCTGCCACACGCGTGCGGCCATGGACGGGCTCGCGCCATCCACGGCCAGCGGACCGGTGAGAAAAGCCACGGCCCGTTGCGTGGCGCTCGCATCCTCTCGGATGAGGTAGAGATAATCGATGACGGCCCCCATCGCCGCCCGGCGGATGTCGGGCCGTAAGTCGGGCCAGGCATCCGCAAAAGTGGACAGGGCCTTCTCGAAGACCACCGAGGCCGAGGCATCGCCCCGCCGCCGGCGATCCGAGGCAAGACGCAGGTCGGTGACGACCGTATCGGGCCTGGTGATAGGCGTGGTGATGGGCGTGGCGTCGCGCGCCGGCCCTGCGGTGATGGTCGCTTCGGGCGTGGCGGGGGCACCGGGCACCGGCGCATCGGGCGCGTCCGGGACGGGTGGCACCCCGCCGTCGGCCTGTGCCTGGGAAGTCGCCGAGAGCCCGCCGGTGCGCATCACGGGGATGGCGATGAGCACCGCGGCCGCGGCAACGAGGGTCAGGATGACCGCGATGGCCATCGCGCCCATCATCGCCAGGTCGTTGGTGGAAGAACGCAACGGCGCATCCATGGCTGGCGCGAAACGGCCCGGGTCTGACGAGGCCGCCCGGTCATCCATGACGCCGTTCGCCGCGGCGGGTCGGGCGGTTGTGCTCTGGCGCGCGAGCCTGGACAAGGCGACGGCCAGGTCGTCTCCGGTCAGCCCCCGGGCATGGGCGAGCATGGTCAGGTGACGCATCGTCGCGGCGTTCCAGCCACCGTGAGCGCCCAAGGCCAGCACGGCATCCTGTTGCAGCGCCAGGTGTGCCGGTGGAAGGGTGTGGCGGCCGGGCTCGTCGCTTGCGGAGGCTGGCAGCAGGTCCCGGTCGAAGGCACCGGCACGCCGCTGGCTGCCCAGCAGTTGGGCGGCGGCGGCGTGGAGCGCCAGGCGGGCCTCGTCGCCCAAGGGTGTGCCCCCGAACCGATGCGCATTGACCATGGCCAGACGCTGGTTGAGCGCGGCCACGATCTCCCCCTCGTCCGTGCGCGACGCATCGACACCCAGCAGGCCCGCGGCATCGGCGTCGGGCGAGAGGCCAAGGATGCCCGCGATGGCGGCCTCTCGCGGCGTCGGGCGGGGCGCCGGTGGTCGCTCGGTCATGGCGCAACCCCCATGGCCGGCCCGGGCAACGTGCCGCCTGTTTCGATGGCCTTGAGCAGGTCACGCATCAGGCCCGCCCAGGGCTCGGGCGTGTCGGGATACAGCAACTGGTGCTGGCGGAGCGCGTCGATCGCCCGCACCGTGTCCTCACGCGCCAACAACCGTGCCGATTCGTACCGTGCCCGCAGCGACATGGACGAGCCGTCGGCCGCGCCGGCCAAGAGGCGACGCCAGGCGTCCAACGCCTCGCCGGGCCTGGCGGCCCGCTCGCACGCGTAGCCGAAGCGGGCCAGCGTCGCGGCGTCGGCCAGATCGGCGGCGACCAGCCGGCCGTCGATGGCAAGCACCAGGTCGAGCATGTCCGAGCCCGTCTCGTCGGGCTGGATGGCCAGCAGCCACGCCGCCCGGGCCACGGTGGTATGCACGCCAAAGACCTGGGGCGTGGCCAGGCGCTGGGGGTCGCTGCCCAATTCGGCGATGACGGGCCCTCCAAAGGCGACGACACGCCGGGCGTGGTCGAGGTCTTCGGGCTGCTCGAAGAACGCCCGGGCGGCGTGGGCGTAGAGCGCGCGAGAGGCCAGGGCGCGGAACGGCTCGTCGTCGGCATCCATGTGTTCGGCAAGCCGACGCGCCTCCTCGACCTGCCCGCGGACCAGGGCGAGTTGAACTCGGCGATAGGCGATCTCGGACTCGATGGCCCGGGGCGCAGCGCCCACGCGCAGGCGAAGTTCCTGGACGATTTCCAGCAGCGCATCGGCACGGTCGGCATCGGGCACGGGCGAGCCCAGGAGCACCTGCAACATCGCACGGGCCAGCGCCATCGCACGGCCCGCGGCCTCGTCTGCTGCCTGCCGCTCACCGGTCATCACCCGGCGGCGATCCATGACCAGCAATTCTTCGGCAACCGTGAGGTATCGAAGGGCCACGGCGGACCGTGCATCGCCCGTGAGCTCGCGCACGCGCTCGTAGAGCAGGCGTTCGGCCCGACGTCGCGCGGCCTCGTAGAGGGGCGACTGGGGCTCGACTTGCAGCAGGATCTCGATGGCCTGCGAGTTGTCGGCCGAGGCGGCGCCGGCGCGGGCCACGAGCAGCCGCGCGGCACGCTCCGAGCCGGGGTAACTCTGGAGGTACAGGGTGGACAGGCGTTCGCGCCGGGCCTGATCCTGGGTCTGGCCGTCGCGGATGGCCGCGTCGAGCGCGATGATGGCGTGCCACAGGGCGCGCTCGGCCAGCGCGGTATCTTCGGCGTTCTGGTGCGCCTTCTCGAAACGATCGGCCGCGTCGAGCAGGGCCCCGCCCAGGTACGAGGCCATCGCGGCCAGTTGCATCGCCTGGGCCCGTTCCACGGGGTAACGGGGCGCGTCGGTGGCGGTCAGCGCCGTGTCGAGGGCGCGAACGGCGTCGGCGAAGAGATTGGCCACCGCGTCGTCCTGGGCAACCTGGCCGCTGTCGTAGCCCGCTTGTTCGTAAGCACGGTTGGCCCGCTCGTAGGCGTTCTGGCCTCGGACGTAGGCAAAGACAAAGCCATCGCCTTCGAGCGTCGCCGTCCCGAAGCGCTCGACCAGCGAGCGCAGGATGGCCACCTGCCCCTGACGGACCAGGTCCTGGATCGCGCCGTGGGCGATCTCCTCGAGCACGGTGCGATCTCGCGGTGGAAGGCGAGCTTCGCCCAGGGCACCCCAGGCGATATGCGCCAGCAGGTGCGACTCGGCGGGCTCGAGACCGGGCTTGCCATCGGCGCGGCGTGCCCGGCGTTGCAGGTCGCTGTGGTAGGCCAGGTCTCGCCAGCGCCGGCCCTCGCCCAGGACGAGCAGGCGGCTGATGAACAACCGCGCGCGGATGGCCTCGGAGAGTTCCGAAGCGCCCTCGATCTTCTCCAGCCATCGCAGCGCGGTGTCGGTGTTGCCAAGCCGGGATTCGCAGAACGCCGAGGCGATCGCCGAGTCGGCGACATGGTCGTACCGCATCAGCCGCTGGTCGGCTCGTTCGATATTGGCCGGTCGATTGGGCTCGGAGCCCAGCAGCACGCCCAGATCGATCAGGGCATCACTGGCAAATCGAGGCCCGCCGGTCGTGATGGACAGGTAGTACCGTGCCCAGCCCATCAGGTAATGCGCGGTCGATCGCACCCGGGCCGCGGTCTGGAAGGCTTGCTCCTCGGCCGCGTCCAGGCCCACGTTGATCCGGCGTCGTTCCAGGCGCTGTATGGTCTCGTTGGCCGACTGCGCAACCGACGACAACTCGGGGACGGCATCGCGAAGCGTTCGCTCGGCCTCCTGCAAGTCTCCGGGATCCACCACGTGCAAGCGGGCGTGTTCGGCGATGCCCTTGGCCCACTGGTATCGGGCTCGCACCAGGGCCAATCGCAGGTCGCCGGCCTCCTCGGCGGGCACCTGCCGCACGAGTCGCTTCCCAAGCTCCTCGATGCGTTGGCGCTGCTCGGTCGTCGAGGCTTGCGCCAGCATCCGCACGTACAACTCCGAGAGCCGCATCGCCAGCGGGCCGCGCTGATCGGGCGTGGCCTGCTGCAAGCGGTAGCGAAGGTCGGCGGCCTCGACCTCTTGCAGGCCATGGCGTTCGAGGTACTCGACCATGCGCCGGGCGTCGTCGGGCTGTTGGCCGGCCGCCCCGGTGGCGGCGCACACCAGCACGATCGCCGCGTACAGGATGTGGCTAATCGGCCGGTACATAGGTCCTCTTGACAAATCCCGCATCGTGCGCTTCCTGCATGACGCCGGCCACGGCCGACCAGGGCGCGCGATCGGTCACACGGATGAACAAGCCCCCTTCCTTGGGCAACTGTTCGAGGGCGGCGGCCAGGGATCGGCGATCGCTCAACACGCGCGTGCCCAGCCGGTAGACAACGCCGCCGTTCTGGATGTCGATGGTGACGACCTGGGGCTTGAGGTCCCTCGCCTGCCCGGCCCCCTGTTCTCCCTGGAGGGTCGAGGCCACGCGCGACTCGGGCGGGGTGATGGTGGCCGTCACCATGAAGTAGATCAACAGCAGGAACACCACGTCGATCATGGGTGTCAGCGGCAGCTCGCCCGGCTCGCCTCGTTGATCTTTGGGACGCACGCGCATGGCTCAGCCCCGCCCCGTTCGATCGACCGTGGCATGGCTCCACTGCCGAACGCCCATCCGCGTCAGCCGGCGGGCCAGTGCATTGACCGCGCCCGCGGGCGTGTCACGATCGGCCCGCAGCAACACACGCAGATTTCCCGGCCCGCCCACGCGGTCGGCGTGTTCCTGCACGATCTCCGCGACCCGCTCGAGCGGCCTTTCGCGACCACCGATGAGGTACAACCCGCCCGCGCTCACGTCGATGAGCAAGGCATCGGCGTCCATCACCGCTTCGGGAGAACCACGCTCGTCGGGCAGGCTGACACTCGTCCGGCTGACCTCGGCGAAACGTGCCGTGTAGAGAAAGAAGATAATGACCAGCAACACGACGTCGATCATCGGCGTCATGTTCACCGACATCCTGGTCTTCGCCTGCCGGGCGTTGAAGAGCATCGGGCGAGGCTCCTAGGACCGCGCCGCGGCCGCGGGTGTTCGGCCCGCGGGCATGGGCGGCGTCCCACCGGCGGGCTTGGACGCCTGGATGCGAGCGGCCAATTCCTCGGTCAGTTCGGCCACGCGCTGGGCCAGCGCATCGACACGGTTGCGGTAGTAGCTGTGCAAGGCGGTGCTTGGGATGGCAACGATCAGCCCCAGCACGGTGGTGATCAAGGCCACCGAGATGCTCGACGCCAGCGCTTCGGGCCGAACACCCTCGCTCACGCTGAGGGTCTCGAAAGCGC
Source organism: Phycisphaeraceae bacterium (assembly GCA_026126305.1). Lineage (GTDB taxonomy): Bacteria > Planctomycetota > Phycisphaerae > Phycisphaerales > UBA1924 > JAHCJI01. The sequence continues at coordinate 10,539 of JAHCJI010000009.1, forward strand.
CCACGAGCCCCACCACCGTGCCCAACAGCCCGAGCATGGGCGCGACCGAAGCGATCAGGCCCATCGGATCGGTCTTGCGCTGGAGTTTGGCAAATCGCTCCTGCCCGGCCTCTTCCAGGGCCGAACGCAATTCGAGCAGCCCGAAGGGCGAACGCAGGCACCTCGTCAGGGCGGCGGCGAACATGCCCGAGAGCAGGCAGCGGTTCTCTTCCGCCTGACAAAATGCCAGCGCCCCACGTACATCATTCGAGGCCAGCAGGCGGTCCAGCCCCTCGACCACGCGTGGCGGGGCCAGACGCATCATGCGGATCTCGGTGGCAAGCCAGACCACCATCAGCACCGCCGTGAACGACAGCAAAATGATGACAATGCCAATGGGCCCGCCCGAAAGGATGTGCTGGAGCAGGGTCTTGCCCTGATCGGGCGTGGCCGTCTGGGCCGGCAGCCACCATGCATGAGACATTGGAGCGGACACGATTCGGGCCAGTTCGCCCGTCCAGGGATTCATGTTGGGCCTCCGACCGTTTCGGGTGTCGTTTGCGGCAGTGCGACTCCGCCGGCCGGTCCATCGAGCAGACGGGCCACCCCGGGCCACGATAGCACCGCCGACCGCGGATCGAGCCGGGCCAGTTCCTGCGCCAGGCCGACGGCGGCCGACGAGTGGCCAAGTTGATCGAGCACCGATGCCGCCTCGGCCAGCGCGATGTCGGCCAGCTTCGGCGCATCGCCTCGATGCAGGACATGGACCCGCAACAGTTCGGCCACGCCGCGCAAGCGCATTTCGGGATCCTGCTCGACGACAAGGGATCGGCCAATGGCCGCCCGGAGCCACGCGGTCATCCACGGGCTATTGGGCTGCTTGAGAGCGGCCTCGAGCCGGGCCCGAGCCGAGGACCGATCCGACTCGCCCAGGACGCGGGCTGCCACGATGTCGCGCACCAACTCGCTGGACCGCTCTCGAGGAGGCTCGGGCAGGGACGCAACCGACTGCCCGAGTTCGTGCCGGGCGGCGGCCTGGTAATACGCCCGCATGGCCGACACCTTCTCACGCTCGCCCTCGATCGAGGGCAGATCCAACAGCAGTTGCAACGACGCCGTTGCGAGCCACATGGGCGGCAGCGTCGGGCACAGCTCCGTCTGGACATCGAGCACCGGGGGCAGCCCGGCCTGCCGAGCCCACTGCGCGTTGGCGAAACTCGTGCGCGGCTGGCGCACCACGTTGGCGTCGAGCCAGGCCAGCCAGGCTTCGATGCCCGATTCGTTGGCGTTTCGGGCCAGCCTCGCGCGCAACAGGCCCTCGGCGATCACCAGCCCGGTGGGCCCGCGCAGAGGACGGTACCGCGCGGAGAGAGATTCCAGCAGGGGCTCGGCGAGCACGAGGTCGCCCCGCTCGATCCGCGTGCGGGCCCTCCAGGCGTCCAGGGCATACTGCTCGTAGGGCTCGCCCGCCTCTGCCAGGGTATCTGGCAAACGCAGCACGCGGTCCCACCCCACCACCACGCTGTCCCCTTGAGCATTGCGGACACGCACACCGAGCGCGTCGGCGGCGACCGCCTCGCCCGGCGGGGCGGCCTCAAAGGCACGCAACACAAGCACCCCATCTTGCGCGTGCAGGAAGGGGGCAAGGCCCAGGAACAGCGTGAGTGCGAAGGGCCTCAACGCGGCGCCTCGACGTGGGTGTATGTGCCCCGCGTGCTGGCGGCGATGCGACGCATCACCGCCTCGCCCTCGCGGCTGCCGAATGTGATGCAATGGATGGGCACGTTTCGCCGCTGGAACATGCCGAGGATTTCGTCGGCGCGATCCTCGGGAAACTCGCCGTCGGTCATGAAATAGATCGCATCGGGCGGGGGCTTGAGATCGGTCAGCAGCATGAAGCCGGGTACCGGGTTCGTGCCGCCTTCGGGGCGTTGGGCCATGATGTGGGCCCGTGCCCATGCCTTGTTGCTGTCGGTGGCGTCGACCCAGGCACCGGCTCGATCTCCCAATGGCGATGCCCCGGTGCTGAAGAAGACGACAAAAAACTTCGAGGACGTGAACATCCCCTGCACCGAGCGGATGAGCTCTCGCTGCATGCCGATCATCCGCCCTTCGAGGGACATCGAACCCGATACATCGACCACAAAGGCAAAGCGGTTCCCCCTGGCCTCGACGCCGAAGAAACTGGCTCCCGAACCCACGCTGTCGCCCGCGCCCAGGCCCACGCCTTCGAGGTCACCCCCACCCAAAGGCGTCGAGAGATCGCCCGCGTCGGCGCTCAGATCAAAAGACTGGGCTTCGAGCGCGCCCAATTCGATCTCGGCCTGCAAGTCCAACGCGGCACTGCTCGAAGTCGAGTCTGGCGCGTCCAGCTCCAACGCCTCGGCGGCCAGCTTCGAGAGTTCCTGGTCGCTCATGACCGCGAACTGGACCTCGGGCCCGGCCGAGCCCAGTTGGGCCATGGGCTTGTGCATCTGGATGAGGGCGGCGATGACCAGGATGAAGACGTGAACCAGCAGCGACACCGCCGCGCTGCTGGCCAGCACGTGGACCTTGTGCCGATTCAGCCAACCCAGCAGGCCCGGGGCATGGGCTGACACCGAATCGACTTCGCCGGGGGTCGTCGCGTTGGGGGCTGCTGGATCCATCGTGTCCTGTCGAGTTGGCTTGGCAACGGGCCGCGCCAGGGTGTCCATCGGCTGGCGGCACCCGAACGGCCCAGTCGCCGCCGCCGACCCGGGGCCCGGCAATCAGCAGGATGCATGGGACCCCTCAGCCCGACATACCCGAGCGCCTACCCTCCGTGCGCTACCAGGGCAACGGGCCAGAGGTTGCACTTCCTGGGCTTCTATCATGGATTTCCATGGCCAAGCCCCCTCTCGAAGCCCGATCGGAGGGCATCCACACGAATGCGCACCATCGATGAAACCCAGCCCGAAACCCAACAGGTGTACGCCGATCGTGAGCCAAACCGACTCTTGCTGAAACTCAGCGGGGAGGCTTTCGGCCGATCGGGTGCTGGGGTCGATCCAGAACTCCTGGCCGACATCTGCAAGGAACTGGCCCAGGCGGCCACTCTGGGGGCCCAACTGGCCATCGTCGTGGGCGGTGGAAACATCATCCGAGGGGCCCAACTGGCCGCCGCTGGCCTTGTCCAACGTGCCACGGCAGACCACATGGGCATGCTGGGCACGGTCATCAATGCCCTGGCGCTGCGAGAAGCGCTCACGAGTGTCGGCGTGGACAGCCGGGTGATGAGCGCGATCGAAATTCGCGCTGTGGCCGAGCCGTTCATCCGGGGCCGCGCCATCCGACACTTGGAAAAGGGCAGGGTGGTGATCTTGGCTGGAGGCACGGGAAATCCCTATTTCTCTACCGATACCTGCGCTTCGCTGCGGGCCATGGAACTCGGCTGCACAACCCTGCTGAAGGCAACGAAAGTCGACGGGGTGTACACCGCCGACCCGCACCGAGATCCGAAAGCAACCAAGTATGACCATCTGACTTTTGCCCGGGCCATCGACCTTGGGCTGGGAGTCATGGACATGACGGCGCTGGCCATGTGCCAAGAGCACGACATGCCCGTGGTGGTCTTTAATTTCCAGAAGCCGGGGAACATCGCGGCGGTCATTCGCGGCGAGGTCATCGGCACACGACTGACCGTCCGGTAGGCACGGCGCCGGCCACGCCTGTCTTGGCGGCCCGGCTTGGAGGGTGTATTCGATGTCAACCGATCCCGACACGATCCTGCTCGAGACCGAAGACTCCATGGAAAAGGGCATCGAGTACCTCAAGCAGGAACTCCGAGGCGTGCGCAGCGGTCGAGCCAGCACCGCCTTGATCGAGTTTCTCAAGGTCGAGTACTACGGCGCGAGCACCGAGCTCAAGGCGCTGGCGGCCATCAGCGTGCCCGAACCCACGCAGTTGCTGATCAAGCCCTTTGACCAGGGGGCCGTGGGCGACATCCGACGCGCCATCGAGGCCTCGAACCTGGGCCTGAGCCCCGTGGTCGAGGACAAGGCCATCCGCATCAACGTCCCCACGCTGACGGCCGACCGCAGGCAACAACTCGTGTCGCGTTGCAAGAAACTGGGCGAAGAGACCAAGGTGGTCCTCCGAAACGCCCGCCGAGACGCCAACAAGCACGCCGACGCCCTGGCCAGCCAGGATGGGCAGCACTTCTCCGAGGACGAGATCAAGACCCTCAAGGACGAAATCCAGGAACTCCTCAAGAAATATGAAGCCGAGATCGACCGCCGAGTGGCCGAGAAGAGCAAGGAAGTGCTCGAAGTCTGAAGCCAGCGGCCGCTTGTCGTGTTCCGTTTAGTTCGGCCGACGCTCCTGGGGTCGGCCTCGATCTTGGGGTTCGCGGGCCTGGGTCGCCCGGTCGAGCATCACGCGGACCTCGGCCTCGACCCGCCGAGACCGTTCGGCCTTTTCGCGCTCGAGACGCTCCACTGCGCCCGCGAGCCTCGTGCCCATGCGTTCGAGCAACTTCGCCCGGGCCTCGAGTTGGGCATCGTACTGCTTGCCGACCGCCACGGTCAGTTCCTGATGGAAGGCCTTGAGGCGATCTTCGGTCAGCGTGCCCGAAGCGACGTGTTGCCGCACCTGTGCGACGACTTCCGAGATGTGCAGGCCCGTGAGCAGCCGGACAAGCGAGGGCGCAAACTCGTCGGAATTCTGTTCCTTCAACTCCAGCAACCGTTCGACCTCGCGTCGCAGGCGATGTACGGCCCGGCGCGTCTCGTCGGTCTGACCGCTGTCACGCATGCGCTTGGCCAGTTCGGGCGCGTGCTCGTCGAAGAAGGCCACGATACGCCCATGCCACAGGCGATACTCCTCGGGCGTCATGGGCTCCATCGGCGGCGGTCCGCCGCGCCCGGGCTCATTCCGTGGTGCCTCGCGCGGACCTTCACGCAAACCATCGGCCATGAGCGGCCAATCGCCTTGCGCCCGCAATTCGGCCATGAGTTCCATCGCCGAAGCGCCGGCGTCCAGACGTTCGAGCATCGCCTGGATGCGTTCTTCCTGGCTTTGGAGTTGTTCGAGCCGCCTCTCGAGCAATGCCCGCAATCGCTGGGGATGGACCTCGCCATCCTGCCTGGACTCGCCGCGTGGGCGCTGCTGCGATGGGGGAGCATCTTGCCCAAGCACACCCGACGGAGCCAGGAACACCATCGCACTGGTGGCCAACACCATACCAAAACGAACACGCACCATCAGCCCGCTCCCAACTCGCCCTCGAGCGAGACGGCGTCGATGGTCGGCCGCCAATCGCCGTCGAGCGCTTCGGCGTCTCGCGTGAGGGTATCGCCCCAACCCAAATCGGTGAAGAGATCGGCGTACTCGAGTGCCGCCAGCACGTGCTCGTCCAAAGCCACCGTCGCGACCAGATCGAAACGGCCCGGGTTCGTGATGCCCGGCGCCAGCAGCATCGAACCACCCCAGGCAAGCAGGCCCACAGCCGCCGCGGCCGCGATGGGTGCCAGCCACCGAACCGGGCCGATCTTCGCCAGCACTCCACCCTCAGCCAGCCGGGCCCGAGACACTCCCGGCCGGAGCTCATGGACCGAGGTCGCAAAGATGCGGGCCTCCAGGCCCGACGGCGCATCGGATGCCAACGCGTCCAGCCGACTGGCGACTTCGTGCAGGTCTTGCGGGATGTCCGAGTGCTGCCGTGTCATCGAATGCCCTCCGAATCTCACTCCACCTTGTCCAACGCCGACAAACCCGAATTGATGCATCATCAGCGGGCCAATAACTGGACCTTTCAAAACCCCGACGCCTTGGTAGGTGGAGCCTCCAAAGCCTCCAAGGCCGACCGCAATTTCCGCAAGGCCCGATGGTGGCGAGCCAGCACCGTACCCAGCGGCTGGCCCAGAAGGTCGGAGATCTGCTTGAAGCTCATCTCCGCCCGGTGCCGGAGCTCGATCACCTCGCGATCGGGCGGGCTGAGTTCGGCCAGGGCCTCATGCAAAGGCCCCGAGGGGACGGGCTCGTTCTCTGTCCGCTTGGCACCCGCGTGACGCTCCGAAGCCTCGTCCAAAGTCTGCGTCGGCCGCCGCTTGCGTGCCCGTGCATCGTCACGCAACCTGTTCAGGGCTATCCGCAACATCCACGAATCGAACCGGCCCTGTTCACGGTATTGTCCTTGCCTCAGCACCCGCGCCACCGAGACAAACACGCTCTGGGTGATTTCCTCGGCCCGGGCCCGATCGCAGCCCTTGCTGCGCATCAGGCCGTAAACGCGGCGCGCGTAGGCGTCCACGATCTGCCGCCACGCGTCCTCATCGCCCTCGCTCGCACGCGAGACCAAACGCCCAAGTGCGTCCTCGGCCTGGTCTTCGCCGAAGACCTGCCCCAGGGGGTCCCCTTCATAGTTCGAGTCTTGGTTGGGTTGCATGCCCTTGCGCTTCCCCGCCATGGACGAACGCTCCAACCGTTGAGGCCATTGCAAGTCACGCAACCGAACATGGCTATTGTCGGACATATGCTGGCCTACACCGTCACCGCGACCACCACCGACCCAAACATCGCCCAGAAGTTTCTGGACTGGCTCTCGCCCGACCCAGCCACGGGCCGCAAGGGGCACGCCGCCGACGTGGTCCACTCCGGCGGCCTGAGCGCCCAAGTGGTCCGGATCGACCCCAAAGCCCCCGGCGAGCCCATCACCATCACAACCCTGTACGTCTTCGCGACGGCCGAGGCCTTCGCCGCTTATGAAAACGGCCCGGCCATCCCCCTGCGTGCCGAGGGCCGCGAGTTGTTCCCGCCCGATGGCCCGTTGAAGATGACGCGGACCGTGGGCGAGCTGGTGGTAGAGGCGGGAATCTCAAGGCCATGACGCGGGCTTCCCAGAGTTCGTATCGCAGGGTCTCGAGCCTCTGCCTATGGGCCTGCTGCATAGTTCTCAGCGTGCTCGCACGAGACTCCGTCGGCCACCAGGGGCTCTTCGCCGAACGGCTGGACGCCGTAACAACGGCCGACCCGCTCGACGCCGGCTCGCGCGTTGCCTGGCATAACCGAAATCGAACCTTCCTTCCCGATCTCGGCCGCTTCGCCCAGCGCGACCCGAACGAGACCGGCCAAGCCGCCCGCGCCACGCTCAACATGCACGGCACCGCCTTCCACAACGCCGCGTCGGCGCCCGCGCCGCCGCCCACGACCACCCGCTCTGCCCCGAGTGCGGCCGGGCGTACCAGCACGAGGCCGTGCGGGCGCAGTGGCTGGATGCGGCGCGGCGGCTCTAGCGCACGTCGATCGGCCGAGCGTTAGAACCGCGGCTCGCGGCGCTCGATCATGGCGGCCAGCAGCTCGCCCATGGCGGCGGCGAGGTCGGCGCGGGACATCGCGAGCGCCTGCCGCGCCATGGCGGCGCGGCGGTCGTGGGGGTCGCGAAGCCACCCGCCGGTCACGATCTCCAGCGTCGGTGGCGGCGGCCCGAAGTGGCGCGCGGCCTGTGCCGTGGCGCGCTCCATGCGGGCCCACAGCGCGAGCACGCGGGCATCGTCCACCGCCGCGCCATTTCCCGTCGCGGCGTCGAGCATCAGCAGGGCGATGTCGATCGCCAGCGCGGCGTCCGGATCGTCCTCGGGCGCGTGCTCGCGGGCCCAGGCGATGAACGACCGCGCCGCACGGGCCGCCTCGTCGCCCAGCTCCAACGCGAGCAGGAGCATCTGCCAGATGCGCAGCTCCAGCCAGCGTTCGTGCGGCCACGACGGCCCGAGCGCCACGTGCAGCCACGCGCCGGCGACGAAGAGCAGCCGCCAATGGCTGATGGCGCCGCCCGCGCGGTCGACCTCGCACAGCTCCAGGACGCAGCACTCGTTGAAGTCCAGGCCCGCCTCGCCCACGTCGGCGGCCGTTGGCCAGCGCCGCTCACGGGGCGCGAGGCGCAGCACGCCCAGGACCCCGGCCGCGCCGTGCCCGTTGTCGGCGTGGGCGATGGCCAAGAGGTCCTCGTCGCTGACGCGCGCGAGCGTGAGATGCAAGAGCGACTGCACCTCGCCCAGCGGGCCGAGCGGGCCGGGGAATGCCGGGCTGGCGTGGGCGTCGTCCATGGGCGGAGCGTAGTGGGACGGAGCGGCGCGGCCCGGCGTTCGAGCACCCAGGCCCGTCGGCACCACCGCCCGACCCCACTACCCTCCGCCATGCCCAGCGCACCGAGCCAGCCCGCCGCGACGATGCGTCAGAGGGTTGCACGGCACTTTGCCGTCGACGAGGCGTTGCCCATCGCCGTGCGCCGGCCCATGCGTCGTCTGGTGCTCGTGAAGCTTGGCCTGCCGTGCGCCATCCTGTTCCTCTTCTTCCTCGAACTGCAGGGCATCGTCTCTCCGATCCGCGTAGCGTGGGTCTTCCTGGCGGCGGGCGTTGGCGTGTTCTTCGCCTGGCTCCTCGAGGGCTCGGCCAAGAGCGCTCTCCGCCGCGCCATAGCCAACGACCACCTGCTCTGCCCCGCCTGCACCTACGACCTGCGCTCCCTCGCCGAGGAAGGCGCCTGCCCCGAGTGCGGCCGGGCCTGCGAGCACGCCGCCGTGCGGGCGCAGTGGCTCGACGCCCAGCGGCGCTTCAAGCGCCACTTGCGCGCCCGGCCCGCCGCGGCGCCCCACGCCCCGGCCGCGCCCGGGCCCCAGCACGCCCCGCCGCCGGCCGCGGCACTGGGGGGGCAGGACCCGGGCGATTCGCCCCGGTGACGGCCCGGATCGTTCCGGTCCGAGGCGCTCCCCCCGTCCGAGCCCGCAGCGCAAGCGAGGCGGTCTTCGTCAGAATGGAGAACCCACTCGCTCGCGATGCACGCTCGGACGGGGGCGCTGGCGCGGCCGCACGGCTACGAACGGGGCGGGCTGGATCCCGGCGCGGCGTGCCCGGAGTGTGGGGTGGGCGGGGCAATGGGCAGTGGGCATGAGGCAATGGGGCGGAGGGCAACGGCGATGGGGATTCGCCAACTGGCACTCGGGGGGGAGGGGATGCGGCCCGCCGCCCGATACCATCGCCCCATGCCGCCGCGCCGGGCCATCCGCACCGTGCTCGCCTCCGCCCTGCTGGGGGCGCTCGCGACGGTTCTTACGTCGTGGGCGATCCAGGCGAAGCATGGCTGGCCGCTCGTGGTCGAGCGATCCCGGCTCAGGGGATGGCAACACGTCGAGGCCGGGGGCGGCGCGCCGCTGGATCCCAGCGTCCGGCTCAGCGAACGCCGCTGGCGGTCCGTTCGCCGCTTGCCCCCCGAGCACGCTTGGGCCGCGTCGGCCGAGCCATTCAACATCCATCTCGCCTGGACGCGCTCGCCGGGTTGGCGCGGCCGCCGAGAGATGGTGATGTTCAAGCGAGGGCCGGGCACGGGGGTCGACATGGGCGCCGAGCAACTCGTGCTGCTGGACGCCGGATGGCCGCTGCCCGCGATGTCGCTGGCGTCGTACACGGCCCTCTACCGGACGCCCGGGGCCTGGCAAGCGCCCACCCACTCGCCGCCCTTCTCGCTGCACGGTGGCGTCGGGGTCATCCCATGGATCGACCGGCGGAACCAGCCAAGGCACGCGAACCCTCCGAACACGGACCCCCTGGACCGCTTTGCCCTCCCCCTGCTCCCGATCTGGCCCGGCTTCCTTCTCAATACATGCTTCTACGCCATTCTTACGTTCGCCCTCATCCGAACCCCGCGACTGGCACTCCGGGCCCGGCGTCGCCGGCGCGGGCGGTGCAAGCGGTGCGGGTACGACCGGGCGGGGCTCGATGCGGGGGCGGCGTGCCCGGAGTGCGGGGCGGGCGCGCCGGCGCGGCGATCTCGCGCGGAAGTCGCGTGAGCGCTCCTTTCCCTCCCCCGCCGCCGGCGGGGCCACTCCGTGGAGGGTTCAAGAGAGTGGCCCGCCAAGCGCAGCGCGGGCGGGTCGGAGGGGGGCGAGCGGAGCGAGCGTCGAGGGAGGCCCCCCGCGAGCGTGCCTCCATGGACGCGTGGCCAACGCCCCCCTCCGACCTGGGAAGACCTGGGCCACCTCCACCGCCCGGGGCGGGGGAGGGAAGTCGAGCCACGGCGCCCGGGCAGCGCCGATCGCCGCGCGATCCTCGTCGTTCGGCCCGCGATCGTCGGCGTTCGGGCCCGGAACGCCCTCGTTCGCCGCGCGATCGTCGTGGGTCGCACGCCGATCGTCGTGATTCGCGCGCCGAACGTCGCGGTTCGCGGCCCGATCGTCGTGATTCGGCGCGTGATCCACGATGATCGGCGGAGGGATCGCCCCGCCCGGGGCCGAAAAAGCGTGGTTTTTGCTTGGTTTCTTGTGGATCGCCCCAAAAACTGCGAGGTTCCCCAGCATTTCGGCTCAAGCCCCGTCGCCCAGCGGCCGATGCTGGTGGCGTGGGCCCCGGCCGCCGGTGGGCGGCGGCTGCTGCGCCCGGAGGATCGCGCGATGCGCCTGCCGAGCTCGAAGGTCGGGAAGCTGGAATACCTGGAACAGCGCGTGGACCGGTGGGACGCCGACCCGGCCGCCGTCGGCCTGGCGTCCGGGCAATCGGCCGCGGCGGTGCAGAGCACGCAACAGGCCCGGGCCGCCTACGACGCCATGCTGGCCGCACGCCGCCACGCCCAGGCCATGCACGACGCGTGGCTGGGGGCCATCAAAAAAGCCGAGGGCGACGGGCGAAGCTGCCTGCGCTCCATCGTCACATTCGCCAGGAACAGCCCCCAGCCGGATATTATATACGCCAGGGCCAGCGTCGAGCCGCCGCGTGACAAGGCCCCGCTGGGCCGGCCGCCGACGCCGCCGGCGCTCAAGATCACCCTGGACACCCAGGGCCGGGCGAACCTGGCATGGGGCGGGACGCGGCACGGCGGCACGGTCTTCACCGTGCAGCGCCGGACGACCGGCGTCGATCATACGATCGGCCCGTGGGAAACCATCGCCACCGTGTCCGAACGCAAGTTTGTTGACCAGGCCACGCCCAGCGGCGTGCTGAATGTAATGTACCGCGTCCGCGGCCAGCGCGTGGGCGGGGCGAGCGCGTACACCTTACCCCTCACGCTGCCGCTGGGGTCGGCCGGGCCGCAGGCGAGCGTGGCGGGCGCGATCGGGCCCGTGCGGACCAGCGGCAAGGACGCGGGCTAGCCGCGGCCGGGCCGCCCCCTGCCCCGTCCGGTTCGCCCGATGCCGGTCGCCGAGCGCCCGGTGCCGGTCGCCGAGCGCCGGATGCCGGTCGCCGGTGGCCCGGTGCGCCCGAGCGGCCCGCCCTTGTCCTACGCTGACCGCGTCCTTGTCCACCCCCGCACGGAGACGCCCGCGATGAAGATCCACGAGTACCAGGCCCGCGACATCCTCAGCCAGGCGGGCGTGCCCGTGCCCGCGGCGGTCACCATCGACTCCTTCGAGCAGGCCGCCGGTGCCTTCAAGGACGTGACGCGCGACTTGGCCCCCAACGGGGCCGGCCAGAAGCTGGCCGTCGTCAAGGCCCAGGTCCACGCCGGCGGGCGGGGCAAGGCGGGGTTTGTCAAGCTGGTCAAGACGCCCGAGGAGGCCAGCGAGGCCGCGCGGTTCATGCTCAGCAACAGGATGGTCAGCGTCCAGACGGGCCCCCAGGGGCTCGAGGTCACCAGGCTGCTCGTCGCCGCGGGCGTGGACATCGAGAAGGAGTACTACCTGGCCATCACCACCGACCGCAAGACGCGCCGGCACGTGCTGATCGCCTCCAGCGAGGGCGGGGTCGAGATCGAGAAGGTGGCCGAGGAGAACCCCCAGGCCATCGTGCGTGAGCCGCTGCACCCGTTGCTGGGCCTCCAGCCCTTCCAGGCCCGCAAGGTCGCGTTCGAGCTTGGCTTCACCGGCAAGCAGGTGAACCAGGCCGTCAAGATCATGCTGGCCCTGGCCCGGGTCTTCCTCGAGAAGGACTGCACCATCGCCGAGATCAACCCCCTGATCGTCACGCCCGCCAGCGACGACCACCCCGACGGGCAGGTGCTGGCCATCGACGCCAAGTTCAACTTCGACGACAACGCCCTCTTTCGCCACAAGGACCTCCAAGGGATGTTCGACCCCACCGAGGAGAACCCGTCGGAGCTCCGAGCGCAGCGCATGGGCCTGAGTTACATCGCCCTGGACGGCAACATCGGCTGCCTGGTCAACGGCGCGGGCCTGGCGATGGCCACGATGGACACGATCGCGCTCGAGGGCGGCACGCCGGCCAACTTCCTCGATGTCGGCGGCAGCGCCAGCGAGGAGGCGGTGACCGAGGCCTTCCGCATCATCCTGGACGACAAAGCCGTCAAGGGCGTGCTGGTCAACATCTTCGGGGGCATCATGGACTGCGCCGTCATCGCCCAGGGCATCGTCAACGCCGCCAGCGAGATCGGCTTCACCGTGCCGTTGGTGGTGCGCCTGGAAGGCACCAACGTCCAGGCGGGGCGAAAGATCCTCGAGAACGCCAGCGCCAAGCTGCCCACGCTCCAGGCGGCCAAGGACCTGGGCGACGCGGCCAGGAAGGTCGCCGCCGCGGTGGCCTGAGCCATGCCCGGGCCCTTCGCCAACGTCGAGCGCGAGGTCATGGACCGCCTCGGGCTGGCCCTGGAGGCCGCCCGCGCCGCGGGGGGCGTCACGCTCCAGTTCTTCCAGGGCGACCGGCTGGGCACCACCACCAAGGCCGACGGCAGCCCCGTGACCGAGGCCGACACCGGCGCCGAGCGCGTGCTCCGCGCCGCCATCGAAGAGGCCTTCCCCGAGGACGCCATCCTCGGCGAGGAGTACGGCCCGTCGGCGGGCCGGGGCGGCGAGGGCGGCTACCGCTGGATCCTCGACCCCATCGACGGCACGGTGAGCTTCGTCCACGGCGTGCCGCTCTACGGCACCCTCGTGGGCGTCTTCCGGGGCGACAGCCCCATCGCCGGGGTCGTCCACATGCCCGCCCTCAGCGAGACCGTGTACGCGGCCCGGGGCGGGGGGGCCTGGTGGATCCCCGGGCCCGGGCAGGACGCCCGCCCCGCGGGCCTGAGCGCCACCTGCGACCTCTCGGCGGCCACGCTGGTGACCACCGGCCTGGAATACTTCCACCAGGCGGGCGAGCCGGACGCCTACGCCCGCGTCGCCGCCGCGTGCAAGCGGCTGCGCGGCTGGAGCGACTGCTACGCCCACGTGCTGCTGGCCACCGGCCGCTGCGACGGCGTGGTCGAGCCGGTGGTCAAGCCCTGGGACATCGCCCCCATGGCCTGCATCCTGGCCGAGCTGGGCGGGCACCTGACCGACTGGCAAGGCGTCCCGCGCATCGACGCCGGCCACGCCATCGCCACCAACGCCCACCTCAAGGCGGCGCTGCTGGGCGTGCTGGCCAGTGGGGACGAGGCATCGGGCATCGGGCACTAGGCATCGGCAAGGCGGGATCCGGCATCCGGCATCGGGCACCCGGCATTGGCAAGGGGCCGCGAGCCCTGGGCCACGGGCCCATATCGAGCCCACCCGGCCGGGTCCGCGGGCACCCCGCCCGAGCACCCGCATAGAATGCGAAAAGGCGGGATCGGGGGGCAAAGCCGCGTGATTGGGGAACAAAATCGCGTGATGGCGCTCTCCAATCACGCGATTGTGCTCCCCAATCACGCGATTGTGCTCCCCAATCACGCGATTGTGCTCTCCAATCACGCGATTGTGCTCCCCAATCACGCGATTGTGCTCCCCAATCACGCGATTGTGCTCTCCAATCACGCGATTTTGTTCCCCGATCACGCGTTGGCAAGGCGGGCCCATGGTCCCAGAACCCCCCGCCCATCAGGGTTGGCGCCCCATCGTTGCCCCTGATCTGGCGACGCCAGCCCGTGCCACCGGCCTGGGCCTGCCGGGGTCGGTGCCCTCGGATCGTGCCCAAGGCGGAAAACACCGACCCGCGACGACGCGGGCCGGTGGCAGGGGCGTGTGGCCCCCCAGGTCCCATGGGCCATGGGGCGCGGGCCCCGGTGGCCGCTGGCCCGGCCGGGCCACCGGCACGGCCGCGGGTCCGCCGTCGTGGGGCCGGGCTTGAAGATCCATTGCAGTCGGGCCCGGGTCGGGCCGATGCATCCCGTGGCGGGGGGCTTGGGCGCGTGCCCGGGCCTCGGACGCCGAGGAATCCGCCCCCCCCGTCGCCCCCCGTCGCCCGGCTCGCGCCCGGCGCCCGGGCCCGCGGCGGGTTGGGGGCCACACGCCCGGGGGGCCGCGGCCGGCCCGGGCAGAAAGCGGGTGCTTTATGGCACAGAACAGTTCAACCGTCCCCGGTGGGGACCGCGAATCGCTGGAATTCACCGAGCAGCGGCTGGCCGCGTGGGCGGCCAACCCGGCGGCCATCGGCCTGACGGCCGGCGACGTGGCCCAGCTGGCCACACGGACCACCGTGGCCCGCCAGTCGCTGACGGCCCGCACCGAGGCGGTCAACACCGCCAAGGCCGCCACGGTGGTGTGGCACGAGGCGGCCGGCAGCAACCGCGGCCTGGCCCGGGAGCTGGTCCGCAAGATCCGCTTCTTTGCGCTCGAGTCGCCCAACCCCGCGGCGGTGTACGCCGCGGCCCAGATCCCCCCGCCCAAGCCCCCCCAGCCGCTGCCGGTGCCCGGGGTGCCCACGGGCCTGCGCGTGGGGCTGGACACCCAGGGCCGGGCCGTGGTGCGCTTCAAGGCCAGCCGCTTTGGCGGCACGGTCTTCAAGGTGCAGCGCCGCACCACCACCGTCCAGGGCCAGACCGGGCCGTGGGTGGACGTGGGCACGGTGCTCGAACGCGAGTTCGTCGACAACGCCACGCCCAGCGGCATGGCGTCGGTGGGCTACCGCGTGCGGGGCGAACGCCCCGCGGGCGTGAGCGCCTTCTCGCTGCCCACCACGCTGGTGATCGGCGCGGGGGGCAACCAGACCCAGGCGGCCCCCGCCCGGGCCGCCGAGGCCGAACCGTCCGGCTCGGACATCGCCGGGGCCATCGCCCCGCCCAAGCCCAGCGGCAAGCAAGCCAGCTGAGGCCCACGCCCTTTTACCCAACCCCAACGCCCGGCGGCCCATGGCCGACAACCATGGCCGCCGGGTCACCCTCTGGGCCGGGAAACGTCGATACTGTTGCCCGTGATCATCTCCCTCAACGGCCAGTACCTTCCCGCCGCCGACGCCCGCGTGAGCGTGTTCGATCGGGGCTTCCTCTTTGGCGACGGCGTGTACGAGGGCGTGCGCGTCTTCGAGCACGCCGTCATCTGCCCGGACCGCCACGTGGCCCGCATGGCCGCGGGGCTGGCCGAGGCCCGCATCCACTGGGACCCCCGGCAGCTGCCCGCCATCGCCCTGGAGCTGTGCCGCCGCAACGGCCTGCCCGACGCCTTCATGTACGTGCAGGTGACCCGGGGCGTGCCCCCGCCGGGCGAGCCGGTCCGCAGCCGCACCATGCGCACCCAGGGCGAGCCGACGGTGCTTGCCTTCGTGACCGCCCAGCCGCCCCTGGCCCACTACACCACGCCCCCCACGACCCGGCTGGCCACCGTGCCCGACCGCCGCTGGGACCGCGGGCACCTCAAGAGCATCAGCCTGCTGGGCAACGTGCTGGCCGCCTCCGAGGCATTGGCCCAGGGCGCCACGGAAGTGGCCATGGTGCGCGGCGGCCTGCTGACCGAGGCCTGCGCCAGCAACATCATCATCGCCGTCGATGGCCACCTGGCCACCCCCTCGCTGGACAGCGCCCCGATCCTCGAGGGCGTCACCCGGGCCCGCTGCCTGGCGCTGGACCCCGCGATCGTCGAGCGGCCCGTGGGGGCCGAGGAACTGCTGCGGGCCAGCGAGATCCTCCTCGTGGGCACCACCAGCCTGGTGACCAGCGCCGTCGAGCTGGACGGCAAGCCCGTGGGCGACGGCACGCCCGGCCCCCACGCCCGGCGCCTGCTGGCCCTGATGATGGACGACTGCCGGGCCCAGGTGGCCGCCGCCCGGCGGGAGCCCGAGGCGGCCCTGGCCATTTAGGTGCTGCCCCGGGCGGGCCAGCGTGTGACGGTCATGGGCCTGGGCCGCTTCGGCGGCGGGCTGGGCGTGGCCCGCTGGCTTCACGCCCACGGGGCCCGCGTGCTGGTGACCGACCTGGCCGACGCGAGCGCCCTGGCCGGGCCCCTGGCGCAGCTGCCCCCGGGCGTGCGCACGCGGCTGGGCGGGCACGAGCGGCGCGACTTCGTCGACAGCGACCTGGTCGTGGCCAGCCCGGCCGTCGCCCGGCCCTGGGAGCACCCCTGCCTGCTGGCGGCGGCCGATGCGGGCGTGCCCATCACTACCGAGATCGGCCTGCTCGTGGCCACGCTGCCCGACCGCACGCGCGTCATCGGCATCACCGGCACCGCCGGCAAGAGCACCACCAGCGCGATGGCCGCCGGGGCGCTCGGGGCCGCCGGCCAGCGCGTCCACCTGGGGGGCAACATCGGCGGCTCGCTGCTGGGGGCCGACATCGGCCCGGCTGACTTTGTCGTCCTGGAACTGTCCAGCTTCATGCTGCACTGGCTGGGCCGGCAACGCTGGTCGCCCGGGACGGCGGTGGTGACCAACCTCTCGCCAAACCACCTGGACTGGCACGGGACGATGGAGCACTACGAGCACAGCAAGCGGCACATCGCCCAGCACCAGCGGCCGGGCGACCTCCTGATGGGCGACCGCTGGCCCGAGCTGGTCTTCGCCACGCGCGTGGCGCCGTGCGACGACCTGCCGCCCCTGGCCCTGCCCGGCGGGCACAACCGCGCCAACGCGGCGATGGCCCTGGCCGCCGCCGCCGCCACGCTGGAGCGCCACGGCTTCGCCCGCGACCGGGGCGCGATGGCCGAAGCCGTCGCGGGCTTTGCCGGCCTGCCCCACCGCCTGCAACGCGTGGCCGAGCACGCGGGCGTGACGTTCTACAACGACAGCAAGTGCACGACGCCGCAGGCGGTGGTGCTGGCCGTCGATGCCATCGCCGACCGCACGCCTCGGGAGCGCATCCACCTCATCGCCGGCGGTGCGGACAAGGGCGTGGACCTGTCGGCCATCGCCGAGCTCTCGCGCACGGTCGCGCACGTCCATACCATCGGGGCGACCGGGCCGCGCCTCGTCGAGATGGCGCACGCGCTCGGCGGGAGGGCCACGCACCATGGCACGCTCGAACCAGCCTTCCACGCCGCCGCCGATGGCTGCCCGCCCGGCGGGGCGGTGCTGCTCAGCCCGGGCTGCGCGTCGTGGGACCAGTTCCCCAACTACGAGGCCCGCGGCGCGCTGTTTGTGGATTGCGTGCTTCGCCGGATCGCTGGCGGCGTGCCAGAGCAACCCGGGCGCTGATCCACAGCCAACGACGCCCCCAGCCCCCGCGATCGCGCACGAAGTACCCCTCGCGGACGCCCCAGTTCCCAACGAGGAAGCGATGCCGAGCGGGGCCATCACGCTGGCCCCGGGCCTTCGCCTGCACCGCGACGAGGGCTGGATCGAGCTGGACGGGTTCGTGCCCATCGACGTGCGTGAGCAGGACCGCACGGGCTACACGCTCATCCGATACCTCGAGGCCATCGCCGTCACGCCCATGAGCGGCAAGGACCACGAGGCGCTCATCGTCACCAGCGTGCGGCCCAGCACCATCCACGCCGCCCTGCTGGCCCTGGGCCTGGAGCCGGGCCGGCCCGGGCAGATCACCTGGGATGGCCGCGTGGCGGTCGCGTTGCCCGCCGTGGGCGCGCCCGTCTCCGTCACCCTTCGCGAGGCCGACGCCCCACCGCCGGGCACGCCTATCGAGGACTACATCATCCACGCCGACACGGGCGGGGCCTTCGACGCGTCGGCATTGGGCGAAGCGCCGGCGTGGGTCTTCGCCGGCTCGCTGCTAGAAGGTGGCGCGTACGCGGCCGACGCGCAGGGGCTGGTGGTGGGCCTGCACACTTTCGGCACCGAGATGGTGTCGCTGCGGCTTGCCATGAGCCCCGATTCGTTCATCGAAGAGCCTGTGTGGATCGCCCACCCCCAGCGCACGCCGCCCTTTGGCACCGACGTGGTGCTCCGCCTCACAGTGGGCATCAGGCCCTGAAGCGCCGGATCAGCGCTGCCGGACGAGCACGGTCACCTCTTGCCTTTCGCCGCCGTCCTCGGGCACGACCAGGAACTTCGTGGCCCGACCCAGCGCGATGCGTGAGGTGGCGATGGCGTCGATGAAGGCCTCGTAGTCCTCGATCGGTATGCCGTCGATCGAAAGGATGCGCTGCCCCGTCGAGAGGCCCGCCAGCGAGGCCGGCGAATCCGGGCGGGCGCTGCGCACATAAACGCCACCCTCTCGGCCAAGCCGGATGTCCAGGCCCACCTGCCGCTGGAGCATGCGCTCGGTGGGCCCGCCGATGGCGTTGATCGAGTCCAACTCGTCGAGCACCACCGTGGCCTCGAAGGGCTGCCCCTGGCGCCAGGCACGGACCTTGAGTTCCTGGCCCGGGCGTACGGTGTTGACCACCGCGCGCAACAGGTCCGGGCTTGAGACGCGCTGCCCGCCGATGCTCTCGATGATGTCGTTGGGTCGCAGGCCGGCCTGTTGCGCCGGGCCGCCATCGGTGATCTGCGCGATGGACACGCCCAGGCCTACGAACCGCTCGCCGTCCAGGATCGGCTGCCCGCGCCCGAACCCGCCGAAGGAGATGCCCAGCCGCCCTCGCGCCACGCGACCGGTCTCGATGATCTGGTCGGCGACGGACTCGATGGTGGGCAGGGGGATGGCAAAACTGATGCCCGCGCTCTGGCCCTCGTTGGGCGTGGCCTGGGCCTCGCTCGATCGGCCCGTGGCGATAGCCACGTTCATCCCGATCACACGACCCAGCACGTCTACCAGCGGCCCGCCCGAGTTGCCCGGGTTTACCGCCGCGTCGGTCTGGATGAAATTCGTGAACGTGCTGCCCGAGACGCCCGTGTTGGGGTCGCGACCAAGCCCGCTCACGATGCCCTCGCTCATCGAGAACTTGAAATTGAACGGCGAGCCGAACGCGAACACCCGGTCGCCCTGCTCGGGCATCTCGCCCGTGGCGCGGGGCAGCGGGACCAGGCCCAGCGTGTCCTCGGCCCGCAGCACCGCCACGTCGGTGTACACGTCCACGCCCACGACCCTGGCGTTCATCAACCGGCCGGTGTACAGCTGCACGCTCACACGGTCGGCCGGCCCCACCACGTGCGCGTTGGTGATGATGTGCCCCGAGTCGTCGTAGACCCAGCCCGAGCCAGCAGAGCCGGACATGCCCATGCGGCTGGCCGACATGATGTGGACCACGCCGGGCTCGACCGAACGCGCCACGGCCCGATTGGCCCGGTTGATGCGCAGGAGGATGTCGTCCTGGAGCAATTCCTGCCTGGCAAGACGCACCTGCGCCTGCGACTGTTGGGCTTCGGTGCGTCGCAAGACCTCGGGCGCCGCCAGCAGCGCCGCCACGACCGTGAGCAGAACCACCGCGGCCGGACCAAGGGAGATGAATCGTCGCATAGCTCACACGCCTCCGAACGGACCGCCAGGAAACGATCCGCTCTGTTCCCAGGGATGGCCCACGGGACGGACTCCGTCGCCCCGCAGTACCCGCAAGAATCAGCCACCCCGCATGGTGAACGTCTTGCCACCGAAATCTCTTTCGGCCACCGAACGCACCCATTGCATAGCCGCTTCGCGGATCACCGGCCCAAGGTTCGCCACGGGACGGGCCAAACCCGGAGTCTTGTCCAGGAGACCCATAACGTCGTGTAGCACGACCACCTGCCCGTGGCAATTCGGACCCGCACCGATCCCGATCACCGGAACCCTCGCGCGCTCCACCATCGCATCGGCCACCTCGGTTGGCACCGCCTCGACCAGGAGCATCGCCGCCCCGGCCGACTCCAACGCGGCGGCATCGGCCAGGATCTTTTCGGCCTGTTCCCGCGTGCGTCCCTGGGCCTTGTACCCGCTGGTGAGCGCTACGTGCTGGGGCTTGCTGCCCACGTGGGCGCACACGGGGATGCCCGCCGAGGTCATGCGCTGCACCAAGGGGGCATAACTCGCGTCGGCCTCGAGTTTCACGATGTCGGCCTTGCCCTCGACCAGGAAGCGGCCGGCGTTTTCCAGCGCCTTGTCGGGGCTGGCCTGGTAACTCATAAAGGGCATGTCGCCCATGACCACCGTGTGGGGCGCGCCGCGCTTCACCGCCGCCGTCAATGCCAGTAGCACGTCCAGGGGCATATCGATGGTGCGGGGCAGTCCGAGAACAACCTCGGCCGCGGTATCACCCACCAGCAGCAGGTGGACGCCAGCCTGTTCGAGCAGCCGGGCGGTGCTGGCGTCGTAGCACGTCAGGCAGGCGAACGCTTCGCCCCGGGCGGCCATCGCACCCAGCGTGGCCAGGGTCACGGGTTTGCGAGAGGCGCCCTCGATGATCGAACCCACCGTGCTCACGGGGACATGGTAGGGCCATCGCCCCACCAGCCCTGCGCCAAGGGCATCCGCCGCCCCGGGCCGAAGGCCACCGGACGCACCTTCAGCGCCACGGCGTATTGAAAACGCTTGTACTCGTTCGCCGCAATAAGCCGGCAGATTCGCCGGACCAGCGCAACCTCCTGGCCCATGTGCCTTGCGATCTCGTCGACGCCCAGGCGCTCTTCGACGCGCCATCGCACGATCTCGTCGAGCACGTTGTAGGGCGGCAGGGTGTCGTCGTCGCGCTGCCCGGGCGCCAGCTCGGCGCTGGGGGGTTTCTCAATGGTGCCAGCCGGGATCGGCGAAACATCGAACCCGAACGCGCCGGGCATCGCGTTCATCGCCCGAGCCAGCTCATAGACCCGCCCCTTGTACAGGTCGGCCAGCACGGCCAGCCCGCCGTTCATGTCGCCGTAGAGCGTGCAATAGCCCACGGCCAGTTCGCTCTTATTTCCGGTGGTCAGCACGAGCGCGCCAAGCCGGTTGCTCAGCGCCATGATGGCCGTCCCGCGCAGGCGGCTCTGGAGGTTCTCCTGCGCGATGTCGGGCATCCGCTGACCCAGCGCCGCAAGGCCAAGTTCTCCAAATGCCGCGTCGAGCACGCCGCGGAAGCCTTCCATCGGCTCGCCGATGGGCAGCGTCAGCAGGCGCACGCCCAGGTTGTCGGCGAGCGTTTTCGCGTCGGCCAGCGCATGGTCCGAGGAGTAGGGCCCGGGCATCGCCACGCCGACGACGTTTTCCGCGCCCAGCGCCATGACCGCCAGCGCGGCGGTGACGGCCGAGTCGATGCCCCCGCTCAGCCCGATGAGCACGCGCTCGAACCCGGTTTTGCGCACGTAGTCGCGCACGCCCAGCGCGAGCGCCTCGCCAAGCGCCACATCGTCGCCAGCGGCTTCCAACGGGTCATGCACTGGGGCGGGCGCGCGGGCGAGATCCACGACCGTCATTGCGTTGCCAAAGCGTGGACCCGCGGCCCGCAGCGTGCCGGTGGGGTCGAACGCCAGGGCGTGCCCGTCGAAGATCAGGTCGTCGTTGGCCCCGGCCTGGTTGACGCTGAGCACCCACGCGCCGTGCCGCCTGGCGTGCCCGCCCAGCAGCGCAAGGTGCCGGCGGTGCTTGCCCTCGACGAACGGGCTGGCCGAGGGCGACACGATCACGCCCGCGCCCGCGTCCACGAGCGCCGCCAGCGGGTCGGCTCGCCCCTCGTAGCGCCAGTGCTGGCCCGCGTCCTGGCCCGTCCACAGGTCTTCGCAGATGGCAAGGCCCACGCGATGGCCGGCGACATCCACCACGCAGGGCTCGTCGCCGGGCATGAAGTATCGGTCCTCGTCGAAAACGTCATACGTGGGCAACAGCCGCTTGGCGTACACACGCTCCACAGCCCCATCGCGAAGCAGCAACAGGGCGTTGCGAACCCTTGGCCCCATGCGCACGGGACAGCCCACGACGACCGCCGGCCCGCCGCGGCTCAAGCCTGCCAGCGATCGACCGGCGTGCTCGCACGCGTCGACGAAGCTCGGCTCGTGCAGCAGGTCTCGCGGTGGATAGCCGCAAATCGCCAACTCTGGGAGCACGACCAGGTCGGCATCGCTCGCCCCGCGCACGGCTTGTTCGAGAAGCCGGGTGTTGCCAGCGATGTCGCCGACGGTCGGGTTGATCGGTGCCAAAGCGATGCGCATGGGTCGAGGCTACGCCCTCCCGGGCGGTCCCGTTCGCAGGAATCGGGCCCGCAGCACGCGGTCGAGCCGCAGCCAGGCGATGGCCAGTCCCGAAGCGGCGATGACCACGACCAGTTCGGCACCGGCCACGAGCAGCGCGATGGTGGCAAACCCACGGGCGTCGAGCCCCAGCAGCCCGGCGGTGCCCATCGCCGCCCCCTCGCGAAAGCCCAGCATGCCCACGGGCGAGAGGGCGCCGGCCAGGAAGTGTCCGCCGGCGATCAACAACCCGTCGTCGGCGTCGATCGGGTTGCCCACGAGTTCGCCCGCCACGACCCATCGCCACGCCTGGCTTGTGAAGTCGATCATCCGAAACGCCACGACAAAGGCCACCCACCACCCGCTGGCCAGCATGTCGAGCCCCATGTGGACCTCGCGCATCACCTGCGAGCGTGCCAGCCGAAGGGCGCGACGGCCACCAACGCGACCGATGAGCCGGCTCAATCGCCGGTGCCCGCGCTCGCCGCTCAACCGCCTGGCGATGACCACCAACGCCACCGAGAGCAGCACCATCAGCACCAACGCCGCGGGGATAGTGAACCCCCCCAGCACCCGTCGCATCGCGCCGGCGGCCAGCAGCGACGCGCTGGTGATGACCAGCGTCACCGTCACCGCGCCAAACCAGCCGAAGATCATCGCCATGGGCACCTTGTCGCGGCGGTTGTGGATGGCGATACGCGCCAGCAGCCCGATCTTGAAGGGCAGGTTCGCAAGGAACGTCGCCAGCGCGTTGGTCGCCACCACGTCCAACGGGCGCAGCCGCCGCACCGGCATCAACGCGCCCCAGAAGATCAGCCCGTTGGCCACCACGCCCACCACGCTCAGGCCAAGCAGCGCCGCCAGCGAGCCGGGCGGGGCGTCGGCGAGCTTCTCCAGAGACTCGCGGTTGTCCTCGCTGAGCGCGAGCCGCACGCACCAGCCCAACAGCCCGATGCCAATCAGAAAGCCCATCACCTGGAATGCCAGGCGCAGGCCCGACCGCGGCGGCGCGGGGTCGGGCGCTGGGGGTTGGGCTTGGATCTTCTCGTCGGCTTCAGCCATCGGGTGTCCGCGGCGCGGGCGCGCCAAGGTCGATCAGGATACGCACCGTCTCGCCACCGCCCGGCCAGTGGGCCCGGACCATGCCCTGGCCAACCAACTCGCCAATCGCCCGGGGTGTCAGGGCCGGGTCGAGCCAGCCCGAGGCGGCCAGTCGCACCAGTTC
The DNA here is from genome assembly GCA_026126305.1 of Phycisphaeraceae bacterium. Classification (GTDB taxonomy): domain Bacteria; phylum Planctomycetota; class Phycisphaerae; order Phycisphaerales; family UBA1924; genus JAHCJI01. The sequence continues at coordinate 33,826 of JAHCJI010000009.1, forward strand.
GCCCTCGTCCAGCAGCAGCCAGCGTACGCCCGCTCGGCGCAGCGCCGCCGCCTGCGCCGCAGGATCATCCGGATTGCCCTCGATGGCACGAATCAGGAGGTCCTTGTCCCACGTCGTGCCGTACAGGACTTCCCGCGTGTAGTACAACGGCGCGGCGTCGCCGATGAGCAGCACGCGCTCGCCGGTATCGAGCAGTCTGAAATTCACCATGCCGTGGGGTGAGCCGTCGGGATCGAAAGCACCAGTAAAGATCGCCACGCCCGGCGAGATGGCCAGGCCGGGCTGCCCGTCGCGCTGCGTGGCATAGGCCCACACGCCCGCGCCGGCTTGTGCCAGCGAGAGCACGATCGCCAGCCAGAGGCCATGGGCTCGCAACGCCGACAAAGCCACCGCGAGCAGCGGCCCGCCCGCCAGCACGATGGGCATGAGGAACCGGCTCTGCACGTGCGTGAGCGCCATCCACGCGACGAGTTGCACGCCAAGCCCCGCCGCCAGCGCCACGACAAGCCGATGCCGACGCGCCAGCGGTGCCGCGACCATCGCCACGAGCGAGAGCACGCCCAGCACGCCCCATTGCGGGTGCAAGAGGCCGCGCATCGACGTGCCACCCAGGTGCGGGCCGCCGGGGTCGGGCAGCAGCAGCAGCCGCAAGCGATCGACCGCCGGCCCGTCGAAGGTGTGCCCGCTGGCCCAACGCGTGTGCTGCTCATCGGTCCAGTGTCCGCCGCCGAAGAGCCCGGCAAATTGTGGGAAGACGGGGTTTCCGGCTGCGATGCCGTTGCGGACGAGCCAGGGCAGCAGTGTGGCCACGCCCACCGCCGCGCCCAATGCGGCGCACCGGGCCCAGGCCCGCGCGGGCGTCGTCGCCACGAGCAACGCGCCCACCACCGGCGCGACCATGAACAAGGCTGTGGGCTTGGCCCCGCACGCCGAGCCCACCAAGAAGGCCGCAAGCATCCATCGCCGGGCGTTGCCCGCCTCGCCCGCCAGCGCGACGAGCATGGCCCCCGCCCCCAGCGCGATGACCGCTGGCTCGTTGTAGGCCAGGCTGCCCGTGACGAGCATCCAAGGCGTGCCCAGCACGATCGCCGCGATGGCCGTCGCGATGCCAGCCGCCGAACCCAGTGCGCCAGCATGGGGCGCTGCGACCAGCGACACCACCACCCACGCCACGCGCCCCACGAGCGCGGCGGCCAGCACCGCCGTCAACGCGCTGAGCATCTGCGCCGCCAGCACGCCCACGCCGCCGCCCGAGGCCGGGTGTGATTGCATGAGCACCAGCAGGTGAAAGAACGCCGCCTCGACATACCCCGGCAGGAAGGAATACACGTTGTGCTCGACGGGCCACAATTGGCCCAAGGCAAGCCACTCGGCGGGCAGTTGCAGGTGGTAACTGCGTGTGTCGTAGCCGAAGCCCTCGCTGGCCCACAGCCATCCCGGCGGGCTGCACGAGGCCACGACCAACACCGCCAGCGCGGGGACCATCGCCAAGGCCGCAGGGTGCAGCGTCGGGCCCGCCGCTCGCTCTCCCTGACGCATCGCCAGGAAGTGCCTTGCCAGCAGCACCACGCCCAAGCCCAGCGGAGCGGCTGCCACGGCCCGCGACCCCGTACCGCCCAACCAGCCAAATGCCCCCACTGCGCCCATGGCGTGGCTAAGCGCCAGCATGACGCCCAGGCCCAACGCCGGGGCCGTCCACGCCGCCCAGGCTTGCCCGCGATGGCGTTGCAACAGCCCCGCGCCCAGGCCCCACGCGCCGGCCATGTACAACCCCGCCAGCGTGCCGCCCGCGCCCCAATGCATGAACACGGCCAGCACCGTCGCCACCCACGCCTGTCCGACGCCGATGGCGGCCACCGCGACCACCGCCGCCAGCAGGCCGCCCACCATGACCCATGCCAACGCTCTCGATGCCCGCCGAGCATCGACCATCACGGTGCCACCAGAAAGCCCGCCCGCGTGGCGGCCTGTCGCGCGTCGGGGCTGGTCAAGAGCCACCGGGCAAAGGCCTCGCCCGAGCCGGTGAACCAAGCCACGACGTGGATCGTCGGATCGCCCCTGGGCTGGTCGAGGTAGCCCACAACCCGCACGCGCCCGTCCGACGCGTCGCTGCCAAAGACGACACCCAGCCCGTGCTCGGGCGTCGGCCTGCTGGCAAAATACGCCACGCGCTCGACGATGGCCGCCCCGTGGTCAAAGTTGCCCGCCGCCAGCGATACCTCGCCCCAGAGCCCCGCCTCGCGCAGCGACGCCCGCGTCCATCGGCCAAGGGCCGTTCGATCCAAAGCGACGTGGACCGGCACGTCGCGGGCGATCAGGCTACCCGCGTCGAGCCCCGAGCCCGCCGGCGCCACCACCGCCAGGGCGTTGCCCAGCCAAGCCGACCGGCCCAGAGGCCGCCGGGTCAGGTCGTCCAGGCGGTGCGTCGACTCGGCCAGGTAGGCATCGGCCTCGGCCCCACGCTCCAGCCGCATCGCCAGCCACGCTGGGCTGTCGCGCCGCCCGTCGCGCACGCCCTCATGGATCACCAGGTCGACTCCCGGGTGCTGGGCCTCGTACAAGGGTTCCATCAGCCGGGCCAGGGGGGCCAGGGTCGGGTCGACGGCCACACGCAGGGGCACGAGACCTTCGCCGGGCTCGGCCAGAGCCTTGCCCGAGGCGTCGGGCCATCGGCTTGGGGTTTCCGGGGCCATGGCACAGCCGGACTGGGCGAGGGCCAAGGCAAGGGCCCAAATCAACGGCAACACGATCCACGCACGCTCGTTCACGGAGCATTCTTCGGGTTCTCGGGCCTTGGGGCTTTGGCAAGTCCGAAATCTCGGGGCCCCACTCCCAAATACCCTCCCAGAAGACCCGCCCGGAGGGAGCGATGACCGCCATGCACGCCAACGCCTGGGACCTGCACGAGCCGGTGGACGGCAAGACCTATGTCGACCCCGGTGCAACCCCCGAAGATCGCGCCTGGGCCTTGTGGACCCACCTGGGTCCGCTGCTGGCCGCCGTGGTCACCAGTGGTACGCTCGCGCCGCTGGCCATCGTGTGGTCGCTGTACGTCCTGCACGTGCCGGGCAAGAAGAGCCCCTTCGTGGCCGACCATGCCCGGGAGATGCTCAATTTCGGCATCTCGTACCTCATCTATTGGACGGTGGGCGTGGTGGTGGTGGCCATCGTCAGTTTCGGGGCGGCGTTGGTCGTGTACATGCCCTTCCTGGTGATCCTGGGCCTCATCGGCACCATCATGGCCGCCGTGGCCGCAGGCAAGGGCCGCTACTACCGATACCCCATGAGCATCCGCTTTGTCACCGGGCCAAGCGACAAGGGCAGGCAGAGCGCGTCCGCTGGCGGCTAAACTCCTCCCGGCGTGCCCCTTCTCGAAGCCACCAACCTGCACAAGAGTTTCAACGGCCGCGAGGTCGTCCGGGGTGTTTCCTTTGCCGTGGGCAAGGCCGAGATTGTCGGCTTGCTGGGCCGCAACGGCGCGGGCAAGACCACCAGCTTTCGCATGACCATCGGCATGCTGACCGCCGACGAGGGCTCGGTCTACTTCGACGGACAAGACATCGCCCGCCTGCCCATGTACAAGCGGGCCCGCCTGGGCATGGGATACCTGAGCCAGGAGCCCAGCGTCTTCCAACGGCTCACCTGCGAGCAGAACCTGCTTGCCATCCTCGAGACCCTGCCCCTCTCTCGCAAGGAACGCAAGGCCCGGGCCGCCGAGTTGCTCGACCGCTTCGGCCTGACCAAGAAGGCCAAGGACAAGGCCCGCACCTGCTCGGGCGGCGAGCGTCGGAAGTTGGAGATCGCCCGCTCGCTGGTGACCAACCCGCGGATCATCTTGCTCGACGAGCCCTTCAGCGGCGTCGATCCCATCGCGGTGGAGGACCTCCAGCACGAGATCCGCACGCTGCGTGACGCGGGCATCGCGTGCCTGATCACCGACCACAACGTCCACCAGACCCTGAAGGTCTGCGACCGGGCCTACATCATCAACGACGGGAAGGTCTTCGCCGAGGGTGCTCCGGGCCCGCTCATCAAGAACGAGCACGTGCGCGAGGCCTACCTGGGCAGCCTCTTCCGGGGCGACGAGTTCGACAACAACGGCGCGAGCACCACGCCCACCAAACGCCGGCGCATCGCCGGCTCGCGCGAGGCCGGGCCATGACCCAGAGCGCAACACGTCCCGCCGAGCCCCGAGCGCGAGCAAGAGCTCTGCTCGCCGCGCTCACCGCGTTGGCCTTCCTCTCGGGCTGCTCCTCGCGCACGATCATCGTCACCAGCGAGCCCCCGGGCGCTCAGGTCACGCTCAACGGCATCGAGGTGGGCACGACACCACTTGAGGTAGGCTTCCGCTATTACGGGCAATACGACCTACGGCTGGCCAAGGACGGGTACGAGCCCATCGCCGCCGCCCCGTGGGCCATCGCGCCCTGGTACGAGTACCCGCCCATCGACTTTCTGCTGCTGCCCGTGCCCACGAGTACGAAAGTACGCTGGCATTACGACCTGGCACCAGCGTCGATCGAGGCGGCCTCGCGGGACGAGCTCATCGAACGGGCCGACACCATGCGCCGGGCCATCGGCACGAACTGAAACTTCCAGCCCGACTCAGGCGATCGACAGCAGGGCCTGAACACGCTTCTCGGTGGGCGGGTGCGTGGCGAAGAGGTTGCTCAGGGTCTTGCCACCCGTCAAAGGCTCGATGATGAACATGTTGTTCTGCGCGGGGTTGGGGTTGTCCATCGGGATGCGCCGCGCGTACATCTCGAGCTTCCGTAGCGCGCTCACCAGCCCGTGGGGAGAGCCGGCGATGCGGGCCCCGTCGGCGTCGGCGACAAACTCCCGCGAGCGGCTGATCATCGCCTTGATTACCGCCGCGCCGAGTGCTCCAAGCAGCACCGTGCCCAGCACCAGCAGCGGGTTGCCGCCCTCGCGGTTGTGCCCGCCGAAGAGCATCATGCCGTAGGCCAGCATCGCCATCACGCTGCCCACGGTGGCGGCGATGGTGCTGATGAGCGTGTCGCGGTTCTTCACGTGCGCCAGCTCGTGGGCCATGACGCCCTCGAGCTCCTCGCGGCTGAGCAACTGCAACGCGCCCTCGGTGACGGCCACCGCGGCGTGCCTGGGGCTGCGACCCGTGGCAAAGGCGTTCGGAGCGGCCTGCGGGCACACGTACACCTTGGGCATGGGCAGCCCCGCACGCTGGCGCAGCATGTCGACCATCTCGTACAAGGGGCCGCTGGTGACCTCTCGACCACGCATGGCCGCAATGGCAAGTCGAGCGGAAAAAAAGTACATACCGAGGTTCATCAACGCCGCGAAGATGATCGTCGGCAGAATCGCCTGGACACCGCCCAGCGTCATGCCAACGCCCACAATCAGCCCGCCCAAGGCACCCATGAGCATCGTGGTCTTGAGATTGTTCAGAAAAGCGATGGACATCTGCGATCCCTCCTTCAGGCCTTGCTATGCACGCATACGACGGGCCAATCCGGATGTTCTCATCCTTCCCCCTCAACCACCGCCGCGGGCGGCGATGGGGGTTCCTGGATTGCCTGTTTCCGCTTGGCGTAAGAATCGACCGCCATTCTGGCAGCCACCACCATCAGCGCCAGGGAGACCACCAGGCGAACAGCCTGCAACGGCAACTTATGTGTCAGCGTCGCCCCCAGCCGACCACCAAAGAAGGCCGTTGGCGCCAGCGCCGCCGCAATGATGAGCGCGTGGACCACGCTTCGATCGTGGGTGGGCAAGGTGGCCAGTTTGAGCGAAGCCCCCACCACCGCCGTCATGACCATCACCGCCGAACTGGTGGCGATGGCGCTGCGGATGGGCATCCTGCAAAAGACCTGGAGCATTGGCACCATCACCACGCCCCCGCCGATGCCCAGCAGGCCGGCGATCAGCCCGGTGAAGGTGCCAATGCCCACGAGCCGCGCCTTGTGCAGACGCCTGGCGTCTAACTCTGGCTCGGCAGATTTGCGAAAGTATCGCGCGATGGTCATCAGCGCGTAGAGCCCGATAAACCCAGCCAGGATCTTGCGCAAGAGCAGGCCGTCGAAGGTGTTGGACACCAGCACGCCCACGACGATCGAAAGCGCCATGACCGGCAGGATGACCCGCAACGCCCCAAAATGGATGGCCCCCGCCTGGCGGTGCTTCAGAGCGGCGGGGAGCGAGACCACGACGTTGACCACCATCGCGGAGGCCATGAACATGTGATGGGCCGTGCCAGGGTTGTCGTCGTGGATGAACACGGCCAGCGCGGGCAGCATGATCAGCGAGCCGCCGATGCCCGCCAGCCCGCCGAGAACCCCCGCCAAACCTCCGATAACCAGACAAATGGCGACTTCGTTGAGGGTCATGAGGCCCAACGGTAGGTGATTCTGCTCGCCTTCATGGTCTCAGGCTCGCTATTTCCTGGGATGGGCGCACTTTGGCTTCAGCCGCGGACGCCAAAGGCCGACAAGCGTCCGAGAACGGGTTCGTGCCGTCAGGCTGTCCGGCCCACGCCCGCCCGCTACGCTGCGGGTGGGAAACGTGAGCCGGTCGGTCCCGCGGGGGTGGTGCCCCAGGGACCAGACCACAAGGGGTGCGTTCGGGCGTGGTGGCCCTCGCACTCCGGTCGGCCGGCAAACGGAGATCGGTGGTGGAAAAAATCCAAGACATGAGCGTGCGCCGCAGGCGCGTGGTGGGCATTGACGCCCCCGTGGCCCAGGCGCGTCCGGTGGGCTTTCTCGAACCGGCACACGACCTGCCCCAACGCGGCGTGTCGATGCTCAGGCCGCTCGAAGAGCCCTCGATTGCAAAGGTCCGATATCGTTATGTACAAGGTATCCTCTGGTCACTCGCTGCGGCCTTCACGATCTTGACGGCCGCCATGGCCAAGGAAATGGGGCCGGTGAGCCCGATGGCGGCGATCGGACCCCTACCCCGCCCGCAGGCGGCGGCACCGGTGGGCGTGCCCGCGGTTGAAGCGCCCGCGTCGCGCGATCAGAGGGCCATCGAGGGCGATGCCAGCATCCGTTGGTACAACGGCCGCCCGGTCCGCCCGGCCCGGACGATCAGGATGAAGGTGACGGCGTATTCGCCCGACGCGGCCTCGTGCTATCCGTACGCCGACGGGCAGACCGCCACGCTGCACTCGGTGGATACCAACGGGGGCTTCCTGGTGGCCGCCGACACGAGCGTCCTTCCCTTTGGCACGATGCTGAGCATCGACGGCTACGCGAGCGGATCGGTGGTGCCGGTGCTCGACCGCGGCGGTGCGATTAAGGGCAACCGGCTGGACCTGCTCTTCCCCACGCACGAGGCGGCGCTCCAATGGGGCGTGAAGACCCTGGACGTGGTGGTGTGGGAGTACGCCGACGGCAAGCCCGCCACCGACCCACGCAAGGAACGGTCGTAAGCAACAGAAGGTTGCATCTCCAAGAGGGCCTGGGCCTCTTCGCAATCCAATGCGCACTGAAAGCCCGGGCTTGCGCCCGGGCCTCATTGTGTTGGTTTGTTTGTGGGTTTACTCGCGTGGCTTGTGGGTCTGGCTGCCGTCGCCGGCGATGGTGCTGCGCATCGAGGTATCGGCCTGGATGTTGCGCATGCGGTAGTAGTCCATGATGCCCAGATTGCCACTGCGGAAGGCCTCGGCCATGGCCTTGGGCACCTCGGCCTCGGCCAACACGACCAGGGCGCGGTTCTTCTGCTCCTCGGCCCGGAACTCCTGCTCGGCGGCGACGGCCATGGCGCGGCGCTTCTCGGCCTCGGCTTGGGCGCGCTTCTTGTCGGCCTCGGCCTGGTCGGTCTGGAGGCGGGCGCCGATGTTCTCGCCCACGTCGATGTCGGCGATGTCGATGGACAGGATCTCAAAGGCCGTCCCAGCATCGAGCCCGCGCTGCATGACCACCTTGGAGATGTTGTCGGGGTTTTCGAGCACGGCCTTGTGGTTCTGGGCCGAGCCGATAGTGGTAACGATGCCCTCGCCCACGCGGGCAATGATGGTTTCCTCGGTGGCACCACCGACCAGGCGTGCCAGGTTGGTGCGGACGGTAACGCGGGCCTTGGCCTTGAGCTGGATGCCGTCCTGGGCGACGGCGTCGATGGTGGCCCGCGGGCCCGTGGCGCTGGGGCAGTCGATGACCTTGGGGTTGACGCTGGTGTTGACGGCGTCGAGGATGTCGCGGCCGGCCAGATCGATGGCGGTGGCCACGCCCCAGGGCAGCTCGATGCGGGCGTTGCTGGCAGCCACCATGGCGCTGATGACGTTGGGCACTCGGCCGCCGGCCAGGTAGTGGGTTTCGAGTTGGTCGGTGGTGATGTTCAGGCTCGCCTTCACCGCGCGGATGCGGCTGAAGACGATGACGTTCATGTCGACCTTTCGCAGCCACATGCCGATGAGCGCGCCGAAGCTGACGCTGGCCTGCGAGACGTACGCCTGGATCCAGAGCTTGATGAAGCGTCCGAGGATCGCCACGATGGCGATGCCCACGATGAGCAGGACGACGCCAATTGCGATCCAGACGCCATTGGGAATACCACCCATGCCAACTACCTCCAATAGCCGAGCCAGTTCCACGCCCGGGGCGGACTATAAGCCCGTATCGCCCGGCTGCAAGGCCTCGGGGGTCAAACCCATTTTTTTGATCGAGCCGCCAGCCGGGGCCTATCAGGTGGGGACCTGGCGAACCTTCAACTGGATACCGTCGGCCGAGACGACCTTGACCTTCGACCCGGCGGGGATGTACCCGCTCTCGGCCACGCCGTCGAGACGCTGGCCTTCGATGCGGACCACGCCGATGGGCCTCAGATCGGTCTGGGCGATGCCTTCCTTGCCCAGCAGGGCCAGCCGCTGGACGTGCTCAGGGCCTCCCTGGGCCTCTTCCGGGGTTTCGGGTTGTGGATTGCTGAGGATCAGGCCCTTGCCGATGGGGGTATACGGGAGCACCTTGAATCCGAAGTACGTGCCCGTGGGTGCGATGACCAGGACGCCCAAGGTGCCGGTGACGCCCCAGGCCGTTTCATAGATCCACAGGCAAACGACCCCGGCGATGGCAACCATGAGGGCCAGGATGCCGATGATGCCCGCGCTTGGGACGAACAGCTCGATGAGGCCCAAGAAGGCCGCCGAGCCGAGCAAGATCAGCCCCCAGACCAGCAGCGGATCCATCAGCCCTCCTCCGTGGACGGGTTGCCTTTGCTCTCCGATGATGTCCCATCGACCGGCTCGACGACCACGCTGAAGGCCGAAACCTTCACCACCCGTACCCGAGCACCATCGTCAATGATCGGTCCTTCGGACACCACATCGAATAAATCATCACCAAAACGAGCGCGGCCAGCCGGGCGGAGCGTGCCCACGGCTCGTCCGATTGCGCCAACGGTCAGGGGTGCCCTTGGTAGCGTCGGGGACATGGCCTCAAAGAAGGAAGGGCTCTCGTCATCGTCGGAGGGCACGCTCTTGAGGATGAGCCGGTTGAGGCCTGGAATGCGCCCCATGTTCTTGGCAAGGAGGAAGATGATGACCCCCGCACTGGCCAGGGACAGTAACAGGACGACCACGCCGGTGAGCAGTTCTTCCCGGGTCTGGAAAGAGCCGCCACTTGTAAACGTGCCCAGCAGCCCGACGAAGACCAGGAGCGCCCCAATGACACCCGGCACGCCCAAGCCTGGCACCAGGAACACCTCCACCAGCACCAGCAGCACGCCCAGGCCCAGTGCGGCGAATTCCCACCAGCCGGCCATGCCGACCATGGCGGCGGGTGTGAGCAGGCCGATGAGGGCCACCAAGGCGATGGCACCGGGCACGCCCAGGCCCGGGCTTGCCATCTCGACGAAGAAGCCCACGAGCACGATGACAAAGAGGATGCCGCGCATCACCGGGTGGGCCATGAACCGGGCGATGATCATCCAGATGCTCTCTTCGTATCGCACCAGTTTGGTGGCGCCGAAGTAGGCCTTGAGTTCGTTGTCATCACGCACCACGATGGTGGCCACGCCGTAGCGGACCAATTGCTCGCTGGTCATGGTGACAGGGGCCTTGCCATCTGTGACATAGGCCACCACCGACCAGCCCCCGCGATCAGCCTCGCTGAGCACCACACGCTCGCTGGGCCGGGCAAGACCCCGGCTGACCGACTGGTCGGCGTCGACCACACCCAGCCCGGGGCCCGCGGGGCGGAATGCCGTTGGGTCGCTGGGGTCGCTTGGAGCCGTCGAGGGTTGTGCTTCTTTGGTGGTTTGTTCTTGGGCAGCCGTTCCTGCGGAAGGGATCTGGGGCGTGCGAGATGGCGAGGGCTCGCCAAAGAGCATGCGATGCTCGGCGAGGGTTATGAACATGCGTTCGCCCACGGGCTGCCCTTGTGGGCCGGTGCGGGTTCGCTCGATCATCCAGAGTTCGACGCCCAGGGAAACAAAACCCTGGACGAGCATCTCGTCGTAGCCGTTGCGGCGTGCGGAGTCGACCAGATCGATCAAGAGCGGTGCGAGGATCTTCTGGCGTTCCTCTTCGGAGATCTGCACGAGGCCCAGAATGGGGGCGATCTGGATCGGGATGGCGTCGCCCAGGACGGCCGGGTCGTTGGTGACGATGCTCTGGCATGCCATGGCGACGATGGCACCACCGCTGTAGGCCTGGTTGTTCACCCAAGCCGCGGTGATGGGTATGGTCGTGGTCTTGAGGAGGTCGCTGATCTCCAAGACGGCCCCCACTTCGCCGCCGGGAGTGTTCAGCTCGATGACCACGGCCTGGGCGTTCTGGAGCCGGGCCCGCTCGAGTCGCTGTTCGAGCCCACGCATCGTGAAGCGATCGATACCAGTACGGATCGGCAGGACTACGACCTTGTCGGCCTGTCGAGAGGCTGGCACCGCGGCGGCGGGAGGAGCGGAAGGCTGGTCCTGGTCCAGATGGGCAAAGCCGAACTGGACCGTGAGCAGCAGGAGCGATGCGATAACGACCGCGATTCGTCGCGGCATCCGACGCAGGCAGGTCTGGATAAGTAAGGCGAAATGTCGCATGATGTCTACGACAGTATATTGCCCGATCGGACAGCCTGACCGATTGCCCGACGATTAGGGTTCCCGTCCGGTTTGTTCCACGTTCCAGTCCAGCCGATCGCCGCGGCAATCGATGTGGACGCAAAAGAGGCCCGGCAGGCTCGGACGATGGGCCTGCGCGAGGCCGAGTTGTTCATGGTCGTGGCCTGTGACCAGTGGCCAGATGATCATTCGATCGGTTTCTGGTAAGGGCAGGCTTGCCAGGGTGCCGGGCTCGAACCATCGCAGCCGGCCTTCTGGGATGTCCCGCTCGGGCACTTCCACGGGGCCGAGGACTCGAAAATAGAACATGAGCCAGTGGCCCGATCCCTCGAAGGCCCGCTCGCTGATGAGGCCCAAGAGGTGGAGGCGATCGATGGGCAGGTCGATGCCGGCCTCTTCCATGATCTCGCGCCGGGCGCATTGATGGGGCGATTCGCCGTTGGCGGTATCGAGCTTGCCGCCGATGGGGGAACACAGGCCCTGATTGGGTGCCTTGTGGCGTTCAATGAGCAGGATCCTGCCCTTTTCGTCGCGCAAGTCGCACAGGCAGGCGAGTTTGTAGGGCAAGGGCTTGGTTTCGTTCATGGGTCCGCTCGAGGGAGTACGAGCCTAGCCGCGCAGAGCCTTGGGCTGATTCAAAAGATCCGCCCCGGTGGTTGCCGGGGCGGATGGGTGGCTCGCAGCATGTGGTGGTGGGAACTGCCGCGGAGCCGGTGGTGTTTCCGGAAAGGCCGGCAAGGCGTCCCTTGCCGGCCCGGAATGTGAGGAGCACGCCGGGGCTCATCCCTGAGCCCCTCGCACAACCGCGTGCGTCGCCCGCAACCATGCGGGCCTGACGGAATGCGTCGAGCCGTCGTTTCGAACGACTCGCGCCGGGTCGCGTCAGCGTGAGCTGGCGCCCCTCTCTCTCCGACGAATGCTGGGCCGCGCCTCTCGGGAGCCCGGGTTCGTTGGGGTCGCCCGCTGCGTTCCTTGCGCGTGGCGGCCTGGGATTGGTGAGCCAACTTCCGTGTCGTTCATTTCCCATCGACCTTTCGGACCAGGTTGGGCAAGTCGGCGAAGCGCCTTGCTCGTTCCGCTTGCCAGGCGTCCAGGTCGTGGACTTCCAGGCGGTTGCGCACGCCCACGACCACCACCGAACGCCCGAGTTCGGTCATGTCCAGGTGCTCCTTGGGCAACATGATCCGCCCTTGGGCATCGACCGTCAGCATCTCGGCCAGGCCGTAGAGGGTCGCCTCCAGTTCGCCTTGGTCCTCGTTGGGGGTCAGGCTCTCGGCACTGCTTTCGGCAAGCCTCTGGAAGATCTTGCTGGGGTAGAGCCTGAGGATTCCCGTGGGCCAGGGCACGCAGTACCACGCCTCCCCGTGGGTTTGCGGGTCCCACTGGGCGCGGTGCTTCTTGGGCAGGGACAGCCGCAGCTTCGCGTCGATCGCGTGTTCGGCTTGTCCGGTGAAGAGCATGGGTTGGTGTACTCACGAGGGCCATGTCGTGGGATTATGACCCACTTTGACCCACAATGCAACACAATCTGCCCTTCATTTCGGCGATTCTTCAATTTTTTATGCAGATCCCACCCGATGCGTGCCGTTTTGTTCTTATTGTGTATGGGTATTTTGCCCCTGTTCGTATCGGATCCGTTCCGGAATCTATCCGTACACTGGATCACGACCTGGTTCTCGGGGACACGACTTGCAGGACATGGACCTGGATCTCATTAAGGATGCCTGCGATCGGCTCCTGACGGGGCTGTATCTGCTGTCGGCCCAGCATGACGGGGCCCGGGCTGGCACATTGGCACTGGGCGTCCATCAATGCGCCGCCGTGCCCATCCTGTTGTGCGTGCCTGTGCGTCGGGGCCATCGCATCGAGCCATTGATCCGCGACTCTCGGCACTTCGCGGTGGGCACGGTGGACCCGGCCGACCGGCTGCTGCGTCGCCGATTCGAGGACCATCCCTCCGCCGAGGAGCACCACGATCCCTTTGACGCGCTACCTGTGCTGAGCCTGGGATGGAGGTCGCCGGTGCTTCGGTCGAGCGCCCTTGCGTTCGACTGCGAGGTTGTTCGACATATTGACATGGACGCCGATCATGAGTTGTACATCGGCAAGGTGTTGTCGGCCCGGATCCATGGCGAACCACCCGCGCTCCAACGCGCCTCGGAGATCGGCCCCTTGCACTACGACTGAGCCGGCTTACTCGACGCCGACTTCACCGGGACCGATGCGATCGATGGCCACGTCGAGCTCGACGGTGCGGATGGACAGGCAGCGGTTGTCGTCGCAGGCCTGGTACTGGACGGCGATGATGGGCCGACCCGCCCAAGGTCCTTCGAGTTCGAGCGCGATGGGAAACTCGATCTCGCCCTCATGGACCAGGACGCTCGGATCGTGGGCCAGCGGGGTGCCCGCGGGATAATCGGCATAGACACGCACGCCCGTGCCGCCGCGCACGCCCACTCGCAGGGGGGGCATGTCTTGGCCCCCCGGGTCTGCGGCGTAGATGTGCCAGCCTTCCTTGATTCGTATGACCAGATCGATGCGGGCGGGCAAGTCGGGGCCCAGCGAGACGCGATCGCCACTGGCATAGATCTCCACGGGCGTGAATCCTTCGTCCACGGGCTGGGGTTGCGATCGGAGGCGGTCGAGTTCGGCGTCGATGGCTTGCTCGGCAAAGCTGGCGTCCATTCGCATGAGCGTCAGGAGGGCGGCCGTGGAGCCCGCCGTGGCAAGGGGAGATTGGGCGATAGCCGGCGCGATGGCGGCCAGAACCTCGCGGGCCATGCGCAGCACGCCGGCCTCGGGGGCCAGTTCGTGTAGCGCGGCCATGGCGTGCAGCAGCACCGAGTGGGCGCAGGGTGTCGCGCCGTCGTACGTGCTTCGCCCGCGCACGAACAACTCGTGGCTACGGGTGTCGTAGAGCACGCCGGGCCTGCCCGGCTCGCCGAACACCTGGAGCGTGCGCTGCAAAAGTTGCAGCGACTGATCGATCAACGGCTTGGGCTCTGCCTGCCCGAGGACGATCCGGGCCCGGGCCAGTTCGGCCAATGCCCGGATGTACCATGCGGCGTCTTCGAGGAAGCCGGGGATGTGGGCCTGTCCATCGCGCCAGCTGCGCAGGGGCAGTCCGTCGTCTGCGAGCATGTTTTCTTTCAGGAAACGCGCCGCTTCTTCGGCGGCTTCGAGCATGTTCGTGTCTTTGAGTTCCATAGCCGCCGATGCCAGGCCGTGGAGCATCATCGCATTCCACGCGGCCAGGCACTTATCGTCGCGGATTGGCGCTTCGCGCTGGTTGCGGACACGCAGAAGACGGTCGTTGATGGCTTGGGTGCGTTCTAAAATCGACTCAGGCTTGAGTTCGAAGCTCGCCGCGACGTGTTCGAGCCGATTGTCAAGACGGAGCACGTTGGACGGCGGCTCATCGCGGTGGTGCGGGTCCTGGAAGTTGGGCCCTCGGTTCAGGCCATAAAGTTCGACGGCCAGGTCCGCGTCTTCGGCGTCGAGCGCTTCGCGGACCTGGGCCTCGTTCCAGAGATAGTTGAGCCCCTCTCGGCCATCGACTTCGGCATCCAGCGCGCTGGCGTAGCCGCCCTGCGGCAGGAGCATCTCTCGCCTGGCCCACTCGACAATGCTCCTTGCGACGCGTGCGTATCCCGCATCCCCAAAGAGCGCGGCCGCACGCGCGTAGACGCTCAGGAGTTGCGCGTTGTCGTAGAGCATTTTCTCGAAGTGCGGGACGGTCCATGTGGCATCGACGGCGTACCGGTGGAAGCCGCCGCCGGCGTGGTCCCAGATACCGCCGATCATCATGCGATCGAGGGTGTGGCACAGAGCCGTGTCGGCGGCGTGGCGAGTGTCCTGATCGGCCGAGTCGCGTGCGGTGAGCAGCAGTTCGAGGTAGACCGGCTGGGGAAACTTTGGCGCTCCGCCGAAGCCGCCGTTGGTGCGGTCGTACATGGTCAGCAGGGTGCGGATGGCCTGGGCGATGGCCTGGGGGCCCACGTCGATGCGCTCGCCCGCGATACCGCCCAGGCCTTCACCCACGGCGTGGGCCAGCCGCTGGGCTTGCTCCAGGACCTCGTCGCGTTGCTCGTGCCATGCCTGGGCAACCCCTACGACGACGTCGAGGAAGCTGGGCCGCCCGTGCATGGGCTGGGGCGGGAAGTAGGTGCCCGCCCAGAATGGCCGTCCATGCGTGGGCTCGAGGAACACGCTCATGGGCCAGCCGCCGCCACCGGTCATGATCTGCGTGGCGGCCATGTAGGCCTCGTCGATGTCGGGGCGTTCCTCGCGATCGACCTTGACGCAGACGAATCGTTCGGCCATGGCGCGTGCGACGGCGTGGTCCTCGAAGGATTCGCGTTCCATGACGTGGCACCAGTAGCAGGTGGCGTAGCCGATGCTCAGGAAGATGGGCACGTCTCGCTCGCGTGCCCGCTCGAAGGCCTCTTGGCCCCAGGGCATCCAGGGCACGGGGTTGTGGGCGTGCTGGAGGAGGTAGGGGCTGCGCTCGTGGACGAGCGCGTTGGGCTTGGCGGTTTCAGGCGGCGGCATCTTTGCTCATGACGCGGACGACCATGGACGACACGCTGGCGTGCGCGAGCTCGTCGATGGTCGCCGGCGTGTTGGGGTGTATGGCTCGTGATGGCTGGGTGCCCAGGCGTCGCGTGGCCATCGCGCTGGCGTGCAGCACCACGTCCACCGGCAGCGTGCTGAGCGTGACGCTCACCAGCCCGCGCAAGAGGGCGGGCTCGTCCTCGTCCTGGCAGGCGACGATCTCGGGCAGGTGCTCGTCGAAGGCCTCGCCGTACCGCGTGGCCGCCTCGCGGGCGCGTTCGCACCAGGCCGATCGCTCGGGCCCCGGGCCCGTCGTGCGCACCGGCCGCGCCAGCAAGCCCTCATAGGCCGCGTCCATCGCCACCCGCAACGCCTCCAGCTCCGGCTCGAGCAACTCGCGGGCGATGACGATGCTGTCGGCGTCGGCCTGGAGCAGCACGGGCACCACCAGCGCCAGCCGATCGCGCTCCACGCTCAGCCGTTGCTCGGCCCGTTGCACCACCGAGGTGGGCTCGGGGCGGACGACCGTCAGCGCGTGGCGGGCGGCGTAGCGGTCGAGCCCGAGCATGACCGGCACGCTCACCCCCGGGTCGGGCCCGGCCCGCAGCACGTCTCGCGCGACGGCCTGGAGGTAGTCGTCCTCGTTGCCGAACAGGTCCAGCCGCATGAGCGGGCCCAGGTCGGCGCAGGCGGGGTCGGTGGTCAGTCGTCGCCAGGCGCTGGCCATCTCGGCGGCGGGGTTGGCCATCGGGTCGACCGAGGGCGCAACAACACCCGCCTCCCACAGCGGCTGGCTCCAACGCCACGAGCGGATCATGTCCAGGTATTCCGGCACGCGGTCGGCGGCCGTCCGCGCGGCTCCCGCGCCGGCGCCTTGGGGCGAGGGCAGCAGCGTAAAGACCCGATCGGCCAGCAGCACGGCGGCCATGACCGGCGCCTCGCGCGTGGTGAAGTGGTATGGGCTGACCAGGGCGTCCATCGCGGGCATTTTAGCCGACCGCGCCGCAAGCCCTTCGCGGGCCGATCGGGGACACGACCGGCCAGGTCATCTGCGTCGACGGCGGCCTGACGATGTGCTGAGGGGATACCCCCAATACCGAGGGCCCGCAAGCCCGCCCCGGCCGCGCGTTTGCAAGATGTTCGAGCAACCCCCTCCCAGAGCGTGCCAAGGTGGTTCGCAAGGGTTTTGGAAGGTCTTTGGGACGCGAAAAAAGTCCTCCGGGGCGCGCCCCAAAGACGTTTGCTCGCGCCCCAAAGACTTTTGCTCGCGCCCCAAAGAACTTTGCTCGCGCCCCAAAGACCTTTGCTCGCGCCCCAAAGACTTTTGGGCGCGCCCCGAGGACTTTTGCTCGCGCCCCGAAGACTTTTGGGCGCGCCTCGGAAGACTTGGGGCGCGCCCTGAGAGACTCACGCGTCGGTTGTGGATGGGTTCGGCATGGCAGCCATAAGGGTTTTCCCCCTTGCTTTCCGTCGCCTTTTCTGGGACAATGAGAGCATGAGCCACGAACGAAAAAATTTCCGTGCTCCAACCCCGCTCGCCTGCCTGGCCGCGATTTCGATGGTCTTGCCCGCCCCCGGCGCGTTCGCCCAGGACGACTGCCCGCCCCAGCACGTCGTGCCCGACCAGGATCTGGCGGGCAATTTTGGAAGCAAGTTTACATTCAACGACCGCCACCTGATCGTGGGCGATGGCGCCGCTTTCTCATTGTGCCCGGGCGGCACCACGGTCTGCCGTGGTGGCGCGATCTTCGTGTACGAGCGTTTTGATAGCGAATGGTTCCCCGTCCAGACCATCGTTCCGCCGGATGTGACACTGGTGGAGGGCTTCGGCGTGTCGGTGGCGCTCGACCCGCTGGACCCCAACCGCATGATGACCGCCTCGGCCACGCGCATCGTCGATGGCGTGTGGGGGCTGGGCCGCTTCTACGAGTTCGATGGCGAGGAGTGGCGCGAGGTGTCCCAGTTCCTGCCGCCGCCGGGATCCCACCCCGCGACCGACTTTGCCAGGTTCATCGTGTTGCGTGGCGACACGGCGATCGTCGAGCACGGCGGAAGCGTGTATCGATATCGTGAGATC
Source organism: Phycisphaeraceae bacterium (assembly GCA_026126305.1). GTDB lineage: Bacteria > Planctomycetota > Phycisphaerae > Phycisphaerales > UBA1924 > JAHCJI01. The sequence goes on from JAHCJI010000009.1 coordinate 51,482, forward strand.
GATGGCCGCTGGGTACACGAGCAGACGATATCGAAGCCCGATTCCATGCAACCCGCCAGCGTCATGTTTGCACAAGGCGGCATCGAACTGGGCGAACACTGGGCCTTCGTCACGGCCCAGCGCGACAGCAGCCAAGGCCGCCTGCACGGCGCGGTGGCGGTGTACCGACGCGAGGCCGACGGCTCACTCACGTTTACCCAGCACCTGCTGCCCCCGCCCGACGCCGCGGGCGAGCGGCAGAGCGAACAGTTCGGCAACGCCATCGCCTTCGACGGGCGGACGCTGGTCGTCGGAGCGTTCCTGGCAAATCGAGAGTTCGAGGAGCAGGGCGTGGCCTACGTCTACGAACTCGACGGTGAGCAATGGACGCTCCGCCAGGAATTGCTGAGCAGCGAGGCGCGACGTGAGCATTGGTTCGGCGGGGGCATCTCGGTCGAGGGCGATACGTTGATCATCGGGCAACAACGGAGTTTCAGCACGATCTTTCGAACATACATGTTCGAGCGCGGTGCCGATGGGCGGTGGCGCGAGTCTAAGATCCTGCGCCCCGGGCCTGTTTCGCCAGCGGTTCCCGTGGGCTTTGGGTTCAATTCTGGGATCTATGGCCGTTGGGCCATCGTGGGCGCCTTGAACGAACTCCAGGAGGGCCAACTCACGGGGCCCGGCGCGATGTATTCCTTCGACCTGGACTGCATCCGCGGCACGACACCTTGCCCGGCCGACATGGACGGCGACGGCCAACAGACCATCTTCGACTTCCTCCTTTTCTTCAACCTCTTCGCCGCGGGCGACCCACTCGCCGACTTCGACGGCGACGGCGATCTTACATTGTTCGACTTCCTGGCCTTCCAGACCGCGTTTGCGGCGGGGTGCGAGTAGGGAAGGGGCATCGGTCCTTGGGTATCGGGCGAAAGGGTCAGGCTCCAGCCTTACAGGCCCGACTCGTCACAGCGCCATAGCCCAATAAAAACCCCCCTCCCGCCCCCCCAGGGCCGATTGCTCCCCTTCTAGGACCAGGGCCCCCACTTTTTCGCCCCGATCCGCGCCCGCGGAGTCAAGTGCCCATCCGATCCACTCGATACACCCCCTGCGGGCGGCACGACCGGCACGGGGCCGGCGGCGAGTTCGCGATCGATGGATCGACTCTGGGAGTAATCAGTATGTCCAGGACCCCAACGACCGAACAGGCGTACATCGCTTTCGCCCGCCAGCACCTGACCATCTGGGAGGGCAACGGGGGGCAGCCACCCATGATCGGGTTATCGTCCTTGCAGTTGCAAGAGACGAGCGACGCCGTCGACGCGGCAGAGGCGGCCTACGCCGCGGCCCTGGCGGCGCGCGACGCCAGCAAGGCGGCCACCCAAGCCAAGGACAACGCCCTGGCGGCCCTCCAGGCGGTCATCGGCGGCGACATCGACACCATCGACGCCTTCGCCAAGGCCACCAAGAACCCCAACGTCTGGGTGCTCGCCCAGATCCCCGCGCCCAAGGACCCCAGCGAGCGGCCCGCCCCGCCCGCGCCCACCGACCTGCGGGCCGTGGTCGACAGCGACGGCTCGGTGAACCTCTCCTTCAAGGTCGCCACCGGCGGCGGGGCCACCTACCTCGTCCAGCGGCTGGTCACGCCCCTGGAGGGCGCCCCCAACGCCTACGAGTTCCTCGGCTTTGCGAACGACAACAAGACCTTCACCGACAACGCCGTGCCCGAGGGCGTCAAGAGCGTGGGCTACCGCGTGGCCGCCCGCCTGGCCACGGGCCCGATGAGCAGCTGGAGCCAGACGCTCATCATCCCCTTTGGCAGCCAGGACAACGGCCCGCTGGGCAGCATCGCGCCGGCGAACCCCGAAGACCAGAAGGCCGCGGGCTGAAGCCGCCAGCAAGGGCCGAACAGGTTCGATTGCACAGACGCCCGGGACCGCTTTGGGCGGTGGCCCCGGGCGTCGTGCTGCGCCGGCCTAGGACAAAGCGGACGGCTCGTTGGGCCCAGGGCAGCAAAGCCGGCCGCGCCGCCGACGCGGGGCGTTGAACCCTACCCTCCTGCCATGCCCGACACCGACACCATCGCCCTGACGCTGGCCCACTCGCCCGACGCCGACGACATGGCCATGTGGTGGCCCCTGACGGGCTTCTTGACCCCCACCGGCGACCGCCTGCGCCCCCCCACCATCGACACCGGCCGCTTCACCTTCCACCCCATGGCCCGGGACGTGGAGCATCTCAACGCCACGGCCCGTGAGCGCCCGCTGGACATCACCGCCATCTCCGCGGCGGCCTGGCCCGCGTTGGCCGACCTCTACGCCATCACCGACGCGGGGGCGTCCTTTGGCGAGAACTACGGGCCCAAGCTCGTCGCCCGCGCTGATGCGCCATTGCACTGCGACGGCTGCGTGCGGGCCCAAAAGCCCGACATCGCCATCCCCGGCGCTCGCACGACCGCCGCCCTGGTGCTCAAGATGGTGCTCGGCCCGGCCCGCGAGCAAACCCGCTTGGTCGAGATGCCCTTCGAGCAGATCGCCCACGCAGTGGCCCAGGGCGAAGTGGGCGCGGGGCTGCTGATCCACGAGGCCCAGCTGACCTTCGAGGGGCATGGCCTCAAGCAGGTGCTCGACCTGGGCCAGTGGTGGCACGCCCAGACCGGCCAGCCCCTGCCCCTGGGCCTGAACGTCGTGCGCCGGGGGCTTGAAGACGAGCACGGCCCGGGCACGCTGGCCGAGATCGACCGCCTGCTGAGCGCCTCGGTGGCCCACGCGCGGGCCAACCCCGGCCAGACCCGCGAGTACCTGCTCCTGCACGCCGACACCAAGCCCGAGTGGCGCGACGACGCGCTGCTGGAGCGGTACCTGGCCATGTACGTCAGCGACCTGACGGCGAGCATGGGCCCAAGGGGGCACGCAGCGCTCGAACGCCTCTACGCACAGGCCCAAGGTGCCGGCCTGCTGCCCCAAGCCCCCACCGTCGACGCCATCGATCCCGCACGCGTCTGACCGGGCCGCACCTTCATCGGCCTTGCCCGGGCGAACCAACGAGGCTCTAGACTCTCCCATGATCGACCGTGGCGCGAGCGAGCCGGTCTTTGCGGCCCGCGGGCTCACCAAGACCTATCACGTGGGCGACGTCGACGTCCACGCCCTGCGCGACGTCGACCTGGACCTGTGGCCGGGCGAGTTCGTCGTGCTGCTGGGGCCCAGCGGCTCGGGCAAGAGCACGCTGCTGAACATCCTGGGCGGGCTCGACGTGCCCACGAGCGGCACCGTGCGCTCGCTGGGCCACGACCTGTCGTCCATGACCGATGCGCAACTGACCATGTTTCGCCGGGCCCACGTGGGCTTTGTCTTCCAGTTCTACAACCTCATCCCCTCGCTGACGGCCCTGGAAAACGTCTCGCTGGTCACCGAGATCTCTCCCATGCCCATGCGCCCTGAGGAGGCCCTGGAACTCGTGGGCCTGGCCGATCGCATGGACCACTTCCCCGCGCAGCTTTCCGGCGGCGAGCAGCAACGCGTGGCCATCGCCCGCGCCATCGCCAAGCGGCCGAGCATCCTGCTGTGCGACGAGCCAACCGGCGCCCTGGACGCCACCACCGGCGTGGTGGTGCTGGCGGCCATCGAACGCGTGGCAAGTGAACTCAACGCCACCACCGCCATCATCACCCACAACGCGGCCATCGCCGCCATGGCCGGACGCGTGCTGCGCATGTCCGGCGGCCGACTGGCCAGCGAGCAGGTCCACGAGCACCGCGCGCCCGCCTCGGAGATCACCTGGTGAGGCCCGCGGCCCTGACGCGCAAGCTGCTGCGCGACGTGCGCCAACGGCTGGGCCAGGCGCTGGCCATCGCGGTGGTCCTGGCGGCGGGCGTGGCCACCTTTGTCATGTCGCTGTCGATGCTCGACTCGCTGGGTGCCACGCTTGAGGCCTACTACGCCCGCTCACGCTTCGCGCACGTGTTTGCCTCGCTCGAACGCGCCCCCGGGGCCATCGCCGATCGCCTGAACGACATCGATGGCGTCAGCGTCGTGCAGGAACGCATCGTCCAGGGCGTGCTGCTGGACATGCCCGGGCTCGAAACCCCCGCCCTGGCGCGGGTCGTCTCGCTGCCCGAAAGCCCAACCGAGGGGCTCAACCTCGTCCACGTCCGGCAAGGACGCTGGCCCGCGCCCGCCATGCCCAACCCAGAGGTGCTCGTCTCCGAAAAGTTCGCCCACGAGCACAGCCTGCGGCCCGGGTCGAGCATCTCGGCCATCCTCAACGGCCGGCTCCAGATCCTGCGTGTCTCGGGCCTGGCCTTGTCGCCCGAGTACATCTATCTCATCGCCCCGGGCTCGGTGCTGCCCGAGAACGAACGCTTCGGCGTGCTGTGGATGCCCCACCTGGACGCCCAGGCCGCCTTCGACATGCGCGGGGCCTTCAACGACGTGGTGGTGCGGCTGGCCCCCGGAGCCCACGAACGAGACGTCATCGATCAGGTCGACCGCGTCCTGGACCCCTACGGCTCGCTGGGCGCCTTCGGCCGCGAAGACCAGCCCAGCCACCAGTTCGTCGACAACGAACTGCGCGAACTGCGGGGCATGGCCGTCTTCGTGCCGGTCATCTTCCTGGTCGTGGCCGCGTTTCTCATGCACGTGGTCTTCGGCCGTTTTGTGACCGCCCAGCGTCAGCAGGCCGCCACGCTCAAGGCCCTGGGCTACCCGACGCGGGCCGTGGCCGGGCACTACGTCGCCTTCGCGCTGACGATCGCCGTCGCCGGTGCCGCGCTGGGGGTGGGCCTGGGGGCGTGGATGGGCCGGGGCATGACCGCCTTGTACGCCGAATACTTCAACTTCCCCCACTTTGGCTATCGCCTGCGGTCGTCGATCGCCGTGGTTGCCGTCGCCGTGGGCCTGCTCGCCTCGCTCGTGGGCGTGCTGCCGGCGCTGCGGGGCATCCTCAGGCTGCCGCCCGCCGAGGCCATGCGCCCGCCCAGCCCGCCCACCTACCGGGCCGGGCCGCTGACACACCCGCGGCTGCGCCGCCTCTGGGCCCGCCTGCTGGGCCCCGGCTCGCGCATGGTCGCGCGATCGATGCGGCACCGGCCCCTGAAGACCGCCCTGACCCTGCTGACCCTGGCTCTGGCCACGGCCATCCTCGTCGTGGCCCACACCACGATGGACGCCGTGGATTTTATGATCGAGACCACCTTCCACCACGCCCAGCGCTACGACCTGGACGTGGCGCTGCACGACCACGCCGACATCCGGGCCCGGGCCGAGGTGGCCGCGCTCCCGGGCGTGCGGGCCGTGGACGCCTACCGCGCCGTGCCGGTGCGCATCCCGCACGCCAACGAGCGCACCGTCGTGCGCGCGCTCCAGAGCGACGACGGACTCCTGCGAATGCTCGACATCGACGGACGCCCCGTCCGCCTGCCGACGGGCCCGGGCGTAGTGGTGGCTTCCAGCCTCGCCCAGCGCCTGGGCGCGGTGCCGGGCGACACGCTGCGGGTGGAGGTCCTGACCGGTCGACGCGCCGCCATCGACCTGCCCATCGCCGGCCTGACCATCGACGCCTCGGGCACGGCGATCTACGCCCGGCTGGAAGACTTCACCCAAGCCATCGGCGAGCCCAACACCCTGGGCGGCCTCTACATCCAATGTGAGCCGGGACAAAGAAGCCAGGTCGCCGCACGCCTGCGCGAATCGCCGGGCGTGGCCGCCGTCAACGACAAGGCCTCCACGCTGCGCAGCTTCCAAGAGACCGTGGCCCGCAGCATGGGCATCGTCCAGGGCGTGATCGCCCTGCTGGCCGGGGCCATCGCCGTGGGCGTGGTCTACAACACCGCCTCGGTCTCGCTGGCCGAACGCACGCGCGACCTGGCCACCATGCGCGTCATCGGCTTCACCCGGCGGGAGGTCGCCCTGGTGCAACTGGGCGAACTGGTCCTCTTACTGCTGACCTCGCTGCCCATGGGCCTGCTGTTGGGCGTGGGCCTGTCCTATGCGGTCCACCGGGGCACCCAGTCGGACCTCTTCCGCATGCCCTTCATCCTGCAGAGTGGGACGTTGGCGTGGTCGGCCCTGGGCGTGCTGGCCGCCGGGCTGGCCTGCGCCACCGTCGTGGCCGCCCGAATGCAAACAATGGACCACATGGACGCCCTCAAGGCGATGGACTGATCCCCATGCACGAACACCACCACCCACGCCACATGACAAAGCAACACCCTACCCGCCGAGGCGGCGTCGCTGGTTGGGCCCTTGGCATCACGCTGCTGGTGGCCCTGACCATCGGCCTGGCGCTGGCTCTGCGGCCCCGGCCCATCGCCGTCACCACCGCCGTCGTCGACCGCGGCCCGGTCGTGCGCGAGGTCGAGCGTGAGGCCGTCACGCGCGTCCGCGAACGTCACACCATCTCCAGCCCGCTGACCGGCCGGCTGCAACGCATCACGCTGGACCCCGGCGATGCCGTCGTGGCCGGCCAGAGCATCGTGGCGGTCATCGAGCCAACCGACCCCGAATTGCTCGACCCCCGGGCCCTGGCCCAGGCCGCCGCTCGCGTGGGCGCGGCCGAGAGCGCCCTGCGACGGGCCATGGCCAATGAGCAGCGGGCCATGGCAGACCTGGAACAGGCCACACGCGAGCTCGAACGGCAGGCCAGGGCCTCCGAGGGAGGCGCTTCGTACGCCATCGAGCTCGACCGCGCCCAGACCGCCCAGCGCATCGCCGCCCAGGAGGCCCGCGCCGCAGAGGCCAGCGCCGACCTGGCCCGCTACGACCTCGAACTGGCACGGGCGGCGTTGCGCTTCACCGCGGGCGAGCCACCCGCCGACGACACGCCCACCCTGGCCATCGTCGCGCCCATCCAAGGCCGCGTGCTGCGCGTCTTCCAGGAGAGCGCCGCCGTGGTCGCCCCGGGCACACCGCTCCTGGAACTGGGCGACCCCACCGACCTGGAGATCGTCGCCGACGTGCTCTCGACCCAGGCCGTGGCCATCGAGCCCGGCCACGAGGTCATCGTCGACCACTGGGGCGGGCCCCACCCGCTGCTGGCCGTGGTCCGCCGCGTCGAGCCTGCCGCCTTTTTGAAGATCTCGGCCCTGGGCGTCGAAGAGCAGCGTGTCAACGTCATCGCCGACCTGCTCAGCCCTGCGGAAAGCCGCCCCACCCTGGGCGACGCCTACCGCGTCACCGCCCGCATCATCACCCAACGCCACGACGACGTCCGACGCGTGCCCGACAGCGCCCTGGTCCGGCTCGCCCAAGAGGACGATGCCGGGCCGAGGTGGGCCGTCTACGTCGTCCGTGACGGCAGGGCCGTGCGCACCGAGGTCACCGTGGGCCTGCGTGCCGGCCGCTGGGCCACCATCATCGACGGCCCGGCCGAGGGTGACACCGTCGTGCTTTACCCCCCCGACACGCTCACCGACGGTGCCAGAGTTACCAGCGACGGCCACGCCCGGCGATAACTCCCCTGCCGAGGGGCCGCCTCTACGCAGGCCCGACACCTTCCCTGCACGCCGCCACGGCTCCTATGGATTGATCCTTCTTGAAACAAGTATGACACGCTTGATCAAACCCGTTTCTTATCATAGAATGAACATAAGTTTGGTTTCCGTTCTGAGGCACCAACAACGCCCCGGCCGGTTCCGGCTTGGCACCGTGTGACAAGCCGTTACGGCCATCTTCGGAAGGACGGCATCATGAGGATTCGTCTTTGCTCCAGTTCGTTTACCGCTTCGATCCCGATGGCACTGTTCGCCAGTGCCTGTCTCTGTGCTTCCGCCTTGGCCGAGCCCCCGACCTACCGCGTCGATGACCTGGGCCCGGGCTGGAGTGGCAGCGCGATGAACAACCGGGGCGACGCCTGCGGCAACTTTTCGCCCGACGGCACCGCGCTCCTCGCGGGGTTCTCACGCAACGGGCGGCCCTTCGAGTTGCTCCCGCTGCCAGAGGGCATGCAGACCTCAAGAGCCTCCGACATCAACGACCGGGGCGTCATCGTTGGCGCGGTCTGCCCGAACCAGTTCGTGATCACCCAGCCCATCGCCGCGGTCTGGCACCCCGTCGGCGACGGTTACGAGGTCGAGATCCTGGGAACCTACTCAACGCACCCGTACTCGGCGGCGTGGGCCATCAACAACCTGGGCGACATCATCGGCGGCTCGGGACATTTCGGATGGAGCCTGACCACGGGGCTCCTCTTCGACGAGGGCGGACCCAGGATCCTGCCCGGCGGTATCCGCGCATCGGACATCAACGATGCACGCGTCTTGGTCTCGGGTAACGTCCTGACCGAACTGGACACGGGCCTGACCACCGAGATACCGCTGCCGCCGGGCAACTGGCAGGGATTCGCCAGCAACGCCATCAACAACGCAAACGACGTCTGCGGCCACGTCATCGGATTCTCGGGGTGTAGCACATTCCCCATCCGCTATCGGCAGGGCATCGGCTGGGAGTTCCTGGGCGGCTGCGCGACCACCACCAGCGCCACGGCGATCAACGACCACGGCGATGCGCTGCTCTATTACTACACCACCGTCGCGGGCGTCGACTTCACCGACCACGGGTTCTACGCGATCGGCTCGCTCATCGACCCATCCCAAGGCACATGGTTCGTCCAGTGGGGCGGGGCCATCGACATCAACAACAACCATCAGATCCTGTCTTCGGCAAGGCGCGGTGCCACCGGCCCGATCGGGGCCATCCGCATGTCCCCGATCAACCTGCCCTGCCCAGCCGACATCGACGGCGATGGAGAACTCACCCTCTTTGACTTCCTCCGATTCCAGAACCTCTTCGCCATGGGCGACCCGGCCGCCGACTTCGACGGCGACGGAACCCTGACCATCTTCGACTTCCTCGCCTTCCAGAACGCCTTCGCCATCGGCTGCCCGTAAGCAACCAGTCCTCATCCGCCCCGCACTGGCAACGGATACCGGATCACCGCGCGGCTGGGCATGGGCGGGTAGTCGATGACCAGCCGTAGGCAGTGGAAGTCTTGGGGGTCCCATCCCGCGCCCTTGAAGACGCGGGCCATGACACTCGTGTACTGATCGGCCAGGGGCGTCGAGAGGTCGGCACCACGGCCGAGATGGACCGGACGCTCGTCGATGGGCAACCGGGCGCTCTCGGGGAAGCCCGGTGTCACCACCCACGCGCCGCCATACACAGCGGTTTCCGCAGCCAGGGCCTCGGTCATGTCCCTATGCACGAGCAGGTCGAAGAGCATCGTCTCCACGGGCATGGCCACCGAGGCACACCAATGGGCCGTCATCGACCGGGTCGATTGCCTCCTGGACCAAACGGCACGGTGCACGAACCCATGGGGTTGAGCTCTTGTAGTGGCAGCGAAATCGACACTGGCATCCCCGGTTGTCCCGGAGGCAGGACCAGCGCTTTCGACCCTTCGGGCTGTGTGAGCAGAATGGCTGCTTGTGCGTGTCCTGTGCTGCCCAGCCTTTGGCCCGGCATTCGCCGCGAAGGTCCGCATATCGGGCACCACGCCACCGATTGCGAAACAAATGCCTGAAATATGCCGGAACATGCCTCAAATGGCATGTGCCTGGCGGTCTGTTTTCAGCTTTCCGCTATACTGCACCAGTTCACGGGGTGCCTTTTCTTGGGTCGAGGAGAGAGCGATGGGTGATGCAATCCGTAGCGGTGGTGTTCGGGCAACTAGTCAGCGGATCTGGCTGGTCGGCACGGTCCTGCTGGGCATGGTGCTCGCAGGGCCGATGGCTCGGGCTGACGATGTCTGCCAGACGGTCTGGACAGTCTTGGGTTCGGGCACCAATGGAACGGTCAGAGCCATAGCCGCGTTCGATGATGGCACCGGGCCGGCGCTGTACATCGGCGGCGACTTCTCGCAGGCCGGGGGGCAGGCGGCGAGCAACATCGCGAAGTGGGATGGAAGCACCTGGTCACCGCTCGGAGCCGGGACGAACGCAAGAGTGAATGCTCTGGCCGTCTTTGATGACGGCACCGGGCCAGCCCTGTACGCCGGGGGCGAGTTTGGCGGTGCGGGAGGCATCACTGCGTTTCGCGTGGCCCGCTGGAACGGATCGCAATGGTCGAGCCTGGGTTCTGGTCTGACCGGGTTTACGGTGCGTGATCTGGCAGTCTTCGACGATGGCAGCGGGCCGGCGCTGTACGCAACGGGTCAGTTTCAGACCGCAGGCGGGCAGCCGGTCAGAAACATCGCCAAGTGGAATGGTGCCGCATGGTCGCCCCTGGCCGGGCCGATCGGCGAGGGACTTGATGGGGACCCGGTGTCCCTTGCCGTCTTTAACGACGGGTCGGGGCCAGCGCTGTATGTGGGCGGCCTGTTCAGAACGGCTGGCGGACAGATGGTCAGCAATATTGCCCGCTGGAACGGCTCGACCTGGTCCCCCGTTGGCTCCGGGGTCAACAGCTATACCCGAGCGCTGGCGGTTTTTGATGACGGGTCAGGGTCTGCCCTCTTTGCAGGCGGCGCGTTCACCACAGCAGGCGGGCAGCCGGTCAAGTACATCGCACGCTGGGACGGCAGTGCATGGTCGCCACTGGCCGGGCCGCTCGACGAAGGCACGAACCAGTTCGTTCAGTCTCTGGCGGTCTTCGACGACGGGCGTGGTCCGGCGCTCTATGTCGGCGGGAGTTTCACGCAGGCTGGCGGGCAGGCGGCCGCACGCATCGCACGCTGGGATGGCTCGGCATGGTCGCCCGTTTCAAGTGGCATGAACGGCCCGGTCTCCGCGCTGGGCGTGTTTGGTGACGGCTCGGGCGAGATGCTCTGCGCTGGAGGGACGTTCTCGCAGGCTGGCGGGCAGGATGCCCACAACATCAGCGCCTACCGCGCTTCCATCGGGACATGGGCACCGGTCGGCAGCGGTGCGAACGACGCCATTCGCGTGTTTCGAAGGGCCGATCTTGGCAGCGGCGAAGAACTGTTCATCGGCGGCGAATTCACCTCGATGCTGGGCCAGAGCCTGCACGGGATTGCCCGTTACGACGGCCAGCAGATCTCGCCGCTTGGAGCCGGGCTTGGCGCCGCAGGATCTTCCGTGCACGCATTCGTCATGCACGATGACGGCTCGGGTCCAGCGATCTATGTCGGAGGCACCTTTACGCAGGCAGGCGGCGGGCCGGGAAATTACATCGCCCGCTGGGACGGATCGCAATGGTCGAGCCTGGGCTCGGGTACTAACAACACGGTCCTTGCCCTCGCATCGGTCGATCATGGCAGCGGGCCGGTGCTCTATGCGGGCGGCCTCTTTACGCAGGCTGGCGGGCAGCCCGCTAACCGGATCGCACGCTGGAACGGCAGTGCATGGGAGACGGTCGCAGGTGGGGCCTGTTCCAACGTGCGCGCGATGGCTGTGATCGGCCCGAACCTCATCATCGGCGACGATTTCACCCACGTCGGCGGCAGTGGCTGCTTCGGCGGTGTCGATGCCAACCACATCGCCCGCTTCAATGGCACTGCATGGTCAACGCTCGGCAATGGCACCAACGGGTCCGTTTACAGCCTGCTCGTACAAGCCAATGAATCGGGCACAACGCTCTTTGCTGGCGGGGGCTTCACTGTGGCGGGCAGCGTCTCCGCCAACCGCGTTGCCCGATGGAACGGGAGCGTCTGGTCACGCGTCGGGGCCGGTTTCGATGGCGGCATCGTGCAGAGTCTTGCCTTGCTCGACCTCGGTCTTGATGGAAACCCGATCGCCATTGCCCTCGGCAGCTTCACACACTCCGGCGGTCGCACGGTCAATCACATCGCGCGGTGGGACGGGCAATCCTGGCGGGGCCTGCGCCACGGATCGCACGGAGCGGTCGGGGTGAACCCGGGCGGGACGGCCCTGTCGGTAACCGACTTCGGCGGCAACGGCGAGTCCATCACCGTCGGAGGATTCTTCACGCAGGCAGGCGGGCAGACGGCCGCACGCATCGCTCGTTGGAGGCTGTGCGATTTCATTCCCCCTTGCCCGCCGGACCTCAATGGCGACGGCTCCCTCACGATTTTCGATTTTCTGGAGTTCCAGAACCTCTTCGCTGCGGGCGATATGCGGGCCGACTTCGACGGCGACGGAACCCTGACCATCTTCGACTTCCTCGCCTTCCAGAACGCCTTCGCCATCGGCTGCCCGTAAGCAACCAGTCCTCATCCGCCCCGCACTGGCAACGGATACCGGATCACCGCGCGGCTGGGCATGGGCGGGTAGTCGATGACCAGCCGTAGGCAGTGGAAGTCTTGGGGGTCCCATCCCGCGCCCTTGAAGACGCGGGCCATGACACTCGTGTACTGATCGGCCAGGGGCGTCGAGAGGTCGGCACCACGGCCGAGATGGACCGGACGCTCGTCGATGGGCAACCGGGCGCTCTCGGGGAAGCCCGGTGTCACCACCCACGCGCCGCCATACACAGCGGTTTCCGCAGCGAGGGCCTCGGTCATGTCCCTATGCACGAGCAGGTCGAAGAGCATCGTCTCCACGGGCATGGCCACCGAGGCGGCCAGCCAGGCGGTTTCGCCCGGCATCGTGGCGAATCGCGGAACGTCCTGGCGATAGCCAAAGGCGAAGTAGCAGCCAAACTCGCCCATCTTGCCCACCGGGCCGTCGCCGACCTCGTAGATCAGCCCGTTGCCCTCGGGGCGGATATGGACCTCGGGCATGGGCCCGCGCGTGAAGGAGGCCAGCATGCCCTCGGGAACGCCAGCCCCATCCTCGAAATGAAAGGGCGCCACCACGCCATCGAACTCGTATCGCTCCAGACGGAAGACCGGCCAGCGCGGGATGGGCCGGAACCGACGGACGCCTTGGAGCCCGGCCACCAGCACCACGTCGAGCATGTCCGGCTTCTCGAAGTTTGGCGCGAGGATCTGGGCCGACACGCGAGCCTTGGCCTGCACGCCCCAGAGCCCAGAGTTACCCCGGAAGGCGAGCTTGCGGCTCTTCTCGAGCCCACCCACGCCCATGCTGTCGAGCATCAGCTCCATCGTCGCGCGGTCGCCGCCATGCTGGGCCACCATCGACTCGATAGCCGCGATGGCCGTCCGGGCCCGCATCAGCGCCTTCTCGCTGGCACCCGCCCGCTCGGTAGCCTCGATTACCAAATCGAGCCCGGCCACGCCCGGCAGGAGGGGCAGGGCCTCGAAGGCGTCCTCGGCCTGGAGCACGCGAGAAATCTTCCAGGTCAGGTTCTTGTTGAGGCCAAGCAGTCGTGACACGTCCTGAGGCTTGTCCGGGTCGGCTCCAACCTGGCTGTAGAGGTCCAAGAGAGAACCGCGAAGCTCTCGAACGGCGTCCCGGCAGTGGTCCTCGAATCGGTTGGCCGTTTGCCCCTGCATTGGCACTCCCACGCCAGCCTGTCCATCTTGCCCCGTGCTGGCATCTGGCCGCTCGGGCCAATCGTACCCGAACAGACGCTTGCGGCAACAATTTGTTCAAGTTTTTCTCTAGGGAAACTTGCAAAGGGACAGCCGGGGACGCTACGCTCTTGGATTCCGCCGTTTCAGGGCTTCGGGCCCTAGTTCAACCATGGCCCAAGGACTCGGGCATCCATCACGAGCACGAGCCGCCCGCCGGCTCGGGAGGCACCCCAATGCAGAGCCGAACCATTCAGGCGATCGCGTCCGCGGCCATCATCGTGTCCATCGCGGGCCTGACCAGTGCCCAGGAGTTCTTCACCATACCCGTGGGTCAGGGCCTGGCCGATGACGTCAGCAACACGGGCGTGGTCAGCGGCTCTACGGGTTTTGGAGGCCAGTACTTCATGTGGACGCCCACGACCGGCTCCATGCCCATCGGCGGCGTCTCGCCGGGCGGCGGCGTGGGCGGCCAGGGCAAGATCTCCAGCGACGGCCTGTTCATCAGCGGCACCACCTTCAACCCCGCCCAGAGTTGGCACGAAGTGTCCCGCTATGACGTGGCCGCCGGCCAGTGGACCGGTTTCGGCATGATCCCGGGCATCGGCCGGCAGATCGATGCCGAGGTCACCAGCGGCTGGGCCATCTCGGGCGACGGCAGACACGTCGTGGGCCTCGGCTGGACCACCCTGGGCACCGCCGACGCCCACGCCATCCAGTGGACCGAGGGCCAGGGCGTCGTCAGCCTGGGCTCGGCAACCGTCGGACGATCCTCTCGCGCCAACGGCGTCAACCGCGACGGCACAGTCGTCGTTGGCTGGCAGGACGTCGAAACCGGGTTCCGCCAGGCCGCCGTCTGGGTCGACGGTGTGCAGGAACTGATCTTCGATCTCGACGGCAACCCCGCATCCGAAGCCTTCGATGTCTCCGACGACGGGGTCTGGGCCACGGGCATCGCCTTCGGTGGCTTCTTCGAGCCAGCCAACACCTGGCGATACAACATCGAGACGGGAACCTACATCACCATCCCCAACCTGACCGCCGGCGGCGAAAGCCGCATGGGGGCCGCCGCCATCAACAGCGACGGCACCCTCATCGGCGGGGGCACCTGGGGCTTCGGGCCGGCCACCTTCGGCCGGGGCTTCATCTGGTCAGAAGCTACCGGCACCATCCCCGTGGCCGACTTCCTGACCAGCAAGGGCGTGGACTTCCCCGCTGGCTACACGTTCTCCTTCGTGAGCGCCATCTCTGCCGACGGCAACTGGATCGCCGGCTGGGGTTACCTGGGCTCGCTGGCCAACACCCAGACTTGGGTGGCCTTCATCGGCGGCAGCCCATGCCCGGCCGACATCGACGGCGATGGAGAACTCACCCTCTTTGATTTCCTGGCCTTCCAGAACCTCTTCGCTACCGGCGACTTGGCCGCCGATTTCGACGGCGACGGCGAGCTCACGCTCTTTGACTTCCTTGAGTTCCAGAACCAGTTCGCCCTGGGCTGCGACTGAACCACCTCGGGGATCGGGGCTTCCGAGCGGTTGATATTTTCCAAACCCCAAATGCCATAAGCACGCCCGTGTTGCAATTGGGTATGGGCATCGCCCAAGGCCAGCCCTCAGGCCGGCGCGGTCACGTCTGCCGGGCGGACTTCGATCTCCAGCACCCGTGGCTCTGGAGCTTGGCCCTCGGCGGCGATCTGGTCGGCGACCTCGCGCCGATGCACATCGATGTTCCGCGGAAAGTCAAAGGCCAGACGGATGCGGTCGCCCTTAATCGAGGCGATCCGGACGATCCCAAGCGGGTTGCGCGGGTCGCCGACGACGACTTCCTCGCCCTCTCGGCGGGTAATTACCAGCATGACGGCACCACCATGTCAGATCCCGGGAGGCCCGACCATGGGCCCCCTACCACCGACAGCAGTGTAACCGACAAGCGTTCGAGTTTCATAGAATTCACGCCAGAATCAGCGAAAGACTCCCGATAACGCGCAACATCAGCATCCACACGGGCTTGCGCCCGGTGGTCGGAAGCGGCCAAGAGCGATTCTGGCAATCTGGGCAAGCCGCAAGCGACAGGCCCGAACACTCACCAATCCGAAATTTCATCTTGGGACGCTGGCGGCCGGGCTAGTCCAGGGCCTCGACGGCCTCGACCTCGGGCACGTGCTCACGCAGGTTGCGTTCGAGCCCGACCTGGAGCGTCAGGCTGCTACTGGGACAGCCCACACAGGCCCCGTGCAGTCGGATGCGGACGATGCCGGTGTCGGTAAACTCAACAAACTCCACATCCCCACCGTCGGCCTGGATGCTGGGACGCAGCTGCTCGATGACCTTCAGGATGCGCTCAGTCGGCGTGCCCGTGGGGGAAGTGGTCAGCGGGCCCGGGCTCGCCGGGTTGTCGCTGGCCTGGGGAAGGCTGTGTTCCTTGGCCAAGGGCGTCCTCCGGTATCGACAGGTAGGTCTAGGGGTGGCGGCGGGTCCAGTACCTGTACGCCGTGTGTCCAACGCGAGTGAAACCCGCCGGGATTATGATCGTGGCGGTTCGTCACCCGATAGTATTGCCCCATGGAGCCAATCGCAGCACGCGCCGTCGTTTTTTCCCCCGTCAAGGCCATCGTGTTGGTCTTGGTAACGGCCTTGGCCCTGTCTGCCAGCGGGTGCTCGGGGGGGAACCGCAAGCTCAGCGGCGACCCATTGACCGACTTCCAGAACCCCGAGTTACGCACGCCGCAGCGGCTGGCGGCGATGCGTGCGGCCTGGGACGACCCCGGCGCGAACCGGTCGGCAATCCGCGGCCCTCTGAAGGAATTGGCTTGGAGCGACCAGACACCCCGCGAGATCCGCCACCAGGCCGTCGATCTGCTGCTGGGCGATGATTCGCGGACGGGCCAGGCAGACACTTTCTGGTTTATCCAGTCTCGCGTGCCCACCGAGCGGGATTACGAGATCGTCCGCAAGATGGGGGTCAAGGCCGTCGCCCAGAGCTGGAGCGACCTGACGCCCGCGTTCGTGCGCAGCTACGCCATCGCCGACACCAACATCCCCGACGGTCAGCGCGTGGAGAAGGCCATCCTCGAATCGCTCAACCCCGACCAGCCCCTGGCCCTGATTGTTTCCAGGGTCTTCCTGAACCCCCAACAGGGCTCGCTGGGCACGCCCGGGGCCAACAACTACATCGACTTGGACGCCAAGGCCCGCGAGGCCGCGTGGGACCTGCTGGCCCGCATCGACCCCAGCGGTGAGGCCCGTCGCGACGTGCTGGCCCGGGGCGACCTGCCCACCGACGAGCAGGGCGCTCGCGTGCTGGCCGATATCCGCCGGGGTATCCGTGAGCTGGGAGTCGTGCCGCGCAACGGCGAGGAATTGCGCTGGCTGCTCGCCCTGGCAGCCGAACGCTCGGGCGGCTGGTGGAGCCAGACCGCCTTGGCGGTGGCGCAGTTGACCCAGGAGCAAGCCGCGGGCCTGAAGCTACGCAACCTTGAGGCCCTGCGCTGGGCATCGATCTATCGAGAGACGTGGATGCGCGACGATCGGGCCCAGCTGGAAGGCCGCCTGCGGGCCCGACTGGCCGACCGCGAGGTGACCCTGCGGCGTGCCGACAGCCCGGAACTGCGCGGGGTGCCACAGACACTCGAACAGGCCGCCGACCTGTTGTCGTGGGGCGACGTCCTGTCGGTGCTGGCGGTGGACGTGGCCTTGCACGACCCGGCCGTGACAAGCCGATTGTTCGAGCAGGTCGACATGGACCGTGCCGACGAGACCACCGAGTATGGCGGGCTGATCTTTGTTGACTCGCAGGGCCGATTCGTCGCCCAGTTGTACCCGCCCAGGCCGCAGCACCGCAAGGGCGACGACCAGTTCGTGGCCTCTTCGGACATGATCGAGCAGAGCGTGCGCGCGCTTGCGATGTACCACTTCCACGCCATGCGCGAGCGCAACAGCCGCTTCGCCGGTCCGAGCGCCGAGGACTACGCCAACGCGCGCACCTTCGGCCGGCTGTCGATCGTGCTGACAAGCATCAATAAGGACGAACTCAACGCCGACGTGTACTTCGATACACCCGCCAGCGTCGATCTGGGCCAGCGTCCCCGGACGCCGGCGTTCGTCGGGCAGAACTGATCGGCGAGCCCCGGGCCAGGCCTTCCATTGCCAAGCATCCACGTCCTGATCGTCGTCGTCGGTTTGCTGCTGGGGCGAGACCTGACCCGCCAGCATGCCCGCGTGGTCGAGGCCGAGCCTTGGCAGTTCCTGCTCGTGGCGGGCTGGTCGGGCCTGGTCGGGCTGGTGGCGATGGTCGTGCTTCCCGCGTGCGCGCGGCTGGCGGTAGGCCGTGGCTCGGCACGAACACTCGACCGCGGGCTGGCGATGGCCTCGGCGCTGCGATGGCTGGCGGTTCTGCCCTTTGCCTTGTGGGCCGTCATGGCCGACGGCGTGGGCGTGGTCGCATCGCTCATCGGATCTTGGATCGGGCTCGACGAGGCCGTGGCCGCCGCGCCGCCGCTCCTGGCACTTCTGGCCATCGCCTGGGCCGAGCATCCGCTGCACGACCGGATGCGCCAGGCGATGCTGATGCGTCACCTCGACCAGGGCGTTGCCATCGAGCGCCCGCCGACGCGATGGGAGGCCACCATCGCCCGGGCGCGCACGATGCTCGCGATGCCGCTGCTGCCGGTCTTCCTGATCGTGTGCTGGCACGAGACCTCGGCCTTGTTTCTGTCGGGCGGCCCGGGCTGGCTCGGCCGCACGATCGACCTCGCGGGCACGATTGCGCTCATCGCGATGGCACCAGCGTTGATCGTTCGTGTGCTGGGCACGCGGGCCTTGCGCGATGGGCCATTGCATGCGCGTGTCATGCAACTGGGGCTTGCCATGCGGGCACGCATCAGTGGCATCCGCCTGTGGGCCAACCCCTCGGCCAACGCCGCCATCCTGGGCCTCTTGCCCGGGGCGCGGTACATGCTCGTGACCGAGCCCTTGCTCGGCGGCATGCCCGGGCACGAGGTCGACGCCGTGCTGGCGCACGAACTGGCCCACGTGCGTCAGCACCACGTGCTGTGGATCGTGCTGTCGTTGCTGGCGTTGATCGTGCTGCTCAGCGTCGCGCAAGTGGGATTCGAGACGGCGGCCACAGCATTCGGGCTGTCCGCGTCACTCGCGGGCGGCGTGGTGTTTGCGTTCGGTGGCGGCATGGCGGTGCTGGCGTTTGGTGCCATCAGCCGTCTCTTCGAGCGTCAGGCCGACGCCCACGCCGCCGTGGCGATCGGGCTGGAATACGCCCGAGCCCAAGGGGGCGATCCACAGACGGTCCACCCCGGCGGGCCGGCATGCATGGCCGCCGCCCTCGACCGCGTGTGTGCGCTCAACGGCATCCACCCCGATCGCTGGGGCTTCCGGCATGGGTCGGTCCGGCAGCGGCAAAGGGCGCTGGCGGCCTTGCCCGGACAACGCATAGACGCGCTCCCGGTCGACCGTTCCAGCCGAATGATCCGTCGGGCGACCGTGTTGATCCTTCTGGTCTTGGGGGGGCTGCTGCTGCTGGGCATCGGCCAGGGATGGATCCGATGGTGATCGGGGAGGGCAACGCGTTGCGTTTCACAAAGATGCACGGGCTGGGCAACGACTATGTCTACATCGACGCGTACAACAACCCGGCGCTCGAACACCTCGACTGGCCATCGCTCGCGCCAGCCTTGAGCGATCGGCACACCGGTGTCGGCGGCGACGGGGTCATCCTCATCGCACGCCCACGCGACAACGCCAACCACGCGCGCATGCGCACCTACAACGCCGATGGCAGCGAGTCGGGGGCCTGCGGCAACGGCACGCGTTGTGTGGCCCGATACCTGCGCGAAAGGCTGGACATCAAGGATCGGATGCTAAACATCGAATCGGGCCAGCGCATCCTGCGATGCGAGGCCTTGCCCAATGGTGCCGTGCGTGTGGACATGGGCGCTCCCGGACTGACACCGGCGGATTGCCACATCGACGTTAAGGCGCTGGCGAGCGTCTCCCCGCCCACGATCGAAGTCGATGGGCATCCGCTTCGCTTCTGGCACGTCTCGATGGGCAACCCGCACGCGGTGTGCTTCGTCCATGAGAACCCCTGGCTGGGTCAGGACCTAGCAAGCCAAGCCCGGAGGCTGGGACCAACCATCGAGCACCACCGGGCTTTTTCCCAGAGAACAAACGTCCACTTCGTCCGCATCGACTCACGCGAACACGCCACCGTCCACACATGGGAACGCGGAGCGGGACCCACACGCGCCTGCGGCACCGGCGCGTGCGCGACACTGGTGGCAGGTGTGCGTGTGGGCGTGCTTGCTGGCCATGCCACCCTCGCACTGCCGGGCGGACCGTTAAGCGTTGAATGGTCGCCCGTCGACCAAGGCGGCGACGGCATCGTCTATCAAACGGGCTCTGCCGAGTTCGTCTTCGAGGGGACGTGGACACGATAGAGCGAAGGAACACGACATTGTCACGCAACCTCTCCGAAATCGAAAGCAGACTCTGCGATCGCATCACCGATCGGGCTGGCCTCCTCCTCGAAGACCTGCGCCACCACGTCGAAACACCTACCGGCCCGGGCGGCGGAGAGGGCATCACCCAGACACGCGCCACCTTTGCCGAACGCATGATGCGTCTGGGAGCAACCCTCCAACTGATCGAGGGCTCGCCACGACCAGACTGGATCCGCGGCGGCGCGACTCAGGGCATCCCCCCCACCGCCGTGCTCTCGCGCACGCAGCCCGGTATGAAGAAAGTGCTCATCGCCGGCCACCTCGACACCGTCCACCCCGCCGACGGACCCTTTCATGCTTTCACCATCGCGCCCGATGGCAAGACGGCAACGGGCCCAGGGTGCGTCGACATGAAGGGCGGGCTGGTCATCGCGGCCTGCGCGCTCGAATGCCTGCACGAGGCCGGCGTGCCCGCGAATTGGACGCTGCTGCTCAACGCCGACGAGGAGACCGGCAGCTATCACAGCGAGGCGGCCTTGCGAGAACAGGCCGCACGGCACGACTATGGCCTGGCCCTCGAACCCGCGCTGCCCGGCGGCGCACTGGCCATCGAACGCATGGGCAGCGGGCAGTTCATGATCGAATCGCACGGACGATCGGCCCACGTCGGGCGTGACTTCCGCACGGGCGTCAATGCCGTCACGGCCCTGGCGCGAGCCATCGCGGCCGTGGGCGACATGGCCGACCCGACGCAACCGGACTCATTCATCATGAGCGTGGGCCCCCTGCTGGGCGGCACCGCGACCAATGCCGTGCCCGACCATGCCGCCGCCTGGGGCAACGCCCGATTCCCCGACACGATCACAGCCGAGCGCATGGGCAAAGCCCTGGACGCGCTGGCCACGCCCAACACAACCTGCGAAGAAGACCGGGCCGCGGTGATCGTCCGGCGGTCGTTCAACCGACCCGCCAAGCCCATGACCCCCGCCACCGAAGAGTTGGCTTTACGGGCACGTTCCGTCGCCGAGGCACTCGGGCAGCAACTGCCCTTCGCGCGCACGGGCGGTGTCTGCGACGGCAACATCCTCCAGGACGCGGGACTGCCGACCATCGACACACTGGGCGTGCGCGGCGGCGGGCTGCACACCACGCACGAGTGGATCGAGCTTCCAAGCCTCGTAGAGCGATGCCAACTCCTGGCTTTGCTGATTGCGCGTCTGAGCGTCGGACACCAATGAAAACTGACGGGCCCAATGACTTGGGCCCGTCAGCAGGCCAACCTCGGGGAGGATGAAGGCGGCCGGGAGTTGGTTACCTTGCAAAGGACTCGCCGACGCTCAGCAGCCGGCGGCGAACTCGTTCTGGAAGGTCAGGAAGTCGAAGATGGTGAACTGGCCGTCGCCGTCGAAGTCGGCACGCGGATCCTGAGCGGCGAACAGGTTCTGGAACGTCAGGAAGTCGAAGATGGTCAGCGCTCCGTCGCCGTCCATGTCGGCCCGGCAGCCAGTACCGCCGCCGGTCTCGCCCACGGCGATCAGCACCAGGTGGACGTCGGGGAAGCCCGCCCCGATAAACGCGTAGTCCGTTGGCGTAGTGATGCCACAGGGAGCTGAACTCAGATAACTCGGCGCGGTCTGCCCGAACGGGTTAGCGCCCGGGAAGTACACGTCCCCGGTCAAGGCACCAGTGGCCGAACGCAGGTTGGGCACGTTGACCTCGACGATCAGGGCCCTGCCGGCATCGACCACGCCCGTGACATCGATCGTCACGACTTCAGCCGAGCGCTCGGTCAACGTCACCACGCTCGAACCAATCAGCTCGAGGCCAAAGGCCGGTGCCGTGCCCGCGGGTGCCTGGTACAGGTTGAAGGTCACGTCGACCTCCAGCCGCACGGGCAGGCGGATCGTCTCGATGCCCACTTCCAGGGTCGAGATGGTCACGGCATCGGTGATTCCAAAGTCTGCCAAGGTGAACGAACGCCAGTACTGGTTCGCGTTGGTCGTTTGAGGAGCCGAACTCGACGCGCACGCAACCGCCGTCCCAACGACCACCAGAAACTCCTCGACACTATGCGACAGCCGCACCGGATCGGCGGCCTGTGCGGCCGTGAATGCCAACCCCACCATCGATGCACACAACACGTGGTCCTTCTTCATCGCTGATGCTCCCAGAGCAACTTGTTGCTCGTTCGTGGCCAACTTGATCTGTTCTGCCAACCCTTGGCGTTGGCAGGCTTCGACATGTACAAGCTTGTTGTTCAATTGTTGCACATTGCGCCGGAGTCTGTCGCCCTGAGCAAGTACTCGACAGTGCTTTCCAATGGGTGTTTCCACGAGACACGCAAGAAACAAACACAAAGCCCGGACCCTGTCAGGGGTCCGGGCTCGGAATGCTGCACCAGTGATTCCTGGGGGATGCCAGCGCCAACGCTGGCAGGGTGGCATCAGCAGCCGGCGGCGAACTCGTTCTGGAAGGTCAGGAAGTCGAAGATGGTGAACTGTCCGTCGCCGTCGAAGTCGGCGCGGGGGTCCTGCGAGGCAAAGAGGTTCTGGAAGGTCAGGAAGTCGAAGATGGTCAAGACGCCGTCGCCGTCAAGGTCGGCCCGGCAGCCGGTGCCGCCACAGGCAGAGCCGTCGCCGGTGATGGCGTACTGCGTCACGAAGTCGAAGGGATCGCCCTGGGTGAGCACGGTTGCCACGACCTGGCCGCCGATCACGTCCACGTCACCGCCGCCGGGAATGTAGCCCACGAAGGTCTCGTCGCCCACGAAATCGGTGTTGAACTCACGACCCGTGGCGGCCAGTGCATCGGGATCCCACTCGGCCATGCGGGTCTTGGGGGCATCGGCGCCACCGGTCGTGCCGGTGCGGTAGGCGTGGAACCACACCGTCCGGGCGACGGGGTCATAGCCAGCGCCGTAGGCCGAGATGGGCGAGGGCATCAGGTTGATCAGGTTGCCCGTGCGATCAAAGATAAAGATCGAACCAGCAAAGTCCTTGCTGTAGAACTGGCTGCGATCGGTGTCCCAAGCCAGGGCACGGACGACACCAGTGACGCCGCTGACCGTTCGAGTAAACGAAGATGCAAGGTCGATACGTTGCGTCGTGGGGTTCCAGACATACTCGGCCAACTCGCCAGCCTCGGCACCAAAGAACAGGCGGTTTTCGCTCTCGATCGCCGCGCCGTCGCGGTTGCCCCACGTGGGCGAGTTGGTCACCTGGGTGTACTCGGCCACCGGATTCCAGTTGGCGTCGTACTGCGAGAGAACCTGGGTTCCGATCGCGAAACCACCGCTTCGGCTCACGAAGTAGTGTCCAAAGGCGAACTCGACACCCAGGTTGCGAAGGTCGCCGGTCAGGGCGTCCTGGTTCACCGAGCAGCCGATGGAGTCGCCCAAGGCATCAGTGCCAAAGGGCGAGGCCGGGGCCTTGTTGCTCGACGGTGCCGCAAACGAGGCATCGTTGACCTGGGCCAAGGCCGCGGTGCCGCCTGCCAGAAGCGCGAACACGGACAACGAACAAACACAGCGATTCATATCACCTCTCCTTGGGCATCCAATTGGCCCGAAATGAGATACACCCACAAAAACGGTACAACCCCTACACGATCTCTTGCCAGCCCACATGGCTGAAATGAGACCGATAGTGAATGTATACCAAAGTGTTGGGCGGAATGGAAGAGAATTTTACGTGTAACAGCGAAGAATTTTACGTCCTATAACAACAAGGCCAATCAACACGTCCTTCAACAGCCGGCCATGAACTCGTTCTGGAAGACCAGGAAGTCAAAGACGGTCAACATGCCATCGCCGTCGAAGTCGGCGGCAAGGCTCCCAGAGGCAAACGCCGACTGGAATGCCAGGAAATCGAACAACGTCAACTGTCCGTCGCCGTCCATGTCGACCCGGCACAGTGAGGCCAGCAAGGCATCGACCGCAGCGGCCATGTCGGGAAAAGGTCCGATATTCCCGCCAGAACCCTGGGGCTTGCCGGTATCGATCAGCAGTTGCCGGAGTAGCGACGGCTCCATGGCCCGCCCTGTGGCGGCTTTATGGATGCCAAGGAGGCTCGCCGCAGCCGAGGCGACAAACGGCGATGCCGAACTGGTGCCCGAAAAAGTCGCGGTGTAGCTCTGGTTGGGATCGCCGCCAATAGACACAAAATCTCCATACCCTGCGGTAAAGACGTTCTGGCCCCACCCATGGACGTTCACACGCGAGCCGTAGGTGCTGAACCCGAGTTTCGAACGAGACCCGTCGCTGGACCCGGCACCAACGATGATGGCCCCGCTGTCACCCCAAGCTCGGTACGTCGCATAGGCCCCAGAGTCGAGATTCTGATCGCCGTTGCCAGCAGCCGCGACGACGACGACCCCGCGATCGACACCGAGCCGTGTCACGAGCCAGATGCTCTGGTTGAGTTCGGCCGGCCCAAACCCACCGCCAGCGCCAGACGTCTGCATTTCGAGGAGCACGACATCGCCCGCATCGACGGCCGCAATGGCCGCCGTCACGGCCGCGACTCGTCTTTGTCCAGTCAGGGTCCACTCGAAGTAGAACATGCCCTGCGCGTCGGGCGTCAGCCCGGTCACGCCGTACCCGTTCTCGCCACCGATCATCTCACCAAACACGGCCGTGCCATGCTCATGCCAGCCAAAGGAAATCACCGAGGGGTGCATGGTTTGTCCCGGCTCTGGGATGATGTTGCAAAGGTCCTCGTGTCCATCTCGATACCCGTATTCCACGTCCGCGATCCGGATCCCTTGGCCGCGCCCGCCCGGATGGGCCCACGCGGCGGCCATGCCCAAGCCAGCCGGCCCGTTGTGGTAGCCTTGTCGGCTGAAGTAATTCGGGGTTACCGGCGCGATATCAAAACAGGCGTCCGGGCCGCCAAACCAGCCCGGCGGGGGCACAAACAAGGCCTCGAAAGCCACGAATTCCACGAGATCACTGCCATGGAGGATGTCGGCCAAATCGGCAAGGTCTTCCTTGGCTGCCCGGACCTGGAGCATCCCACCCAGGTCGGGCTGGGCGCGGCCGCTCCGCTGGGCGGCCTCGAGTTCCAGTCTGGCCAGTGTCTCGGCGGGCAGGTCGATGAGTGGCTGAAAGTCAGCCCGGCCCGCGATACTCGCTTCGAGGACGGTCAGGTCCAGCCCCGAAAGGCTGACCAGCCTTCCCGGGCCGGCCGAGCGGACCTTGGCATGGTCATGGAACTTCACAACGAGTTGGTGCTCGAATCGCGGATCGATGGGCCGGGGTGCCTGGGCATCCTTGGGAAGCGGCTGGCGCGGCATCAGGGCCTCATCGGCCTGAGCACAGACCGCGACCAACACGCAGATCAAGGTAGTCAGTGCTGTACGGAAGGTCATCGATCGGGCTCCTTGCTGGATATGGAAACGGCAGGCCATCGGGAACAATCGGACCGAGGCCCGGATATTTGCTTACAGGACCAACGACACCGGGGCGTGGCCATCTATCATCGGGGTTCCGATTCGTGCCAGCCCTGATTCGGTTCGCTCATGCCCACCATACGCTCCAAGAAACTCGCCCGTATCACCGGTGCCTTGGATTGGCGCAACGCCATGGGCGTCGTGGAGATCCTGCGCGGCCCCGAGGTTGCCGCTCGGGGGCTCGATGACAAGGGCCGTCTGCGATCGGGCCGCCTGAAGGGCCTGTCGATGGGTATGGCCATCTGGGTGTTGTCCTGGCCCATCATGGTCGAGAGTGCCCTGAACGCACTTGTGGGCCTGACGGATACCATCCTGGCCAGCCATATCGGCGACGGCTCGGGGCTCCTGGGCGTACCGGCGGTCGATGCCGTGGACGCCATCAGCGCCGCCAGTTACATCATGTGGTTTATCGGTCTGACGTTCATGTCCCTGGGCATGGGGGCAACGAGCCTCATCGCCCGCTCGGTCGGCCGGGGACGGATGGGCGTGGCCGGTGCGGCGATGGCCCAATGCCTGACACTGAGCGTCGTCCTGTCGGCCGCCGTTGGTGTGCTGGTTGCCATCAGCACGCTGTGGATCCCCGGGTTCATGGGCCTCAGCGACGCGGGTGCCAAGGCGTTTGCCCATTACATGCTGATTATCTCTGCGGGCACGCCCATCGCTGGCCTGTTGTTCGGTGGGATCGCGTGTCTGCGTGGCGCGGGCGATTCCGTGCGTCCCCTGTGGGCAATGATCGCTCGCAATCTGGTCAACATCGTCGTGAGTTTCGTCCTCAGCGGGATCAGCCTGCCCTTTCTCGAAAATCCCTTCGGATTCAACATGGGCATCCTGGGTATCGCCATCGGCACGGTGGCGGGAGATACCGTGGGCGCGGCGATGATCCTGGGCTACTGCCTGGTAGGGAAATCCGGCGTGAGGCTGCGACTGCGCCGCTTGCGCCCGCACTGGCACACCATCTCCCGTCTGATACGCCTGGGCCTGCCAAACTATTTTGAGACGCTTGGCATGTGGGCGGGCAACTTCGCCGTGGTGTTCTTCGTGGCCCACCTGACCTTGCGGGAGGCCTTGGAAGGCGTGGCGGGCTCGGGCGATGCTTCGGCGGGCCTGCTTGGTTCGCACATGTGGGCCATCCGGATCGAGGCGCTCAGCTTCCTTCCCGGTTTTGCGATGGGCATCGCCGCCGCCACACTTGCGGGGCAGTACCTTGGCGCGGGCAGTCCGCGTCAAGCCATCCGTGGCGTGCTGATCTGCTGCGCGCTGGCCACAAGTTTTATGGGCATCATCGGGGCGTGCCTGTTCTTGTTCCCCCACGCCATCACACGAGCGCTGACGCCCGTTCCCGAGCACCACGCCACGGTTCCCACGCTGCTGATGATCTGCGGGGTAGTGCAGATTCCATTTGCCATTTCGATCGTCTTTCGCCAAGCCTTGCGCGGCGTGGGCGACGTGCGCGTGGTCATGGCACTGACCTGGCTGACCACTTACGGCGTCCGGTTGCCGGCGGCTTATCTGCTCAGCGGCGTGCGCATGCCCTTGCCCCAATTCCTGGGCGGGGGCGAACTGCCCAACCCGATGGGAGAACTGATGGGGTGGGAGCCCAGCCTGTCGAGGTTGTGGCTTGCCCTGTGCGGCGAACTGGTCATCCGGGCCACGGTCTTTGCCATCCGATTCGGCCAGGGCACGTGGACAAAGATCCGGGTGTAACCAGTCGGCATTCAGAGGCATCGGTTCTGGGTCTGAACGGCGTTGCTATGGTTTGCCTTCGGGCAGCGAACCCAATGCTTGTTTGGATCGTCCCAACTCGTCGCCATGCCGCCGATGACGTCTCAATCCCATGCCAATCCCGTTGTGCTCCTGGCCCGTCGCCTGAGCGTCGTGGCATTGGCGTGTGTGGCGACGCTGTGGGCGGGCTCCCTTGTCATCGTCGGGCTTTGGTTGGTGTATAGCGTGGGACCCAGATGGCCGATGTTCTCGGTATCGGCGACACTGGGCGGCTGGACGGCGGTGGCCATGGGGGCTTTCGTGTTCATGTTCCTGGTGGCCGACCGCGTCTTTCCAAAGGCTGGCCGATCGATCGGCTGGCTGTTCGAGGTGTGCTTCGTGCTGCTGTTCACGATGGGTTTCGTGGCCACGGCTCTCACGCTCTGGTTCGGAGGTGGATCTTGAGAGGTGGTCTTTGGGCGGTCCTGGTTACGATGATCGCGGTGCTGGGCACGTGCAGCGGATGGACATCCCGCGCTGACGCCCAGGTGTTGCCCGAGCCCACGGCCGACTACGCCGGTCTGGGCATGGGTCGAGTGGCCTTGCTCGACCTGCGCACGCAGGCCAAGCCGGATGAGAAGGACTATCGCATCGCCCAGTTGGCGCTTGGGTTCGCTCGGCTTTCGATGCCAAGGGACACCATCCTGCTGCGGAGGCAGATCGAGGCGGCATGGTCCGCCGGGCGAGATGCCGAGGCTTTGGAACTCACGCGGGAGTTGCTTCGGCTGGATCCCGCCGACGAGGTGTCGCTGCTTCGTGTGATCGCCTCAGGCATTGAGGGCATCCAGACCGTCGAGGAGCGGCTCGCCGCGTATGAACGGTTGTTGAATGCTGGGCAGATTTCCGTGGCGGTGCGCAGTCGACTCGCTCTCGACGCGGCTTTGCTGGCGCGTGAGACCGGCGACGAGGCCAGATTTATCGACTTGCTGGCTACCTCGACGGAGTTGGATTCGACGCATAAGGCGGCGGCAGCACTCGCGCTGGCCTACTACGAACAAGCCGAGGCTGGCAACATCGGACGCCTCGAACTGATGATCAATCTGCTGATGGCCGATCCGGTCGACCCGAACGTCCACGGCAAGATCGCCGATGTGTTGACCCGGGGCGGGGCTTTCGAGCAGGCCATCCGCTTCCACGATCATCACCAGCACCTGCTGACCATGGCGGGCAACCCGCCAAGCGCCGAGGCGATCCTCCGTCGTATCCAATTACGCTGGCTCTCGCAGGGGCCCTCGGGCCTGGCCGATGAACTGGAACAGCCCGTGCTCCAGGAGCGTGCCAGGCTCGAAGAGGCTCTCAAGCTCATGGTTCGGCGTGGCCAATCGATCGAAGGCGTGCCGAAGCCTTCGGAGATCGTGCCCCCGCCCGACTCGGCATTGCTGCGCATGCTCGTGGCAGACGCCGAAGGCAACCCCGCCTCGGCCAGCCGGGCTTCGGAAGATCTGCGTGCCTCGACGGCGCAGCGTCTGCAACAACTGCTGCTGGCCGCGCAAGGCGATCGTGCCAGAGCGCGGCAAATCGCGCTGCTGGCCACGAGTGTTCGCGCCGAGACGGCGCTGGCGATGGTGCTTGCTGGCGTGCAGTTCGAACTGGTACGCGTGGATCTCCGACAGGCCATGGAAGCCATGGAGCGTGCGATGGCCGACGAGGCATTGCTCGGCGAGATCGACCCGGCTGTCGTTGCACCAGCCCGGGCTCAGTTGGAACTGGTTTCGGCGCTCATCGCCACGCTCGACGCCGTGGGTACCACCGAGGCCGACCAGCGGCTCGATGATCTTCAACGGCGGATGACCGAACAGAAGGTGCCCATGGCGCCGCTGGCCTATGCCCACGCGCTGCTGGTGCATGGGCGTACCGCCGAAGCGTTGCCCTTGCTGCGATCGATCGTGGGCGAAGACCCCGGAACGTTGTGGGGGGCCTGGTCTCACCAGAAGTTGGTGGACCTTGGTGTGGGCTCGCCATTTCCTTCGGCGCGTGGGCTGGACACGATCGCCCGTGCCGTGCCCTTGTGGCTCGATCGCATGGTGCAG
This sequence comes from Phycisphaeraceae bacterium, assembly GCA_026126305.1. Classification (GTDB taxonomy): domain Bacteria; phylum Planctomycetota; class Phycisphaerae; order Phycisphaerales; family UBA1924; genus JAHCJI01. The sequence continues at coordinate 80,483 of JAHCJI010000009.1, forward strand.
AAGCCCGAGAACTTCATGGAACTCACGCTGCGTACCTCCGCGCTCGAGGAGCACCCCACGGCCATGACGCGGCTTCGGTTGACGCTGCGCAACAACTCGCCCATCCCCCTGGCCGTGGGCCCCAACGCCCCCATCAACACGCGGATCTTGCTCTCGCCGGTGCTCGACGCGGACATGGACCGGCTCTCGCAACTGGCGATCCCCGAGGTTGCCAGTGTCGATACCCGCTTGCGGCTCATGCCGCGTGAACGGCTCGAGATCGATGTGTGGGCGGGTGCCGGCCTGACGGGCTGGTACCTCGAGGCGGCCGGCAGTCGCACGACACGCACCCGGTGGCGCGCTATCCAGGGTTTCCTGTTCAATCAGTCTCGCGGATACTCGCCCGGCCCCATGTGCCTGAGCGCCGAGAGCGGGTTGTTGCTCCGCAGGCCGATGCCCGAAACTCGCTTCGACGCCGGCCGCATGGTCACACGGATTTTGGCCGACGATCCGCGGGCGCTCATCACGATCGCGACCACGATCAAGTCTGTGATGCTCGGACCCGATGCCCAACAGGGTGGGCTGCCGCCGGAGATCATCGACCCGGTCATGGCCGCGCTCGGCCAGCGGTTCGCCGAGCTCGACCCCGTGACCCAGGTCGCGCTACTCGTGGCCTTGCCCAACGCCCGGCAGGCATCGCCCGCGGCACGATTCGACCGTGCGGCTCTGGACACGGCCCGGGGCTCCATGGCATTGGCCGCCGCGCTGCTGACTCGAGCCACCGACCCTCAGGACATCGCATTCGCACGCGCCGCCGAGAGCGAAGATCCGAATGTCCGTGAGTTCGCGTTGCTGCTCCAGGAACGCCTGCGATCGGGTTCGCGGAGTTATGCGAACTTCGAGGGTTTTGGCCCCCCCGGAGGACGGCCCGCCGCGAGCCAGCCCGCGCCATGAAACGTCCACGCCTGCGTCGGCGTCCGATCGCCGGCCGGGTGCGTGCCCTGGCGGGCCGGGCCAACCGTTGGAGGCAGACTCGCTGGTTCCGCATCGGCGGCTTCATCGCCGGTGCGATGCTGGTAGTGCTGGCCGTCGCGGCCGCGCTCCGGCAAGACCCAAACGCCATGCGAGACGCGATGGATGCGCTGGGCCAGAAGCCCTGGTGGTACGCCGTGCTCTTCTTCGCATTGCCTCTGCTGAACTGGTTGAGTATCTCCGCCTCCCTTTGGTTGCTCTTGTCCCGATTTGGTCGCCTGGGCATGGGAGAGATGAACGCGCTTATCGGCATGGCTTGGTTGCTGAACTACCTGCCCATGCGCCCGGGCATGGTTGGTCGCATCGCCTACCACAAGGCCATCAACGGCATCGGCGTCAAGCAGTCGGGCCTGGTGCTGGTCGAGGGGGCGACGATCACCGGCGTCGCCAGCGGCGTGCTTTTGCTAGGTGCGCTGCTCTTGCGAGGCGTCGAGGCCAAGGCCGCCTGGGCGCTGGTCGTAGCCATGCCAATCCTGATGGGCGGCGCGGCTTCGGCACTGCTCTGGACCAGCAAGCCGTTGCTGGCACGGTATTGCGCCGCGGGCGCGTTGCGCGTGATCGACATCGCCGTCTGGGCGGGTCGATATGCCCTGGCGTTTGCCATCGTGGGCTCGCCTATCGAACTGTCCGGGGCTTTGGTCCTTGCCGTCGCCAGTCAGATTGCCATGCTGATCCCCATATCCGGCAACGGGCTGGGCCTGCGCGAGTGGCTTATCGGTGCCTTAGCCGCCGGGCTGCCAGCGGCCATGCTTGGCGGTGGTGACGCCAGCCTCTCTCAGGGCCTGACCGCCGACGTGCTGAACCGCGTCGTCGAAGTGCTCGTGGCCGTTCCCTTGGGCCTGGTATGCCTTGCCATCATCGCCGCCCGCCTTCGTCGGGTGCAGCGGCTGGGTCGTACGGGCCATCCCGAAGGGACGCAGCGATCCGATTCCGATCCCAGGCCATGACGATTACACTACTCGCAGATGGTGTTGCTCGTGATCTATGCGGTAGCCGTCTGGTATGGCGCGATCCGTTGGCGGCGACGCTGGCTCGGGCTGCTGTGGGTCCTCGGCGGCATCTTGGGCGTGCTGATCATGATCCACTTCCATGTCTTGCTCGAGGCTTGGACGCCGTACACCATCTATCTGCCCGTCCTCCAGACGCTGTTGTGGAGTTATGTTCTGCTGGTCGGTTCCATCGGCCTTTTCGTCGTGTGCATTCCCCATGGCCGTGGGCTTTGGTGCTGCCAGGCCTGTGGTTATGACCTCACGGGTGTGCCCGGATTTAGCTGTGTGTGTCCCGAGTGTGGCAAGGAATTTGCCGTTGAGACCGCCCGGGCAGCCGAAAAGCGCGCGGTGTCGATCCTGCAACAGCCCATCCCATCCGGCGACGAGAGCGAACCAACATCCAGGCCTGTTCGAGACATCGCGGGCATGTTGCGGGGCGTGCGTTTCGATCAGTCCAGATTAGCGCCTCAACAGCCGCCACACACCGCCCACCAGCAGGATGAGCAACGGCACGCCCAGCACGAGGAACCATCGCAGCGCTGACAGGCGTGCCGGCGGAATGCTGCCGATCATCGCCACGCTCGAGGACGCCACGGTTGGCGCGATGAACTCGTCGCGCCCTGTGAGCCAGAGCACCGATGCGTCCAGCAGCGCCAGATTTCCCGGGTAACTGGCGGCCATGCGCCCGTCCAGACTCTGCCCGGACGACACGATCTCATCGGCCAGCCAGTCGTTGCTGCCCACGACGACGATCCGCCCACCCGTCTCGCGCATTGCCGCCCACGCGATGGTCCATGGGCCGTTGGCGTCATCGACATCGGGCTCGCGCACCGGCGGGTTCGACACCAGCGGGCGTTCCTCACGCCTCACGCGGCGATAGCCCGACCAGCGTGTCTCGCCCCAGGCACGAGTATCGTCGACGGTCAACAACGGCCAGGCACTTCCCGACCCGTCGTGTTCGATAGGAACCGCCCATGGCATATATGTCAAGAGTCCTGCTACAGCACCCTGGATCGGGTGATCGCCGACCTTGGCACGCACCAGCATGTCGTGCTCGACGACCTCGCTCTGGGGCGCGGTGGTCAGCATCGCCAGGCCCGATCGTGCCGAGAGCCCGAATTCTCCAAGCGGGAGCGCCGTCGCGTCCACGCCACCGCCAACGACCACCTCGCTGGGGGTCAGATTCACCAACAGGGGATTGCCCTGGTCGATCAAGCGACGCACGAGCGTGCCGAGCCGGGCAGCCCGTTCATCGGGTCTAGGGGCCATCGGATCGGGCGATCGCGCGCCGGTATTGGTGTTCAATACCAGGTACAGCACTGGCCTCGCCCTGCCGGCGTCCAGTTGCGCCAATCCCGGCACGGAATCTTCGAGCATGATGGGCCACTCGACCACGTCGATGCCCTGACGACGGAGGTGATCCAACGCTACCCCCAACGCGCCGGGGCGCTCGATAAACCGTGTGTCCTCTGCGTGCGCGACCACCAGGATCGGTCGGCGCGAATCCAATGCGGTCAGCATCGCCGTGGCGATGAACCCCTCGGCTCGTCCACGCAGCGAGGGAGCCGTGGCCGCCTCGGGCCGCAGCACGCCCGGTGGGGGCAACAGTGTGCCTGCGTCGATGGCCACCGCGCTGCTCGGGCCCACAAGCACCACCGCCGAGTCACCAACCGATCGCAACACTCGCACCACGTCGAGCATCGGCAAACGGTCGGCTAGGTCGGCGGCGGTCGAGCACACGGCCCGGGCCGCGCCAGCGGTCTGAGCCAAACGACTGGTCACGCGCCGCAAACCTTCGGGGTAGCTGGTCGTTCTCGTTATCGCCAACGCTTCGTCGGCCAGCAGACCCATCTGAGCGGCCGCATCACGCGCGGGGGCTACGATGGCCACGCGGGCGGTATCGAGTGAGGCAAGATCGATGCCCGGCAAGATGGGTGTGTCGAGCGCTTCGCGCGCCCGGGCCACCGCGATGCGAAGATCCTGGGCCAGCCGCGTGGCCGCCTGCGTGCGGGCCTGCATGACCTGCGACAGTTCTCCCTCGCCAGCCGCCTTCGCCGCCGACTCCAGCACTTCGGCCAGATCAACCTCGATGGCATCGGCCGCACGCCACAACTCGGCCATCGCCTGGGCCAAGGCACGGGTCTGCCTTTCGATCGCCTCAGCCTCGCGTACGACCAGACGCTGGGCGAGCGATTCGAGACCGGGCCGAGCGGCGGCACCATCCAGGAGTGTCATTGTCACCGGACCGGCGATCTGTAACTCTGTGCCGACATCCAAGAGCGCCTGCCAGGCTCGGGGATCGACCCGGCTCGCTTCGGCTGCGACGACCAACTCGAATCCTTCACCCGGCCCAACGGCTTCCATGAGGCGACGGGTCTGGGGCGCCAGCCGGTGCTCACCCGTGGCCGTCACGTCGACACGCACGCGGTACCGATCGGCTAGTGCGACGAGGAACGCCGCCGAGACAGCGTTGGCAGCCAGGAAGGTAGCCGCCAGCCAGGCAACGCCAACACGCCTGGGCCAGGCGCGCCGCGGACGAGTTCTCTTCCCCGGGGCCTTCATAACCACCTCCGAACGGCGATGGCAATCGATGAAGCCAGTACGAACCAAGCCGTCAGCACGAGGAAGAAGGCCACGTCCCCCGTGTCGATCACGCCCTTGGCAAAGCCCGACAGGCGATCCGTAATGGCAAGCGCGGCCAAGATCTGGGCAACCGAGTCTGGAGCTCTCGCTCGGCCAACAGTCGTCGCCAGCAGCCACACAAGCAGCGCGAGCATCGCACCCAGGAAACTCAGCGTCTGGCTTGGTGTCAGGCACGATGCGAGCAGACCTACCGCCAAGAACAACAAGCCCAGCAGCGTCACACTCAGATACCCCGCCAGGATGGGCCCGACATCCGGTGCCGGCTGGCTGACAGCCATCAGTACGCCCACCAACGGCAGTGTGCCGGCCAGCATCGCGAGCAGATACAACGCCGCGCCAAGGAACTTGCCCATCGTCAGGGACAGATCGCCCACCGGTGCCGTGGCCAACAACTCATAACTGCCTGTCCGCAGTTCGTCGCTGACCAGACGCATCGAGATGGCCGGCGCAATGGGCAACATCAGCCAGGCCGCCGTCGCGAACAGTGGCCGGAGTGTTGCCGGAGCGCCTGGGACCAGCACAAACTGGACGAACATGACACCCCACAACCCGACATACAGCGCGAGCACCAGCCAGCCCACGGGCACACGGAACATCGCAACGAACTCACGCCAGGCGATGGTCCACGTCTGACCGATGGAGCGCAGCGGAAACATCACGCGGCACTCCCTTCGTCAGGACCTTGGGTCGGTGCCTCAAGGGGCCCCTGCTCCATCAACTTCAAGAACAGCGATTCCAGTGAGGCTTTCTCTCGCTCGAACAATCGGACCTCGGCTTGAGCCAACGCCAGTTCTCGAGCGATGATCCCACGAAGGGGCGCTTCGGCGGCTTGGGCCGGGTCGAAGGACACCCGCCAACGCATGACCAGGCCGTCCATCTCTCGCGCTACCAAGCCTTGCACGCCCACGATGGCGCGCACGGCGGCGGCGGCGCGCGTTGCGGCCTCGTGTGTTTGAAACTTTGACTCGCAGAGGAATTCGTGCTCACCTTGGGAGAGCAGATCCTTCAGAGAACCCTGCGCGCACAATTGACCCCGCGCAAGCATGACCAAACGGTCGCACGTCCGTTCGATCTCCGGCAGGATGTGGCTGCTGACCAGTACGGTGCGACCTTCGGCCAGACGGCGGATGAGCGAGCGGGTCTCGGTGATCTGGCCGGGGTCGAGCCCGTTGGAAGGCTCGTCGAGGATCAGCACCGGCGGATCGTGGAGGATGGCCGTCGCGAGGCCGACACGCTGCTTATAGCCCTTGCTCAGTTGGCCAACTCGGCGCTTCCGGACGGCCCCAAGCACGCAGGTATCGATGGCTCGCTCGACCGCCCGCTGCCTTGCCTTGCCCCGAAGCCCGTGCAATGAGGCCCGATAACTCAAGATAGCCGCAACGGGCATCTCCCCATAGGTCGGGGCCGATTCGGGCAGATAACCGATATGCTGGCGAACCCGAACGGAATGTTGGGAAGTCAGGAGGCCCCCAACACGGACCCAACCAGCATCGGGAGCCGTATAGCCAGTGATGATGCGGATGGTCGTGCTCTTGCCCGCGCCGTTGGCTCCCAAGAGCCCGGTGACCTGGCCCGGGGGAACGTCAAAGCTGACCCCAGCCAGGGCGTGGAGTCGACCATAGGTCTTGTGAAGGTTCCGGACCTCGATCATGGGGTGTCTGGCGGGAGGGTATGGACGGTCGGGATGGTTTCTGTCTTCGGGTTGGTTGGTACTTTCGGATGAAACTGCGAGGGTCGGAATGCCGATCCTTGGCCAAGAGGCGGGTACAACCGACGCCTCGGACTGTCGCATCGAGCATCGCCTCGGTCGCTACAGTTCATTGCGAGGGCGTCCTGGGGCTGGGTGGCAATGGGTGAACCGGCGTACACCATCTTGATTGTCGGCACATCGGAGCGCGAGGCTTCCGACCTTGGCCAGCAGATCGGCGTCAACGCCGGGGTGGTGTCCTGCGCTCCCGATCAGGCCTATGCCATGGCCCAATCGCTTCGCGATCGTCAAGTACCATTCGTGGTCGTCCATCCGGGCCATCCGATGCCCGAGTTCAGCGAGATGGACCGGGCCTATGCCTTGCTCGACGCCGTCAATGAGGGCGTGTGCCTCTTGTCGGCCGACGGGGCCATCATCTGGGCCAACGCGTTCTTCCGCACGTTGGACCCCAGTCTTGGCGAACGCATCCGCAATGCCTCCCGCGACAGCCTGGCCTGGCTGCACGAACAACGTGAACGCCGGGGACGGCACACCACACGCAGCGTCGAAATCGGCGACGAAGATTCGGAACAATGGTTTGAGGTGGTTATCTCCCTTGCCCAAGGCCAAGGCGCTGGGGTCACGGATACTCGGCTGGTGGCGGTTATCCGCGACGTCTCGGAGCCAAGGCGGCTGGAACGCAAGATGTCCGCCATCGAACAGGCCGGGCGAGACCTGGTTTCGATCGATCCCGAGTTCGTCCGCTCCAAGAACGCGATGGAACGGCTGAGCGTGCTGGAAGGCCGCATCATCGAGACGGCCCACAAACTCCTGAACTTTGACCACTTTGCCATCCGCCTGATCAACGACAAGACGGGCAAGCTCGAACTGGTGATCTCCGAGGGCCTCAGCCCCCAGGCCGCCGAATTGGACCTCTACCCCTCGCGCCAGGGCAACGGCATCGCCGGGTTCGTGGCCTCGACGGGTATCAGCGAGATATCCAACGACGCCGCCCATGATGCGCGATTCCTGCCGTGCCTTCAGGGTGCCAGCAGCGCGATGGTCGTGCCCCTGCGGCTGCACGACCGGGTCATCGGGGTGCTGGATGTGGAATCGCTGCGGCCCGGTGCTTTCAACGAAGAAGATCGCCGATTCGCCGAGCACTTCGCCCGGCACCTGGCCATGGCGCTGCGTGTGCTCGACCTGCTGGTCATCGAACGCTGCGAGACCAACGCCACGGTCTCGGGCCGGATGCAAGGCGAACTGCGTGAGCCATTGGACGACATCGCCGACATCGTCGAGCAGATGCGCGAGACAGCCGACCAGGACCCCGCCCTGGCCGCCCGGCTGGCACGCATCGCCTGCGACGTGGACTCGATCCGAGACCGGATGCGCCGCGTGGCCGAGGGCCCGCGAGCCCTGCTTGGCGTCGAGCGTGCCATGAGCAGCACCGAGCAGGAGCCGCTGATCCAAGGCCGCAACGTGCTGGTGGCCGACGACGAGCCGGCCGTCCGCCGCGTGATTGCCGACGTGCTTCGCAACCGCGGGGCGAAGGTGGAGGCATGCGACAACGGCGCGACGGCCATCGAACGCCTGCGAGCCGCCGCCGCCGTCGAACAGCCCTACGACCTGGTCATCAGCGACATCAAGATGCCCGATCGCAACGGCTACGAGGTCTTCTCGGCAGCCCGCGCGGCCATGCCCAACGTCCCGGTCATCCTCATGACCGGCTTTGGGTATGACCCCAGCCACAGCATCGTCCGCGCCTCCCAGGAAGGCCTGCAATGCGTGCTGTTCAAGCCCTTCCAGGTCGAACGCCTGCTCGAGGAAGTCCGCTCGGCCATGCGCAAGTACGACGATAGCGACCAGAAGCCCAAACCCAACCACCAGCCCGTGTGATGGGCCCTTGGCCCAACTCCGACGCATCCTCACGAAGACCAATCCGTATCATCGGGTATGAGCCCGATCGATCCTCGTGAGTTGGGTACCGGACTGACGCCCCAGGCCGCCTATCTGGAAGGCCTCCGCTGCGTCAAATGCCAGTACGACCTGTCCGGGCTGCCCAGGGGCAGTGTCTGCCCGGAATGCGGAACGCCCAACGCCCGGCCAAGTTACGACCGGAAGCGCGGCACGGGCGTTTCGAGGGCCCCCATCCCCTACATCGATCGGCTCGCCATCTGGCTCTGGGCGACCGCCATGGCATTGATCGGCTCGTGGTGCTTTGGCCTGCTCTCGGGCCTTGTGGCACACCCCTTCACCTGGGCACTGCATTTCATCGTGGCCTCGGGCTGGCTTGTGTCCCTTTGGATGGCCACCAAGCCCAAACCCGATCGTTACGAGCCGGGCCAGCACGACGCCTTCGACGACCCGCGATGGCGTATGGCCACTTTGGTCTCACAATCGTTCTGGCTCGTGGCCATCGGGTTGGCCACGCTCTCTTGGTTCCTGCCCCAACACGCCGGCATGGAGCGTGTCTTGGCCTTACTCATCACTCTCTTTGCCATGCTGGCAGCATTTGGCTTCGTGCCCTTGGGCGTCCAACTCGCCTCGTTGGCTAATTGGATGGGCGACGCCGACGCCGAGAGTCGATGTCGGACGGCATCGTGGCTGATCGCTGCCTATGGCGTGGGCATCGTGCTGGCCAAGGTGACGCCGTTGGTTGCGCTTTTCCTGGCCATCTTCTGGATCTGCTACTTCGTGGGCGTGGTGCTCCTGGCCATCAATCTGATCACCCTGGCCCGTGCCGCGACATGGGCCGCCCAGAACAGCCGACACAAGACGGTGGTCACCGGACGCCGAGAGGCCATCGAGCGGCAACGCGAGCGCATGGCGGAAGAGAAACTCGAAGAACGCCTGGAAGCCTTGGACAACCCCGGTGGCCCACGCGCGGGCCGACAGATCATCCCGAAAGATGTTCCCGTGCCCAAGAGCCACACCATTGATCGGCCCGAGGACACGAGCCCGTACGAGGTCGGGGAGCAGTAGGCCTCACGCCAGCGAGTGCTCGCCCAGCCAATGCTCGGCGTCGAGCGCCGCCTGGCAGCCCATGCCCGCGGCGGTGATGGCCTGTCGGTATCGGGCATCGGCCACGTCGCCGGCGGCAAACACCCCGGGGATATTGGTGTGGCTGCCGCGCCTTTTCAGGTCGATGTAGCCCTTGTCGTCGAACTCCAGGCCACTCTCGCGCAGGAACCTTGTCGCGGGAGTGTGCCCGATGGCCACGAACATGCCGTTCACTTCCAGTTCCCGGCGTTGTTTCGTGTTGGTGTCTTCGAGCACAAGAGCGCGGATGACGTCGGCCCCGGAGTTGGGATCCTTCTTGTCGAGCACGTCGACGACCTGGCTGTTCCAGATCATCTCGACATTGGGCTTGCCCAAGGTGCGTTCCTGCATGACCTTGCTGGCACGCAAGGAATCGCGACGATGGATGACGTACACCTTCGAGGCAAACTTGCTGACGTGGTGCGCCTCTTCCATGGCCGTATCGCCGCCGCCGACAACCGCCACGGGGTTGTTGCGGAACATCGGCAGGGCTCCATCGCACACCGCACAGGCCGAAACACCGCCGCCGGTCGTTGCCAGCCGCAGCTCATTGTCCAGCCCCAGCCAGTTGGCCGTCGCGCCCGTGGCGATGATGACCGCGTGAGCACGGATCGTCTTGCCGCTCGCGGTCGTGAGGACATGCGGGCCGGAACCATCCGTATGGAATGCCACCGTCTTCACGTCGTCGTTCATGACGCGCGCCCCGAAGCGTTCGGCCTGTTTCTGGAACAGAGCCATCATCTCAGGTCCAGCGATACCATGCGGAAAACCCGGGTAATTTTCCACTTCGGTGGTCAACATGAGTTGCCCGCCGGGCAGCACCGGGCCGGGGTCCTGCTTGGGCACGCCAATTATGCACAGGGGCGACAATTGGGCCCGCGAGGCATAGAGCGCCGCCGTCCAGCCCGCCGGACCTGAGCCGATGATGACCAATTTCTCGACGCTCGATCCCGAACCATTGTCGCTCATGTTCTCGTCCGTGGGTTGGTGAAGTCTCGCATCTCAAGAACACCAAGGGCCCGCCGAATGTTCCCGGCATTGTTCCCGGCATGGCACGGTGCGTTCAGAGCTCGCCTTGCCCCTGGAGGAATTCGCGGTAGAGCGAGATGACCGGCGGCCAGATCAGATAATCGCCATCGTACAGGGCCCGGGTGTTTTCGCGGACACGCCGGGCGGTGTCGTCTTTCGAATCCGGGCCGACGGACCAGATCACGAACTCGTCAGCGTCGATGCCCACGCGGATGCCAAAGTTCCGCTGGTTGAGCATGATCACGTCGATGGGCAAAGGCTGGTGCCCCAAACGGGGGTCTGGCGGAAGATCGCGGCGCGGTACCAGATACTTCAACTCGCTGGCCAAGGGACGGTTCCGGGCGTCGCGGATCGGGCCGAACGGATCGACTTCCATGGTGTCGGGAAGGATCTGCGGACGCAACGCCGCAAGCGACACGGGCAGCGTGCGCAGGCGGGCTTTGTAGGCCAAGACGCCCAGCGAGGCCCGGGTCCCAACGACTTCGGTTCGCAGGATTCGACGTTCGTTGAAGAACACGGTCAACTCGGGCATTACGGCCTTGAGCACGCCGTGCGTCACCGGGTTGAGCCGGTCATACTCGCGGACGAGCTTCTGGGCGGGTGCGAAGTCGTTCTGGGTCCACAGCTGGGCCCAGTCGTTATACACGTTGTCCAACGCACGGCGCGAATCGAGCCCGTCGGCGTGGACCATGCGGAGCTGCGCCCATAAACCAGCATCGCTGAATCGACGCAGCGGTCGGTCGCTGGTGGTCAGGGCGGACATCGTGGTGGCAAATCGCTCGTTTGCCTCGCCACGGGCACCGAAGATGCGGTCGAGGATCTGCTGGGCCGCGATGTAGTCGCCCTCGGGGAGCCGAAGCCGATCGACCAGCACAAAACCGCGACGCCCCAGGTCGAGGCGGCCGATAGCCTCCAGGAACTGATCGTGCGTCAAAGCAGGGCTGGCCTGCGAGTAGTCGACAAAAGCAACGTCACGGATCCGGATCGCCGAGTCGATCATGACCCGGTAGCCCCAGGAGACCTCTTCGAAGAACTCGCGGTCGGCCATCATGCGGCCCAGGTGCAACAAATCGATGAGCACGTCCAGTGCTCCCGCGGGGTTCCCGGCGTTCAGTCGCCTCGTGGCCTCGATGTGCGCGAGGATCGCAAGGTCGGTCATCCTCGGCAGGTATCGAAACTCGGCCATGGCCAACAGCGGCGGATCGCCCAATTCGGTATACATCCCCGCACGAACCAGCTCGACGGGCACGCCGTTGATGCCATACGGCTGGGCCATGACCATCGAAGTCATGAACGAGGCTTCTTGTGTGATGCGGTCCAGGGCCGCGATCGCTTCCTGTTGAGGGCTCTCGGCCGCCCACCGTGAAGCTTCATCCCACCCACGGGTACCGGGCCCGATCAGCATGGCTCGGGTCGGACGACCATCCTCGAGCACGCTCACCGACGCCGGCGGATCGGTCATCTTCGCCAGTGCGGGCAGGAGCACCATGTCGGCACGCTGCGCAGAGGGGATATCCCGGCTCTTGGCATTCACCCGGTCGATGAAACTGCCGGCCTGTGCCCGCGCCTGGGCGGGCAGAATCAGGACCAAGGCCAAGGCCAAGGCCAATCCCACGATCGACCGGGTCCGGTGCCTGTGAGCAAGATCTCTGAACATGCGCGACTGCCTCCGGGAAGAACAAAGCCAAGCACCCCGAGCGGGGCGTCGAGGGGGCCTTATGCCCCAGCCCGCCCCGGCGCTACACCGAAACGCGACAGGGGCTTCGACCAAGGGCGGATACTAGCCAAAACCCCCACCGCCGGCTTTCCGGTCGACAATCGATCTCGAACAGATTTCAGAGGCACAGGTCGCATGGGCATATCATCTCCGATGCGCTCCACGCACCGCTGTCATAGTGGAGCCATAACCCAGAGCCGAATCCCGCACAAGATCCAAGCATACAGCCCGGGCCAAGCCGAGGCACGGGCCTGCCAAGAACCGTAGTCAGGAGCATTCCAGCATGATCGTTGGCGTCCCAAAAGAGGTTAAACCGGACGAATACCGCGTCGGACTCATGCCCGTGGGCGTCGACCTGCTCATCCGCGACGGCCACGGCGTGGTCGTCCAATCGGGTGCGGGGTTGGGCATCGGGTTCGATGACTCGGCGTACGAGTCCGTGGGGGCCACCATCGCCGCCAACGCCGCCGAGGTCTGGGCCCGGGCCGACATGATCGTCAAGGTCAAGGAGCCCCAGCCGATCGAATGGCCGCACATGCGCGAGAATCAGGTGGTCTTCACCTACTTCCACTTCGCCGCCGACCGCGACCTGACGCTGGCCTGCCTGGAGAAGAAGATCTGCGCCGTCGCCTACGAGACCCTCGAGGCCCCCGGTGCGAACGGCCGCGTCACGCTGCCCCTGCTCACCCCCATGAGCGAGATCGCCGGCCGCATGGCCACGCAGGAGGGCGCCAAATACCTCGAGAAGCCCCAGCAGGGCCGCGGCGTGCTGCTGGGCGGCGTCCCGGGCGTCGAGCCGGGCAACGTGCTGGTGCTCGGCGGGGGCGTGGTGGGCACCAACGCGGCCAAGATCGCCAGCGGCATGGGCGCCGACGTCATCATCATGGACGTCGACCTGGACCGCATGCGCTACCTCGAAGACGTCATGTCCGACAACGTCACCACCATCTACAGCGACCCGCACGCCATCCGCAAGTATTTGCGCTGGGCCGACCTGGTCATCGGGGCCGTGCTGCTGCCGGGCGCCAAGGCCCCCAACCTGGTCACGCGCGAGGACCTCAAGATCATGCGCGAGGGCGCGGTCATCGTCGACGTCTCCATCGACCAGGGCGGCTGCGTCGAGACCAGCCGCGTGACGACCCACGGCCAGCCGACGTACATCATCGACGGCGTGGTCCACTACTGCGTGGGCAACATGCCCGGGGCCGTCTCGCGTACCAGCACCCACGCGCTCAACAACGCGACCATCCCCTGGGCCCGCAAGCTGGCCAGGTTCGGCCCGCACGCCATCGCCGAACGCGACGCGGGCTTTGCCATGGCCATCAACGCCGACGCGGGCCGCCTGCTCAACCGCCCCGTCGCCGAGGCCCACGACCTGGAAGTCGCCACGGCCTGAAAACCCTTCCCAACCCCTGCGAAGCAGGCACCAGGCACCGGGGAGCAGGCATCGGGGGGGAGGAAGAAGTCGCGACCCCCAACCGAGCCTGGCTGCGTCAGCACGCGGCTTGGTTGGGGGTTTCTTCACAGATGCCTGATCCCCGATGCCTTCTTCCTATCCGCACCCTTGCACGAACGCGTTCTGGAAGGCCAGGAAGTCGAGGATGGTGAGCTCGCCGTCGCCGTCGAAGTCGGCGTAGGGGTCGCCGGTCACGAAGGCGTTCATGAAGCACAGGAAGTCGAAGATCGTCAGCACGTCGTCGCCGTCGCAGTCGGTCGCGCAGCGCCGCACGCGGATGACGCCAGAGCCCTCGGTAAACGTGTCGATGCGATCCTGGGACAGGCTGGTTTCGCGGTGGAGATAGACAAAAAATCTCGTGGTGGAGATGGACTGGATATGCACGTCCCTGGGCTCGAAAGAGTCGGGTTGCCACCTTGCAAGGCTCACTGGGAATGGATTGCTGTCGTCGCCGATGATGCCCGCCGGAGGAAAATGGAGTTGCCCTTCGACGATGTTGCGCAGGAAACGCCCGTCGAACAACGGGGGAGAGCCACACGGGCCATACAGGCATTCGTAGCCCACGAACTGGCCATCGTGCGCCTCGATGGCGAAGGTTGCACTCGCGAACGCGAAGTCGTCGGGGTTGAACGCCGCCAGCACGTAGATATCGACCACTGGCGAATCGGGCGTGGCGACCGATCGCGGCTGGAAGTGGAACGTCTCCTGCGCGAGGATGGGATGGACCCAGCCAATCACCGCGAGAAGAACGAGGCGTGTTGCCATCGGCACCTTGAACATCGGCGGCCCTCCAAAAAGTCGCCAGGTCTTGACCCGGCCGCATCCACTTTGCCGGGATCGATCGAATCGACGGTGCTTTTGAGTATACCACAGATCCGTTAGGACGCAGCACAATGTTTCACAACATCGCGATTTATTGATGCCCCGGACATCATCGGGGCATCGGGCCTGGCGGCGGGCTCGCGGGGGTGTATGAGGAACGCCAAGGCGTCAAGGGCCGCAAGGGGGCGTTGGTTGGGGTTGCTGGTGCTCGGCGGGGGCGTGGCTGGCACCCACGCGCCCAGGATCGCCAGCGGCATGGGCGCCGGCGTGGTCGTCATGGGCGTCGACCCCGACCGCGTGCGCTCCCTGGAAGACCTCATGCCCGCCAACGCCGCCACCCTCTCCAGCGGCCCGCACGCCATCGCCGAACGCGACGCGGGCTTTGCCATGGCCATCAACGCCGACGCGGGCCGCCTGCTGAACCGCCCCGTCGCCGAGGCCCACGACCTGGAAGTCGCCACGGCCTGACCGGGAAGCCAGCACCCGACCGGCCCGGGCCCGGTGGAATCCGCGGCGGTTTTGACGGAAACCGAAGTCGTTCCGAAGGAAGCAGAAATCATTCCGGAGGAAGCCGAAATGGTTCCGAAGGAAGCGGAAATCATTCCGAAGGAAGCGGAAATCGTTCCGAAGGAAGCCGAAATGGTTCCGAAGGAAGCCGAAATCATTCCGATGGAAGCGGAAATCGTTCCGAAGGAAGCGGAAATCATTCCGAAGGAAGCGGAAATGGCTCCGATGGAAACAAAAATGGCTCCGGTGGAAACAAAAATGGCTCCGGTGGGAGCAAACACAGCCCCTTACGACCGTCCCGGGCCCTAAATCCCCGCGGGCCCCCGTGCTTGCGGGCCCGCTGGCGGGGTCGCCCGGGCCGATCCTGCAAACAACGACCGATCGCTGCCCCCCACCACCGGGGCCGAAGCGTCCGCTGGCCGACGGGCGGCTTGGGGTCTATCCTGTTCTCTCCCAGATTAGAATCTCTCTAACCAATACCCCGAACACGCCCCCCATACCCCCAACGCGGCCCCGAACAATCCCATCGCCCCGGCCCGGCAGCAAGGAGACACGCCCATGACCACCACCGACACGTCCGGCAAGCCCGCCCAGTGCCCCTTCCGCGGCGCCCGCGTGGGCGGCGCCCTGGGCTCGGCCCCGCAGATCGGCCACTGGTGGCCCAACCGCCTGCCCGTCGAGCTGCTGCACCAGAACCCCGCCATCGCCAACCCGCTGCGCGACGTGGACTACCGGCAAGCCTTCGAGGGGCTGGACTTCGACCAGCTCAAGGCCGACCTTCGCGCGTTCATGACCGACAGCCAGCCCTGGTGGCCGGCCGACTATGGGCACTACGGGCCCCTGATGGTCCGCATGGCCTGGCACGCCGCGGGCACGTACCGCATCGCCGACGGCCGGGGCGGGGCCGGCACGGGCATGCAGCGCTTCGCCCCGACCAACTCCTGGGACGACAACGGCAACCTGGACAAGGCCCGCCGCCTCTTGTGGCCCATCAAGCAGAAGTACGGCGCGGCCCTCTCCTGGGGCGACCTCATGATCCTGGCCGGCAACGCCGCCCTGGAGTCCATGGGCTTTGCGACCTTCGGCTTCGGCGGCGGACGCATCGACACCTGGGAGCCGGACCGGGGCATCTACTTCGGAAGCGAGTTCTGGGATGGCAAGGCCGTGGGCGAGTTCGCCGGCAGCCGGGCGGGCGGACAGGCCGGCGGCGCGCACCCCGGCGAGATGGTCACGCGCACGAAGCGCTGGACCGGCAAGCCCGGCGAGGCCGACTATGACCTCGAGGCACCGCTGGCGGCCAGCTTCCAGGGGCTGATCTATGTCCACCCCGAGGGGCCCAACCGCGACGGCGACCCGGTGACCGCCATCGCCGACATCCGCGAGACCTTCAAGCGCATGGCCATGGACGACGAGGAGACCGTCGCGCTCATCGCCGGCGGGCACGCCTTCGGCAAGAGCCACGGCGCGGTGCCCGGCGACAAGGTGGGCCCCGCGCCCGAGGGGGCGCCCATGAGCGCCATGGGCCTGGGCTGGCAGAACACCGAGGGCAGCGGCTTTGCCCAGTACGCCATGACCAGCGGCATCGAGGGCGCGTGGACGCCCGAGCCCACCCGGTGGGACAACGCGTACCTGGAGAACCTCTTCAAGTACGACTGGGAACTCACGCGCAGCCCCGCGGGGGGGATCCAGTACAAGCCCAAGGCAAAGGACGCCCCGACGACACCCGACGCGCACGTCCCGGGCCAGCAGAACGAACTCATGATGCTGGCCACCGACATCGCCCTGAAGATCGACCCGGAGTATCGCAGGATCTGCGAGAAGTTCCTCGAAGACTTCGGGTACTTCAGCGACTGCTTCGCCCGCGCGTGGTTCAAGCTCACCCACCGCGACATGGGCCCCAAGGCACGGTACCTGGGCCCCGATGTGCCCGCCGAGGACCTGGTCTGGCAGGACCCCATCCCCGCCGTCGACCACGCCCTGATCGACGAGCGCGACATCGCCAGCCTCAAGCAGGCCATCCTCTCCAAGGGGCTTTCCGTCCCCGAGCTGGTCTCGGCCGCGTGGGCGTCGGCCTCGACCTACCGCGACTCGGACAAGCGCGGCGGGGCCAACGGCGCCCGCGTCGCGCTCGACCCGCAGAAGCGCTGGGCCGTCAATCGGCCCCAGGAACTGGCCAGGGTCCTCGACGCCCTGCGTTCGGTCCAGGGCGAGTTCAACCAATCGCAATCGGGCAGCGCGGCGGGCGGCAAGCGGGTCTCCCTGGCCGACCTCATCGTGCTGGGCGGGTGCGCCGCCGTCGAGAAGGCCGCCAGGGACGCGGGCGTGGCCGCCACCGTGCCCTTCACGCCGGGACGCACCGACTGCACGCAGGACCAGACCGACGTGGAGAGCTTCGACTGGCTCCAGCCCGTGGCCGACGGCTTTCGCAACTACATCAACGCGAGCGTGCGCCTGGACGTCGCCCCGGAGCGCATCTTCCTGGACCGCGCCAACCTGCTGACGCTCTCTGCCCCAGAGTGGACCGTGCTCGTCGGCGGCCTGCGCGTGCTCGACCAGAACTACGACGGCGGCCAGCACGGCGTCTTCACCGACCGCCCCGGCGTCCTGAGCAACGACTTCTTTACCACCCTGTGCAGCATGGACTACGTGTGGGAGCCGGCCGACAAGGCCGAGATGGGCTTCCTTCTCAAGGACCGCGCCACGGGCAAGACCCGGCACACCGCCACCCGCTGCGACCTGGTCTTTGGCTCCAACGCCTCGCTGCGCAACATCGCCGAGGTCTACGCCGCAAGCGACGGCCACGAGCGGATGGTCCACGACTTCATCTTGGCCTGGAACAAGGTGATGATGCTCGACCGCTTCGACGTGCGGTGAACATACCACAGCTTCGGACATCGATCGGCACGATCGGAGCGGACAAGGAATCAAGTATCGGGCAGGTCCGCCTCGCCGAAGAGGCGGAAGCACTTGCGTCGCAGGATCTGGCCCGCCAGGGTCATGTCGTCGACCGACAGGGCGATGGTGGCCGTGCCGTTGGGCCGCAGCATGAGGGGGTAGGCAAAGAAGATGTTCAGCTCGGCGCCCAGGAGCGAGAGGCACAGGCTCTCGAGGCTGTGGCCCTCGGAGAGTTCGACCACCAGCACCTCCTTCTCGCTGTAGGGCAGCCTTTGCTCTCGCAGGATGCGGGCGGCGATAGCGGCCCGGTTGGCGATGATGCGGATCACCGCGTAGTCCGAGGCCTCATGCACGCTCAGGGCACAGATCTTGGCGAGCGAACGGTCAAAGGCACTGACCAACTCATGGAGCTTCCCAACCCGGTTGTCCAGGAAGACGCTGAACTGCGTCACCGTCGGGGTCGCGTAACCCTGCGTGGTTTCCAGCGGCGTCGTGCCTTGTGCGCCCATCGAGCGGTCCCCATTCCCACGAGAGTCGCCGGCAACCCACGGCGGCCCCGGTCTGGCCCGATGCCGGCAAGTGGGCCCGAGCCTTCAACAACAATACCCGCCAGAGCGGGTACAACGCAAGAGCAATCCGCGTTGCGGACGGCGAATTTGTGCGTCAGACCGGGTCAGAGACGCCTCAGGCCGAGAAACTCGAACCGCACCCGCACGTGGCCGAAGCGTTGGGGTTCTGGAAGACAAAGCCCCGCTGCATGATCTCGTCCTTGAAATCAACGATGGTGCCATGCAGATAGAGCAAGCTCTTGGGGTCGCACACGACGCGGACGCCGTGCTGCTCCATGACCTCGTCGGTGTCTCGGACGGCTTCGGTCAGGTCGAGGATGTAGTTAAATCCCGAACATCCGCCGCCCTTGACGCCCACCCGCAGGTGGACCTTGCCGGCGTCGAGTTCCTGCTCCTGGACGATCTTGAGGATCTCGGCGGCGGCCTTCTCGGTGATGGTCACGGCGTGTGTGTCGGCCTGGGTGGGCTGGGTGGTGGTGGCGGACATGGCAACTCCTGCGGAAGACAAAAGCGATGGATCGATCCATACAGTAGAACGGCCATCGGGGCCGGTCTGTTCACCCCAACGGGAAAGGCGTGGGCCCACGAAGGTTAGTGGGCGTGGGCGGTCTGTGACCCAATGCCGTTCTTGGCCTTGTAGTCGGCAATGGCCGCCCGGATGGCGTCCTCGGCCAGCACCGAGCAGTGGATCTTGACCGGCGGCAGGCTCAGTTCCTCGACGATCTGGGTGTTCTTGATCTCCAGCCCCTCGTCGAGGCTGCGGCCCTTGAGCCACTCGGTGGCCAGGCTGCTGCTGGCGATGGCCGACCCGCAGCCGAAGCACTTGAACTTGGCGTCCTCGATCTGGCCCTGATCGTTGACTCGGATCTGGAGTTGCATGACGTCGCCACACTCGGGCGCGCCCACCAGCCCAACGCCCACGTCCTTGCGGGCCTTGATCTCCGCCTGCGTGCCAAAGGTGCCCACGTTCCGGGGGTTCTCATAATGGTCGATGACCTTGTCGCCGTATGCCATGGTTGGCCTCCTGTTACTGCCGATTCATTGCTCCGAAGACATCAACTCAATAAAGAGGTTGATGTATTCGCCGGGGAATTCCTTGTCGATCACGCGCTGAAGTGCCCGCAATGCATCTTCTAATTCGGAAGCGTTCCCTTCGTTCTGGCCGATCTGAATCGGGACTTCCAGCCCCGCCGAAGAATACTCGATCTCGTCCTCATCCGCCACTCGAAGCCCAAGCCTCTGCGCTTCGCTGGACGCCCCGATGGCCCTCTGGACCGCGACTCGGACCTGATGTTGGAAGCTCGGATTGCTCATATCAGTTGCTCCGCGAGCCGCAAAATGCTCTTTGCGTCCGACAACCGCAGGCCCGCCGTCTGGGCATCCAGGGACCAACCGGGCAGGTAGTCGGCAATCTCCCGGTATTGTCGAAGTCGGCTCAGATCGCGGCTGATCTGCTGGAGCCGCCACTTCTCCCGCACCTTCCCGGTGCGCTGGAGATCATTCACAAAAGCCGCGGGCAGTGTCTTGTGATTCCACGTTCCCTGATCTTCCCGGGGCGTGGAGTGACCAAGTTTGAGCAGAATCGCGTGGGATGCCGCGAACGCCGCATAGTACGCCCGACTCGCACAGGGCTTAAACAGGCCGGCTTCCCTCAGCCGACCGGCGGCGTCATATTGGATGTGTGCCAATGCCATCCACAGCTCCGGTGTCGCCACCTCAGTGCGCCTGCCACTGGATCTTGGTGATGTCGATCCCCTCGTTGTGCATGTCGTACAGGGGGCTGAGCACACGCAGCTTGTTCACCGCCTGAACGATCTTGTCGGCCGCGTATTCGACCTGGGCCTCGGTGGTGAACCGGCCCATGCTGATGCGCAGGCTGCTGTGGGCCAGGTCGTCGCCGATGCCCAGCGCTTTGAGAACGTAGCTGGGCTCCAGGCTCGCGCTCGTACACGCCGACCCGCTGCTCATGGCGATCTCCTTGGTGGCCATCATCAGGCTCTCGCCCTCGACGAACCCAAAGGAGATGTTGGCAATGTGGGGCAGGCGCTTCTCGGCGTGCCCGTTGACCTGCACCGTATCGAGCCGACTCGTGATGGACTTCTCGAGCTTCCGCCGAAGCGCCAGCAGCCGCTCGCGCTCGTCGTCCATCTCGGCGGCGCACAACTCGCAGGCCTTGCCCAGACCCACGATGCCCGGCACGTTGAGCGTGCCCGATCGGAAGCCACGCTCCTGCCCGCCGCCCTCCTGGATGGCGGTCAAACGCACACGCGGGCGGCGACGCCGCACGTACAGGGCCCCCACGCCCTTGGGCCCGTAGATCTTGTGGCCGCTCATGCTCAGCAGGTCGACGTGGTCGCGCTCCACGTCGGTGGGCATCTTGCCCACCCACTGCGTGGCGTCGGTGTGGAAGACCACGCCCTTCTCGTGGCACAACTTGCCGATCTCGGGGATCTCGTTGATCGTGCCCAATTCGTTGTTGGCCCACATGATCGTCACCAGGATGGTGTCCTCACGCATGGCCTCTTGCACCATCTTGGCCGTGATGAGGCCGTCCTTGCCGGGCTGGAGATACGTGACCTCGAAGCCTTCCCGCTGGAGCCGCTTGCAGGGGTCGAGCACCGCCTTGTGCTCGTGCAGGGCCGTGATGATGTGGCCGCGTCCACTCTGTCCGGCGGGGGCCTTGGCATACATGCTTGCCGCCCCCTTGATGGCCAGGTTGTTGCTCTCGGTCGCGCCGCTCGTGAAGATGATCTCCTTGCGGTCGGCACCCAAAAGGTCGGCCACCTGCTGGCGGGCGTGCTCCACGGCTTCCTCGGCCGCCCAGCCGAAACTGTGATTGCGGCTGCCCGGGTTGCCAAAGGTCTCGGTAAAATAAGGCAGCATCGCCTCGACCACACGCGGATCGGTGCGGGTGGTCGCGGCGTTGTCGAGGTAGATGGGAAGGTCGATGGCCATGGTCACTCCGTACGCTCCCGGCTTCGGGGCCAATAGTTCGGATTCCATTCAGGATAGGCCGGTACAATGCAGCCGTCGGCATCGCCTGTGGAATCCGTAGGACTTAGAATCATTCTATTTTATGCCACGATGCGTTGTTCCGCAAGTGGAATGGGCATGCCTCGGGAAGTCCCTAGTCAACCCGATGAGGCGGCTCGGTCGGTTTTTCGTACACCATCTCGAGTCGCCGCCCCTGGTTCCTGAAGTCGGCCCGGGTCATGTATGCTCGGATGAGCAGCAGGCCTCGACCACCTGGACGGACGAGGTTCTCGTCGGTGGTCGGATCTGGAACGTCTTGTGGGTCAAAGCCCGGCCCAGGATCCTCAACGGCCAGGCAAACACAACGCGGTTCGATGCGATACTCCACCGTGATCGGCGTGCCGGGGGGCATGTCCCGCAAACCGTGCCGGAAGGCATTGGTCATGGCTTCTTCGAGCGCGAGGCGGACGGCGAAGGTGCTGGCCTTTGGGTACCCCCGCTCTCGCATGGCCGACTCGAGAGCGTTCCAGAGCGTCTCGATGCGTTGCCGGTCATTGGTGATCCGGATCGAATCGGCCACACTGGTTGGCTCTGGGTCGTGTTCCATGCCATCTCGCTCGTCCGCGGGCCTTGGTCAACCAAAACTCTTGAGGGCACTGGCGGTGTCCTCATGGATGGTGAAGATGCGGTCGAGTTTGGTGATGCTGAAGACTTCCTTGATCTGCGGATCGATATCGGCCAGGCGCAGTTGGCCAGACCGATTCCTGATCTTGTGGTGGATGGTGATGAGCGTGCCCAGGGCGGCCGAAGACATGTGATCGACATTCGAGAAACTGATCAGGAGCTTGGGCTCGCTCGAAGCGTCGATGATCTCGCCGATCTCCTCGCCGATGCGTTGGATGCTGGCCTCGTCGAGGATGTTGCGGTCGAGGAACTCGACCCGCGTCACGCCGTCCTGGTCGGTGATGCGCAATCTGGTCTCATCGGCAGGCATGCTGGTTTCTCCGCGAGTGTGCGGGCGGCCGAATCCCTCGGGTCCGCCATGCGCAAGCGTAGCAACAAGAACGCCCCGGGGCGTCCCGGGGCGGGTGAATCTGGCGGGCGAATCTGGCGGGCGAATCGTGGCACGCCCAGAAGCCGCCCGTCGGGCCCGTGCGATCAGTTCGTCAGGCTCAGGCCGCCCATAGACGGGAAGTTGCGGGCTTCCTGTTCGGCCTGGATCAGGACGGTGGGCCGCAGGAGGATGAGCAGGGTCTGCTCTTCCTTGCTCATGATGCGGTTGGTGAAGAACCGGTTGAGCACGGGCAGCTTGCTGAGCAGGGGCACGCCGGTCTCGACCTCGAACTCACTGACCAGCCGCTGGCCGCCCAGCAGCACGGTGCCCTCGTCGGGGACGGTGACGGTCGTGCGGACGCGGGTGACGGTGACCGTGGGCAGCTGGATAAACGACTGGGTGTCGGCCGAACTGACCAGCGTACCGCCCGCGACGGCCGTCACGGCTTGGCTGGCAAATCCGTCGATCTGGGCCAAACCGGCGTCCACGTTGATGGTGACATAGCGGCGATCGCTGGAGATGGTGCCACGGACGAGCATCGTGACGCCCTCGGTGGCCACTTCCACTTCCGGGTCGAAGCCCACGGCGCTGTCGCTGACCACCGGCTGGAGGTCGCCCACGTAGGCCACCTGCGTGGCGACATAGATGCTCGACAACTGCCCGTTGGTGAGCGTCAGACGCGGTGCGGTCAACTGGGTCGATCGGCGATCGGCCTGCGTGGCGCGAACGAGGAAGTCGACCTGGATGTCGTCCAGGAACTGACCGGCCACACCCAGCGCCGGGGCGGCGCCCAGGATCGAGCTGGCGATGCCGTCGGAAGGTGCCAGAGCACTGGCCAGGCCCAGGGAGTTTTGCCCCACGCCGATGGCGGTGGTGTTGCTGGGTGCCACGACGCCCTGTGATACCTGGGTCGCGGCCGGACCACCACCGGTCACCGTCCGCCGGCGGCCGGAGGGGCCAGCGAAATCGAAGAAGTCGCTGGGCAGCAGGGTGGGATCGGCCAGGCGGCCGGTCCGAACCTGGTCGCTCTTGGCGTTGAAGTAGATGTCCAGATCAAAGCCGATCTGCTCGAAATAATCCTGATTCACCAGCAGGAAGCGGGTTTCCACGTTCAGTTGCAAGGCTCGCTGGGCGCGCAGGGTGTCCAGCAGGCCGCCGATCTGCCGGTGGGCCTTGGGCGTTGCCTTGATCAGCAACTGGCCGCGGAAATTGGTGATGGTCCAGGTACCGTCGAGGAAGCCCATGTCATCCTCGATGTTGTTCTCGATGATATCGATGATCTCGTTGATGCGGTCCTCGAGTGGACGCTCCTGAAGATCCTGGTTGTTGTTGTTATCCTGGAATGGGCTCTGGCCACCACCGCCACCCTGGGCACTCTGGAGTGCCTGCTGGAGATCGATCACCGGCACGTCGGGGTAATCGGGCACCTCGTGCAGCAGGTCGTTGATGTCGTAGACGCCCACGGCCGTCTTCTTCGCCAGGGCGTTGGCCGAAGAGATCGTCAGCATCCCATCGATGACCGCCCAATCGGCCCGGCTGAAGTCATCCACGCTGGCCTTGGACAGGACGCGATCCAAGGCAACGCTGGCACGCACACTGTTGGTCAGGCGCAGCGTCACGGGCGTGGTGCGATCGATGCCAAGGGCGTTCAAGGCTTCCCACTCGACGTCCAGGTCCACCCCGACCTGCTGCGCCAGGAAGTTCAGGGCGCTCTCGAGGGGATTGTTCTGGAGATTCAGCGGGAAGCGGGAGGACTCGAGTTGCGCCAGCACGCGGCGATTCTCGGGAGTGTCCACGAACTCGGCCTGGGCCTCGCGGCTCTGGCTGATGGCCGGCCAGTTGTCGGGGTAGTTGACGATGTTCAGCGGCGGGATCAACGCCCGCTCGTTCTCAACACGAAACTGGCCGAAGTTCGTGTTGCGGCGATCACGGACCTGGTTGTAGTCCACGTACAGCAGGATGTGCTCGTAGGCGTCCCGCAGCAGCAGGCCCGAGGGATTGATCGGATCGATCGTGAGCAGTTGCTCGACCGTGTTGAGCGCCTCGCGATAACGCATCTGGGACTGGAAATCGCGGGCCTGGTCCAGCAGCAGGTTGATGGTGCGCTGGCGCTCGTTGCTCTGGCGCTGCTCGCGCTCGCGGGCGGCCCGCTGCGCGTCCGCGTCGATCTGGCGCATGCGGTCTTCGCTGATCTGGAGTTCGCGTTGGTCGATTCGAGAGCTGAGGTTCTGCAACTGGTTCATCCGAGCCTCGAACTCGGGCTGGGAGAACACGTCGCGGCTGCGCTGGAAGTCAACCTGCACGCGCAGCACCTGGGCGCGGGCGGCGCTGATGTTACCCTGGTCCAGCTGCCGCTGGGCCTCGCGCACGCCCACGTCGAACTCGGCCAGCGCGTTCTGACGCACGAGTTCGTTGGTCATCAGCAGACCGCTGCGGCTCGGGTCGGCGCTGGGCTGGCCCGACAGGCGGACGTTGATCTCGTCGATTCTCGTGGCCACGCGGGCACGCTCGTCGGGGGTCAGCAGCTGCTCGTTGGCACGCACCAGCGTGTACAGGCGGCGGGCCTCGGCCAGTTCGCCCCGCTCGAAGGCCGCGTCGGCCTGCGACAGGTTCGCGCGGGCTTCCTGCTCCAAGGCCTGGCGCCACAGGTCCGGATCGCCCGGCTGGCGGTCTTCCTGCCGCTCACGCACCACGCCCGCCTGCACGCTGGCGGCGGCTTCGGCCTGGGTGTCAAAGGTCGTGCCAAGGCGGCGCTCGGCTTCGGCCACGCGCAGTTCCATCCGCGTCAGGCGATCCTCGAACTTGCGGTCCAGTTCCAGGCCCGAGCGGCGAACGACCGCCAACTGGCTCTTGGCGGCGGCGTGCCGGCCCGAGTCCAGATCGATGGCGGCCTGGGCCAGGGCGTCTTCGACCAGCGGCAGCAGGGCCTGCTGGCGGGCCTCGATGGCCCTGCGGACCTCCGCGGCCCGAGACCACATCGCCGAACCCTTCGGTGCCGAATCCAGCACGCCGGCCACCCGCGAGGCGGCAAAGGCCAGGTTGCCGTTCTCCAGGGCCAGTTCGGCGGTCTGGATGGCGATCTCCTGGCGATCGGCGCTGGCCATGCGGCGGCGGATGTTCTCGAGCGAGACGATGGCCTCGGCGCGGTCCTGGGCCTCGCCCGCGCCGCCGCTCAGGGCGCCCAGCAACATCGCGTGGGCTCGCACGAACTGGCCCTGGGACACCAGTTGCTCGGCCTGCTGGCGGGCCTGCGCCAGGTTCACCTTGGTGGTGTCGTCGGCCAGGGCCGTCAACGCCGTGGCGTTGATCGAAGTGGCCAGGGCCAGGGCGAGGAGGCGTCGGGGGGTCCTGCTGGTGCTCATGACGGGCTCCAAGTAATGCGGATGGGGGTCCTGGGAGGCGATGGGACGTCCCAGGCCGGGGGGGATGTCTGTCCTTTTATAGCAGGCTCACGGGCCTGCCATGCTGTCTGCTGTCTTCGGGCCGGGTGGTACGGGCCCGATCGTTGCTGCGTTTCGCCGGGCCGATCGTTGGCGCTTGGGGCGTCGAAGTCGCGGGGCTTGGCTGCTTCTTTGCTGTCTTCCTGACGGCGGGGGGCGTTGCCCGTGTCCGGCGAGCCACAGCGTGCGGAAGGGGTTGCGGGGTCTTGTGTTGTACCACCGGCACGCGCCGGAGGTTGCGGCCCGGGACCGGCCCGAGCGGGGAGAGGATAATCACCACCCGCCCCCAGAGCAACCGCCCTCTTCGTCCGCCGGCTTCGTCCGCCGGCTTTGGCAGCCGGGCCGGTTGCTCGCAAGGCAGATGGACGGCTATTCGAGCCAACGGGCCGCGAGGATCCGTCCTGCTGCTCCCGAGGCCAGCACCTCGTCGAGCAGGGCGGCCACCTCGGGTGGCTCGGGGGGCTGGTCATCCTCGAAGCTATCGGCGGGCGCTGGGGGGGGTGTTGAGCCGTCCTTTGCCCTCGGGCCATGGGTTTCGGCCGCCACCGGCCGCCCCCCCACGCCCCCCACGCCCCCCACAACCCCCACGCCCCCCACGGCCCCAGCCGCATCTGCCCCAAATCCTGCCCGCGAGCCATCCGCAGCGGCCAGCATGCCCATGATCGAGGCCAACTCGTGCCGGCGCAGGCGGTCGGCCGACACCAGCCGGGGCCCGTGCTCATCGCTCAACGAGACGCCCTTGGGCCCCCCGGGCAGCTGCGACGCCGCCGTCAGCGCCAGGTCCTCGGCCTCGCGCCAGCACGAGGCGGCCAGCACGACCTCGACGTAGCGGGTCCGCAGCGCCTTCGTGCCCATGGCCCGCGTCTGATCATCGGTGGCCGGTTTGCCCTCCGATTCGGGCGTCGATCCGGTGCTTTGCGGCCCATCGGCATCGGCCGGATCTACTTCGGCCGGATCAACTTCGGCAGGGTCCACCCGCACCAGGCATCGCCAGCCGGTGGTGCCCAGCTCTCGGCCGTCGTCGTCCAGGTTGCGTTCCACGTCGATGTTGAGCGTCATGCCCCACAGGTCGACCAGGGCCTCGGTCACCTCCTCGGGGCCGGGCAGTTCGGGCCGGTCGTCGGGGGTCAGCAGCACGCTGCGGTGCTCGTGGCTCACCGCGTCGGCGGCCAGCACCTCCACGGGCGGCTGCCCATCGGCCCTTCGGGCCCGGTTGCCCGCGGCCGGCTCGCCGCCCAGGTTCAGCAGCTCAAAGGCCGTCAGCAGCCGGTCCACGCGTTCCTTGTGCTCGGTCTCCACGCGGATGGTCAGCACCTTGTGCTCGTCGAGGAAGAAGTAAAAGAACGGCTCCTCGCTCATGGCCCCAAAGCCGCACAGGCCGTCTTCAAAGAGGAACGGCTCGTACCAGCGCATGCCGTCGTACAGGGCCTCGACGCCCACCAGCTCGTAGGCGATGTACGGGTCGATCTCACGGAAGGCGTCGTTGCCCAGCACGTCCAGGATGGGGTAGACCCGCCCGGGCAGCAGGCTCAGCAGGGCCGAGCACAGGGGCCGCAGCCGCTCTGCCGAGACCAAGACCTCGTACACGTAGCGGTCGGGCCACTCTTCCCACTCCTCGTCGCCGTCGGCGGGCTCGAAGTCGACGGTGTACCCGCTGGTGGGGGCCACCGGCTCGACGGGATACACCCCCAGCGGGAAGGCAAACCCATTGACGCGGACGCGTTCGAGGGCGGGGTTGAGCAGGCATCGGTGCATCGCGGCATGGTATCGGGCGTCCGGGTCGGGGGCGGCGGCGGGGCGGGGCGGGGCGGCGGGGCGAGGCGAGGCGAGGTGACGGCAGATGGGAGGGGAGAGGCATCGGGCATCGGGCATCGGGCATCGGGCATTGGGCATCGGGCATTGGGCATTGGGCATTGGGCATTGGGCATTGGGCATCGGGCATTGGGCATTGGGCATTGGGCATTGGGCATTGGGCATCGGGCATTGGGCATTGGGCAATCAGCATCCGGCATCCGATCCCCCGATTGCCGGCTCCCGATTCCCGATTGCCGATTCCCCCACCCCCGTTCGCATCCCGTTCAGGAAACCCGCGTTCTGAGAGCGCCAGAGCGGTTTTTTCATCCGAAAAGCGGTGAACATCGGTGCAAGTACTCGAGTACGAGCACCGTTGCATCGCGCACGCGGAAGTTTGTCGAGCGACAACGGAGCGTTGTCGAGCGACATCGGGGCGTTGTTGAGCGACCTTGGTCCGTTGTCGAGCGACTATGGACCGTTGTCGAGCGACATTGGTGCGTTGTCGAGCGACATTTAGGCGTTGCACGCCGACATCGACCCATGTTCGCTCGACATCGCCCCGCCGTCGGCCGCGCACGAACCACTTTCGACCACATCGCGCCCACCCCAAGCCGCCAACACCCGCGACCAGCCCCCCGATTGACGGCAGCCGGCAATCGGCATTCGGCAGCCGGCATGCGGCAATCGGCATCCGATCCCCCCGATTGCCGATTCCCGATTCCCGGCTGCCGATTGCCGAATCCCCCTTCCCGATGCCCGGTGCCCGGTGCCTCCTCCCATCTGCCATCTGGCCCCCCGGGCAGATCTCGCGTCGAGGGTTGTCTTGGGCCAGGTCGATGCCCGAGCCGTCCACGCCCACGCCGCCGGCCGGTTCCAGCGGTCGAGCTGCACGGAATCACCGCCGGAGTCGAAGCGGTTGCTGTACACCCCCGGCTCGGGCAGCGTCGTGCCGACGACGCCGCTGGTGCCCAGGTAGTCGTACGTCGCCACGGTGACGAAATTGTTCGCGTGGCCGAGCTTCACCTGCCCCACGCGCGAAAGATTGCTCTCGATCGTCGAGTTGAGCACCACGTACTGTGCGGCGTACCCGCTGGGGTAGGCCATGCTGCTGCGGCGGATGGTCTGCCGAATGTTTGCAGTGACGCTTAGTACAAGATCTTCTCGAACAGATGACGTATTATGATATTATCATAATACGAGCCACATTCTGGACACTGCCCACCATCACAGAGCGGGTATTTGCAGATAACACACTTATTTCCCAGAGTAATATGTATCGCACGCGTGGTAGCAAAAATGGCATAACAAATATATCGGAGTGCAGTGTAGAATAGAATATTCCCTACAAATGGTGTCCCGTTGATGCCATACGGAACACCTCGATTGGCAAAACCTGAATACGTTACATGTGGAGCAACAGGATTGCTTACGGGAAGCCATTTAACTGATGCATCGCCATTTGTAGATAAGATGTGTGCGTGCCACATATTATGCAAAGGCCATCCGGAGAAGATTAGAACAAAGTGCTCTCGCTCCTCGTAATCTGTCGTCAGACGCACATACTCCAATGCGTGTCTTGCCCATGACGGTAAAGGGCGATGAAGAGCTTCGGTGGCCAAGGCAGGAGATGCCCCGAATTGTTCAAGCTGTGATATCGACAATCCCGGTATTGCGCCTGTTGCGGAAAACTGTGGCGTTGAAGCCTCACCAATATCGCCGTGATACCTATTAGCACTTTGCCACTCATAGACAAACAATCTGCATTGCACCCAAGTAGAGCCCGCTCGCCACCCTAGCTTCTGTGAGTGATCGCGATATGGAGCACTCCAAACAAATGGCGTGGGGTCTATTATAACATGCGGAAGAACTGCGATGAGTGCGGAAATGACCGTACTTATGCTCATTACAATAAGCATTCGTCTTATAACTCTAGTGCAGGATATTTTTATCATTTTCTCGAGCACCAGCCCTTCGTTGCATCACGCAAAGACGACCGTGTAAACCTGCAAGCCGCCCGTTCAGACTCGGTCCGCAACTGCTCGCAGTTGATGGTAGCATCAAAGCAACTTGAAATACATGTGTGAACGCGGCACTCAGAACGCCATCTACCATCCTCTCCATCCTTCCATATCTGCTGACCAGGCTTGGCAGGATCGCAGTCGAGTTCGATTCGATGTAGTTGTTCGCACTTCGAAAGGCATACGCTGAATGTCGAAATCCACCCGATACGTTGATCCATCCCCCTAAACCTTGTGCAATTGCAGATCAGATAATCACCGTCTTTGCACCCAGTGAGCGCGAACACAGGAATAAATCCCCATTCACGTTGAGCATCCACGCACCAGTCATAACACTGCTGCTCATCAGGATCCATCGGGTTTGGATTTCCACGTCTGGGAGGTAGGGTAATAGGCAGAGGCGACTCAAACGCCAGAAAGCATGCTGTGGAACATTCTTGATCAATTGCCTTGTCTGGACCCTCGCAACATACCAAACAATCCGTAAGTGAACTGGATTGGCCAACGCATCGGCTACCATCCGGAATAACCGGTTGTATACTGCATCCGAATAGCGAGTTAGCACCAGCCACCCCGCAACCACACGGACTATAGCAGGGCTTTCCAAACCCCACGCCAACGCTACTCGCGTTGCCGCTTCGGTGGATCAGCCGGCCCAAGCCTGTGTGATACACGCCCTGGCGCAGGAATGCCAGCACGGGAATGTGCTTGCTGAACGTCGCGCCGGTCATGCCGATGGTCGAACCATCACGCGACAGCGCATCCCAGCCCAGCGTTCCAGGCGTGTTCGCCGTCGCGTCGTCGCCATCGATGACGCCGTCGAGGTTGATGTCGGCATACGCGCGGTACCCGGCCGACCAGCCCGAGATCGTCGTGGCCTCGGCAGATGTAAACTCGCCGTCAAAATTAAGATCGCCCGCGGGCATCCCAAACACACGACCATACGGGCTGTAGAACGCCCGCTCCCGCTGCACGCCGGCGTCGCTGATGATCACCGCCGCGTCCTGCCGCCAGTTTTGCAGCACGTACCACCGCTTGTCTTCGGTCTGCGGGGAACCCGTGCTCAAGAACGTGCGGCGCATGATTACCGAGTCTACATCGCTCGCGCCGCCAAAGCCATCGAGTCCGCCCTGGTGATGGAGAGCGTCCTGGGTAGAGGACGTGCCGTCGTAGCGAGCGGCGGGCGGGCGTTGGGTATGGGACGCAGGATACCCGCCCGATGCCTGATGCCCTGTGCCCAATCCCCAATGCCTAGTGCCAAGTGCCCAGTGCCCGATGCCCAGTGCCCTCCGACTCCGAATCTGCCATCTGCCATCTGGCTTGCCCCTCGGTCAGCCCGGGTTGTCGGCCCGGGCCTGGGCTTCGGCCTGTTGCGCGATGGCGTTCAGGTCGCGGCCGTTCATCAGCGGGATGCTCGTGCGGCCGGTGGTCAGCACCACGCGGACGTAGGGCTTGCACATGCCGCAGCCCGTGCAGCAGCCGGTGCGCTCGGACAGTTGCTCGAGCGTGAGGCCCTCTTCGCGGGCGAGTTTCAGCAGCTTCTCGAAGGGCTGGTCGAAGCACACGCACCGCTCGACACGCACGCGACGCGTCGGGCGGTCGAGGTCGGCAATCGTCGGCTTGGTGCTCGCGGCGGGTCCCATGTCCACACCAGACTATCGACCCGGGAGCCGGGCGTGTCCATCACCAGGCCCGCCAGTCGGGAATGTATCGAGGGTCGTTGTGGATCCCGATCGACCCGATGCCCTGGGCCGGCTGGGCGAGCCACTCGGGCTGGGCCGCGTAGCCCTGGGCGCTGCCGTCGGCGTGGACGCCCTGGCACACACCCCCCACACCCGCCCCCGCGCTAGCCCCGCCATGGCGAAAGCACGAGGTGGGAAACTCGTTGGCCTGCCAGCGGCCGGGCCGGCCCGGGCCGCCGCTGTAGAGCATGGGCGGGTCGAGCAGGGCGTTGCTGGCCGGCAGGGCCCCGGGCCCGCGGCTGATGAGCGTGTCGGCGAAGACCAGGACCTGCGTGGGGTGCTCGATGGTCGCCAGTCGCTGGTGCG
The DNA here is from genome assembly GCA_026126305.1 of Phycisphaeraceae bacterium. Classification (GTDB taxonomy): domain Bacteria; phylum Planctomycetota; class Phycisphaerae; order Phycisphaerales; family UBA1924; genus JAHCJI01. The sequence goes on from JAHCJI010000009.1 coordinate 112,177, forward strand.
GGCGGTGGGCGATCTGCCGCGACCAGCCGGGGGTAAAGGCCGGGCTGAGGTAGTAGCCGTTGTAGCCGTAGGTGCTGGTGGGCGTGCCCGTTGTGCCCTGGTGGTGGTAGGTGCCCGGGCGCTGGGCGGGGCAGGCATACAGGCCCGCCTCGCCCGGCCTGGCGTCGAGGTACGTGGTCAGCAGGCCCCTGTCATGGTCGAGCCGGCCCGTGGTCGAGCCGTCGGCCCCCCACCAATAGATGCCGTCGCCCCCGCGGGTGTGGGCCGCGTCGGTGTAGGCCAAGGGCATGGCCAGGCCCCGGTGGTCGCCCGCGTAGAGCGTCCACGCCACGCCCATCTGCCGGAGTTGGCCCAGGCAGACCGCCGAGCGGGCGGCACCCCTGGCCCCGGCCAGCGCGGGCAGCAGGACGCCCACCATGCCGCCCACCAGCGCCACGACCACCAGCAACTCCACGAGCGTGAAGCCCCGGGCCCGCATTCACCCGCACCCGGCCGCGAAGGCGTTCTGGAAAGCCAAAAAGTCGAACAACGTCAGCGAGCCATCGCCGTCGAGGTCGGCCCGCAGGTCGCCGGCGGCAAAGGCGTTCTGGAAGGCCAAAAAGTCGAAGATGGTCAGCTCGCCGTCGCCGTCGAAGTCCGCAAGGCACGCCTCGGCCAGCGCGAAGCCCGCGACGTGGTCGCCCCAGGCGCTCACGGCCACGCCCCGGGCCACCGCGGGAGAGCCACCGCCCCAGTCGCTCCGGGCCAGCACCAGCTGCGCCCCGGCGGGGTCGGCGTCCAGGTCGAGCAGCGCCAGCCCGCCCGTGGGCGAGCCCACCAGGAGGGCCGCGCCAGTGGACGAAACGATGGCCGCGGGCTGGTGGTCCCAGCCGCCCAGGGCCAGGTACTCGCCGGGATCGATGCGGCCGTTGCCGTTGAGGTCGTCCCAGGTTGCGAAAGCCAGGTCCCAGCGGCGCTCGGCCGCGTCGCCCAGGTCGCCAAACACCTGCACCGTGGGCAGGCTGCCGAAGCCCTCCAGCCCCGCAGACAGCACGACGCGGCCGTCGCCCAGGACGATGGGCATGGCGTTGGTGCGCTCGGTGGGCGTCGACCACACGACGGAGCCGTCGAGCGCGTCAATCTTCACCAGCACGCTGTTGTCGCGCCCGCCGCTGAAGCCGTAGGTGGCGGCGTAGGCGTGGCCGTCCAGCAACGACAGGCCGCCGAAGAAGCCCGTCGCGCCCGGGGCGTCGATCTCCCACAACAGGCTCTCGCCCTCATAGCAACGCACGAAGCCATTGGTCAGCGCCACCAAGGCGCGCGGGCCAAGAGCACGCGAGCCAAGCAGCGCGGGGCTCGCGCCCGAGGCCGGGCCGATCGTGGGCTCGGTCACCAGTTCGCCGCTGCCAAGGTCCACCGCCAGCAACCGCGCCGCGCCGCCGAAGGGGTCGTAGGTCGTCACCAGCACCAGGCCCGCCGCGGCGTCGATGGCCGGCGAGGCGTTGACCACGCGCTGGCCAAGCTCCAGGCTCCAGGCCTCTTCGCCGCTGCCCAGGTCGAAGGCCGCCAGGGTGGAGCCGCTGGCGACGATGGCCAGGCCGCCCTCACGCGTGCCAAGCACCACTGGGCTCGACCACGACGCGAAGGCCGGCGGGTCGATGGGCGTGCGCCAGCGTTCCGCGCCCGTGGCCGCCTCGAGCGCCACGGCGTGGGCGACGCCTTCGAGCATGCCCAGCACGACCACGACGCCGTCCTGCGAGACCACCGGCGTGGCCTGCGAGACGGCCTGGAAGCCGCCGCCGCCGTCGTAGACCCAGGCCGGCGAGGAAAGATCGGGCAGCGACGAACCCGCGGCGATGGAACGTCGCTGGGCGTCCTTGCCCGCGTGCGTCCAGGCGTCGTCGGCCAGCGCGGGCAGGGCCAGGATGCAGACAAAGCACGTTGCGATGCGCATTCAGCAGCCCTCCGTGAAGCGGTTGAGCAAGCACAGGAAGTCGAACAGGCCCAGCACGCCGTCGCCGTCGCAGTCGGCCCGCCCGTCGCCGGCGACAAAGAGGTTCTGGAACGCGATGAAGTCGAAAACGTCCAGCACGCCGTTGCCGTCGATGTCCGCCTCGCACGCGGGCCGCACCACCGCGATGGCGTCGATGTCGGCCTTCTGGCCCGCACCGGCAGAGATCCGCACGTACCGCACCTCGGCCAGCCCGACGCGGGCGATGTCGATGCCCGTGCCCCCGCCCGAGCCGTTGTACGCGGCAACCAGGGCGTCGAAGCCCAGGCCCAGGGGATTGAGCGCGGGGTCCACCGGCCGGCGGAAGTCGCTGGGCACCAGGCCCGGCTCTTGCACGAATGGCCCGGGCAGGTCCAGGTACCCCAGCGTGGGGAAGTGGTCCTCGGCCGCGACGCCGGGCACGACGAAGAACTCGACCCCGTCGGCGGAGACCTCGACCGTGCCGCCGTCGAAGAACGTGCCGCCGACAACACCCGCGGGGAAGGCCGCGTCGATGTACCCGCCGTTGTGGAAGATGATCAGGTCGATGCCAAAGGGGTTGGTCGCCGCGTCGACCGCGGGCGTGCCCAGCCGCAGCGTCAGGCTGCCGCCCGATCCCACCGAGACCACCTCGCCGGGCAGGTAGGGCGGGTTGAAGGGCGTCACGGCCCCGGGGAAGGCCCCCACCCCCGTGAAGCGTGTGGGCTCGCCCAGGGCGCTCACCGGGTCGTCAAAGCCCGGAGCGACGCCCTCGCCGGGCACGTACTGGACCACCCCGCCTGCGTAGGGGTCGAGCAACCCCTGGGCCAGCGCGGGGCCGGCGTGGGCGCCCACGAGCGAAGAAACGCAAACCGCAGACAACAGAACAACACGCGTGCGCATCGCGCACCCCTTCCGTGCCGGCTCTTCACCGGCGTGCGTCCCGAATCGCGCGGGACGGCCCCGGACCGTGTACCCAAAAGGGGTAGGTCCATGAGTCGCTCTTCGCCTGGGTTCACAGAGCACGGCAGCGCGCACGCCCGGGGCACACGAACTCGCGCCGTGCCACCCCTTGCGCGAGGGCGACAACGCAGGCTCGTGGCAGGTCTTCCGGCTCCGGGCCCGAATCTCGGCGGCCTTCCCGCAGGGAGTCAGAACTCCCCGCAGTGGCGTGCTCCCCGTGCTCGACTCGATCGAACGAATCAGCCGGGGGGCCGAGGTCGGTGCGTGCCCGTTACGGCGGCGCGTCCGCGGTGGCTTTACACCACGCTTCCCTCTTCGCTCCGGGTTTCTGGCAGGGCCAGTCCCGGAGAACCATGAGCGGCGAGAGCCTACCCCGCCGCGGGCGGCGGATCAAGCCGCCCGCCCGTCGCCCCCGGCCCGCTCGTCCCGCCCGGCCCGCCCCCCACACTCGGCCGGGCGCGTGCCCAGCCGTACCGGCAGCGGGACGCCCCACACCGCGTGCTCGCCGTGCCGCGCGATGGCGGCGTAAGAAATCTCCTCCAGCCCCGTGGGCAGGTCGTCGTCGACGAAGCGCTTGCTCGTGGTCGTGCCCAGCACGCCCCACGTGCGCCCGCCGTCGAAGGACCGCTGCACGATGTAAAAAGTCCCCTGCGGCCCGCCGCCCTGCCACGACAGCTCGACCTCGCCCCGCGGGCGCACGGCGAACGCGAGGTTGCGCGGCGTCTGGGGCGGGGGGGCCTGGCCCGGCCCGGCCCGCGCGCTCAGCAGGGCGAGCGTGTACACGCCCGGGTCGCCCGTGGCGGCGGCCTTTGCCTTGATGGCCGCGATGGCGGCGCGCGTGCGGCGCTTGGCGTCGCGGATGCCGCTGCGCCAGGCCCGCGTGGCGCTGCGGGCGTTCGCGGCGGCCTCGTCGGCGGCGCGCCGCCGCGCCCGCGCGATCTCGGCCAGGTCGAGCACCTCCTGGGCGAGCGCCTCGCTGAGCCCCAGGGCGCTGGCGTTGTCGATCCACCGCTGGGCCCGCTGCTCGATCCACTCGAGCGCGTCGGTTGGGTTCTGGGGCATGTTCTCGGGCATGGTCTGGCTCCGCGTCCGCTCGCGCCCGCGCCGGGCCGCCACCGGCCCCCGCGACGCGTCCCTCTTGCTTCGGCCGCTTCGCCCCGCCGATCCATCCAAAAACGCCGTGTGGCGTGCCCTTCGCCCAAGAACAACCCAGAACCCGCCCAGATCGGCATGAATTGCGCGTCTTGCGGTGTCCGAACGGCCCGATCCGACGCCGCAACGCCCAAGACCGAAACCGAAACGCCGCGTTTCGGTTTCGTTTTTGGGTGTTCTGGTTTCGCAACCGGCCGGATCGGTTTCGTCACGGGGCGTTCGCATGTCGCGCCGGGCCGTTCGCAAAACACTCCGCCAAGGCTAGCGGTCACCGGGGTTCGTGTGGCCTTGCTCGCGCGCGTGCCACTTGGCCTCGGCGGCTTGGAGGAGGTCGAGGATGCGTTGGACGTCGTCCGGCCGGGCCGTGGGCGCGCCCTCCGAGTCTTTCGCTCGGTCCGCCGTGGCCTGATCGCGCACGCGGGCGAGCATCTGCGCGGCGGTCTCGCCGGCGACCTCGAAAGTCGGATCGGCCCCGGCATCCAGGAAGGCTCGTACGAAGCCCGGCCGGACCAATTCAGCCGAACGCCAGAGCGCGGTGCGCGCGCCCGAGTCGGTCGCGTCGACCGGCACGCCCGCATCGGCGAGCACGGCGACCATCGTCGGGTCGCCGCCGTCGATGGCCGCGTGCATGGGGGTGCCGTCGAGATTTGCTCCGGCGCGCAGCAGCGCCGCCACCGCCGGCGTCACGCCCTCTTGCAGCGCGCTCTGAATGGCAACGTCGAGGACGGACTGGGTGCAAGTGACGTCCCGCGCCAGAACGGACGCCGTTACACCCATGTCGTGCCGCCACGGCCCGTGCCAGGCTCGCCCATCGAAGATGAGCGCGTCGGACAGCACGTGCCAGTTCAGGGGGACCGGGGACGCTCCGGCCGTTTCAAGCAGCGCGTCGAGCAGCGCGAGGTCGGCGGCGCGGACCGCCGATGCGCAGGCCATGCTCCGATTCATGTCGAACCACGCCACCGATTCGATGATCCGGGCGCGCAGGCCGTCGCCGGCCAGCGGCAGGTCGCGAAGCACCTCGACCCCGTCGCCGATGGGCGGCTGAGCGTCCAGCAGCGCGAAGGCGATGCGCTCGTGCCCGCCGCGGATCGCGGCCTGCAAGGGCGTCGCGAAGCTCGAACCCGCCACGCGATCGGCGCCCGCGTCGAGCAGCGCGGTGACGGCGTCGACGTGGCCGCGACCGGCCGCCCATGCCAACGCGGTGGTCCCCCGCATCCGCGCGAACGCGCCATCGTTGCGACGCAGCAGGCTATCGATGTCCGCACCCCCCGCCAGCAGCCGCTCGATTGCCTCCACATCCCCCACCGCCGCCGCGTGGTGCAAGGGCGGCAGCCGATCGACGGCCATCCACCGGTGCGTGAGCAGCGCGGCGCTCGACGCGAGCACGAGCACCAGCGCCAGCACCGCGCCACACATGGGCGCGCGGGCGGTGAGCAGCTCGGCGAGGGTCGTGCGTTCGTGGGGGTCGCGGCCGCACTCGGCGCACGGCGCGCCGGTGGGCAGGCCTTCGCGCGAGTGCCCGCATCGGGCGCAGCGATTCTTCCTGCCGCGTCGCCAGCGACGCGCCGCGCGCAAGGCCACCAGCGGCGACAACGCCACGCCCCAGCCAAGAGCGAGCACGACCGTGTTCACGACCAGCCCGCCGATGATCGGCCGCACCGGCACCACCGCCGCGAGCCCGCCGTTCGGCCACGGCTCGATCAGGATCTGGTTGTACCCGTCAACGAAGCCCGTGGGGATCGGCCAGTCGAACGCCATCGCCGCCACGCCCCCGCGCACGAACTCGCCGGGCAGGGCGAACTCGCTCGGCCCCGCCGAGCGCACCGCGCGCACGCACCGCATGGGCCACCCGGCGCTGACCTCCCACGCCACGTCCCGCGTCCGCTCGCGCGCGGGCGCGAAGGGGCCGGGCTGGTCGGGAAGATCGTGCCCCACGCTCCAGGCGGGCAACTCGGTAGGGGCCTCCAGGTCCGGCGGCTGGACCCAGAGGTCCAGGGCCTTGAACGTCCGCCACGTGAGCGTCGGATCGCGCCCCATCTCGACCAGCCACCCACGCAGCTCGGTCCGCGTGCCCGTGGGCGCGCCGGTCAGCGGCGTGTCGGGCCAGTTCGTGCGATCGACCAGCGCCCCCGCCCAGGCGATGAGCGGGCTGGTGCTCAGGCCCAGGGCCAGGAGCAGGACCAGCATGACCGCGGCGCGACGCATGGCGTCATCGTTGGCCGGCGGGCCGGCCGGGGGGCACACGAGGATGCTCCCACGATGCTGGTCGTCGACCGGCTGATCGACGACTGATTCCATCCTCCGAAAGGCGGGAGTTCAGGCCCTTGACGTGGGCAGGGGTTGAGCTTTCGGCTCGACCATCGATGCTCGATCGGCCCGTGGCCGGCCCGAAAGGAACTGCCGCTCGAACGCCCGAGCGGCCGCGGTCATGATGGGCCAGGCGGCCAGGGGCCCTTCGAGCACGCCCGGCGGGCTGTGTGGTGTGTTGTTGGCGTCGATCGCATAGATGCGGCCGCTGGCGTTGTCGCGCAGCACGTCGATCTCGCCCAGGTCCAGGCCGATGTCCGAGGCGAAGGCGATCAGACGCTCGACTTCCAAAGCGCTGAACAGTTCGCCCGGCTCGTGGAAGGACGCGCGATCGTTGGTATTGAGGAAGCGTTTCCCGGCCGCACGATACTTGCGGTAAGCGCCCGTGATCTCGCCGCCGACAATGGTGACGCGCATGTCCAGGACGGTGGGCACCGGGAGCCTTCGTCCGCGGATGTTGTCCACGCGGTTGTCGATCTCGATCTGGTACACGTAGCCGGGCTCGGCACGTTCGATCGGGCCGATGATCACCCGGCCATCATGGGCGGCGTTGGCATCGCTCTTGGCGACCATCGGCCCGGAGTGCGTGGTGGGATCGACGGCCATGCCGTATCCGAAGGCCCGTCGGTGGGCGAGTTCCACCCGCTCCTTGCTGATGTCCAGGCAGCGTTCGTTGATGATGGCGACACCCGATGGCAGGCTCGACGGCGGTGGGCTTGGGACATGGGTCGCGTCGCAGAAGACCGAGCCCAGCCTGGCGTTCTCGGTTGGCCTGCCAACAAGGCGCAGGCCGCACAGGCGGGCGATCTTCCAGGCCAGGTATGGCCGCCCGGGCACTTCGGGCCAGCAGCACCAATCGCCACGCGAGGGCGTGCGCCTGGCGTGGACGTAGAACCGGCCGTAGAACGCTGTCTTCCGCGGCTGGGTGATCGCCTTGATCCAAACAGGCATGTTGCTTGGAGGCATACATCCGGTACCGGCCGCTGGGTCAACAAGTTGCACGCCAGCGCGTGGGTTGGCGAAAACTCGACCGTGCCGGGCCGTCGACGACCCGATGGAACACGAACAATGGCGAGCCCGGGGGCGAGCGTTCTCGCGGCCGAGCACCCCGAGCCAGGGCCCACCGGCGCGGTGGTCAACGGCATTCTCATAAGATCTGGCTCTGTTTGGAGGTGGAGGTGAGGGTGGGGGTGGCCGATCGCCGGTTCGTCGATGGGTCTTGGCCGGGGTTGCCGATGCCCCTCGCGTGGGCGGAGTGGCTTGCCGCATTATCAGGGGTTGTCCTGATGCCATGGCGGGTCGTACCATGTTTGCCATGACGGTACAGGACATCCTCAAGCAATTGGAAGCCATGGGCGACCCCGCCCGGCGACGGCACAACGCACGGGTCGGCCCCGACGGCATCCCCGGCGTGCCCGAGGACCTCCAGTACGGGGTCAAGACCGGCGACCTTCGCAAGATAGACAAAGCGATCAAGGGCCCCGAGCGCCACGATCTGGGCCTGGAGCTGTGGGCCACGGGCAACCTCGACGCGCAGCTGCTGGCCATCCTGCTGGTCGATGCGGCCGGGCTCTCGCTGGACGACCTGGACGATATGGTGCGCGATGGCCGCTACTCGTGGGTGGCCGACTGGCTCCAGGCATACGTCATCGCCAAAAGGACGCCGCAGGAGAAGGCGAACCTCCGTGAACGCTGGATGCGCGACCCGGACGCCTGGGCGGCGCGGGCGGGCTGGCACCTGGCGGCCTCGATGGTTGCCAAATCGGATGGCGATCCGGCCCCGGCGCTGGACCCAGCCGCCCTGCTGGATCGCATCGAGCGTGAGATGCCCACCGCGCGGCCCGAGACGCGCTGGACCATGAACAACACGCTGGCGGCTATAGGCATCCACTGCCCGCCGCTGCGGGAACGGGCCGTGGCCATCGGCGAGCGCATCGGCCTTTATAAGGATTGGCCGGTTTCGAAGGGCTGTACGCCGCCCTACGTGCCGGTGTGGGTGGAGAAGATGGCCGGCGCGTCGTAGGCGTGGGCCCCTTCGCCCGACTCGGCGTAGGGCCTATGCCATCGCGCGGCGCCGCGTGAGGATGGCCGTGGGCTTGTCGCCCAGGCGCAGGACGAAGAGGGTGACCGGCTCGTCGCCCGTGCCGCGCAGGTCCTTCTGGAGCGCGTCGGGGTCGACCAGCTTGGCCCGGGTCTTGACCGTGACCACGCCCGCGCCGAGTTCGCGCAGCCGGGCCTTGACGGGCTTGCGGCCCCAGGGCATGGTTTCGAGCACGTCGTAGCGCGTCAGCCACGGGCTGTCGACGATCGATCCGCCCGTGAGCACGCCCACGGCCGGATGGATGGGCCGCAGGCCGTTGAGCCTGGCGAAGGCGCCGAGCATATGGGCCCGCTCGAGCGCGGGGTCGGCCTCGTAGATATAAGTTAGCACCGGGCGCTCCGGGCCGTCGCTGTCTTCCCAATCCTCGGCGGTGATGAGCGGGCCGGGCTTGGCGTCGAAGCGGTGGCCCCCGGGCAGGATCGTTGCCCGTCGATGGCCGGGCTTGGGCGCGTCGATGGTGGCCAGCGAGCCGGTCCACAGCAGGGCCTGGGTCAGGCGGCCGCGCTCGCTGAGGAGCTCGAGGAAGGACGGCTCGGGCGATGGCAAACGCGAGAAGTCGACGCCCGGGCCGAGCTTGACGCACGCGCCCGCCGCGGCGGCGACGATGGCGGCGATGGCATCGGGCCCGGGCTGGTAGAGGTCGTAGTCGTGGCGGCGCTTGTCCGAGTCGCGGCGGCTGGGGTCCAGGTGGACCAGTTGGCCACCGACGTGCCCGAGCACTTCCGGCGAGCCCACGTCCCGGACGAGTGCCTCGCACGCGGCATTGTTCGAGGCCATCCACGCGCGGATGGGGTCGTGGTCGATGGCGGTGACCATGAGCCCCGTACGCGTGAGGGCGAAGGCGTCGGCGCCGATGCCGCAGCATAAATCCAGGGCGTGCCGGGCCCCTGCGGCGGCCAAGCGGGCGGCCTTGTGCGTGCTGGCCAGCGCCGAGGAGGCGACCATGACCCCCTGCTCGTCGGCCAGCAGGTTTTCGACGAGTTCGTCGGGCAACTTGCCCCGCGCGCGATGCCGGGCCCGGGCGTTCTCGACCGCGACGGCGACCACGCCCTGGGTGTAGCGGGCACGCAGGGCGGCCAGGTCGGCCACGGTGGGCTTCAGCGGCACCGCCAGCAGCTCGGGTGCGATCGTGCGCGGGCCGCCGCTGGCCGCGTAGTCCTTCCAGTCTGACAGGTCGCCGATCAAGGCGGCATCATTGCCCGCGGGCGGGGCCAAGGATGGCCCATGGCGAGCCCCCGCGTGCTGGTAACCGGTTTCGAGCCCTTCGGCGGCGGCGACGACAACCCGTCCTGGCGTGTGGCGATGGCCCTGGCCGACAATCCGCCGCCGGGGGTCGAGCTGGCCTCGGCGATCCTGCCGGTGACCTGGGCCGGCGCCTGGCCCGCGCTGCGGGAGGCCCTGGACGTGTCGTCGCCCGACGTGGTGCTGCTCTTGGGCCAGAGCGGCAAGCGGCCGATGGTGACGGTGGAGCGGTTCGCGCTGAACTTCGGGCAGGGCCGCATCGCCGACAACGACGGCGTGGCGCGCGAGCCCGGACCGCTTGTCGAGGGCGGGCCGCTGGCACTGGCGGCGACGCTCGACGTGGACGCGTGCGTGGCGGCGATGGCCGGTGTCGGGGTACCCGCGTCGGCCAGCCACGACGCGGGGGCCTTCCTGTGCAACGCCGTGCTCTACCACGCCCTGCACGGGGCCCCGCCCGGGCGGCGCGCGGGCTTTGTCCATCTGCCGATGCTGCCCGGCCAGAAGGGGGCAAGCGACGCCGAGCCCACGCTGGAGGCGGCCGAGAGCGAGCGGGCCGTCCGGGCGATCGTGGCCGCGCTGGCGTGAGTCCGCGTCCATAATATTTTACGATGAAGTGATCTGGGAGTTGGACATCACCCGCCAGGGTCTGGCCACGACGATGGACTGGGCCCTGCTCATCAGCGGTGCCGAGGTCGCTTTTGTGACCTGGCAGTACGAATCATGCCAGGCGGCGGATCGATGGACATGCGCTACGCCGGGCCGGGCCCGCACCAGATCGAGCTCATCGGCGAGAGCTGCCGGGTAGACCTGGACGGCGATGGCCAGCTGACCATCTTCGACTTCCTCCAGTTCCAGAACGAGTTCGCCCAGGGCTGCGACTGATCCTCGGTCCCAAGAGGGATCGAATTCGTCTCCGAAAGCAACCGTGGCCGGCCAGCGTGTTCGGCCCCGGTTCGATTTCGTTTTGTCGCCATGGCGGGCCCAGCAGGGTCGACCCTGGCCTGCCCGGCCGTCCGCGTCGCGGTGCCGAGGCCCGGTTTCCACACATTGGGCCCAGCGGTTGCAAGAATAAAAAATCGGTATCGTTCTCTGGCGAGTTGTGGTATCCTGAGGGTTCGCACCCCGTGCGTTGGCGGGGTGCGTGCCGCAACGTTGGCCGTAAACAAAAGGAGTGGGGTCATGAACACGTGGTCGAGGTGTCGTCCGGTATCGGGTCGAGTGGTGCGCTTGCGGGCCGCCCTGGCCGTCGGGCTCTTGTGCCTGCCGCTGTCGTCCACGGTCGCGCAGGAGTGCGAGCCGCAGTGGTCGGCCTTGTCGACGGGCATGAGCGGGGCCGTCTTGCCGTGGACGTTTGCCATTACCGTGTTTGACGATGGCCAGGGGGATGGACCGGCGATCTATGCCGGCGGCAACTTCCCCCTTGCCGGCGGCGTGACGGTCAACCGCGTGGGGCGTTGGGATGGTCGGCAGTGGTCCGCTCTGGCCGCCGCCACCGGGCCGGCGGGGGTGTCTGGCGGCACGGGCAGTTCCGGGGCGAGCGTCGTGGCCATGACCGTCTTCGACGACGGCTCGGGCCCGGCCCTCTTTGTCGCCGGAGACTTCACCAGCGCGGGCGGCCAGCCCGCCAGCGGCATCGCCCGATGGGACGGCCGGGCCTGGTCGCCGGTGGGCAGCGGGGCGGCCCAGGGTGTTGGCGGCACCGTGTCGGCCCTTGCGATTTTCGATGATGGACGGGGGCCGGCGCTCTACGCGGGCGGAAACTTCCTGTCCGCCGGCGGCGTGCCGGCCCGGAACATCGCCCGATGGGACGGCACGTCGTGGACCGCGCTGGAGTCCGTCGGCCACGCCATCGATGGCGTCGACGGCGGGGTCTTCGCGCTGCGGGCCTTCGACGACGGCTCGGGCCCGGCCCTGTATGCCGGCGGCAACATGTCCAGCGCGGGCGGCGTGCCGGTTCGCAACTTCGCCCGCTGGGATGGCACGGCATGGTCGAAGGTCGCCAGCCCAAGCAGCCCGGAGAGCGACGGCGTGAGCGGCATAGTCTCCAGCCTGGTGGTCTTCGACGACGGGCGTGGTGCCGGCCCGGCCCTGTACGTGGGCGGCTTCTTCCTCTCGGCCGGGGGCAGGTCGGTCAACCGCGTGGCGCGATGGGACGGATCCCAGTGGAGCGACCTTGGCGGTGGGATCGCCGGCGAGGTGCGCTCGCTGGCCGCGGTCGACACGGCCGCATTTGCCAGCGACAGCCGGGGGCTGTACGTGGGCGGCAACATCACCAGCGCGGGCGGCGTAGCGGTTCGCAACTTCGCTCGATGGGACGGGGCGCGGTGGAGTTCGGTCGCGGGGGGGCTGGACAACCTCCCATTCGCCCTGACGCCCTTCGAGGGCCGGGCAGGATCGGGCGGGCTGGGCGGGCCGGCCCTCTTTGCCGGCGGCGCTTTCACACGTGCGGGCGACCTCCCCTCGACCAATCGCATCGCCAGGCTGCACCTGTGCCCGGGGGATGCCTGCCGCGCCGACCTCGATGGCGATGGGGAACTCACCATCTTCGATTTTCTCATGTTCCAGAACCTCTTCGCCGCGGGCGATCTGCGGGCCGACTTCGACGGCGATGGCAGCCTGACCATCTTCGACTTCCTCCAGTTCCAGAACGAGTTCGCCCAGGGCTGCGATTAGGGCTGCTGGGCATCGGGCCCTGGCATCACAAGGCCCCGCACGCTGCCGCGCCGTTTTTGCACGAAAGACGTCCGGGAACCGGCTTCGGCCTTCGACATGGAACGGCAGAGTCGTTTTGCAGCGCGGTAAAACGGTTTTGCAGTGCGGTAAAACGGTTTTGCAGCGCGGTAAAACCGTTTTGCAGCGCGGTAAAACCGTTTTGCAGCGCGGTAAAACCGTTTTGCAGTGCAGTAAAACCGTTTTGCAGTGCGGTAAAACCGTTTTGCAGTGCGGTAAAACCGTTTTGCAGTGCAGTAAAACCGTTTTGCAGTGCGGTAAAACCGTTTTGCAGCGCAGCTGAGGGAATCCGGACCGCGACAGCGAGCCCTTGCACCACGACGGACCCCCCGCCAGCAGCGAACCGGGTTGTGTACGGGTCGCTTGGCGGTTTGGGTGAGTGTGGACTTGTTGGATGTGATCGATATTTGTTTGTGCAGTGGGGCCTTTCCCCTTGCAACCCCGCCCGTCTTCGGTCATACTACCGGCATGAAGACCACGATATTGCCGATCACCATCGCCGCCGTCGCCATGGGCGCGAGCCTGGCCCCGGCCCAGCCCGCCTGCGAAGCGACGCGGATCGTGTCGCCGCCTGAAACACCACCCTCGAGATTTGGAGATCGAGTGGCGACCAATGGCCGCCAGTGGATCATCAGCGATGCGAATGCACGGACGCTCTGTCCCGGCGATCCATTCCATTGCAGCGCCGGCGCCGTGCATTCCTACGAGATGATCGATGGGCAACTCGTCCATCGCCAGACGCTCACGCCGCCCAGCCCCCGGCTCGGCGATTTTTACGGCATCAGCCTGGACATCCATGAGAACCGCCTGATCGTGGGCACGCTCAACTACACCTGGCCCGACAACCCGCGCAAGGGCGGCGCGTTCGTCTATGAGTACAACGGCGAGCAATGGGTCGAAGTCGGCCAGATCCAGAAGCCGGATATCGATCCCGCCTTTCTGAATCACATGGGCATCACTGCGAAGATGCACGACGGCCTGGCCCTTCTTCCAGCCGGATCAGTCCGAAGTGTCGTGCTGTCCTACCGCGAAACCACCGAGGGTTGGGCCTTCCACGAGTTGATCGAGAGCCCCGACGGCCTGCCGGTGGATGCCCTGTTTGGTCATTTCCTGGCCATGGGTGGGCCGTGGGTCTTCCTCTCTGCCTTTCGGGATTCGTCGCTCGTGCCCAACGGCGGCTCGGTGTACGTGTACCGTCGAGAGGCCGACAACACGCTGACATTCGTGGAAAAACTCGTTTCGCCCGACGCCCCGACGCAGGCATTCACCGGCTTTGGCTTAGGCATCGCCTTCGACGGCCAGACCCTGGCCGTGGGCGCGCCGGGAGTCGATCGAGACGTCCAGAACCAGGGCGTGGTGTACACCTTCGAGTTCGACGGCCACTCTTGGGTACAACGCCAGGAGTTGGTGCTGAAAGACCCTGAGCGAATGGAACAGTTCGGCCAGTGGATGTCGATGGGTGGCGGCGTGCTGCTGGCCATGTCCACGCGCGATATCCCCCGCATCACGCACGACAGCCCGTACGCCTTCCGCCGCGGCGCGGATGGCCGGTGGCGTGAGCTTGGCTTGCTGGTGCCCAACCCCCCGTTCTTTGCCCCCGATTACGGCATCCGCACGACCACCGACGGCCGGCACGTGCTGGTCGGGTCTTCACAAGACGTCGAACCCGACGGCATCACGACGTTCGGCGCGGCCTACCTCTTCGACCTCACCTGCTTCGACTGCCAAGCCGATTTCGACTACGACGGCCAATTGACCATCTTCGACTTCCTCGCCTTCCAGACCGCCTTCGGCACCGGCGACCTCCGCGCCGACTTCGACGGCGACGGCCAGCTGACCATCTTCGACTTTTTGGCCTTCCAGACGGCGTTCGCGTTGGGGTGCGAGTAGGGGAGATCGCAGATAGCAAATCGCAGATGGCAGATGAAGAGGGGAGCTTCTGCCTCTTGATCTGCCATTTGCCATCTGCGATCTGCCGTCTGGCCCCAGCCCTCAATCGTGCCGCAGCGCCACGATCGGGTCCTGCCGCGCCGCCTTGCGGGCGGGGTAGAGGCCAAAGATAAGGCCCGTGAGCACGGCCACGGTCATGGCGACGACCACCGACCACCAGGCCAGTTGCGTGGGCAGGCTCGCGTCGGCGGGTATGAAGCGGCCAACCAGCGGGGCCTGGGGCAACAGCGGCACGGCCCAGCCTAGCAACAGGCTGAGCCCCACGCCGATGGCAACGCCGATGAGCCCGCCGATGAGGCTCAGCACGCTGGTCTCCACCAGGAACTGCCAGACGATGTGCTTGCGCGTCGCGCCAAGGGCGCGGCGGATGCCGATCTCGCGGGTGCGCTCGGTGACGGTGGCCAGCATGATGTTCATGATGCCGATGCCGCCCACCAGCAGGCTGATGCCCGCGATGGCCATGAGCATCAGCGTGCCGCGCAGGGCGGCGCGTTCGGCGTTCTCGAGCAACTCGAAGGGCACGATCATCGACACGTCGGCCATGCCGCTGCGACGGGTCTGGAGCACGCGCTCGAGCTGCCGGGCCAGTCCGACGACCTGCTCGCGCTTGGGCACCGTCATGTAGAGTTCCGAGACGTGGACCTCCGCGGCGTTGAATGAGCCCGCCGACCGACGCACGACGGTGTCGCCGAAGACGTACCGCGCGGTTTCCAGGGGAATATGCACGTCCAGGTTGAGGTCTCGGCCCACCAGGGCCGACCCAGCGCCGCCGGCCAGCCCGACGGGCGCGAGCACGCCGACGATCCGCATGGCCTTGTCGTCGATCGAAATCGTGCTGCCCAGCGGGTCGTCCAGGGGGAAGAAGTGGCGCGCGACCTCCGATCCGATTACGCACACCATCGCCCGCTCATGGTTGTCCGCCTCGATGAGGTAGCGGCCCTTGGACACCCGCAGGTTGGCCACCTGGGC
Source organism: Phycisphaeraceae bacterium (assembly GCA_026126305.1). GTDB lineage: Bacteria > Planctomycetota > Phycisphaerae > Phycisphaerales > UBA1924 > JAHCJI01. Next base: position 127,539 of record JAHCJI010000009.1, read on the forward strand.
CAGCCGCGGATCGACCCCATACGCCTGGCTCGTACGCTTGAGGGCGCCGCGGATGACCTCCGCTCCCACTTCCTTGAGGGCGATGATGTCGGCGGCGTCCGAGAAGTTTTCCTCGATGATCCGCAGGTCGGCCCAGGTGATGCCGTAATTCACCACGCGGCTACGCTCGCGCCCCTGCTGGGCGGCCTCGCTGGGCCGCTGGCTGCGGACGATGATGTTGCGGGCACCCAACTGCTCGATCTGCCGAAGGGCCTCCTGCTTGCTGCCCTCGCCGATGGACACCATACAGATGACGGCCGCCACGCCCAGGATGATGCCCAGGGCCGTCAGGAAGCTGCGCAACTTGTGCAGCCGAAGGTTGGCGATGCCCAGACGGATGGTTTCCAACAAAAATGCCACGCGCATGCACCCGATATAGCCTTGGACCCGTTCACCCGGCCGACACGAACAGTGGTCGGCCCATCACCATGAAGATGGTAGTGCCCCCCCGGCCCGTCGCCGGCAAGCAATCGTTTCACAAGGGATACCGCCCGCCCATGCCCCAGGCTGCATCGCATTTCGAAGTAGGCACCGAAACGGCCACCGGCCGAGGGTGGCACTACGAGGTGACGCTGACCACGGCCCAGGGCGTCGGAACCCAACACGCCGTCACGCTCTGCTGGCACGACCACGACTACTGGTGCGGCGGGGCCATCGCGCCCAGCCGCCTGGTCGAGCGGCTGTTGGCTCTGCTGGCCCAGCACCTGGGCAAGGGCCACACCCCCGCGACGCTCCCGCCCCGCTTCGACTGCGCCACGGCCCGCCGGTGGCTGCCGGAGATCGATGATTGGTTGCGGGAGGGTTCGGGGGTGCTGGGGGGCCCGTGTGATTTGTCGCAGTGACAATCACACCCATGTCTGTTGCGATCTGTTCCGTCAAGAATCAATCGGGAAGGTGCGAGTCAAAATCCATGCTCGCGTGCAGCACCCGTTGGATCAAGACCGCCTCGTCCAAAATCTTGTAAAAAACCACATGCTTGCCGATCCGATGAGACCAGTAGCCCGCGCGGATCGCTTCCCGATTCTGGCCAGTCTTAGGATTGGCCCCACAGGCCTTCAGGCCGGCAGCGAGCAGGTCGAGATACCGATCGGCCTGCCGTTCTCCGAATTGTTCATGGGTCCACAGCCAGATGCCAAGGAGGTCCTCCTCGGCGCGATTGCTGATGACCAGGGAGCGGGTCACGAGGCGGCCAGCCCGCGATCATTACGTCCCTGCTGCTTGATCTTCTCGATATCCAGAGCACCGGAGATACCACTCTGCTCGCCCTCGGCCAGCGCGGCCCGAAGGGTTTGGACCCTGTGCTCGTGTTCTTCGAGCAGGCGAAGCCCGGATCGGATCACGTCGGTGGCGTTGGCATAGCGGCCCGATTCGATCTGTGCCCGCACAAATGCATCGAAGTGGGGCCCGAGAATGAAGGACGTGTTCTTGGCCATCGGGTACTCCTTATCTATCTGAGTCGAGAAGTGGCGTAGATACCAGTTTATGGTACGAGGTTCGGCCCGGATGGTTCCCTCATGCCGCTCCGAAACCACGCCACCTGCTCAGGCCTACCCCAACACCGCCACCAAGTACCGCCCCGTGTGGCTCTGCTTTACCTTCGCCACCGCCTCGGGCGGGCCCTGGGCCACGATCGTGCCGCCGCCGTCGCCGCCCTCGGGGCCCAGGTCGATGATCCAGTCGGCACGCTTGATGACGTCCAGATTATGCTCGATGACCACCAGCGTGTTGCCCGCGTCGGCCAGGCGGTCAAAGACGCCCACCAGGCGGTTGATGTCCTCGAAGTGCAGGCCGGTTGTGGGCTCGTCGAGCACGTACAGCGTGTGCTCGGTGCTGGGCGTGCCATCGATGCGCGTACCCTTGCCCAACTCCGTGGCCAGCTTCACGCGCTGGGCCTCGCCGCCCGAGAGCGTGGTGCTGGGCTGGCCCAGCGTGAGGTAGCCCAGCCCCACGTCGCGCAGGCACTGCACGAATCGCAGGATCTTGCCATGGGCCTCGAAAAACTGGCACGCGTTCTCGATGGTCATGTCCAGCACGTCGGCGATGCTCTTGCCCTTGGAGAGCACCTCGAGCGTCTCGCGGTTGTACCGTTTGCCCTTGCACACCTCGCACTGCACGAACACGTCGGGCAGAAAGTGCATCTCGATCTTCTTCACGCCCTGGCCCTGGCACGCCTCGCAGCGACCGCCCGCGCCGGCCTTGCCCACGCGGTCGGCCGGCACGTTGAAGCTGAACCGCCCGGGCATGTACCCGCGCATCTTGGCCTCGCGCGTGCCGGCGAACACCTTGCGGATATCGTCGAACACGCCCGTGTACGTCGCCGGGTTGCTCCGAGGCGTGCGGCCGATGGGCGACTGGTCGACCTCGATCACGCGGTGCACCTTGCCCGTGCCGGTGATGCGTGCGTGCGCCCCGGGCTTGGCGCGAGAGCCGAGGATCTCCTTCTTGAGGCACTGGAGCAGGATGTCGTTGACCAGCGTGCTCTTGCCGCTGCCCGAGACGCCCGTGACGCAGACGATGCCCCCCAGCGGAAAGGCCACGTCGATGCTCTTGAGGTTGTTCTCTTTGGCGCCCTTGACGACGATGGCGTGCTTCGTGTCCATCGCGCGACGCTTGGCGGGCACCTCGATCCGACGCTTGCCCGACAGGTACTCGCCCGTCAGCGAGCCGGGCGTGGCGCACACCTGCTCCACCGTGCCCTGCGCCACCACGCGACCGCCATGCACACCCGGCCCGGGCCCGATGTCCAGCACGTGGTCGGCGGCGCGGATCATGTCCTCGTCGTGCTCGACGACCAGCACGGTGTTGCCGATGTCCGTCAGGTGACGCAGCGTTCGGATAAGCCGATCGTTGTCGCGCTGGTGCAGGCCGATGGTGGGCTCGTCGAGCACGTAGCACGCGCCAACCAGCCCGCTGCCCACCTGCGTGGCCAGGCGGATGCGCTGGGCCTCGCCGCCCGAGAGCGTGGCGGTGCGCCGGTCGAGCGAGAGATAATCGAGCCCCACGCTCTGGAGGAACCGCAGCCGGTTGCCCACCTCGCGCACGATGGGCTCGGCGATGGCCCGGCCCTCTTCGCTCAGCACCAGCCCCTCGACGAAGGCCATCGCGTCGCCGATGGTCAGGCGGCTGAGCTCGCTGATGTTCAGCACCGTGCCGTCCTGCACAGGCCGGCCGATGACCGCGGGCGAGGCGGCGCGGGCCACGTCGGCCTTGTGCGCGCTCCGCACGCACACGTGCAACGCCTCGATGCGCAGCCGGTCGCCGTGGCACGAGGGGCAGACCTTCTCGCTCTGGAACGCGTGCAGGTGGTCCTTCACCCAGGTCGACTCGGTCTTGTTGAACCAGTCGTGCAGCATGGGCAGCACGCCCGCCCAGTGCGCGTTGTACATCCCTTCCTGGTCGGCGTTGGTGCCGTGCATCAGGATGCCGTACACCTCCTCGCTCAGGTCGTTGGGCGTCGCGCTGGGCGGCACGCCGAACTTCCGACAGAACCACCGCAGGCGCTTGGGATAGACCATGCCCCCGGGCCCGCTCTTCTTCCACGGCGCGATGCCCCCGGCCAGGATCCCCCGATCGCCATCGGGCACCACCAGGTCCTCGTCGAACTCCAGGATGTGCCCCAGCCCCAGGCACGTGCCGCACGCGCCGAAGGGCGAGTTGAAGCTGAACACCCGAGGCTCGAGCTCGTCGAGCGCGTACGCCGGGTCGTCGGGGTCGGCCAGCTTGGCGCTGAAGCCGTGGTCGGTCCATTGCTCGCCTCCCTCGACCGCCACCACCACCGAGCCCAGGCCGACCTGCAAGGCCGCCTCGATCGATTCGGCCAGCCGCTGGCGCGCGTCCTCGCGCACGACGACGCGGTCGACCACGGCGTCGATGTCGTGCTTGGCGTAGCGCTCCAGGCCCATGGGGTTGTCGCTGGGTTCCTTGAGCACGTCGCGCAGGTCGACAACCGTGCCGTCCACGCGGGCCCGCTGCCAGCCCATGCCCTGCAAACGCTCGAGCACGTCGCGGTGGAAGCCCTTCTTGCCGCGCAGCACGGGCGCCAGCACCATGAGCCGCGTGCCCTCGCCGAAGCGCAGCACGGCGTCGACGATCTGCGTGGCGCTGGTGGCGCTGATGGGCTTGCCGCTGCGCTGCGTCACCGTGCCGTCGCGCTTGGCCTTGGTGGGCCGCCACGAGTAGGGCGTGCCGCAGCGCGCAAAGAGCAGGCGAAGGTAATCATAGATCTCGGTCGTGGTGGCCACGGTCGAGCGCGGGTTGTGGGCGGCGCTGCGCTGCTCGATGGCGATGGTGGGGGGGATGCCCTCGATCTCGTCGATGTCCGGCTTCTTGAGCTGGTCCAAAAACTGCCGGGCGTAGGCCGAGAGGCTCTCCATGTACTTGCGCTGGCCCTCGGCGAAGATGGTGTCGAAGGCCAGGCTGCTCTTGCCGCTGCCGCTCAGCCCGGTGATGACCACGAGCCTGTCGCGGGGGATGTCCACGTCGATGGACTTGAGGTTGTGCTCGCGGGCCCCGCGCACGCGGATGGCCGGGCCCACCACCGTCGCCGGCGCGGCCGCCACCACGCCCCGCCGCGTGCGCCCGCCCCGCGGGGGCTTGGGCTCGATCTCGCCCTTGTTCGATGCCTTTGAAGATGCCATGCTCGCTGCTTCCGTGCCCATGGTGTTCCCGCGCCTTGCCCGCCGACCCCAGCCAACCGGGCCCGGACGATAGCACGTTCAAATGCCGAACGACTGGCCCCCACAACGCCCCGATCGGATACCCCGATGCCCGATGCCCTCCCCCCAGGCGCCCCCGCCCCCGCCCCGCCCCAGCACAAAAAGGCCCCGGGCCGTTGGCCACATGCGCCAACGGCCCGGGGCCCCAACCCGGGGCGGGATCGTGTCCGGCCCGGCGGCCGGGCCCCCTCAG